>SKRM01000014.1 GCA_007118495.1 Bacteroidales bacterium
TAGCCGTCGCAAGCGACGGCGGTTGAAAAGTTGGTCTGTGGCATTATCAACTTTTAAACTCATTAACCTATCAACTGCGGCGCAGCCGCAAAAGTAGAAAGTAGGGCTCGGCGCGGGGCGCAGCCGCCTAACACGGCGCAGCCGCAAAAGCAGAAAGGGAGCAGCGACTGGCGATCAACTAACTCCCTTTCGTGCATCGATCTACAAAAAGAATACCCGTAGAGGTACAATGATAGGGCAAAGCTTTTACATCATCAAATATAATAGACAGAAAACATTAAATCGACTTATTTCTTTTGTTGAATGGTCAAGGGGTTATGATAATCCGTGTTTGTAGATCAACCAGCGTTCTACATCTTGCATAATGGCAAGAATAATATAGGGTACCCACATATGCAGGGCAACTTCAAAAGACTTTTGCCAGGTGTTGTAGTCCTGAATCAAATGCAGCAACAAACCCAGCACCGGAAGCAGAAGCAGTTGCCTGAATATTCCTCCTTTCAGGGGGTAAAAAGTCAGAAAACTGTAGAAATCTGCGCCCTTGGCAATGGATTTGTTAATTCCCTCTTTAAGATTTATGGTAAACAGCACATATATGACTGTAAGAAACAGTGATAATTTGAGCCCGATATGGTTTGTCCCATACATCAAAGTAGCATAGGCTGCCCAAATCAAAAACACTAAGGGTAGTTTAATCAGTGAGCGATTCAGACGGTTGTATGAAAAATACATTCTAATCAGTTTCATGGTATTTTTGGTTTAATATTTTCAGGATCATCTTCATTTTCCCTTAAAGTCCAGTAATAATAGCCAGCTGAGAATACGACCGAAGATTTTGCGAATATAGATCCGGCCGAAGCCAGAAAGCCGCCCCAGCCGCCTAAAATGCTTGCTGCAACGATTGCTTTGGAATTGCCCATACATGCCAGGACACCTGCTACAGCATCTGCTTCTGCTATTTCACCCACCAGTTTCCAGTCGATGGTTCCTCCTCCCTCTTTATGATCTGTCCATTGGGATATGATCTGCTGCCATGAACCAATTGAGCTTAAACCTACACTAGCATTGTTGTTAACTATGAATACTTCGTGCTCATTGAGTTGATTTGTGGCATTCGACATCAATTCATCCAGTTTTTCCTGAATAAAATCAAGGTGCTCATCCGGGCACTCCTTTTTGGAATCTGTGGTTATTATTTCTCCGATTTTTTGAGAAAACATGGCAATTTTGTCAAAATCAACCAGATCGTTTTCGTATTCGTCGTTTGATTTTAATTGTTTTACCATAACGTCAAGCCAATTCTTTGTTTCTTGTCCCGATAAAACTGTGAATAAGTCGATCGCATCCCGGGTTATTTGTAACCCCCTCAGATCAGGTTCAAAATTCCAATCGAATGTCTCTGCGTAATCATTGATATTATGCCCCATTAAACCCATAACCTGGTCGAATTTCATGTTTAATAAACCGGATCCCGGATGCAATTGCATCTCTTTAACAACGTGAGCGATCCCAAGTCTGTGAAACCTTTCTACGTCAGCGGTAATTAACTCCGCCAATTGTTCAGGGCATTCTTTATCCGGTTGCCGGGTGCTGAGCTCTTCATCAGCACATGCTGTAAATAGTCCCGACAAACATAGCAAGATTGCTGACAGTTGTAAAATTCTTTGTTTCATTTTTTTACATTTGTGGTGTTAAACATCATTGTTTAATAACCTCATCCCAAAGAAGATTTTGCGGTCATTGGCGGGATGGGGTTTCTTATGTTGGCATTTTGCGTTTGGAAAGATGCCGCCTGTGCCAGATCACACTCTGGCAATCACTCCCCTATACCCTGGTCGCCTGGCAATCGTGGTATATTTATCAGGCAATGATATGTAAAACCTGCATATGGTCATTCATGACCAGACCAGAATGATTTTATCTGTACTGTTTTTCAGTCTGAATGGTCACATCAGGGTGTGACTACCACAGTGTATTGATTTGTCCAATTACGGACAATATTTGTTCATGAATGGACAAAAAACCGCTCAATAAAAAATCCACAAAACGCGGTATATGAACGCAGTAAAACGATGGGCATTGATTTTGATAATTGTTTTGAGAACGACAATTGTTGTGTTCGTTTGCAGTTAATCATCCGTTCATGAGCATACCAGGTGATTGAAACTTTAAAACATTGAATGATTTACTGTAACATCCCGGCCCAACAGATCGTCAGATAGACAATGACTTATTCGAGCAACCAACGAAAACAAAAACCATGACGCGTCATTTATTCAGATTCAGCTTTCGGTCACTGAAAAGACAAGGCGGATACGTTACCATCAATGTTCTGGGCCTTGCCATTGGTATGGCTTGTAGCCTGATGATCTCTTTATTTGTGATCCACGAGCTCAGCTATGATAAATACCATGAACACCGTGATCAGATCTATCGTTTGGGGCTACATGGTATAATGAGCGGACAGGAAATCAAGGCTGCATACGTTGCTCCTCCTGTTGCGCCAGCTATGGCCAGAGAATTCCCTGAAGTTGAGAACTTTCTTCGCATGCAAATTTGGGACGAGACCATTATTCAGGTTGAAGACAGGTATTTTACTGAAGACCATTTTGCGTTGGCAGATTCTTCCTTTTTTGATTTCTTCTCCATTCGCCTGCTACGTGGAAATGCAGAAACGGCCCTTACTGAACCCTTTTCTGTGGTGCTTACAGAGACGGCGGCCGCAAGAATTTTTGGAGATGAGGACCCCCTGAACCAAACGATACGTGCCGGAGGCATGGAAAACCATTTCAGGGTTACGGGTATTATGGAAGACATTCCGGCAAATACCCATTTCAGTGTGGGCATGATCGGGTCTTTTGTCTCCCTGCCACAGCACAATAGCGATCATTGGCTTAACAATAGTTATTTTTCGTATTTAAAACTGTTTCCCGGGTCAGATCCGGAAGCTGTCAAAGACAGGTTTGAAGATTTGATTCTGAAATATGTCGGCCCCCAGGTAAAACAATTAATGGGTATTTCAGTTGAAGATTTTTTGGCCATGGGAAACAGCTACAACTATTTCTTGCAACCGCTTTCAGAAATCCATTTAGATCCCACGATAGAGTACCATCATCAACCCGCCAATGACCCAAAATACCTTTGGATATTCGGAGGGATTGGTTTGTTGATTCTGGTTATTGCCTCCATTAACTTTATGAACTTGTCCACCGCGCAGGCAACCAAACGCGCCAGGGAGGTGGGTATGAAAAAAGTAATCGGGTCAACAAGGGGCATGCTGATCACACAGTTTGTCACGGAGACGGTGCTATTGTCATTTTTGGCCCTTTTTATTGCAGTCATTCTGGTTGAGTTCACTTTACCTTTTTTCAACAATATTTTGTCTTTGAGTCTCAATCTCTCTTACCTGAAAACCTGGTATGTAATTCCTGGCATGTTGCTCCTTGCTGTATTGGTTGGCTTATTTGCTGGTAGTTATCCAGCGTTTTACCTGTCCTCGTTCAATCCGGCCACGGTGTTGAAGGGAAAGACAAACGGAAAACAAAATACCCGTTTGAGACTTGGTCTGACTGTTCTTCAGTTTGCCATTTCTATCATGCTTATTTCGGGTTCGGTGATCATGTACAGGCAATTAACCTTCATGACCAATAAAGATCTTGGGTTTGACAAGGAAAACATTCTGGTCGTAAGGCGGGCTTATGTTTTGGGTGGACAGGTTGATGCCTTTAAGACCGAACTACAGGCCATACCGGGGGTTACCTCTGTGTCCGCTTCAACCGCTATCCCCGGCAGAAGCAACAGCAATAACGGATACACCATCAGGGGGCGTCAGGATGAATCTTTTTTGATGACCACATTTTGGGTGGATTATGATTTTCTGGAAACATTTGGAATAACTATGGCAAATGGTCGTTTTTTTGATCCTGATCTGCTGACAGACCAGCAGGCTTGTATCCTTAATGAAAGTGCTGTCAGAAACTACCACCTTGACGACATTGCAGAGACCAGGATTGTTTCTGTATTTGGAGGTGGTGAACCAACGGTGCTTCCCGTTATCGGGGTGATGGATGACTTTCACTATGAATCACTAAGGTATGATATTTCGCCTGCCATCCTGCTTTTCAAACATGACAATATTCACTGGGGTTATGTGAGTTTACGTTATGAGCCTGGTATGTTAAGGAGGGTTCTTCAGGAAACCGAAAACATATGGGACTCGTTTACTGCCAGTGAGCCCATGCTGTATTATTTTATGGATGATGATTTCAACCGCCTGTATCGCGAAGAGGAGCAAAATGCCCAGCTATCTGTGATATTCACCATTTTGGCCATCATCATTGCATCCATGGGACTTTACGGTTTGACGGCCTTTTCTCTGCAACAGCGGACCAGAGAAATTGGGGTGCGTAAAACTTTTGGGGCCAGCATTGCAGATATCTGGTATCTGGTTTGCAAAGATGTAATGGTTCTGGTGGCCGTGGCCACAGTAGTTGCCTGGCCATTGGTTTATTGGGTAGCTGGCAACTGGTTACAGAATTATCATTACCGCATCAGCATGCAGCCACCTGACTTTTTGCTTGGATTTGTCATAGCAGTTATAATTGCATTGGCTACCATCAGCTACAGAGTGCTGCGGACGGCATCCATGAATCCGTCCATGTCTCTGCGATATGAATAAGAACCTATTGATTAACGGAGCAAGCGGCTTTTGCTCTCCACCTTTATTAAGTGGGGTATGAGCTCTTGCTCCATTTCGTCTACAGTCTGACAATACCTGAATAACTTCAGGTCTTTTTCACTGATAGTTCCCAACTCAACCAACTTTGGGATATTGATTACCTGATCCCAGAACTTTCTGTCATAAAGGATGATCTTCAGTTCTTTTTTGATTTTCCCTGTCTGGACAAGAGTCAGTACCTCCATGAATTCATCCAGGGTGCCGAATCCGCCGGGAAAAATCACAAAAGCTTTCGCAGTAAAAACAAGCCATAGCTTACGCATGAAAAAGTAATGAAACTCAAAGTTCAATGAGGGGTCAATATATGGGTTTGGCTCTTGTTCAAAGGGCAGGCTGATATTGAATCCGATGGTTTTACCTCCTGCAAGTTTGGCTCCCTTGTTGGCTGCCTCCATAATACCCGGACCACCACCGGTGGTTACTATGAAACGGCTATGGGGTGTGTACCTTTCTTTTGCCCACTTGGTCAGACGTCTTGATAGTTCAGCAGCATCTTCGTAATACCTGGACATATCAAGGTCTCTTTGTGCCAGCTTCAATTCTTTTTCGGTTGTATTACCGGCCGTCTTTAGTAAATCCAGTTTTTTTTGTGCCTCCTTTTGGGGCAATGTGCGCGCTGAGCCAAAAAACACAATAGTATCCTGGACTTTGTTTTTACGCAGTCTTGATTTTGGTTCAAGATATTCTGACAGTATCCTGAGTTCTCTGGCAGCTGGAGAGTTCAGAAATTTTGCGTCCTGATAGGCTTTTGGTGGTTTTTTATTTTCCATATGTTAAGTTTTAGGTTAATAGCCGGCGGCCTGGCCGTCTTTGCGTGACTCTGAGGCGCCGTAATAAACTTTATTGACCGGATCCCACATAATGGCCTGGTATCCACCAAATGGTCCGTTGGCCCATTGGATGGTATGGCCTTTGCCCATGAGGGTTCTGATGGTTTCGTAGGGGAACCCCGACTCCAGGTTCAGCGTACCTCCGTTGGTCATGCGCTGACCGGTTGGTTCTGATGAGCCGGTATGGTGTATCCTGGGTGCATCACCGGCTTCCTGCAGGTTCATGCCAAAGTCAATCAGGTTTATTACGATTTGCGCGTGTCCCTGAGGCTGCATAGCTCCACCCATGACACCAAAACTGATGTGGGGTTGCCCGTCTTTGGTGATAAATCCGGGGATGATCGTGTGGAACGGTCTTTTTCCTGGTTCATAGGTGTTGAAATATCCCGGACTGAGGGTAAAGCCCTCACCCCGATTCTGGATAACAAATCCCAGCCCGGGAGGGGTCATGCCACTACCCATTCCGCGGTAGTTGCTCTGAATGAGCGAAACCATATTGCCGTCTTTATCGGCCACGGTTAAATAAATGGTGTTGGGTTGTTCCGGGATACCCGGATCGTAACGTCTGGCAGCCCTTTGGGGATCAATGAGCTGACGTCTTTCTTCAGCATACTCTTTGGATATCAGTCGGTTGACGGGTACCGGGCTGAAATCCATATCTGCGTAGTAATGCGCCCTGTCTTCAAAGGCAAGCTTTTTTGCTTCGACAAAAAGATGAATGTATTCAGCACTGTATAACCCCATGGAGGCTATGTCATAGGTTTCAAGGATGTTCAATATCTGCAATACGGCTATTCCCTGGCCGTTTGGGGGTAACTGCCAAACATCGTAGCCCCGGTAGTTGGTCGAAACAGGATCAACCCATGTACTGGTATGTGCTGCCATGTCTTCAAAGCTCAGAAATCCACCATTATCGCGGATGTACGTTTCAATGGTTCTGGCAATATCTCCCCTGTAAAAGGCATCACGTCCTTCTCTTGCAATGGTTTCATAGGTGTTCGCCAGGTATGGGTTTTTGAAGATCTCTCCCTTTTGGGGCATTTGCCCGGCAGGCATATAGGTTTCAGCAAAATTGGGGAATCGCCCAAGAACAGGTGCTGATCGTTCCAGGTAGTAGGCTATAAGCTCAGTCACAGGGAATCCCTGTCTTGCATAGTCAATGGATGGTTGCAGAATATCTGTCATTGGCAGACGTCCGAATTTCTCATGCATTTCAAACCAGCCGTCAACTGTTCCAGGAACACTAACTGTGAGGGCTCCGCGCTGTGGTATGTATTGATATCCATTTTCAATGAAATACTCTCTGGTAAGTGTTTTGGGTGAGCGGCCACTGGCATTGAGTCCGTGCAGCCGACCGCTTTCTGCATCCCATATGATGGCAAAAAGATCGCCTCCGATTCCGCAACCTGTAGGTTCCATCAAACCAAGGGCTGCATTGGCGGCAATAGCAGCATCAACGGCACTTCCCCCCTTCTTTAAGATATCCAGGGCTATCTGTGTGGCCAGGGGGTGGCTGGTTGCTGCCATTCCGTTCTGGGCTATGACCTCTGAACGCGTGGCGAACTGATGCCCGGTAATGCGATCTTGACCAAAAGCCTGAAAAACTGTCATGCAGATCAAAGCAGAGATAATGAATAGTTGTTTCATGATGTAGTGGTTTTTATTGTGCAACATATGTTGTTACTGGTAATTGTTTAAAGCTTACTCCATGGCTGCCGGGTATTTATCCTCCAAATCCTCATAAAGGATGGCATTTTTTCTGGCCCTGATTCCATGTCCGAATTTGTTGGCAAACTGCCGGGTAAATTCTGCCCCAAAAAGGATGATCATGGCCACATAAGATACCCATATCATGATCAGTATAATGGCTCCGGCACTTCCATAAAGGGAGGCCGGGTCATAATTGATGAAGTAGACCCTTAGCCCATATTGACCCAGAGTGAATAAGATGGCCGTGAGGATTGCCCCAATCCATACTGATCTCCACCTGATAACAGCATCGGGCAGAAACTTGAACATAAGCGCAAACAGTGTGCTGATTACAACAAGAGCCAGACCGTAATTTGACAGAATTGGCAATAGCCTGCCGGTTTCTTGCCAATAGGTCATGATCCAGTCACTCAGGGCAGCTACCACAGTATTGATGACCATAGACATAAGCAGCAGAAAGCTTATGGCCAGGACAAGCCCAAAAGACAGCAAGCGATCTTTTAGGTACTTCAAAAATGCCTGTTTGGGTTTTGGAACCACCCCCCATATCCGGTTCAGAGATAACTGCAGGTGGTAAAAGAAGGTGGTTGCTCCAAAAAGCAGGAGGCCGACTCCCGCAACCATGGCAAGCCTTGACGAACCTGTATCAGCTGCGCTGGCTACCATAGCCTCAACGGCTTTTGCGGTGTCGCTCCCTACCATGTCAGCTATGCGTCCTGATAATTGTTCTGAAACGGCTTCTTCTCCAAAAAAGTAGCCGACCATGACAATGACGATGAGCAATAGGGCTGGTAGTGAAAAAATGGCGTAATAAGACAGGATGGCACTTTGACGCCAGGGTCCGGATTCATTCCAGTGGATGGCAGTATCGCGGAATACCTCCCATAGCTTGATTGCTGATGTTTTTAACTGTTTCGACATATCAGTTTGACGTTGTTGTGTCATTTTGCCTGTTAAATACATATTGCAGTATATTGGCGCCCATCTGCAAAGCCTTTAATCTCACTTGTTCAGGATTGCTGTGTACTGCCTGATCTTCCCACCCGTTGCCCAGATCTACCTCGTAGGTATAATACAAAACCAGCCTGCCTTCATATATGATACCAAAGCCCTGTGGTGGTTTTCCGTCATGTTCATGAATTTTAGGCGGTCCGTCAGGAAATGAGAATGTCTGATGGTATATGGGGTGGGAGTGAGGAAGTTCAATAAGTTCGTGATCGGGAAACACCTTCTGGATTTCGCGACGAAAATAAGGATCCAGACCATAGTTGTCATCTACATGGAGAAATCCACCTGCGATGAGATAATTGCGCAGGTTCTCTGCTTCCTGGGCAGAAAACACCACATTCCCATGCCCTGTCATATATACAAATGGGTAGTTAAAAAGCTGAGCACTGCCCACTTCAACGGTTCCGATCAGGTTGCTGATGCTTGTGGCGGTGTGTTCATTTGCAAAGCGGACCAGGTTGGGGAGTGCCGTCGGGTTTGAATACCAGTCACCACCGCCCCGGTATTGAAGGGTGGCTATCTGGTAGTATTGTGCATGTACCGGGATAACGGCCAACAGAAAGAAATATAAGAGTATGATTCTCATGTCTGATGTCGGTTAATTGGTTATTGTAAAAGCCCGTTCATGGTATTGACCTGTATGCAAAGGGCAAGGGCCGCCGTTTCTGTCCGTAACCTCTCTGCACCCAGACTTATGGGGCGAAATCCTTTGCTGATGGCAGCTTCAATCTCAGTTCCCGAGAAATCTCCCTCAGGGCCAACCATGATGACAGTATCTGATCCAGCTTTGTAGTCATTGGCCAGATTTGTTCTGTTAGTTGCGATGCAGTGGGCAATGTAAGTCTGACCCCCGGCCTGTTGTTTCAGAAAGGTCTGCACATCAATTGCCGGATTCAGTTTTGGCAGATAAGCCCTCAATGACTGTTTCATGGCAGCTGCCATGATTTTTTCCAGCCTTTGTGGTTTTATAATCCTTCTCTCAGATTGTTCGCAGATGATGGGCGTTATTTCATCAATTCCGCACTCGGTACTTTTTTCAAGGAACCATTCAAACCTGTCAATGTTTTTAGTGGGTGCAACGGCCATGTGTAAATGGTAGCTGCGTTTACCAAATTGGTCCTCCCTGCTGATTTGCTGCAGTACAACCCTGCGGTGATCAGCAATAATAATTGACGCCCTGACCCAACTTCCTTTACCGTTTGTTACAATTACCTGTTGGCCTTCGCTGAGTCTTAATACCCTTGTACAATGTCTGGACTCTTCGTCGTTCAGCCCTATGTGCTGATTGTTTGTGTCTGGAGAGAAAAAGACATGCATGCTATAATCCGTTCAGTAAAGTTTGCTAATTTCGATTGCAGGCTTGTCAAACAAAGATAATGGAAATCCGTTGATTCATTATATATCCGTTTGTATGCAAAAATTGCTGCAACTTCTGAATCACCGTGATTTTGTTCTGGTACTTGCCCTGGTCACAGGTTTTGTTCTTGGAGAACGCACACAACCCCTTGCCGAGGTGTCTATGTGGTCATTGGCACTGGTTATGGTCTTTGCAACTACCGGCTTTTCGTTCAGCAACTGGATGCCCGTCTCCAATGCTTTAAAACCTCTTGGTTTATCTGTTCTGTTGAATTTCGGTCTTTACGGGACGATCGTTATTGTGCTTTCCTGGCTGTTTTTTCGTGATAGCGGCTTTTCATATTTTGTTGGATTGGTTTTGGTGGTTGCTTCTCCCCCGGGGCCTTCGGTGATACCATTTGCAGCACTGTTAAAGGGTGATGATAACTTTTCTGTTACCGGTGTTTTTGGTTTGCACCTTTTGGCCATGATCATAACTCCCGCTATTTTGCTGATCTTTCTGGGTCAGGCATTGATCAACCCCCTGATCATCATGAAAATCATGATCCAACTGATACTTATTCCATTGATCATTAGCCGGTTGTTAAGGCATAAGGCTATTTTGCCGAAAATTCAGGGCTTGAGAAATATCGTGATAAAGTGGGGCTTCTTTTTGGTGATTGTTCCCATTGTGGGGATGAGTGTTCCGGCCTTTAGAATGGAGCCTGTGTCTGTTCTGAAAATATCCGGTATTATGGTGGCGGCCATGTTTGTTACCGGATTTCTCTATCATGTTTTTATGATCAGGGCTGGCAAAGACAGGGGCTTTGTCATAAGCAGTACACTTGTAATGGTAATTAAAAGCAGTGCATTTGCAGCAGTTACCGCTTTCACCTTTTTTCCGGGTGACGCCCGTGTAGCGCTGCCTTCTGCTGTGGTCAGCGTATTTGTGACAACTTTTATTGTATTCTACTCCCTCTTTGTGAGGTGGTACGATCGACGAAGCTGATCAGGCCAATACTTTCTTCTCTACCAGCGGATACCTGATCTCTGACCATCTCATGATGGCACTGCCAATGATCAGGCTTGTGATTGCGATTGAAAATGCAATTGTGAATCCCCACAGCTCGTAAAAGAGCACTCCGATAATGGGTGCGAATAATGACCTCAGTGCTGTCAGACCCAGGTGAATTGACTGATAAATGCCGGCTTCTTCAGGTGCACAGAAATAGGCTGATCCGATACTCCACATCAGGGCCATGGTTGCGGCAAATATTCCGTGAAAAAGGATATAAAAGGTCATGGTGTGGTACAGGGTAATGCCCCAAAACTCAACATAGCTATCAAAGTATTGGGTCAGCACAAGCGTAAAGATGTAGGTGGCCATTGACAGAAAAGGGATGAGAGCAAACCGCCTGGGGTCAATGCGTCCGATCAATCTGCCAAAAAAAGGCAGGATGGCGATGGCCAGCAGGTTATATGCATTGCGGTAGAAGGCCACACTTGAGTAATTCAGTCCGAGTCCGTGTTCCCAAAACAGTATGATAACCGTGTAAGAACCCATGAAGCCAAATCCATAGAACATAAAACCAATCTGAAAATGTCTGTATGGTATATTTTTTATGAGGACATTGGTCATCTCATGTATTGATTTTTTAATGCCCTGCCAAATAGAATCACTGATACCGGCTGCCTCTTCACGGTAGGGGATCATTGAAAGTAAAAAGATTGAAATGACACCCAGAACAGCTGCTGCCGGAAAAATATTTGCAAAAACATAATGGTTGGCATCAAGTGCCCACCCGTAGGCAAATGTGGTTGTCATCATGACAATCTTATTCACCGTTGTGGCATAGCTGTAAAGCCTTCCGAAATTATCGTGTGAGTAGGCATTTTTCAGAAAGAGATTGATGCTTGGAAACACAATGGGGTTGGCCAGGTAATATACCAGGAAAATGACCAGAAAAATGTAGTGATATATTGAATCGCCGGTGAGTTGCTCAGGGCTCCGCGGGAAAAAAAACAACAAGAGCAGGGGAAGCCTGGTGATAATGGCAGTTCGCCTGAGCAGTTTTTTCTTGTTGCGAATCTGACGTAAAAAAGTGCTGAAGAAAATAAGTACAAGAAATACAAGCGTTGAGAACTGAAATAATACACTTACCTGGTAACCCGATCCCAACAGGCTTTTTACAAATACGAATTCATTTAATGCAATTAGCCCGGCCAGTATCCCCTCTATAAAAGAGTAAGACATATGCAGGCCAAAGGTTTTTCGCTCTTCTGCCTGTAGCTCTGATATGTTGAAAACGCGCATATTACAAGAATCTGGCCAGAAAAAGAAAGTGATACAATTTTTAAGGCGCAAAGTTACACCGCTTCAGTGAAATAAAGTGTTTTTCCTAAAAAATCCTTACTTTTACATACCTTAAACACACATCCCAAAAAAACAAACAATGAAAAAGTACTTCATCATCGCATTGATGGCGGCTCTTGCTGCATGTTCCACTCCGGCTGATCATACCACCATTACCGGACAGGTTCAAAACCCCCAGGGAGAAAGTATAGAGATTTTTTATGTGACCAATCTGGCCAGCAACGACACCGAAATGGTAAAAGTTGAACTGGATGAAAATAACAGGTTTGAAGCAGTCTTGCCACTAAAGGATGCCCGCTTTGTGAATCTTCGCGGCAGCCAGCGGCTGATCCCGCTTTTCCTCGAGCCTGGTGCAGAAATAAACGTGGTGTTTGATGGGTCAAATCGTGAATCCATCCCTGTAATATCCGGTGATAAATCACTTGAAAGCAGTTTGCTTGCAGCCTATGATATTGAGATCGCTTCAAGGTATAGCTATGTGCTTACATTGCGTGAAGCAGCCAATTATACCCCCGAAGAATTTGTTGATCATGCCTGGACAATTTACGAGGAAAAGATCAGCTACCTGGAATCTGATCACAGGTACCATGAACTTTCCCAAACATTTATTGATGGTATGCATACCAATATTCTTTATGACACCTATGGATTATTGCTTGAATATCCTGCGGCAGCCCGTCGGTTTGGACAGCAGACTGAATTGATTCTGCCCGATGGCTATTTTGATTTTCTTGAAGACGCGGTTGTGTCAAATGATAACTTTGTATTATCCCGACCCTATTTCACTTTTATGGTGAATTACTTAAGGCACCATATTGCTGAAAACAGGGCCTCTGATGAAATCCGGCCAATGACACGACTGCAATTTGATTTTGCCCGTGAGTTGTTTACCGGCGAGATTCGTGATATGATCATGGTTCAGCAAGTTACATCGGGCCTGAATTTTGGAAGCTTTCAAGATGGACTCGACATGTACAATGAGTTCGTGGCAATGAGACCCTCAGAGAAACTACGCAAAGTGGCTGAAAAGGAATATGACATCGTCATGGCACTTGCACCAGGCCAACCGGCTCCCGAATTTACGTTGACCGACATTAACGGTAAAGAGGTTTCACTGAGTGATTTTCTTGGAAAGGTGGTTTACCTTGATTTCTGGGCTTCGTGGTGCGGGCCATGTATGCAGCAGGTGCCCTATGCAAGGGAGTTGAAAAAGCGTATGGCAGATCAGGATGATCTGGTATTTCTGTATATTTCGGTTGATACCGACCAGCAGGCCTGGCGAAACAAGGTGGCTGAAGAGAACATTCAGGGTGTTCACCTCAATGTTTCGGGTTTTGCTCAGGATGTTCCCCAAAGCTACAACCTGAAGGGAGTCCCCACCTTTTACATTATTGGGCGCGACGGTCTCATCTTTGATAACAGACCTCCCAGACCAAGCCATGCCAATATTGATGAAGTAATGCTTGCGGCTTTGAACCAATAACCCATTTTGTTCTTTTAATAAATAATCATGTTACCCATGCGAAAATTCTTGTTTCTGATTGCACTGGCTGGCTTGGTTTCATGCGGACCAGTAGCTGATTTAAACGAAGTTGAACTTACCGGAACGCTTGATAATCATCAGGACGGGCCTGTTGAATTGAACTTCTTCCGTGATTTTATTAATAATGACCGGAAAGTTATATCACTTGATCTGGATGAGGACAATGCCTTTATGGCACATTTTAAAGTGAATGAAGCTGTGATGGCCACGCTGACTACCGCCCGTGGAAGTCTTCAGGTATTTCTGGAGCCTGAAACACCTTTACACCTTGAAGGCGACGCACGTCAGCTATCTCAGGTCAGGTTTACGGGAGCAGGCAGTGCTGAAAACAATTTTCTTGCAGATTACCGTAACCGGCTTGAACCAACCATTCCCCGGTCATTGATCAATGAGAAGGTAAGAGATCTTGAACCTGCTGAATTCATATTGTTTGCAGACAGTATTACCGGATTGAAATGGCGTTTTTTTGAAGACCATATCCAGCATCATGCGCTTAGCCCGGCATTTTCCAGGTTCTTTGAAACCCAGGTGCATTATGAGAAATTCCAGCTGCTTCTTGATTATCCCTCACTGCATCAACGTTTAAATCAAAAAGATGCCCTTACTGTACTGCCAGATCATTATTATGACTTTCTGGATCAGGCTACGGCGTTTGACGGAGACAGGTTGAATAACCTTACTTATGTTAATTTTCTGCTGGCCTATCTGGGGCACCGGCGGTTGGTTGATGAGGTGGATTTTCCCGACGGAACTTCAGCCCATGTGGCCAATTACCACCTGGCGGGTAAATTTTTGACTGGTCAGACAAAATATTATATGCAGGCGTTGGCAGTAAGTCGTGAAATGAATTCAGGTGATCTTGACATGGCCATGGAACTCTTTAATGAGTATATGGCGATCAGTCCGGTTGAAGACTACAAGCAAAGATTGCAGGGTGAACTTTCGAGGATTGAGTCGCTGTGGGCAGGAAACCCGGCTCCTGATTTTACCATGACCGATATAAACGGTTATGAAGTATCCATGAGTGACTACCTGGGCAAGGTGGTTTACCTGAAGTTTTGGGCTTCATGGTGTGGCCCCTGTATGCGTGAGGTTCCTCCTGCCGCAGAATTGAAAAAGCGCATGGAAGGCGAAGAAGACCTTGTGTTTATGTACGTGTCCATTGATACTGATCCCATAGCCTGGGCGAACCAGGTTGAACGCCATGGCATCACAGGGATACATACCAGAACACCCGGAAGAGAAAGAGGTGTTCCGGCCATGTACCATGTGAGATGGATTCCGACTTTTTATATTATTGGCAAGGATGGCCAAATTTATGATCACCGGCCACCAAGGCCAAGTGATGGAGAATTGCTGGATGAAGCCCTGAAGGCTGCACTTGCTGCAGAGGTATAGTTTACCCTTCTGCCTGTAGGGCAAAATAGCGTTCTACTTCACCCATATCATCCCGGAGAGGGGAAAGGTCTTTTATGATCTTTCCCCTTTCAAGTAAAATTACCCTGCCGCAAATATCGGTGAGGTGATTGAGGTTGTGACTCGAAACCAGCATGGTTGTTTTCCTGGCTTTACCTAATGAATCGAGCATGCGCTTGATGACAATCTGAGAGCTGGGATCAAGGTAATTAAAAGGTTCGTCAAGAACCAACAGGCCAGGATTGACCATCATGGCGGCCATGATACCTACCTTTTGCTTGTTGCCTGTTGACAGTTGCCTGATGTATTTTTTTGTGTCCAAAAGTTCATCACCCATGAATCTGATGAAAGGGTTCAGGTTTTTCCTGACCGTATCTGCATCCATGTTGTGAAGTTTGCCCACAAAACGGAAGTATTCATCGGGGTTTAAAAACTCAATAAGGAAACCCTCATCAAGATAACCAGCGGTATAGCTTTTCCAGTGTTCGCTTCCAGAGACATTTTGACCCTCTATACAGACTTCTCCTTTGGTGGGCTTTATCAGGTCAAGTATCAGACGCAAAAGGGTGGTCTTGCCTGCGCCATTATTGCCCACAATTCCCGTGAGTGTTCCAGGTTCAATCTGGAGGTTCTCAATACCAAGGGCTGTTTGCACTCCATATTTTTTTACCAGTTGTCTGATGTCGATTGTGACCATTTATTTTTCTCTGTATTTGTTAAGATAAACATGTTTGGCCCTTTCAAAACGATGGGCTGCTGCCCTGATCCAGCGTCTGTGAAAGAGCATGAATACAAAACCTGTAAACCCTGCGAGCAGACTAAATGATTGCAGATAGGAAAGGGGCAGTGCCACTGCCAGGGCAAACACGGGCAGGATTGACATAAAGATCAATAAGACTGTTATAAAAAGTCTTCCACTCAGTCCTTCTGCATTGAAAAACGATTGACCATTTGGATCAATTCTGGTGGAGTTACCGATTCCGGTATAGAAAAGCAGTGCAAAAACGGGTCCTGTTATATAAAAAAGAAGGGCCAAAAGCAAATATAGCAGACCGGGGTTGATCCATATAATGAATGGAAGCATGATAATGAACTGAACTATGGCCAGCAAAACATAAAAGTAATACCTGCTTGTAATCATGGTTGACATGGGGAGTTGTTTCGAAGCAAGCAAGTCAAAGAACCGGCTTTCCCAGGAGAATGCAAACTGGAGGTGGTACATGCCATATGAGCCCATAAACATCATTAGCACGGGTGCCATGCCGGTTGCTGTTTCTTCGGTCATATTGTAGAGCAGAAATACCAACAGGGGTATCATCAGGGGGTATTGATAAAAATTATTCCTTGCACGTTTATTTCTTGTGATCAGCTTCCATTCTAACTCCCAAAGGTGTCCGTGTACGGGAATGTGATTAAAAAATTTCTCCATTGGATTATGCCCGGTCAATTCAACATTTCCGCTTTCACCGGCCCAGCTGTAAAACGATTGTCTGAGCCCCGTTAACGACATCAGCTGTAATGCAATGATTGTGCAGATGATTGCGATAAAAACCAGGGGGTGACCAGATATAAAAGCGCGGCTAATATGCAAAGAAATGTGCATATATAGTTCCCGGTCAATGACACCCCCCAAGCCAAGGTGGAATATGATCAGGATAGCGGCCAACAGAAATTTGTGCCATTTGTTTGGCCAGGTTTTTAGCCAGAATATGATGGCATGGTTCAATGCACCCAGCAAAAAACAAGCTGCCAGTGCATGCCAAAATGAAAAATATCCTGAATCCATAGCAGACATAGTCCTGAAAAATGGGATCAATAGCGCCAACAGGTAGAAGTTGAGGGGACTAAGCCATGACCTTGCCACAATGAAACCTGATAGAAATTTTCTTGAAATGGGTAAAACCAGATAGGGCTTGATGCTCTGCCGGGGAATTTTCTGCATAAAAAAACGGGTCAGCAGATCACCGGCATATATGTAAAGCAAAAGGGAGAAAAAACTGTCAAGGATATTTTGCTCAGGGAAAAACCCCTCGAGCAGTGATGGAAGGAACAGCCCCAACATATAAAGGTACCAAATGAGAATCAGCGCAAGAAAACCCATGATGGCTTTCACCATCATGCTTTTTCCGAGGTAATGGGCACGCCTTAACTTAAGGGATGCATGCAGTATTAAGGTTTTAGCTGTTTGCCAGGTCTGCATATTTGCTGTTATTGTATTGCAAGTTTACGTATTCTTTATGGAAGTACCACCGAAAGATCATACAGGGCTGATGTGCTGTTGCTGCTTAAGCCCCATAAGTATAGGGAATGCCCGCCTGACATCCTGCTCTGAAACAACTATGCTGATTTCATTTGAAGTGGAGATTACTTCGCATATATTGATCCCTGCCCAGGCCAGCTGTTTCAAAATATGGTAATAAATACCAGATATCCTGGTATTGTCGCGCGGAAGCCTGATGCTAACCGAACTGAGTCCGGTTTGCTGGCTGATGCGTTTCTCACCGGCAAATATTTTTTTAATGGTTTTGTCCAGTGAGCTGCTGGTGACAATGGTGGTTTCCATAACCCCTTGTGAGAAGGTGCAGAAGACGTCTTTGTCGTTGCTGATGGCCTCCATGAGTTGTCGCTGACACCCAGGAAGTGTGGCTGAGTTCTCAAAGGTGTGGTCACTCAGACCTGAACGGACGATAAGATCTCCCAGTTTCTCCATAAAATCGCGTATGCCTTTTGTGACAGGGTAAGGACATGATGGAGGGCGGCGGCTGATGGCCATAATAATAGCATTTTCCTGCACCTTTTTATGGGTAAGCCTTTCAACATCAGGTTTGATTTTTCTTGCCAACGCTGAAATATTGATGAGGTTTTCCATGAGAGCCTCTTCCATGTAGGGTGATGCGGATAGCAAGATGTCAACTGCTTTGGCTATTTGCATAATGTTAAAAATTTAACACAAAGTTACAAAAATGTTTAATGTATTAAAAAATTTCACCAAGTGATCATGGAGCTGTTTCTTTGCAACCGCAAACAAAAGAATTTTAATTGCAGGATACCTACTGCAGCAATCTTACAAATCATCATGGAACATTTGCCCCTGATCCCCAATCTGGAAAATCACCCGACACCCTATTATATGTATGATATGGGCTTGCTTGAAAAGACGCTGAAACAGGCTGCCGAAGCTTCAGGCCGGTACGGATATCATATGCACTATGCCATGAAGGCCAATCATCAGAAAGAGATATTGACTGCTGTAAATCAGCATGGCCTTGGGGTAGATTGTGTGAGTGGATATGAGGTGCAGGCTGCCCTCGATCTTGGTTTCGATCCTTCAGAAATTGTCTTTGCCGGTGTGGGCAAGACAGATGCTGAAATACGCCTGGCATTGCAAAATGATATCTTCTGTTTCAATTGTGAATCTGTTGAAGAATTGCAGGTTATTTCAGCAATTGCTGAAATGGAGAAAATGACTGCGCGGGTTGCCTTGCGGGTAAATCCCGGTGTGGATGCGGGCACACATCATCACATAACAACCGGACTCACTGAGAATAAGTTTGGAATCCAGCTGCCACACCTGCAAAAGGCATTGCAAATTTGTGCTGAAAACATCCACTTGCACTTCATGGGCCTTCACTTTCATATCGGATCACAAATTACTTCAAATGAACCATTCATAAATTTGGTACACCGGGTTAACTGGATTTGGGATCATTATAACATAAACGACTATGGGCCATGTATGCTAAATCTTGGTGGAGGTCTTGGGGTGGATTATGAAAATCCTCTACTTAATCCAATGCCTGATTTCGCGGCTTTTTTTGCGATGATTTCCAGCAATCTGAATATTCCTGATCATATCAGTATTCATTTCGAGCCTGGCAGAAGCCTTGTGGCCCAATGTGGCTCATTGATCACCCGGGTATTATACGTTAAGGAAGGCCTGCACAAACAGTTTATTATTGCTGATGCAGGAATGACAGAGATCATGCGCCCAGCCCTATACGGTGCCAGGCACCGCATTGACAACCTCAGCCGCTCCACTGGCCAGGTGAAAACCTATGATGTGGTCGGACCTGCCTGTGAATCAAGTGATGTATTTGCCAGTGATCTGCGTTTATCGTCAACCCACAGGGGTGACTTGCTTGCCATTCGTTCTTGCGGGGCCTATGTGCAGTCAATGACCCTAAACTACAATTTACGACCTGCAGCAGAGCCCGTTTTTTACTATCCTTCTTTCAACAGACTTAAATCATTATTTGAAGGAATTCCTGAACCTTTTATGCAAAAAGCTGTTTAGTGCTTGGACGCCATTTATTAAACAAATGTATTCTTGTCTGATCATGGACAGGATGTGTTATTTAATGTATCTTTGGTGTCACAATCAAACAGTTGCATATGCGAATCACCCGGAGAGAAACATTTAATGCCGCACATCGCCTTTACCGTCCTGATTGGGATGACATGAAAAATATGGAGGTTTTTGGCAAGTGTTCAAATCCACGGTGGCATGGTCATAATTATGTTCTCTTTGTTACAGTTGAGGGTTCCGTTGATCTGCAAACGGGTTTTGTTATAAACCTGAAAGAATTAAGCCGAATCATTGAAGAACACGTAATCCAGAAACTTGACCATAAGAACATCAACCTCGAAGTGGATTTTATGCAAGGAAAACTGGCTTCAACTGAAAACCTGGCCATAGGTATCTGGCAGCAACTTGAACAACCTGTGACCGATGCAGGTGGCAGCTTATTCTGCGTTAAACTGATAGAAACTGAAAACAATTTTGTAGAATATTTCGGAAGCTGATTGTAACTACGTTTACTGCAGACAGCTTCATTAAAACTATAATAGTCATGGCATCTGAAATTAACCGTGATATGGTCATCGAGAACAAAATGGATGACTATGAGAAAATTGATCAGTATAATCCCAAAAAGATCAGCCAGCTTTCTTCTCATTACCGGGAGGTGCTGTCACTGGTGGGTGAAGACCCTGAGCGCGAAGGTCTTGAAAAAACACCTGAGCGCGTGGCAAAGGCCATGCAGTTTCTTACCCATGGCTATGATCTTGACCCTGCTAATATTCTGCGCTCAGCTATGTTCAAAGAAGACTACCGGCAAATGGTCATTGTCAAAGATATAGAGATATACAGCATGTGCGAACACCATATGCTTCCCTTTGTAGGCAAGGCCCATGTTGCCTATATCCCCAATGGCTATATCGTCGGACTGAGTAAGATCCCCAGGGTGGTTGATGCCTATGCACGCCGTTTGCAGGTTCAGGAAAGACTTACTACGCAAATCAAGGAATGCCTGCAGGATACCCTCAAGCCTTTAGGTGTTGCGGTGGTTATTGAAGCCCACCATTATTGTATGATGATGCGGGGTATTCAAAAACAAAACTCTGTGACAACCACCAGTGATTTTACAGGTGCTTTTTTAACAGATAAGACCAGGGCAGAGTTTATCCACCTGTTGGGTTCAAACCTGCATTAATCCTGCAAGGGACGCATTAAGTATAAGTTTGAGGTTGATGGGGTGCAGCATTTGGTGGTTTTTTTGCGTATACACAAGAAACCACTTCGTATGAAAACATATTATATGATAATTAAACTTTGTTTTTTATTCTGCCTTTTGGGCGGAATTACCGCATGTGAGAAAGATAACGGAGCAGAGCCCGGTTTTATGCCCAAGCATATCGAGTTGACCAGCCGGGGATCTGAAGTAATCAGTCACAGCAATGCATTTGGGGTAAATTTGTATGTCGCACTTGCCAGTGAAAAGGCTGGGAATATGATGATATCACCCCTAAGTGCCAGCGCGGTTCTCACCATGTTATTAAATGGTGCTGATGCTGAAACCTACAGTCAGATAAGGCAAATGCTTGGTTATTCTGATAATATTGACCTGGATGGTATCAATGAGGCGTATAGAAGTTTGGTTGGCCAACTGCTTGTAGTTGATCCGAAAGTTGCTTTGACTTTGTCCAATGCAGTATTTTACCGTGATGACTTTGAAGTGAAGAAACCTTTTATGGAGGCAATGAACAATGATTTTGATGCCAGTATAGAGGCCCTTGACTTTAAAGATCCATCTGCTGTTGAGGTTATCAATGGCTGGGCAAGTGCAAAAACAGAGGGCCGGATATCACAGGTGCTTGAAGAGATTGATCCTGAGATGGTAATGTTTCTGCTGAACGCATTGTATTTCAAGGGAGATTGGACATACCAGTTTGATAAAAACAAAACCACTGATGAGGATTTTTTCCTGGATAACGGCACGGTTATTTCGGTTCCTTCTATGAAAGGGAATAAAAAGACAAGAGTCTATGACGGCCATGGATATAGTGCAATTGAGCTACCCTATGGACAGAGTAATTTTACCATGGTTGTCGTGGTTCCTGATCATGGGTTGGATCAATTCGGTATTGGATTAAGCCCTGAAAGCTGGATGCAGCTTACTTCTGGCTTAGACAAAAATTCAGTTTTTTCTGAGACCGTGGTGCAAATGCCACGCTTTTCATTCGATTTTGAAGCTGAACTCAATGGTCAGTTAGAAGCGCTGGGGATGATCGATGCATTTGATGAAAACCTGGCTGATTTGTCAGGCATATCCGATTGGGACATATTTGTTTCTATGGTCAAGCAGAATACGTTTATAGAAGTGGGTGAAGAAGGTACTGAGGCAGCCGCAGTCACAACTGTGGGTGTTGGTGTAACTAGTGTTGGTCCTGAACCCGGCCCAGGCTATTTTATTATTGACCGCCCATTTGTGTTTGCCATCAGAGAACGCACCACCAATACCCTGCTTTTTATTGGAAAAGTGGAGACTCCCTGATTTGCCTGTCACTACAAGGTAATCTCAATTGATTCTCATGAAATTTTGTAAACATGTGAATTATTGCATGTTTTTGTCTTAGGCTCCCTGCCGAAAAATGCCTATATTGCAATAAAAAGGATACCTGAGGCTCTCTAATCACAATGGAGTTGGGTTTTTTATGTATAAAATATAGGTATTATGAAAAAATCAAAGCGTTATGTTTTTTTTAGTCTGGCTTTGGCGGGCTTTGTTCTCTTCTTTACAACATCATGTGATGATTCAGCCAATCCGCCTTCTGTAACCACTGCTGAAGTAAGTGGCATTACATCAACAGAAGCCGCGAGTGGCGGGAATGTTACTGCAGATGGTGGTGATGCGGTAATTGGACGTGGTATTGTTTGGGGTACCTCTTCAAACCCCAGCATTGAAGACAATGAAGGGCAGAGAGCCTCTGGCAGCGGAGTTGGTGAGTTTACCAGCGCCATGACCGGCCTGACCCCTGGCACAAATTACCATGTCAGGGCTTATGCCACCAATAGCGAAGGTACCAGCTATGGTGAAAACCTGGGTTTTACAACCGATGAACCTGAACCGGAATATCTCTCGCCGGGCAATTGGGATAATGCTACATCTGCCGTAAATTACAACTGGGGTGCAGGCGAGGGCTTTATCTTTGGTACAAATATTTATAATGACAAGGCTTATGGTCAGATATTCAATATCAGCCAGAGTTATGAAATATATGGAGCGGTATACTGGATTGGTGTCCGCAGGGGAACCACAGGAAACATTGATTTTAAGATTTGGAACTACAGCGGTGGCCAGGTGGGACAAGTGCTGGGATCAAAATCAATTCCTGTTGCAGACATAACTCCCACGGTGCAATTGGCTGATGCCATCTACGTTGAATTTGATGAGCCTGTGGTTGTGACTGGCAACTTCCTTATTGGTGCTGATTTTACAGGAATGGGAGCCTATGTTGAAGGGGAGAATGAGCTGGGCAATATTTCAAGCGAAATAGGTGATGGACTGGGTGCCAATCTTGCCCTGGTTCTTGAAGCAAATGACCAGTGGGTTTCTGTAGGCGCTGATTACAACGTTGATGTAGATATTGCTATTTTCCCCTGGGCCATGGCTACAGGAAAAACATCAGCAATCAAGTCTGCGCCAATCCATGACAGACCTGTGCCCGCACATCTGCCATTTGTTGGAAGTTCTCCGGTTTCGTCTCCAAGACGTTAAGTTGTTTTGAGCAAGTAATTCAGCCCTGTACTTAGCGTACTGGGCTTTTTTTGCTTCCCGGTACCGGCAAATATGGCTAATGTAAAGGATTGCCGAAAATATGTAACTTTGCGCGTCAAAACATTGTAGTTGTATAAATAGTTTCAGATCATGAAGAAAGCATATGTTTTTCCCGGACAGGGGGCGCAATTTGTTGGAATGGGTAAAGATCTCTATGATGGGTCTGCACAGTCAAAGGAGTTGTTTGAAAAAGCCAATGAAATTCTTGGCTTTCGCATTACCGACCTGATGTTCGGGGGTACAGATGAAGATTTGCGACAAACCAGGGTAACCCAGCCCGCTATTTTTCTGCATTCAGTTATTCTGGCCCAAAGCCTGGGAGATGGGTTCAAACCCGATATGGTGGCAGGCCATTCACTGGGCGAGTTTTCAGCATTGGTGGCTGCCAAGGCCCTGACATTTGAAGATGGTCTGATCCTGGTCTCAAAACGGGCGCAGGCCATGCAGAAAGCCTGTGAAGCTGAACCGTCAACCATGGCCGCCATTTTGGGGCTGGATGATGAGGCGGTTGAAAGTGTTTGTGCAGGCATATATGAAATTGTGGTACCTGCCAATTACAATAGTCCCGGCCAGGTCGTTATCTCAGGAAGTGAGCAGGGTATTGAAATTGCCTGTGAAAAATTAAAAGAGGCAGGGGCCAAACGCGCACTCCCCCTCAAGGTAGGTGGTGCATTCCACTCTCCATTGATGGAGCCTGCCCGCATAGAGTTGGCTGAGGCGATAAACCAGGCATCTTTTAAGCCGCCGGTATGCCCTGTTTACCAAAACGTAAATGCTATGCCAGCTACTGATCCCGATCAGATCCGTAAAAATCTGATTGATCAACTCACATCACCTGTCAGGTGGACGCAGACGGCCAGAAATATGATCGCAGACGGTGCTGTCACTTTTGTTGAAGTGGGGCCAGGAACTGTTCTTCAGGGACTTATCAAAAAACTTGACCGGAACATTGAAGCTTTTAGTGCATAATCAACCAGAATCCCGGCTTGCTGATTGATCCGGGGTTTTTTATAATCACGCTGTGCTGGCATATATTCTCTTTATTGCTGGTTTTGTTTTTCTCGTCTATGGAGCCAACTGGCTGGTAGACGGAGCGGCATCCATTGCCAAAAAGCACAACATATCACATGTGGTTACAGGGATGACCATTGTGGCACTGGGTACATCTGCTCCTGAGTTGGTCGTTAACCTGGTGGCCAGTTTCAGGGGAACAGCCGATGTGGCTTTTGGCAATATTCTCGGAAGCAATATTTCAAATATATTTCTGATACTTGGAATATCTGCTCTGATCTTTCCCCTGGCAGTGAACAAAAACACGTTCTTGAAAGAAATTCCCTTTGCCCTGCTTGGCGCTGTGCTCATCGGAATACTTGCCAATGACCTGCTACTGGGTGATGGAACGTCGATTGTGCGGCGGAGTGATGGTTTGGTTTTAATGATTTTTTTCGGCCTTTTCATGGTATATGCCATTGGAATTGCAAAGAAGAAAGATCTGATTGAAGTTCCAGCAATTAAGGAATTTCCATTGGGCATGGCATTGATCATGATTTTGGCCGGGATGCTCGCACTGGTAGCCGGAGGGCGGTGGATTGTTCAGGGTGCTGTTGAGATTGCAGGACGATTTGGGATGAGTGAAGCAGTCATTAGTCTTACCATCGTAGCTCTGGGTACTTCCTTGCCAGAATTGGCCACTTGTGTGGTAGCAGCCCTGAAACGTAATGCCGACATGGTTATTGGGAATATACTGGGATCAAATATCTTTAATGTGTTTTTTGTTTTGGGTGTAAGCGCTGTTATCAAACCACTACCCTTTAACAAGACGCTGAATTTTGATATTTTGGGAGGGATATTGGCTGTGGTGATTCTATGGCTTTTTATTTTGTCTTCACGACAGAAAACATTGAAACGCTGGCACGGTGGTGTGCTGCTTGCTTTTTATGTGGCCTATATAACTATCCTTTTGGTTTGAAGAATTTCCCAAAGGTGCCACCTGGTTTGTATGCACATGTTCTTTTAAGGACGCCTGGCTAAGCCTTGTTTCAGCTTCCATATTGTTGCTGATAGTAAGTCTGGTAATCACCTGAGGTAACCTGATTTAACCAATCTTCATTCTCAAGATACCAGTCAACGGTTTTGTCAAGCCCTTCTTCAAAGGTCACCGAAGGTTTCCATCCGAGCTCATCCAACATCTTGGAGGCATCTATGGCATAACGAAGGTCGTGTCCGGCCCTGTCTTTCACGTAGGTGATCAGTTTTTCTGATGTTCCGGCTGCCCTGTCCAGTTTTTTATCCATGATCTTACATAGCACCCTGATCAGGTCAAGGTTTTTCCACTCATTGTGCCCCCCGATATTGTAGGTTTCACCTATACGTCCTTTGCGCAGGATCAGGTCAATGGCCATGGCATGGTCAACCACATAAAGCCAGTCACGTACATTTTCTCCTTTACCGTAAACCGGGAGGGGTTTGTTGTGGATGATGTTATTGATAAACAGCGGAATCAATTTTTCAGGGAACTGGTTTGGTCCATAATTATTGGAGCAGTTTGACAGTATAACAGGCAGACCGTAAGTGTGGTACCATGCCCTGACAAAATGGTCACTTGAAGCCTTGGATGCTGAGTAGGGGCTTCGTGGGTCATATGGTGTCTCTTCGGTAAAAAGGCCATCTTCTCCCAGTGAGCCATATACTTCGTCGGTGCTTATATGGTAAAACTTTTTGTCATGGTAGTCTTGATTCCATATATGCCTTGCTGCATTAAGCAAATTCACTGTTCCCAAAACATTGGTGTGTACAAAGGCCATGGGGTTGGCAATGGAACGATCTACATGTGATTCGGCAGCCAGGTGGATTATGGTATCAAAACGGTACTGCTCAAAAAGTGAAAATACCTTGTCTTCATCCACAATGTCGCCCTTCACGAAACGGTAATTCGATTTCTTTTCAACATCAGTCAGGTTCAACAGGTTTCCGGCGTAAGTCAGATTGTCGATATTCACTATAAGGTTGTCAGGGTAATTGTTGACAAATTGTCTCACCACATGAGAGCCAATAAAGCCGGCACCTCCGGTAATTAATATATGCTTCATTTTTTTTGTTTTTTAGCTTTGGTTTACTATACCCGCTGCCAAGTTTTTTTCCCAGATCCAGGCTGAATACATCATTTCTTCAAGCCCAAGTTCAGCCTTCCATCCCAGTTTCAGATTGGCCAGGCTGGTGTCGGCCCATACTTGTTCTATGTCTCCTGTCCGTCTGCCGGCAATTTCGAATGCAAGATCCAGACCAGTTGTTTTTTCGAAAGCCTTTATGACCTCCATCACACTGTGGCCATTGCCTGTTCCTAGATTGAAGACCTCATATGGGGTTTCATTTTTTTGCTGAATCAGTCTGTCTATGGCAACCACATGTGCTTTTGCAAGGTCTGTAACATGAATATAATCACGAATACAGGTGCCATCGGGGGTGTTGTAGTTATCTCCAAATACCTTTAAAACATTTTGTTTTCCGATGGCCGTCTGGGTGATGAATGGTACCAGGTTTTGGGGCGTCCCCAGGGGTAATTCTCCAATGAGTCCGCTTTTGTGGGCTCCCACCGGGTTAAAATACCTGAGAGAAATGGCCCTGATGTCAATGGTGCCGACGGTATCGCGGATAATGTCTTCGCATATTTTTTTTGTGTTGCCGTAAGGCGATGTGGCATGCTTCAGGGGTGCAGATTCTGAAACCGGGAGTTCGTCTGGTTGACCATATACTGTGCATGATGAAGAAAACACCAGCTTATCCACACCATGTTCTGCCTGGCATTTCAGAAGATTGATCAATGACAGCAAGTTGTTATGGTAATATTTCAGGGGCTGTCCGACAGACTCACCTACCGCTTTATGTGCAGCAAAATGTATGACACCGCAAATATTTGAATGCTTTTCAAAAAGCAGGTTTAGTTGATCTGAATCACAAAGGTTGAACTGTTCAAATATGGGAATCTGACCCGTAATTTTGTGTATGAGGCCGACCACTTTTTGAATGGAGTTTGACAGATCGTCTACAATAATGACGGTGTAGCCGCTTTTTTGCAGTTCAACCACAGTGTGCGAACCGATATATCCGGTACCTCCTGTAACCAGCACTTTTTTCTCCATATCATACAACGTATCAGCTGTCAGAAACTCCAGTATGTAAGTTCCTTTATCTTATTCCTGTATATACCTTTGATGTCAAAGAGAATGCCTTTTTGGTCATCTCTTAGCATGCGAATAAAATCGCTTTCTGTTAATTGCAGATAGTCATCATGACTAACCGCCACTACTACAGCATCATAATCATGGTCATATTGTTCAATGAGTGAAAAACCATACTCTTCTGCAACCTCAGTATTGTCGGCGTACGGATCGGTTACATCCACTGTGACACCGTAGCTTTGAAGTTCGCTGATCAAATCAGACACCCTTGAGTTACGGATATCACTGACATTTTCTTTGAATGTAATACCCATAACCAGTATCTTGGTCTGTAAAACGTTTTTGTCTGCAGCGATTAGCTTTTTTACCAGTTGCTTGGCGGCGTAGAAACCCATTGAGTCGTTTACAAAGCGACCTGAATTGATCACCTGGGCATGGTATCTGTATTCTTTGGCCTTATAAACAAGGTAGTAGGGGTCAACCCCAATACAATGCCCGCCAACCAGGCCGGGAAAGAATTTCAGAAAGTTCCATTTGGTGCCTGCTGCTTCAAGCACATCATAGGTGTTGATGCCCATGCGGTTGAAAATGATGGATAACTCATTCATCAAGGCAATATTCACATCACGCTGCGTGTTTTCAATTATTTTGGCAGCTTCGGCAACTTTGATTGTGGGAGCGCGGTGAACGCCAGCCTTGATGATCAGCTCATAGGTTTTTGCAATATTGTCAAGTGATTCTTCATCACAACCTGAAACTACTTTTTTGATGGTGGTAATGGTGTTTACCTTGTCACCCGGATTGATGCGCTCGGGTGAAAAACCAACCTTAAAGTCTTTCCCTGCTTTAAGCCCTGACAATTCTTCCAAGAGCGGGACGCAGTCTTCTTCAGTACAACCCGGGTATACGGTTGATTCATACACCACATAGTCGCCTGGTTTAAGAATATTCCCTACGCTCCTGGTAGCTGCAAGTAGTGGCCTTAAATCAGGCAGGTTGTGGTCATCAATGGGTGTCGGAACCCCAACTATATGAAAGTTTGCTGCGCGCAAATCTTCTGCATTGCTGGTAAATTTGATGTCGCATCCCTCAAAGGCAGTTGCCTGAAGTTCTTTGCTTGGGTCTTCATGCCTTCGCATTTTCTCAACCCTGTCTTCTTTGATGTCGAAACCAATGACCCTGATCTTTCTTGCAAATTCCAGTGCTATGGGCAGTCCGACATACCCAAGCCCTACCACTGACAATACGGCTTCTTTTCTGATGAGCTTCTCATACATCATATATATTCTATTTAATGGTTATTATAATTGTTGTACTATAGAATTTATTGTTTGCAGGTCATTGAATCATCTATCTTAAACAAGTTTTACCTTATTGTCTTCAAGCTTGTATTTTTGCCCGCTTTCTTTACATATGGCTTCGCCTTCAGCGTTGAATTCCAATCGATGACCGTACTCACTCATCCACCCGACATGCCTGGCCGGATTGCCGACAACCAGGGCATATGCGGGCACATCCCTGATTACCACGGCACCTGCACCTATGAAGGAAAATTCGCCGATCTCAATGCCGCACACAACAGTTGCATTGGCTCCGATTGAGGCTCCCCGCCGAACAAGGGTTTTTACATATTGATCTCTCCTGATTACAGCACTCCGTGGATTGACGATATTGGTAAAAACCATTGAAGGACCCAAAAACACATCATCCTCACATATTACCCCTGTATAAATGGATACATTGTTCTGTACCTTGACATTGTTTCCCAGTTTTACACCGGGTGAAATCACCACATTCTGGCCCAGGTTACAGTTTTCTCCTATTTCACAGTCAGGCATAATATGAGAGAAATGCCAGATCTTCGTCCCTTTCCCGATGTTGCATCCGGAATCTATCACAGCCGTTTCGTGACTAAAGTAGTTTGGTTGTTTTGGTTGCTGACTCATGGGTTGCAGCTTATTGATTATACGTTAATGATTGCAGTTTGGGTGTCACTGTCCGGATATGTATTGCGATTGTTTGTTAACGATTGCAGAACCCCAGTACAGTTTCTGTTATATAGGTCAGTTGCTCTTCGTCAAGCTCGGTATGCATAGGAAGTGAAATAACCCGCTCGCTGAGTTCTTCTGTGACAGGAAAGTCACCTTGTTTGTATCTCGGATCAGTGTATGCTTTTTGCATATGCATCGGAACCGGGTAATAGACCATGGCGGGAATGTCTTTTGACTGCAGGTATTCTTGCAATTCGAAACGGTTAATGCCGCTGGTCTTTAAAGTATACTGGTGAAAGACGTGGGTTGAAAAATCACTTCTGACCGGAATACTTAGTTTTGGGTGCCCACCAAAGGCCTTGTCGTAATAATCTGCAGCGTTTTGGCGTGCACTGGCATAGTCATCAAGCCTGCGCAGCTTGATGCGTAAAATGGCTGCCTGCATGCTGTCAAGTCTTGAGTTGACTCCGACAGAATCATGGTAGTATCTTACTTCCATACCATGGTTTACAATGATACGTAGTTTTTGGGCTAGCTCACTGTTATTGGTAAATATGGCGCCTCCATCACCATAGCATCCGAGGTTTTTTGATGGGAAAAACGAGGTACAGCCTATGTGGCCAATGGTGCCGGTTTTTTTCCGGGTGCCGTCGTTGAATATATATTCTGATCCTATGGCCTGCGCGTTGTCTTCAATGATGTAAAGCCCGTGTTCATCAGCTATTCCCAAAATGGGTTCCATATGAACGCTCTGTCCGAACAGGTGTACTGGCACCACAGCCTTTGTCTTTGGTGTAATGGCCTTTTTAAGTGCTCCAGGATCCATGTTGAAAGTATCAGGATCGACATCAACCAATACAGGAGTTAAACCCAACAGGGCAATTACTTCAACGGTAGCCACAAAGGTAAATGAAGTGGTAATCACCTCGTCTCCGGGTTTCAGGTCAAGGGCCATCATGGCAACCTGCAGGGCATCGGTTCCATTGGCGCATGGAATGACATGCCTGACATTTAAATATGCTTCAAGCTCACTTTGAAAATCTTTGACTTCAGGGCCATTGATGTATTGGGTTGAACGGATCACATTCAGTACAGCAGCGTCAATTTCTTCTTGCATATTTTCATACTGACGCTTCAGGTCAACCATTTGTATTTTTCTCATCTGAATATCAATAAAAATGAACAATTTTTATACTATACGGGCTGCCACAAAGATAAAAATTATTTATTCCGGTACTAATTCAATTTCAGTTTTTAAAGCATTTGAACTTTAGCTATCTTTGGCTGCTGTTTTGAATACGTCTGCCATGCGCCTTATATACACATTTTCAGTCTATTTATACACCGGCATCTCCATGCTTGTTTCACTGTTTTCTGCCAAGGCACGCTTATGGCTGAGGGGCAGGCAAGGCATTCTGACTCATATGGAGCAGGCAGCATGGCAGATGGCAAAAGAACAAGATCCGAAACCTGTAATTTGGTTTCACTGTGCTTCACTTGGTGAGTTTGAACAGGGCAGACCTGTCATTGAGCAATTTCGAAAAGACTTTCCCAATTGGTGTATCCTGTTGACATTTTTTTCACCCAGCGGGTATGAAGTACGCAAAGAGTATGCACAAGCCGACCATGTTTTTTACCTTCCGGTTGATACACCTGCCAATGTTTCAAGCTTTCTGAACATCTGGAAACCCGCTATGGCAGTATTTGTGAAGTATGAGTTTTGGTTTAACTATCTGCATGCACTACAACAGCGCCAAATTCCCCTGTACTTCGTTTCATCTGTTTTCAGACCTGGCCAGCATTTTTTTAAATGGTATGGGGGTTGGAGTCTCAGGCATTTGCGTTCTGTTACAAGGATATTTGTTCAGGATGCGTATTCTGCCAGGTTACTGTCAGACCATGGGGTTCTCAATGTGAGCCAAAGTGGTGACACCCGCTTTGACAGGGTCTTTACCCTGATGCAGTCACCGGTTCAGTTTCCTCTTGTGAAAGAATTTTCAGAGGGCCACAGGGTGATTGTTGCAGGAAGTTCCTGGCCCGCTGACGAAGCCTTATTGGAGTCATTGACCCTGGACAATGTGAGGTTTATTATAGCGCCACACGAAGTACACAATGAAAGAGTACGCAACTTGATGCAGCGATGGAAAGGCAAGGCTATCAGGTTTTCAGAATTAAAAGAGGGAGTTCCCGCTGATGCAAAAGCATTGGTCATTGATACCATTGGGATGCTTTCAAGTCTTTATCAGTACGGTGACATGGCATTGATCGGGGGTGGATTTGGAAAAGGAATCCATAATACCCTCGAAGCTGCAACCTTTGGATTGCCGGTACTTTTTGGCCCCAATTATGAAAAGTTTACCGAAGCGAGAGAATTGATAGCTCTTGGTGGGGCTTTTTGTGTTCGTTCACCTGAAGAATTCCAAAACAGGGTAAATTACCTGCTTGCATATGAGGACAGACTGAAGGAGGTGTCAGAAACATGCAGGCAATATGTGATCGGGCAAAAAGGTGCCACGCAGGTAATCATGGACGAATTGCGGCTTAAAGCAGCAGATTATTGAACATTATTTTGAACTTGAACAAAGTTTTATTATTTTGGTCTGATCAAGAATGAACCAAACGAACCTGCATGTTATGAATTTTTTGGTAAAAGTACTTGTTTCCACCTTTGCGGTGGTCATTACGTCATATTTACTCACTGGAGTTCAGGTTGAAAGTTTCACCACTGCCATCGTCGTGGCTTTTGTATTGGCTGTCCTGAATGCCTTGCTGAAACCCTTTCTGATCATCCTGACCATCCCGGTAACCATTATGAGTCTGGGTATTTTCCTGTTGGTTATTAATGCTTTTATTATTCAGCTGGCTGCCTACATAGTCAGGGGATTTGAAGTGCATAATTTTTGGTGGGCCCTGCTTTTCAGTGTAATACTTTCGGTGGTTTCGTGGTTTTTGGAACTCCCCGCAAGGTCGGGCCGGGGAACAAGACATGGAGGATACAACCAGCGACTTGACTAATTTCTATTCAACTGTTTTTGTTTGTTTTGGGTGCCTGTTTAGGCTGTTTGACTAAATTTATTTCCCGTAAGGCTAAAACCCGGAAATCCTTTGCCGGGCTTTGTTTTCATAAAGCATATTTCTTTTATTTTTAGTGCCGGTTTCATTTGATCAACCGGCATTCCATTCATCTATTTACCCAAACAACTTATACAACATGAATATTTATCGTTTAGCTAGCCAGATGGTACTGCTGCTTTTGGTACCCTTTGTGTTACATGCTCAGCAAGAACCTGTTGACCTTCAGATGGTTCAAAAAATCAAGCATGAAGGATTACAAAACTCGGGCATCCGTGATATTTCTTTTTACCTGACAGATGTGGTTGGCCCCAGGCTTTCAGGATCATCAGGTCTGGAAAGGGCCTATGTGTGGACAAGCCAACAAATGGAAGAGTGGGGCTTATTTAATGTTGAGGTGGTACCCTGGGGAGAGTTTGGTGCAGGCTGGGACAATGAAAAGTTTTACATTTCAATGACCGAACCATATTATCAGCATCTGATCGGAGTTCCAAGGGCCTGGACAAGGGGTACGGATGGCCGGATTTCGGGAGCACCTGTACTTGTTAATATCCAGACTGAAGAAGACTTTGAAAAATACCGCGGACAGTTGAGGGGGAAAATCGTTGTAACTCCTGTTAGCTCTGAGCCTTCGCTTTCGTTAAATCCTACAGGACACAGGTATGGTGATGAAGATCTGGAGAATCTGGCCCGACTTCCTGAGGTAAGATCGCCCAATTATGGTAATGTGGTAAGTGGTCCTTCAGATTTTGCTGCTCGTCGCGCATTCAATTCACGGTTGATGGCCTTTTATGAAGATGAAGGCGTAGCCGCCATATTGCGGGGATCAGGCACATTCGGAACAGTACGCTCAGGAGGCTCAAGACTTGCAGCCGGAGCAGAACCACCTGTGGCCCAGGTTGACTTGACCTTCGAACACTACGGACGTATTGTACGTTTGCTCGAAGCTGGTATTGATGTTTCTGTCGATCTGGAAATCAAAAACCGCTTTCTTACTGAAGACACCAAGGGGTATAATGTAATGGCTGAAATACCCGGCACTGACCGCAATCTGAGGGATGAAGTGGTGCTGATAGGCGGACACCTTGATTCATGGCATGCCGGAACAGGTGGTAATGACAATGCAGCTGGCGTGGCTGTTATGATGGAGGTGATGCGCATATTGAAAGCATTGGACGTTCAACCCAGGCGTACCATTCGTATCGGATTGTGGGGAGCTGAAGAACAAGGTTTGTTTGGCTCAAGGGGCTACGTGTCTGAACATTACTATGATCGCGAGACGGGTAAAAAACCCGATTATGATAAGCTTTCGGCTTACTTTAATGTGGATAACGGATCAGGAAAGATCAGGGGAATATGGCTTATGGGAAATGATGAGGCCAGACCCATTTTCGAGGCCTTGCTGGAGCCTTTCCATGATATGGGCGCAACAACTGTCACACTCAGAAATACAGGCAGTACAGACCATGTGGCATTCAATTCAGCAGGACTGCCAGGATTTAACATGTTACAAGACAGGCTTGATTACGGCAGGGGATATCATACCAATATGGATACTTTTGAACGCATGGAATTGGGAGATATGATGCAGGCTGCCGTTGTTGTTGCCAGTCTGGTTTATCATGTGGCCATGCGCGATGAGCGCATCCCCCGCAAGGTCTTTAATCCTTAAAAATTATTTATTGCGGAGCATGTCTTCAAACATGCCTTTGAACTTTTCAACTTTGGGAAGAATCACAAACTGGCAATATGCCTGGGTTGGGTTCTTCTCAAAGTATTTATGATGGTATTGCTCCGCTTCATAAAAAACCTTTGCCTGACTTATTTCTGTCACTATGGGATTATCCCATATCTTTTCCTGGTCTAGTCTTTTCTTTACCTGACTGGCAACTTCCTTTTGTTCTTCACTATGATAAAAGATAACCGACCTGTATTGTGTTCCCACGTCTGCACCCTGGCGATTGAGGGTGGTGGGGTCGTGGGTGCGGAAAAACACTTCTAATAATTGAATGAATGAAATTATATTTGGGTCAAAACTAATCCGGATTACTTCGGCATGTCCTGTTGAACCGGTTTTTACATCTTCATAGCTTGGGTTTTGGGTTTGTCCGCCAGAATATCCCGGAACCACATGGCTTACGCCATTCAATCTCGAAAAAATGGCCTCTGAACACCAGAAGCAACCGCTGCCAAATACCGCGGTTTGAATATCTTTTGTCTGTTCTTCTTTTGCCTGTGTCATGGTATGATTCATATCATTTATAAACGGATTGATTGCCATCATGTTGATGGATAAAACGAGTAAAGGTAAGGTATGGAGAATGCCCGTCATGTCAGCTGTTTTGTATTATAAACAACAGACTGGTAAAAAAGTTGCAAAGGGGCTGGATAATCATCGCATCGACCTGGCAAGCTGCCTGTGATCTTCGTCAGACAATGTATGGAAGATGCCTCCAACTTTGTTGATCCGCATGACCTCAAGTAATTCACCGATTGCCCCATCGTCTGCCTTAATTCCTGCCTGGCTTAAGGTTACCGGACAGTTCATCTGACTGAAAAATGTGCTGAACATCTCAATCACTTTGTCTGGTTCACTGACCTGAAATATACACTTGCCCAATTCGCTGATACGCTGGGGAATCCTGCTTTTCTGCAACTCCAGCCAGGCCGGATAGGCAATGGTGAGGGAGGCTCCGTGGGGGATGTCCCACAATACACTCAGGCAGTGGCCAATGGAGTGTACACCCCAATCCTGTGACTTTTTTCCATGTACCGTAAGTCCATTGAGTGCCATGGTGGCTGCGTACATAATCTTTGCCCTTAACTGGTAATTGTTTGGGTTTTTCAATAAGTCGGGACCATAATCCATGGCTTCTTGTATGATCGAAATGATAAAACGATCGGTAAGGCTTGATTCTCCCTCGCCAAACCAGGCTTCAAGGGAGTGTGCCACCAGATCGGCAATGCCGTAGGCTGTGTAATCAGGTGGTACACCCAGGGTGAATTCCGGATCGAGAAAGCTGTGCCGGGGGTATAGCAGTTGGTGACCGTAACCAATCTTTTTCTTCAATTTATTGTGTTGTACAACGGCATAGGCATTCATTTCTGATCCTGTCGCCGCCAGCGTTAATACGCTGATAAGCGGCAGTGCTTTCGAAGGCTTTTTGCTTCCGTCAACAAAATCCCATCCTGAGTGCTCTGCCGGTATGCTTATGGCAATTATTTTTGCACTGTCAACAACGCTTCCCCCACCAATGGCAATGACCATATCTGCTTTTTCTTTTCTGCCCATTTCAGCAGCTTGATCCACGTCTTCTATGATTGGATTTGAGCGTATGCCTTCATAAATGACCACCTCGATCCCTGCTGCCTTGAGGCTTGCATAACTCTGGTCAAATGAGCCATTACTCCGGGCAGAACCCCGGCCCATAACAATAAGGGCTTTTTTACCAAAATTTGTGGCAACATCGCCCAACTTACTGACGACGCCTTGCCCAAAATGTAGTTTTACCGGGTTGTATATGACAAAATTTTCCATAGTCAGATGTATTATCAAATTGGTCTTTACTGTATAAAGAACAAAAATACTTGATTTTACAGTCTTCACCTATTAACATTCTACGAATGGAAGACAAGCGCTGGTCTGATGGACAAAAAAACAGACGCACCTCAAAGGTTCGCGTGCTTTTTTTAACTTTACACGATATTTTTATTATGAATAAAATGGGTTTTCGGATGTTCCATATAAAGAGAGACCCCCTGAAAAAGAATAAAAACTTAAAAAACATATAAAAAATGAATATAAAGACAAAGAAAGGAACCATTGCCATATTAACGGGAGGAGGAGATGTCCCAGGATTGAACCCTGCCATCAGGGCTATTACGATCAGGGCGTTACGTGAAGGGTACAGGGTAATCGGCATCAGGAGGGGATGGGCCGGACTGATGGAGCTAAAGCGTGATCCCAAGGCCAGAAATAGCGAAAACTATCTGGATCTTTCAGAAGATATTGTAAATAAAGCCGGACGAACGGGTGGGACATTTTTGCATACATCCAGAACCCGCCCCAGCCACGTTCCCGCAAAACATGTTCCTGAACATCTGAAAGACCAATATAAGGATGATATAAATGACCTGACTCCTGAAGTATTAAAGAATATTGACTTTCTTGGTATTGATTTTCTTATCCCCATCGGGGGTGACGATACCTTAAGCTATGGTGTAAGGATGTATCAGGAAGGGGTTAAGGTTGTAGCCATCCCCAAAACCATGGACAATGACGTTCCCGGAACTGACTACTGTATTGGGTTCAGTACCTGTGTTACCCGTACCATTCATATGGCCAATCTACTCAGAACATCAGCGGGTTCACATGAACGTATCCTGGTTATGGAAGTATTCGGCCGCTATGCCGGATTTACTGCGCTGCTCCCCACTATGGCTGGAGCAGCCAATCGATGCGTGATTCCTGAATACAAGTTTAATATAGAGCACCTGACTGAACTATTGATTGAAGACAGACGCAATAACCCCAGTAATTATTCGGTTGTGCTTGTTTCAGAGGGTGCCACCTTTGAGGGCGTTGATATGATGTTCCAAAGCCAGGAGAAGGATATGTATGGGCACGCCAAATTGGGTGGAATTGGAGATGCCATATCGATGAGAATTAAAGAACTAAGCCCAAAATTCAATAATGGCCAAAGGGTTGAGACCATAAACCAATACCTTGGCTATCTTGTCAGGTCGGGTGACCCTGATGCCATTGACAGCATTGTACCCATGGCTTACGGAAATCTGGCACTTGATTTGATTCTGAAAGGGATTCATGGCAGGCTGGTCATATTGAAAAATGGTCGCTATGATAATATCCCCGTGGATATTGTAACCAGCACCAATAAATTAATTGATGTGGAGAAACACTATAACATTAAACGGTTGCGACCGGTCTATGAGTCATTTATTGATAAACCACTTTTCCTGATATAAAAAAAAGGCGGTCAATAACCGCCCTTTTTTTTATGATTTAAGTTGGTTTTACTGAACCAACTCTTGTATGCGCTCCTGCAGCTCAGGATTCTGCTGATATTCCATCATGATCTCCTCATATTTTTCAATGGAGAGGCCTTCTTCTTCAATAGATTCGATGAGTATGGCTTCAAGCTCTATCTGGATTTTTTCAATTTCACCGGCTACTTTTAAATATTGCTCCAGTTCTTCCTCACTGAGTCCGATCTCTTCAAGTGCAATTTCTTGTGTCTGCAGCATGATTTCATTGAATCTTTGGACAGTCATTTCTTCTTCCTGGATTGAAGCAATCATCTGTGCCTGACCCTGTTGCTGGATAGAAATCACCTGAACCACTGCGTTGGCAAAGCTTTGAAGCTCTTTGTCAGTAAATCCGCCCGGGTTGGCTTTAATTGTTCCTGTAAAAATGAAAACGAGTGCCAGCGTTAAAGTCGCCGCAATGTGATGCTTTTTTAAAAAATACATATCTGTTTGTTTGATTGAAAAATAGAAAACTAGCTGTTAGTAGGGCAAAACTACAAAAGTATGTACAAAAGGCCAAACTGGTTCTCTGTTTTAACATACATTGGCAGATCAGGTAAATGGCTAACAGAAGGAGTCGCTTCGCTTTCACATGAACCGAGTCACCCCTCTTAATGCTTTTCCAGGTGATGATTATGGTAATGGCAAGCTCACTCTTACCGATTTTATCAAAGTCATTTCAAGAGTAATTTTTTGATGCGTTACCGTGTAATAACGCATGAAAAAAAAATCATGTACATTTGTGTGAAAACCCCAGTTCAGCATGGCAAAATCTTCATCTCAAAACGTTGAAACTCCTTTGATGAAGCAATATTCAGGGATCAAGGCCAAACACCCTGATGCCTTGTTATTGTTCCGTGTCGGTGATTTCTATGAGACTTTCGGTGAGGACGCCATAAAGGCAGCCGGGATACTGGGCATTGTACTTACAAGACGGGCAAATGGGGCTGCTTCATATGTTGAACTGGCAGGGTTTCCGTACCATGCCCTGGACACCTATTTGCCAAAACTTGTTAAGGCCGGGCAAAGGGTTGCCATCTGTGAGCAGCTTGAAGATCCCAAACAGACAAAGACCATTGTCAAAAGAGGCGTAACTGAATTGGTTACCCCAGGGATATCATTCAGTGAAAAAGTATTGGAGCATAAGGAAAACAATTTTCTTGCTGCCCTGCACATTGAGAATGAATTATCAGGTATTGCCTTGCTCGACGTTTCAACAGGTGAATTTTTTGTTGACCGGGGCAACCGGGAGTATGTTGATAAACTCTTGCAAAGTTTTCGTCCCAGCGAGCTGGTTGTGCAAAAGAAGGTGAAAAATCAGGTTCTTGCTTTGTACCCTGGTAAGTTTCATCTGACTACCCTGGATGATTGGGCATTTACCTGGGATTTTGCCGATGATATCCTGCGCAAACATTTTGAAGTTATTTCACTCAAAGGCTTTGGTATTGAAGGCCTCCCTGAAGGCATTATTGCCGCCGGAGCCATCATGCAATACCTGCATGATACACGCCATGATCAGCTTCCCCACATAAATCGCATAACCCGTATTGATGAAAGCCGCTATGTCTGGCTTGACAAGTTCACCATCAGAAATCTGGAGATTATTGATTCAATGAATGAGGGTGCCACAACCCTCAAAGAAGTACTGGACCATACCAACACACCAATGGGGAGCAGGTTGCTTCGGCGCTGGATCATGTTGCCTCTTAAAGATCGGTCGGGTATTGCTGAACGACACGATGTGGTTGAATATATGTTGAAAAACAACACATTTGTTGATGAGCAATCTACATTGCTTAAAGAAGTTGGCGACCTTGAGCGGCTAATCTCGCGGGTGGCTGTGGGAAAAACAGGGCCAAGGGAGCTGCTGCAGATTCGCAAAGCCCTCATGGTAACAGACCCTATGAAAAAATTGTGCGTCGAAAGTGGTTGCAAACCTTTGGTTAATATGGCCCGGGGCTTTGATGCGTGTGAAACCATTCGTAACAGGATTGCCCGTGAGATAAAAGAAGATGCTCCTGCTTTGACTATAAAGGGTAACATTTTTAATGAAGGTGTTTCAAAAGATCTTGATGAATTAAGAAGCATAGCCTATTCAGGAAAGGATTACCTTGCCTCACTTCGCCAACGCGAGATTGAGCGTACGGGCATTCCGTCTATAAAGATTTCATTTAACCAGGTTTTTGGTTATTACCTCGAAGTAACAAATACACACAAGGATAAGGTTCCTGATGACTGGCAGCGTAAACAAACACTGACAAATGCTGAGCGGTACATAACCCCCGAGCTTAAGGAGTATGAAGTGAAGATACTCAGCGCTGAAGAAAAAATACTTGAATTGGAAACATTTCTGTTTCAGGAACTGGTTGATGCGCTGACAGAATTTATTAAACCCATACAAACCAATGCCCGCATCATGGCGATGATTGACTGCCTTCTGTCATTCGCGTCAGTAGCCAGGCAGTATAACTATGTCAGGCCGCAAATGAATGATTCATTGGTACTTGATATACAAGGTGGCCGTCATCCGGTAATTGAAAGACAGCTGCCTCCTGGTGAAGATTATGTGGCCAATGATGTATACCTTGATCATGAAACACAACAGATCATTGTCATCACCGGGCCCAATATGTCGGGTAAATCGGCTTTGTTAAGGCAAACGGGGCTGATTGTTCTGCTTGCACAGATGGGAAGTTTTGTCCCTGCGCAGAAAGCTTCCATTGGCGTGGTAGACAAGGTTTTTACCCGTGTAGGTGCTTCAGATAATATTTCAATGGGAGAATCAACCTTTATGGTTGAGATGAATGAGACAGCCAGCATTTTGAATAATATTTCAGACCGAAGTCTGATTCTCCTTGATGAGATCGGCAGGGGAACAAGTACTTATGACGGAATCAGTATTGCCTGGGCAATTGCAGAATTTTTGCATGAACACCCGATGTTCAGGGCAAAAACGCTTTTTGCAACCCACTACCACGAGTTGAATGAGATGGCTGAATCTTTTTCCCGGATAAAAAACTACAATGTTTCAGTAAAGGAGGTGAAGAACAATATTGTTTTTCTCAGAAAGTTGGTGCCCGGCGGGAGTGAACATTCATTCGGAATCCATGTAGCCCGTATGGCCGGAATGCCGCGTTCAGTAATAGATCGTGCCAACAATATCATGACACAGCTTGAAAGGTCGCATAGCCATGATGAACTTACTGGCAAAAATGAAAAGAAAACCGGCAAAGGGAGAGATGATTACCAACTGAGTTTTTTCCAGCTGGATGATCCACTTTTACTTCAGATCAGAGATGAAATTTTGCGTACGGACGTCGATAACCTGACTCCCGTAGAGGCACTTATGAAACTAAACGAGATCAAGCGGCTGTTGGGTAAAAAATAGAAGAATCAATTCCTGTATCCCATGCGCTGAAGCACATCGTCACTCAGATCATAGCGTACATCGGTAAAGATCATGGATACCCCACCTGCCTTGTCAAAGATTACAGCATAATTACCCCTGGTGGCAATTTCCTGGACTGTTTCAAATATGCGGTCTTGAATGGGCTGCATTAGCTCCTGCCGTTTTTTGAATAAGTCTCCCTCCTGGCCAAATCGCTTCATTTGAAGTTCTTTGGCCTCTTGCTCAAGAGTTATGATCTGGTCTTCACGCTGCCGCTTCATTTCGGCTGGCAATAAGGGGGCTTCGGCCTGGTACTCCCGGTAAAGCCTTTCCACTTCAGCAAACTTATTTTCAACTTCTGCCTGCCACTCGATGGCCAACTGTTCAATTTCCCTTTCAGCAGCCTGGAATTCGGGGATGTTGTCAAGTATGTACTCTGAGTCTATGTAAGCAAATCGCTGTCCCCAGGCTGTGATTGATATGGCAGCTATAATGAGGGTAAGAAACAGGTGTTTTTGCATGTTGTGGTCCTCCTGGAACTTTAAATGTTAGGGTTAATCAAGTGATTGTCCGATTGAAAAGTGGAACTGGCGGCCACCGCTATCGGGGCGACCTGGGATATCATCAAAACCATAACCGTAATCAATGCCCAATAATCCAAACATGGGTAGGAAAACCCTGACCCCAACGCCGGCCGACCTTTTTATGTCAAATGGGGTAAAATTTCTTAGCTCTGAAAAGGCATTACCACCTTCAACAAATGCCAGGGCATAAATAGTGGCCATGGGGTTCAGAGAGAGGGGGTAGCGTAATTCAAGTGTGTATTTGTTGTATGCATTGGCCCCGATAAATTCTCCTGCTTTGTTGGTAGGTGTAAGGGAGGAATTCTCATATCCCCTGAGTGCGATTACTTCTCTTCCGTCAATTTCCCATCCGGTAAGGCCATCACCGCCAAGGTAAAATCTCTCAAAAGGAGGATATCCTATGTCAGGGTTGTAGAATCCGAGAAATCCGAAGCGGAACCTGGCCGTAATGATCAGATCTGCAAAGACTGGAGCATACCAGTTCCCCTTGAATTTCCATTTATGATATTCAAGCCACTTGTATTTTTCCCGGTCTTCTGCGCCTGACATATCTTTTCCGGTGATGCTGGTATAGGGCGGAGTCACTTGCAATGACAGTGAAACCTCTGATCCTTGTCTTGGGAAGAGGGTGGCGTCGGTTGCATTTCTCCCCAACACGACGTTGTAGCTCAGGTTGTTAGATCGGCCATTGTCAAAAATGAATCTGATGGGACTATTCAGGATATCATAATGCTGATAGCTGATGAACTGCTGCAGGAAAAAGTAGTCATCAGGCCATGATAAACGCTTGGCCAAACCAACAGAAGACCCGATAATGGAATAGTATCCGTAATTTGGATGGCTCCGGGCCAGGTTCTGCCGGTGGGTAGTCTGGTAAAAGGAAACACTTAGCGCGTTGGGTCTTTTCCCTCCCAGCCATGGTTCGGTAAAGGAAGCGCTATACGAAATATACCCTCTGCCATAGGTTTGCGCCCTAAGCGAAAGCCTTTGTCCATCACCTGTGGGCAAAGGGCGCCATGCTTCTCTGTTGAAAATATTCCGGGTTGAAAAATTACTGAATGAAATACCTACAGTACCTATTATGCGGTTGGCTCCCCAACCACCCGAAAGTTCTATCTGGTCGGCAGAGGTTTCTTCGACAATATATTCAAGGTCTACTGTATTGTCAGCCGGATTTGGGATAGGATTCACGTCGATTTTTTCCTGGTCAAAGAATCCCAGCTGGATGATTTCGCGTTGACTTCGGATAATAGCTGAACGACTAAACAATTGCCCGGGTCTGGTTCGAATCTCGCGCATAATCACATGGTCATTGGTACGGGTATTTCCACTGATTGTAACCCGGTTTATCCTGGCCTGTTCGCCTTCGTGTATCCTGATCTGCAGATCAATTGAATCATTGACAACAGCAACCTCAACCGGAGTGAGCTGGAAAAACAGATACCCAATGTCCAGGTAAAGTGAACTCACATCACCCTGCTCCATGTTCATGAACAGGTTTTTTTCCAGCTTGTTTTGGTTATATACATCGCCTGGTCTGATATCCAGCACATCGTTGAGGGCCTCTTCCGGGTAGACCGTATTCCCTATCCATTCAATGTTGCGAAAGTAATAGGTTGGGCCTTCATAAATGTGCAGATCAATCTCGATGCGGTCATCGGCCACAAAATACACGGTATCCTTGACAATATTGGCATCTCTTTTACCTAATTCGTTATATCTTTCAATGAGACGCTGCTTATCTTCTTCAAATTCATCCTCAACCAATTTGGACGAAGAGAGTATAAAACGCAGGCTTCTCTCACGGGTGTCTTTCATCAGCCGTTTGATCTGCCTGTCAGATAGTGTTTCGTTGCCGTAAATGTTGATGTTACGTATTCTGGTTCGGTTTCCGCGGTCAACATGGAATTCAAGAACTATTCCATTCACCCGCATGGTATCTTCATACTGCCGGATATCAATGCTCGGTCTCAGAAACCCCTTTTCCATGTAATAATCTCTGATGGCGCTTTCAGCTCTGTATAAAAGGCTTTCAGTAAGGATATCACCCCTGACCAGATTTAGTTTATCCCTGAGGTTGTCTGCATCTGAACGTCTGGCACCCTTGAACTCATACCGGGTCAGGCGTGGCCTTTCAGTAACTTCTATATCCAGAAAGACCAAATCATCCTGGATAGATGTGATCGCGATATTTACGTCTCTGAAAAGGTCTTGCCGCCACAAATTGTTAACGGCATCGGCAATGCCTTCACCCGGAATGACAATAGTCTGGCCAACAATCAGCTGACTGATTACGATGACAATATGGTCTTCGGTATGTACATTGCCAGATACAGATATTCCACCAATCTGATATTCTCTTGGGTTGCGGGGGTCAATGACAATCTGGCTCCCTGTAAGCACCTGCTGGGCTGATCCGCTTATGGAAAAAAGGAATATTGTTAAAAAGAAAAGCAGAATGGATTTATTCATTGTTGGCAAATTATTTCACTTCGTTTATTGTTGCCGGCGGCTGACACTTCAGCTTGCCAAATCGGCGTTCGCGGCGCTGGTATTCTATGATGGCCTGGATAAGGTGTTTTCCCCTGAAATCTGGCCATAAGACGGGGGTAAAGTACAATTCGGTATAGGCTAGCTGCCACAGCATAAAATTGCTGATCCTTAACTCTCCGCTTGTACGGATGAGCAAATCGGGATCGGGGATACCTGCGGTTTCTAAAGCCTGTTGAAAGTGGGTATCGTCTATCTCGTCGGGTGATAATTCATTATTGGCCACTTTTTGGGCAATTTTTCTTGTTGCATTGACGATTTCCCATCTTGCACTATAACTCAGGGCTACATTGACAGTCAGCCGGGTGTTTTTGCTGGTAAGTGCAATTGCATCTTCAAGCTGTATGCGGCATTTTTCAGGCAGAGAATCAAGGTCTCCTATGGCCCGAATCCTGACACCATTTTCGTTGAGCTCGGGTGTTTCAGTTTGGATGGCTTTTACCAACAGATCCATAAGGGTTTCGACTTCTTCTACCGGCCGGCACCAGTTTTCTGTAGAAAATGCAAAAAAAGTGAGATAGGGCACCCCAATCTCGCCTGCAGTTCTAACTGTATCCCTGATAGATTCGACCCCGTGCTGATGACCGAATATACGCTGCTCCCCCCTTTGTTTGGCCCACCTTCCGTTCCCATCCATTATCAGGGCAATATGCCCTGGAAGTTTATCCTTGTTAATACGTTGTTTCAGATCCATTATCTATCAATAAATTATGCCTGTCCGAAAGGTGGCACAAATTTCCTAAAATTGTGGGAGAAATAAAAGGAAATGCCCAAAGTTTAAGAAAATTTAAGCTAATAGGGGCAAATAGCGCGGCTTCTGTCTTTAAACCTGATGCTGACTGATAGCCCGGCAAAGGAATACCAGTCGTTGTTTTTCGGATTGCCTTTCATACTGACCTGATCAATGTAATCTGTTCCTGTATAGCGCATTCCCCATTCGATTCCGCCTGTAAGGTAGCGGTTTATATGATATTTTAATCCTATCCCGAATACATATGAATAACTATAGTTTTTATACAGATCCTGGTCCGGATCGTTCACAATGGCTAATTCAGCAGGATCCCAAACAATTATATTAACGTCATCCTCTTCTGGGGTAAAGTTAAAACCCCCTATGCCACCGAAAATATATGGGCTGTATCTTGTTTTTGGATTTCCGGCCTCAAACGGTAAAAAATTAACCTCAAGCTGCAAGGCTGCTTCCATAATCGTAGATTGAAAGATATAGAGGTCTGGCGGGGTTATATCGTAAGGGCTTGTTTCATCTGTTCCGCCTGCTTGCATATATAAAAAACTGAATCGTCCGGATATATGGGGGTTGAAATTATAACGGGCAAACCCGCCATAGGCTGGTTCAGGGTTTAGAAAATGTGTGGTGGGGTTCAGGTCGCCCAGGTAGTATGAGGTGCCGACCATCAGGCCTGCCTCAACTTTTTGCCCCCACGAAAATGTCGAAATGGCCATCAAGCCTGACACCAACAATACAATGCTACCTGTTCTCATGTATAATCTGTTATTTTCTCGGGAATCAGTTGTCAATCGTCCGATAACAGGAACGATGTCCTTACAGGATTATTTTATTTCTAGTTTCTTTTATCGAGCCCCCAGGCAAGCTTGTTGCGAATGGTTTTGTAAAAATCTTTCTGACCCACGCAAATGAGATTAATGGAAAAAGGTGCCCGCCTGATTAGCAGCTCTGCGGTTGTGTTCAGGGGCTTTGATCTGGAATCAAGCAAAACGAGATAGTCTTGGGTCCTTCCGGAGATGCGCAACTTTACTCTGCTGCTGTCAGGAATGACTATGGGTCTGACGGTCAGGTTATGGGTGGCGATGGGGGTAATGATGAAAGTTTGGCTTTCAGGCGATATGATGGGGCCTCCGCAGCTGAGAGAGTAACCGGTTGACCCGGTGGGTGTGGCCACAATCAGTCCGTCTGCCCAGTAAGTATTCAGAAAAAGATCATCCACATAGGCGCTGATAGATATCATGGTGGAGTTGTCTCTTTTAATGACTGTGAGTTCGTTGAGGGCATAATTGATTGTGCCAAACAACTCAGGTGGTGACTGCAATTGCAGCATGGCTCTGCTGTCAATGGAGTAATCTCCCTCAATCAGGGCCTTTGCTGCATATTCGGTCTCGTCAGTTGAAATGGCTGAAAGAAATCCGAGCCTGCCCGTATTGATGCCCATTACGGGAATACCTGAGTCCTGGAGTAGGGTAATTGTATCCAGAAGGGTGCCATCGCCACCGATACTGATCAGGCAGAATGTGTCAGGTGGGGGTTTTTCTCCGTTTTTTAGAATCTGGAGGGGTTTATTGAACTGGATATGTTCTTTGATTCTGGTGTAGAAGCTTTCATAGACCAGAAATATTGAAGCCTTCGACTCCAGTATCCTCACCAGCTTATTCATCTGGTCAAAAAATGCAGGATCAAGTGCCCGCCCGAAAAATGCCACCTTCATGTTGTAGTTTTTTTCGAAGGTAAATAAAATTGGTAAAAAGCAGAGCCGTGCATTATAGCATGTCAAGCCTTTTTGCATCAAGTTTCAGGAAAGTAAACAGCATGAGTGTCATCCCCCAAAGCGATGATCCGCCGTAACTTATCAATGGTAAAGGGATTCCGATAACGGGCACCAGTCCGATGGTCATCCCAATATTGATCAAAAAATGGAAGAAGATGATGGAGATTATACTATACCCGAACACCCTGCTGAATACCGATTTTTGTCTTTCAGCCAAAAGCATTAACCTGAAAAGCAAAGCAAGAAAAAGTCCTATGGTGACAGTGGTTCCCACAAACCCCCACTCTTCTCCGATGGTGCAGAATATGAAATCGGTGGTTTGCTCCGGAACAAAATTGAATTTTGTTTGTGTGCCGTTCAGAAATCCCTTTCCCCATAACCCGCCTGAACCAATGGCAATCTTTGACTGATTCAGATTATATCCTGCCCCCTGAAGATCAATTCCACCATGGATAAGCACCTCGATTCTGGCTTTGTGGTGGGGCTCAAACAGGTTCTCGTAAATATGGTCAACGGCGTATACATACAGAGATATAATGAGGAATAATCCAAATAGCTGAAGTACCGCCTGTACTTTTTTTCTGAGAATAAAGGCTATGATCATGGTGAGCAGACCAAGGGCCCCTATAATGATGAACTCATTCAGCAAAAGTGTAAGGACGAATAATGTGATGGCCAGGGCGCCAAAAAACAACACCAGCCCGCCTATAACCCCTTCGCGATACAGAACCAGTATTAATGAACCAAATACCAGGGTGGTTCCCACATCTTTTTGCAAGAGCACCAGGGCTGCAGGCAAAGCGATAATGGCTATGGCCTTTATCCGGAACATCATGTCGGGGGTCTTGGTACGAATACTTGAAAACCAGGATGCCAGGGCCAGGGCCGTGGCATATTTGGCCACTTCTGAAGGCTGAAATGCAAATCCGCCTATCCTGAACCAGGCTTTGGTTGCATTGATCTCAACTCCAAAAAACAAAACCCCAACCAAGACTACCAGAAAAACCATATAAATTATCCAGGAAAAGCTGGTGAAAAATCTGACATCGAGCATTAAAACTGCCGCGCCCAGCAATAAGGCGGTGATAATCCACACCATCTGTTTTCCATAACTAGTGCTGAGGTCAAAAATATGTTTGTGTGCTTCAGTGTATTCAACCGCAAAGATATTGAGCCAGCCAATGGAGATCATCAGCAGGTATAAAAAGATGACCGGCTTGTCAATATCTTTGAATATGTTAAACTGCGGTCTCATGGGTTTGGTGTTAAAAAGCTGGCCTCTAGCACTCTTTGTTCAAACCAGCTACGTTTTACCTCACCGGTGAGGTATTTTTCTATCATCAGGCTGGCTATCGGAGCGGCCCAAACAGACCCGTATCCGGCATTCTCCACCACCACCGATATGGCTATCTGAGGGTTGTCAACAGGGGCAAATGCCACAAAGACAGAATGGTTTTCACCATGTGGATTTTGAACGGTTCCTGTTTTCCCTCCCATGGCTATTCCGGGTATCCTCGAAAAGTTTCCTGTTCCCTCTTCAACAACCAGATGCATGGCCTTTACCATGGTTTCAAAATGTTCCTTGTCAATATCAATATGGTTAAAGCCTTGCACATCGCTGTTTTGATTGTCGGGACTGCCAATGGCTCTGACAATATGGGGGGTGTGGTAATAACCCCGGTTCGCGATGGCGGCAGTCATATTCGCAAGCTGTAAAGGTGTTACCCCCAGCTCTCCCTGTCCGATTCCAAGTGAAAGGATGGTTTGTGACCTCCATCCCGACGGACCATATATCCTGTCATAATAATCTGAACTAACTACAAGTCCGCTTAGTTCATGAGACAAATCGCTTTCGAAGGGCCTCCCGATGCCAAAACTCATCACATGTCTTCTCCAGTGGGTAAAGGCCTCTTGTATGCTGTTGAAACCACTCTGGTTGATGGTGTTCTGAAATATGATGCTTGAATAGGTGTTGCAGCTGTATTGAATACCTGTTATGGCATTGACAGGACTGGGATGGGAACGACATCTGATGCTGATACCCCTTGTGTGGTATATGCCGGAGCAACTGAATGAGGTGGAGGGTGTCACAATACCATCCTGGAGAGCGATAAGGGTATTGACTATCTTGAAAACAGAACCAGGTGGATACTGGGCCTGAAGAGCTCTGTTGAAAAGCGGCTTAAGGGGGTCGTTTTGCAATGAGCGATAGTTTCTGGTTCTTTGTCTTCCGACCAAAAGCCCGGGATCAAATGATGGGGAAGATACCAGTGCAAGGATTTCACCGGTTGATGGTTCAATGGCCACAATACTGCCCCTTTTGTTCTTCATGAGTTGCTCACCGTAGGTCTGCAGTATGTGATCAAGTGTGGTATATAGATTCTGGCCTGCTATGGCAAGGGTGTCGTAACGCCCGTCCTGAAATGGCCCGATATCGCGGTTTAACACATCTACCATGCGTATCCGGATGCCCTTCTGGCCACGAAGAATTTCCTCATAAGCACTTTCCAGCCCGCTGATCCCGATGAAGTCACCTGGCCTGTAGTAGGGATCGTTGCTGATGATATTCGGCCCGGCTTCACCCACATAACCAAAGGTGTGGGTAGCGATGGGGTAGCTGTATTTTCTGAGGGTTCTGGGCTGTACATAAAATCCCTGAAAACGGAAAAGTTTTTCTTGAAATGCAGCAAAGGTGGTTTTTGAAATTTGTCGCTCGAAAACTGAAGCCCTGAAACGGGAGTGGCGTCTGGCTTGCAACAGGCGGCTCTCAAATGTGTCAATATCTATACCAAGTAAATTACAGAATTCAAGGGTGTCAATTTCCCATACCTGACCGGGGATGACCATCAGGTCGTAGTGGGCTTCATTGTATACCAGCAATTCACCATTGCGGTCGTATATCAGTCCGCGGGTAGGATAGTCGGTAATGTGTCGCAGGTAATTGCTTTGTGCTGACATTTTGTATGAGGGATCAGCAATTTGCAGTATGAACAGCCTACCCAACAGCAACAAAGCCGAAACCAGGATGATTCCTGCTATCACTTTTCTGCGGTTATCGAATTGGGTGGTTTTTACCTTAATGTGCATATGGCTTTTTGAAGCTTGGGTGCGGGGTGCTGTTTTCTTTTACAAAATTAACCATTCAACTGTTAATCAGTGATTATTTCTCCGCATTTTTTTTACCTTAGCCAGGCCTGGACATTTGGCTCAGTGATGCTTTTCGCATGTCTGACCAATCGTCGTATTCAAAACAGATTCAAAAAGATTCAAAAAAGCAAACGGTATGTCAAAAAAAAGAATCATCGTACTAGGTGCCGGCATGGTAGGTAAGGCCATCGCCATTGATTTATCACGGTCGCATGATGTAACATCGGCAGATATTGACAAAGATTCACTTGAATATCTATCAGAAAATTATCCGGTTAAAACCATAGGTGTTAACCTCATGGAAGAAGACAAGATCACCAGGCTGGTATCAGGATATGATCTGGTTATCTCGGCAGTTCCTGGCTTTATGGGTTTTGATACCCTCAGGACAGTTATAGAGGCAGGAAAGAATATTGTGGATATATCATTTATGCCCGAAGACTTTATGGAATTGAATGGATTGGCGGCAGAACGTGGCGTGACGGCCATAACTGATTGCGGGATTGCTCCCGGAATGCCCAATCTGATTGTTGGTTATCACAATGAATTTATGGAGATAGAGCATTTTGAGTATACTGTTGGTGGCCTCCCCCGGATAAAGGTATACCCCTTTTATTATAAAGCACCTTTTTCGCCCATTGATGTAGTTGAAGAGTACACCCGTCCGGCCAGGTATGTTGAAAAGGGAAAAGCCATGGTTAAGCCTGCCATGAGTGAACCTGAACTGATGTTCTTTGATAGGGTTGGTACCCTGGAGGCTTTCTATACCGACGGGCTGAGGTCACTGTTGAAGAATATGGAACACATACCAAATATGAAAGAAAAAACATTGAGGTACCCCGGTCATATTCAGCTAATACAAGCATTGATGACCGCTGGCTTTTTTGATAAAGAACCACTGACGGTTAACAATACCCCCATCAGGCCTATTGACTTTACAAGCAAGGTCCTGATCCGTGACTGGAAGCTTGACCCTGATGAGCCCGAATTTACGGTTATGCGTATTGAGTTGACCGGACGTGAAGGTGGTGCAAAAAAGAAAGTTACCTACGAGCTTTACGATGTGTATGATCAAAAAGAGAAGTTGTCATCTATGGCCCGGACTACCGGATTTACTGCCACAGCCAACGCTGAACTGATAATGGGTGGCCATTTTACCGGCAAAGGAGTTTTTCCGCTCGAGCTGGTGGGCATGGATGAAGAGTGTTATGATTTTGTCATGAATTACCTGGCAGAGAGAAACGTTACATTTACAAAAACTTCAACCCAGGATGAATAAACCACTTTCACCGGCCCGGAACTATCGCCACACCATGCAAGAAATAGGCTATGTTCAGCGAAAGCAGGCCACCCAGAACGACTACGACCGGATCGGATTCATGTCAGGACTTGAAGTCCACCAGCAATTAGATACACGGGAGAAATTATTTTGCCGGTGCCCGGCAGGAAAATATGAACAGGATGATGTGTTCGATGCCGAGGTAATACGTCATATGCGCCCAACACTGAGTGAGCTGGGCGAATACGACGGAACTGCCCTTATGGAGTTTAAAACCAGAAAGAACATTGTTTACAGGATCAAAAATGAAACTACCTGTACCTATGAGGTGGATGACACCCCACCTTTTCCTGTCAACCGTGAGGCATTGGATATAGCCATCAGGATATCCCTTCTGAAAAAACTAAATATTGTTGGAGAGGTTCACATTACCCGAAAACAATACCTTGATGGAAGCATCCCCACCGGTTTTCAACGAACAGCCATTATCGGGGTTGAGGGTGTCATTTCACTTCGAAACAAAACAGTCAGGCTTATCCAGTTGAGTCTTGAAGAGGATTCGTGCCGTGAAATTTCAGATGTAGGCCATTGGCGCGTATATAAGACTGACCGGCTTGGCATGCCACTCATTGAAACGGTTACCTATCCGGATATGCTCAATCCTGACGAAGTGGCTGAGGCATGTCAGATAATACGCTTTTTAAACAGGAGTTCAGGCCAGGTGAGAACAGGCATAGGTGCAGCCAGACAAGATGTTAACGTGAGTTGCAGAGGTGGAACAAGGGTTGAAATCAAGGGTGTATCACGTATACGATGGATACCGGAGCTTACCCACAATGAAGCATTCAGGCAGTGGGCCCTGCTTCATATCCGTGATAAATTGCTGAAAAAGATAAAAACTCCAACCCATTGGGAAATGATTTCAATGGAGTCTGACCCATCTGCATTTGGATGCAGGTCAAGGGCATTAAAGGGGTTAAAAAATAATGGTTTGAAGCTTTATGCTGTTAAACTACCGGGGTTTAATGGGATTCTTTCACACTTTACCCAGCCGGGAAAAACCTTTGCCGATGAGCTGAGTGACCGTCTGAAGGTAATTGCGTGCATTGAAAAACCCAATATGACCACCCATGATTGCCTGAAACCACTTGAGGGCGAAGAAGTATTCCAGAAAGTGAGAAAACATTTAGGTTGCCGGGCTGGAGATGCCGCATTGCTGATATGGGGCCCTTCTGATGATATACCTACGGCACTTGAAACTATTAATGAGCGCTGCAGGATGGCTTTTGAGGGTGTACCCAACGAGACCAGAAAGTCATTTGCCGACGGTACGACCATATTCGAAAGGGTCTTGCCTGGTGCTGACCGTATGTATCCTGATACAGATTCTGCCCCCATCCCATTGAAAGATGAGCACATAACAAAACTGGGAGAGGACCTCCCGTTGCTAACAATTGAGGCCTATCATGTGATGAAGGGGTGGGGTGTGCCCGAAGATACCTATCATTATATTTTTAAAAACAACCTGTTTCCGCAGCTGAAACAAATGGTTGATGGGGGAGAGGACCCTGTTTTTGCAGGCACATTGCTTGGCCACAGTATGAAGTTTGTTGAAGGGCATTATGAGCGGGCGAGTGGTTTTCGGTACAGTCTCATTGGGGACATGCTCAAAGCCCTCAGAAACAGAAAGCTGAGAAGGGAGTTGATGACACTTATTCTGCCCGTGATTTATGTCCATCCGAAAATGGATCTTGATTCTGTACTGATAAGTATTGGGTTTAAAAAAATGGATGCTGACCAGATACTCTCAAATACGGGTTTTTTAAGGGAAAAATTCAGAGCCATACGCCGCAAACCAGACCGGGAGGCAGAAGTGAACTGGTTAATGGGTCAGTTGCGTGAGCACGCCATAGGGAATATTGATCTGAGAGAGCTGAGAATGAGCCTGGAACAAATTATTGACCATAAAGAATAATCCATGACCGAAGATTTTTTTCAGGGATACAAAGGTGAGGCGCTTAAGACGCTAAAAAAGTATAATGTGAGGGTCTGGGGTCAGGCCAATGTTGAAACTACCAGGGGAAACTTTATTGGAACCGTATTGCCCAGATCAGAAAATGACGACGACGGGCATATTGTACTTAAGATCCCTACGGGGTATAATGTGGGTGTTTCAGTTGCCAACATAACCTCTATGAAGGAAACCGGGTATAAAAAGGCCAATTACAAAATACCTGAGAAAGAATTTCCTTATACCAGCGGGTTGCCTGCTGTCAAGCTAATCGGTACTGGCGGCACCATCGCTTCAAGGCTGGATTACCGGACAGGCGCCGTGATTCCTGCCTTCTCACCTGGAGAGCTCTATGGGGCGGTGCCTGAACTGGCAGACATATGCAACCTGACCACCGAGAAAGTATTTGCGGTTTTCAGCGAGAATATGGGGCCTGAGCAATACAGGAAACTGGCGGTGGCCATCGGTAAGGAAATTGAAAACGGCATTGATGGTATTGTGATAGGTCATGGCACAGACACACTTCACCACACGGCAGCCGCGTTGACCTATATGGTGCAGGATCCACCGGTGCCCATCGTTCTGGTGGGCTCACAACGTTCTTCTGACCGGCCCTCATCAGATGCTGCCCTTAACCTGATGCATGCCTGCTATACAGCTGGCCATGGTGGCATTGCTGAGGTCATGGTGTGTATGTTTGGTCCCACCTCTGATGAGTACGCCTTGCTGCACAGGGGTACAAGGGTCAGGAAGATGCATTCCTCATACCGGAGTACTTTCAGAACCCTGGGGGATATCCCACTGGCCAAGGCCACCACAGAAGGTGTCATTCCCATCAAGCAGGATTTTAAGAGCCGGCGCAAGGACAGGAAAGTCACCATCTTGCCCTACTTTGAAGAAAAAGTCGCCATTATCTATTATTATCCGAATATGCAACCGGATATGGTGGATTCACTGATTGCCAATGGCTATAAAGGCATTATCATCGCAGGTACCGGTCTTGGACATGTGAACAAGCCTCTATACCCTGCCCTGGCGCGTGCCCAAAAGGCCGGGGTTGCCGTTTATATGACAGTACAAACCTTATGGGGCTACACCCAGATGTTTGTGTATGAGACTGGCCGGGAGATGATGGCCCTGGGGGTTGTTCCTGCTGAAAACATGCTGCCGGAGGTCGCTTATGTAAAACTTGGCTGGGCTCTGGGCCAGACCAGCGACCTGGACGAAGTCAAAAAGATCATGCTGACCCCCATGCATGATGACATCACACCCAGAGAGCCTTACAATGGCTATTTGGTTTACCAGGGCGGACTGCCTGAGGTGGAGGAATTTATTAAACGATTCAGAAAATAAGAAGCTGGATGTTAGATGTTTAATATATTTTCATCAGAAATTAGAAGCCAGTTACCAGCAATCATAAATTCCAACCAAATGAATTTCAAACAAATGAGTTCCAAACAACTAATTGTGATCCTTGCGCCCCTGTTTTTGGTGCTGCTTTATGCTTGTTCATCTAATGATGATCCGAAACCGGATGACGATTCTCTGGAAAAGAAGATCGGCCAGATGCTGATTATTGGATTCCGCGGAATGGTTATTGATGAGCAAGACCAGATCTATGACGACATCGCCAGCGGTCGCGTTGGTGGCGTATTGCTGTATGATCTCGATGTGGCCCTGGGGTTTACGCCCCGCAACATCGAGTCTCCGCAGCAGGTGATCAACCTCAACAACCAACTGGCCGGACTTGCAAAAGAGTATCCCCTGCTGATCAGCATTGACCAGGAGGGTGGCCACGTAGCACGGCTTAAGGAGGCTTATGGCTTTCCGGCCACAGTATCGGCCGAGAGCCTCGGCACAACGAACAACGACGAAACCACCCACTTTTACAGCCGGAGCATTGCACAAACGCTGTCCGGACACGGATTTAACGTGAACCTGGCACCTGTAGTGGATGTGAACACCAATCCCGATAGTCCGGCCATTGGCGCCATCGAACGCAGCTTCTCCGACAACCCGGCCATCGTGACCCACCACGCCGGCATCTTCATTGATGAGCATCATAATGAGAACGTGCTTACCACTTTGAAACATTTCCCCGGACACGGCAGTGCTGCAGATGACTCCCACTATGGTGTGACGGATGTGACAGACACCTGGGACGAGATCGAACTCATTCCTTACCAAAACCTTATACAACAGGGCAAGGTCGATATAGTGATGACAGCACACATCTACAATGCCAACTGGGACGCTGATTATCCGGCTACGATGTCGAAGAATGTGATCACAGGCATCTTACGCAACCAGCTGGGCTTTGACGGGGTAGTCATTTCAGACGACATGAACATGGGCGCCATCACTGAATATTATGGCCTTGAAGAAGCCATTTTCCGCAGCCTGGATGCCGGCGTCGACATTCTGCTCTTTGCCAACAACATGGTGTATGATGAGCTCATCGCCATCAAAGTACGTGACATCATCCTTGATCTCATTAAAGATGGCACCATCACCGAGGCGCGCATACAGGAGTCTTACGACAGAATCATGGTTTTGAAAGGGAAATTGAGCAAGTAACTGGCAAAAAATTCTGTAAATAAGAAAGGCTTGGATACAGGATTACTCTGGTTTGCTGTACGTCTGTGAACATCCAATGTACAATTATTAAACAAACATGTGTTTGGTTTAAGTATATTGATGAATTTAATGCATTGACCATTAATTAAGTACTTTCTGTGGCCTCGTTTTTGTATTGGCAAATACAAATTTGCTACAATGAATCTATTTTACACATTTAAGATTGGGCTGCGAAATTTTCTGCGCCACCGCTTCTATTCTTTTTTGAATATCCTGGGTTTTGCTTGCGGCATTACCGTTTTTGTATTTGTAAGCCTTTTTGTGGTTGATCAATACTTGGTTGATCGCACCCACAGTCACCGTGGGCAGATCTTCCGGCTTGAGGGTGAAATGGAACTTGGGAGCTGGGCTGTTACCGGCACATTGCACGGACCTTATTTACAGGAGAACTATCCTGAGGTAGAAAAAGTACTGCGGGTCAACACTTATTTATTTAGTGCAGTAGACATCATTGTGGATGATGAGGCCTTTCATGTTCCGGATATTGTTTTGGCCGACACCACATTTTTTGATTTTTTCCCCTTTGAGTTTTTAGCAGGTAGCCGGGAGCACGCCCTGACAGACAAATACTCCATTGTGATTACCCGCAAACAGGCGGAGAATATTTTTGGGCACCTTGACGTAGTGGGCAAAACAATCAACATGATGGGGCGGTTGCCCTTGCAAATCACCGGTGTCATAGAGAATCCCACACATACCCACCTGCCGTTTGAGGGGATAACCCCCATGGTGTTGCTTGAGGATTTCCACAACAGACCCAATGTGTTGTATGAATATGACAGTTGGAATAATATCACATTTCTATGGCTCAGGAAAGGCACAAATATTCAGGAGCTGGAAGTGAAGATCAATGACAGTTTCAGGCCCATGTTGGAGGAATTGGCGGGGCTAGTTGGGGTGGAGGAGCAAAAAGATTACTATCTGCGGCCCCTTCAGGATATTTATTTTGCAGAAGAGGTGGCGTTTGAACCATCCATCAGGAAAGGAGATCGAAGATCGGTCAATTCATTTGCGCTGATTGCCCTGTTTATTCTGGTCATAGCAGGGATCAACTTTATCAACCTTTCAACAGCCAGGGCTTTTGTCCGCTCAAAGGAAGTGGGGGTAAAGAAGCTGTTGGGCAGTACAAGGCAGCAGCTCATCCTCCAATTTCTGATGGAGGCAATCATGGTCACAGCTTTTGCGGTGTTACTTTCGACCCTGTTTATTGATTTACTCCATCCTTTTTTTTATGATCTCACCGACACCAATTTTCGGTTAAGTGATTTGCCGCTGACAATCAATGTACTGATCGTAATCGCTGCTGTTTTGCTGGTGGGTTTCTTGTCAGGAATTTATCCTTCTTTTTACCTGACCACCTTCCAGCCGGCTGCCGTATTGAAAGGACAAAAAATGCCCATGGCTGGTGGTGGCTCTTTTTTTAGAAAATCCCTGATCGTTTTCCAGTTTGCCATTTCCATTGCATTGATTTCAGCCACCATCATTGTATTTGATCAGATAGCGTATATGAAGAACCGGTCATTGGGCATGGAAATGGACAATGTGTTGTTTTTTGATTTTGATCCGGTTCATAGAAAAGGATCTTTTAAAAACCAGCTGCTTGAGCACCCTGACATTATAGCGGTAAGTTATGCAAATGCGCCTCCAGGTGCTATTCGCTCGCAGAATTCGGGTGAGGTGAATGGTGAGCGCAGACAATATATATACCTGGGCGGTCATGCTGGTCTACTCCCCCTATTGGGCGTTAATCTTGTTGTGGGTGACTATTTTAATCCTGAATTGCGATCTGACCTGGGCAAGGTAATTGTCCTCAATGAGCGCGCCGTCAGGGCATTTGGGTTTCAGGGGCCCTATCAGGAAGTTGTCGGCCAGGAAATCTTCGGCAAGCGGATTGTAGGCGTTGTGCCTGATTTCCACTTTAATTCTCCCCATGATGCGATGCTGCCATTGGTGATTGGTTGGGATGAGGATTATTCGTTCAAGGCCCTGGTAAAAACCAGTGGGGTGAACACACCTGAGGTGATGGCGTATTTGCAATCGGTAAATCGGGAGTTCATGCCCCACAGAGCCTTCCGACCGCAATCCCTCGACGTTTTTTACAACCGGCATTATGCCTCTGAAGAATTATTCGGAATCATTGTACTCACCTTTTCACTGTTTGCCATTCTCATTGCATGTCTCGGACTATTTGGACTGGCGTCCTATATGACAGGCCAGCGCACCAAAGAGGTGTCTGTCCGCAAGGTTTTGGGGGCCAGTGTTTCCGGTTTGTATGGGTTGCTTTTGAAGGATTTCCTGCTGCTCGTGGCGATTGGGTTCCTGATAGCCTTACCGGTGGTTTGGTATCTGATGGGGCAATGGCTTGCTACCTTCCCCTATCAAACCAGCCTGACTGTCTGGCCTTTCATTGCCAGTGGATTTATTTCCGTTCTGCTGACAGTGCTTACCATTAGCTACCACGCTTACAAAATTTCGTTGGTTAATCCTGCCTGGGCATTGAAATATGAATAGGTTTGAATATTTTACAGAAACGGCCATTCCCACCAAAGGGAATGGCCGTTTCTGTAATCGCAGTACCCGGAGCCGGGCTCGAACCGGCACGGCCGCAATGGCCACAGGATTTTAAGTCCTGGGTGTCTACCAATTCCACCATCCGGGCGTACTTTCGCGCTTACAAAGTTATAAGAAAGAA
>SKRM01000068.1 GCA_007118495.1 Bacteroidales bacterium
AATGCTTACACCCATACCAGACACAGGGTACATCTTTACCGGCTGGAGTGGTGACGCAACAGGAACTGATGATCCATTGAGTGTTACCATGGATTCAGACAAAAACATTACAGCCAACTTTGCCGAAGTTGCGCCTATTGGCCCAGGTAAGGTTGATTTAAAAACAGCCGGTGACTTTGTTATACTGACAAAATCAGGGATATCAACCACGGGTGCCACATCTATAACTGGTGACATCGGGGTGAGCCCCGCCGCTGCTTCTGCAATTACAGGTTTTGATTTGATCATGGATACCGATGGTCAGTCATCAAGCACACCTATTGTCAACGGGAAAGTGTATGCTTCAGATTATGCCGACCCAACACCTGCAAAATTGACTACGGCTGTTAGTGATATGGAGACTGCCTTCACAACTGCAAACGGGCTGACAGAACCTGCTCCGATTGTTGACTTGTATGCTGGTGATATTAGTGGAAGGACTTTGGCTCCAGGCCTTTATAAATGGAGTACAGGAGTATTAGTCACGAGCGAGGGTGTAACCCTTAGTGGCGGACCAAATGATACCTGGGTGTTTCAGATTTCCCAAGATTTTACTGTGAATAATAGTGCAGCAATTACCCTTGAGGGTGGTGCAAAAGCAGAAAATATCTTTTGGGTTGTATCAGGACAAGCTACACTTGGAACAGACTCAGATGTTAAAGGCAATATTTTAAGCCAGACCCTTATTTCATTAAATACAGGGGCAAAAGTTACAGGTCGCCTATTGGCACAAACCGCTGTCACATTAAATGCCAGTACAGTTGTTCTCCCATAAGCGGGTGTATACTATACTTAGTGGATTAACCCAACAAGGGATATTATGTGCAGCATGTCACCATACATTAATAACAGCAGGTTTTTTAAAACACATGAAATATGAAATCCGGAAATCTTTCAACAAAAATCAACAGTAATATAGGGTCTATTTACGGCCAGAATTATAAACTCCTGATATTATTCATTTTGGCATTGGCCTGGTCTATTCCCACTCTTCAGGCACAGGAGACAAGATATACTCGTCCCGCATGGAATTTCGGGGTAGCGGCTGGAGCGAACCTTAATTTCTATCAGGGAACAACCCAGCAACTAACTACAGGGTTTCTTGCACCCGTCGGGTTCAGAGAGGGAAGTGGTGTTGGTTTGTATCTGGCACCCACACTGGAGTATCATCGTCCGGGGTCTCTGTTCGGTTTTATGCTTCAGGCAGGTTTTGACAGTCGCAAAGGAGCTTTCGAACAAGTGTTTATATGCTCTCACGAAGTCCCCGCCGACCTTTCTACAAATCTTGCCTATTTATCATTTGAACCAAGCATTCGTTTTACACCGTTCAGATCAAACTTTTACATATACGGGGGTCCGCGCCTTGGTTACAATATTGACAAGAGTTTTACCTATCAGCAGCAGGCCAATCCGTCGTTTCCGGATCAATCTGTTCCTCCTGAATTTAATGATGATTTCAGCAGTATTAATAATACAATAATTTCTATGCAGATTGGTGCAGGATTGGATATTCCTATCTCCTCACAAAGAAATCAAACACAGCTTACTTTTTCACCGTTTGTTGCAGTGCACCCTTACTTTGGTCAGAATCCGCGTTCAACAGAGACATGGACATTAACAACTGTAAGGTTGGGAGCCGCACTGAAGATCGGAAGCGGTAAAGCCATTCAACCTGCGGTAATGCCAGTTGGAGTTGTTGCGCCTGTAATTGTGCCAGAAGTTGAATTTATGGTGTACTCGCCAGAAAATATTCCGGTCACACGCAGGGTAAGAGAAACATTCCCACTGAGTAACAATGTTTTCTTTGAAGCCGGGTCAACTGTAATCCCTGACAGGTATGTTTTATTAAGTAAAGACCAGGTTAACGAGTTTAAGGAAGACCAGTTGGAGGCTTTTGTACCTGTAAGATTGTCAGGTCGTTCAGACCGACAAATGATTGTGTACTATAATGTATTGAATATCCTGGGTGACCGAATGGGGAAAAATCCTTCGGCCAGGGTCACATTATCAGGCTCATCAGCCCAGGGAGAGTCAGAAGCTTTAGCCATGGCAGAATCAGTTAAAAATTACCTGGTAGAAATATTTGGAATTACACCTTCACGAATTGAGACCGAAGGAAGACTTAAACCCAGGATCCCTTCTGAACGGCCAGGTGGTTCAGGTGAATTTGCTTTACTACGCGAAGAAGATAACCGGGTTTCAATCATGAGCCAGTCACCCGCTTTGATGATGGAGTTCCAAACTGGCCCGGAAGCGCTGTTGAAGCCAGTGGAATTTGTTGATATTCAAGAAGCTCCACTTGATAGCTATGTCAGATTCACTGTCGATGGCGCTGATGAAGCATTTTCTTCATGGTTGCTGGAAATCAGAGATGAAAGGGGAGTTCTCCAGAATTTTGGGCCCTATACACAAGAGCATGTCAGCATTCCTGGTAAATCCATTTTAGGTAATCGGTCTGCAGGTGATTATAAGGCAACGATGGTCGGTACTACAAAAGATGGACAGACCATAAGAAGGGAAGTCCCTGTGAAAATGGCTCTTTGGGCTCCACCCGAAAGAGCAGAGGGATTTAGATATAGCCTTGTTTTTGGGTTCGATCAATCAGAAGCCATTGATGTCTATAAAAAATATCTGACAGATATTGTCGCACCAAAAATCCCCAGAAACGGGACAGTCATTATTCATGGCCATACCGATAATATTGGTCCTGATAATCACAACCTCGCTTTGTCAAGAGCACGTGCAGTAGGAGCCAGAAGAATTCTAGAGAATGCACTGTCACAGGCTGGCAGAAGAGATGTTAAATTCGAAGTATACGGATTTGGTGAAGATCAGAATCTGGCTCCGTTTTCAAACACCACCCCAGAAGAACGTTTTTACAATCGTACGGTAATTATTGATATTATTCCCACCCAGTAACACTTCCCTTTTAGAGCAATAATTACCTATACAGAGGCTGTCGCAAAGATCCGCGACAGCCTCTTTCTTAGTTTATTCCGACACGTATATTAAATATAAGCCTGCCTGGCAATGCTAATTAATGTTGAGGTTTATTATCGTCTAATCATACATGCAGCGTATGTAAATTTCGCAAATAATAATTGATATTATGTAAGGCTTTTTGACCTCTCAAATCGGAAATTTATGCATCATTTGTTGTATTTAAGATGGCGTTTCCCGTCAGGGAATAGCATAGCTGTTCCTATATATATATAACAAATTGTCTGGTTAAACTAAGTCATTTGTTAACGGAGCCAAAAGATGAACATTTTATTGGTTTATCCCAAATGTCCCGATTCTTTCTGGAGTTTCAAGCATGCCCTGAAGTTTATTTCAAAGAAGGCTGCTGTGCCACCTCTGGGCTTGATTACGGTCTCGGCAATGCTGCCAGATACCTGGCAGAAAAAACTTGTTGATTTAAATATTACCAACCTGTTGGCAAGTGATATTCAGTGGGCTGATTATGTGTTTATCAGTGCAATGACCATTCAAAAAGAATCGGTTGAAAAGATCATTCTTGAATGCAAAAGATGGAATAAGAAAATTGTTGCAGGTGGTCCTTTGTTTACGCAAGAATCAGCCAATTATCCGGATATAGATCATTTCATTTTAAACGAGGCGGAGATTACCATGCCAATTTTCCTGGCTGATTTACGTGCCGGACAACCACAGCAGATCTATGCTACAGATGAATATGCTGATCTTAGTCTTACACCGGTTCCCGATTTTCATTTGCTATCGGTGAATGACTACGCTTTTATGAATATACAAGTAACGCGTGGCTGTCCTTTTTCATGCAACTTTTGCGAAATAACTGCGCTCCTCGGACATAAAGTGAGAAGTAAAAGCACATTACAGGTTATTAAAGAACTGGATGTTTTGTACCATACCATAAAATGGCGCGGACCGGTTTCAATTGTCGATGATAATTTTATTGGCAATAAAAATGAAGTCAAATACAGTCTTTTGCCTGCAATGAATGAATGGATGCAAAACCACCAGCATCCATTTTCGTTTAACATTGAATCAACTATAAATCTTGCCGATGATGAGGAACTGATGTCGATAATGGCTGAAACAGGGTTTCGATCAACCTTCATTGGTATTGAGACGCCAGATGAAACATCGCTTGATTACTGCAATAAAGTACAAAACAGAAACCGTGATTTACTGGATAGTGTAAAAAAAATACAAAAAGCGGGTATTCAGGTTTCAGGAGGGTTTATCGTTGGTTTTGACAGCGATACACCAACAGTGTTTCAACGCCAAATCGACTTTATCCAGCAAAGTGGAATTGTTTCGGCCATGGTTGGGGTATTAAACGCACCCAAAAACACCAAACTATATCAACAGCTAAAAACAGAAAACCGCCTGATCTCTGATGCCTCGGGGAATAACACCGACTTCTCCATGAATTTTATTCCAATCATGGATTACAATGAACTTCAAAAAGGGTATAATAAGATTATTCAGGGCATCTATTCAACACGGCCCTATTATAAGCGGGTCAGGCAATTTTTGTTAAATTATAACCGGCAGAATAATGGACAGCCCAAATTCAGTTTTTCACTTGTAAAAGCTTTTTTGAATTCAGTTCTTATAATTGGCCTGATTAACAAAGGCAGAGTTGAATACTGGAAACTGATCTTCTGGACCCTTTTTAACCGTCCAGGATTAATAGTCGAGGCCATAACCTTTACCGTATATGGGTATCATTTCAAAACAGTGTACCGGCTAAATAAATAAATCAATTGTTCAATACCCAATATGCCTCAGATTGCAGATACTCTCCGATGATAAGAATACATGAACAATCCTTATCATTTGCAATGCTGATTACAAAAATTACAGAGATGAATAAAGATGTATGAATAATGCAACATTTTCAAAAAGTTCTGTAATGCTTTCCGATGAATAATTTTCCACCTTTGAACTTAATATCAGATTATTAACAAATCAAAATACAATTAATTATGAAAAAATTATTCACAACCCTTGTTTTAATATTGGCAACCACAGCCATGTTTGCACAAGCCCCAATCGCTGTCGGACAGACCCAGTTTAATGCGGGTTTAGGTCTTTCTTCATGGGGCTTACCTGTTTATCTGGGCCTCGACTTTGGTGTACATCCTGACATTACGATGGGACCAGAAGTATCCTTTCGCTCTTACCGTGACAATTGGGGCGGAAACAGGTACAACCATTCGATTATCGGAATTTCCGGAAATGCCAATTACCACTTTAACCGGGTGTTGAATATCCCTTCTAATTGGAACTTTTATGCCGGACTGAATATTGGTTTTTATGCCTGGAGATCTCCTGATGGTTATGAAGGTTCACGTACATCTGGTTTAGGCCTTGCCGGACAAGTTGGCGGCCGATACTACTTTACCGACACATTCGGAGTAAACCTGGAATTTGGAGGTGGTAACGCATTCTCAGGCGGCAAACTTGGCATTTCTATTAAGTTGTAATTATTTAATAGAAAACGAGGGGTATTTTAGAAAAAACGATTGAAAAATCGCCTGAATTTCAGCCCTCCCATTTTCCACAGGCAGTTTGCGACATCTGCATGTAAATAAAATGATACCCAAATGAAAAAGATATATTTTTTTATTGCAGTACTGGCAATACTGACAGGATGTGCTCTGAATTTGGTTACAGGCCGTAAACATCTTAACCTGGTTAACGAATCGGAAGTACAGGAAATGGCGGCAAGCCACTACAGGGACTTTTTATCAGAAAACAGGGCGCTAAACCCTGCCACCAATGCAAATGCCGCCATGGTGGCCCGTGTTGGAGCAAGGATTGCCAATGCGGTAACGACATATTATAACAATCAGGGAAAACAAGCCGTACTTGAAGGGTTTAACTGGGAATTCAACACCATTGATAATGATGAAGTGAATGCGTGGGCTATGCCCGGTGGAAAAGTAATGGTTTATACCGGTTTGTTGGCGGTGACCAGGAATGAAACTGCCCTGGCTATCGTAATGGGTCACGAGATTGCACATATCGTTGCCAAACATGGCAGTGAAAGAATGAGCCAGGCGCTGGTTCAGCAAATGGGAGGGCTGGCATTATCAGTTGCCATCGCTCAACAACCGCAGCAAACCCAGAACTTGTTTCTTGTGTCGTATGGCATTGGAAGCCAGGTAGGAGCCATGTTACCCTGGTCAAGACAGCAAGAAACCGAGGCAGACAAGTACGGCCTTATATTTGCTGCCATAGCCGGTTATGACCCACGTGAAGCAATTCCTTTCTGGCAAAGAATGTCAGAGGCAGGAGGAGGCAGTCCGCCTGAGTTTTTAAGTACCCATCCTTCTGATGAAACCCGGATGAAAAACCTCAGAAAGTTTATGCCTGAGGCGCTAAAACATTATACTCCCTTAAGATAATTCTCTTTCATATCATGGACTGTAGACTTCCGGAGATAAAATTTAATTAATAAATGTAAGAAGATGAATCTGTTCAGACGAAGATCTAAAAACAAATCGCGATATTTAATTACATTGATTGTAATCATTATTGCATTTTTATTGCTAGGTGGTAAGGCGTGGTTAACAGGACATAGCGGATCGCACGTGGCTAGTTTGCAGTGGGGACAGATTATAGTAAGTCTTGCAGTAGGTTTTTTAATCGGCTTCTTATTCTGCAGAAAAAGATAATTATATGCTGTCTGTCTGATGTTTAAACCCGAAAAGAAAAATATTTTACACTTTTTTATTTTACATTTGCATGTATACTTTGCAAAACCGTGCATTTATGGTTTTATTTCAGCTTTTTTCAAAAAGCCATCAATTTTTTAAGTAAACAAATGCCAAAAAAAAATAAAGATATATTTCCCATTGTTGGTATTGGAGCCTCTGCAGGCGGGCTGGAAGCTTTTGAACAATTTTTCAGGAAAGTGCCCGAAGACAGCGGCTGTGCATACGTGGTCATTCAGCACCTTGACCCAACCCATAAAGGCATGCTGCCAGAGTTGCTTCAGCGGGTTTCAGACATGCAAGTGATGCAGGCAAAAGACCGGATGAAGGTTAAACCAAACTGCGTATATGTTATTCCACCCAATAAAAGTATGTCCATACTAAAAGGGACTCTCCATTTATTTGAACCTCTTGAATCAAGGGGTTTGCGGCTACCGATTGACTTTTTCTTTCTTTCTCTTGCTGAAGATATGGGTGAATTAAGTGTTGGAATCATTCTTTCGGGTATGGGCTCTGATGGCACCACTGGATTGCAGGCAATTAAAGAGAAAAATGGCATTGCTTTGGTTCAGGAACCCACCACTGCAAAATTCGACAGCATGCCTCGCCACGCAATTGACAACACTAATATTGATGCTGTGGCGCCTCCCGGAGAACTACCCGAAAAGCTCATGAACATTTTTAGACAAGAATGTTTACCAGTGGCCCCATATAAGATGGTTGAAAAGAATCAAAGTGTCCTTGAAAAAATCATTATTCTATTGAGAGCACATACGGGGAATGATTTTTCTCTGTATAAGAAGAATACCATGTATCGACGAATTGAACGCCGCATAGGCGTTCACAAATTTGATAACATAGCCTCGTATCTCGCTTTTTTACAGGAGAATCCAAAAGAATTGGACATCCTTTTTAAAGAATTGCTGATAGGCGTTACCAGTTTCTTTCGCGATGTTAATGTTTGGGAGAAACTGGAAAACTCTATTTTTCCTGAAGCATTTTCCAGGTTTCCGGATGGTTCAACAGTCAGGGCATGGGTGCCTGGATGCTCTACGGGCGAGGAGGCATATACCTTAGCCATTGTTTTTCTGGAAGCCCAAAAAACAATAAAATATTCAAAGAATATTTCTTTGCAGGTTTTTGCTTCAGACCTTGACAATGATGCCATTGAGAAAGCCAGAAAAGGGCTTTTTTCTGCTAATATTGCTAATGATGTTCCTTCTGAACTTTTAAATCGCTATTTTGTTAAAACAGAAACTGGCTACGAAATAATAAAGAGTATCAGGGAGATGGTAATTTTTGCAAATCATAACCTTATACTGCATCCTCCCTTTATAAATATTGATTTTATTTCGTGTCGCAACCTGCTGATATATATTGATTCTGAGTTGCAGAAAAAAATAATCGGACTGTTTTTTTATGCTTTGAATGAAAATGGCGTTCTGATTTTGGGTAGCTCTGAAACAATTGGCACACCCAATCATAATTTTAAGCCTCTTGACACCAGATTAAAAATATACAGCCGTTCTGTTGAAGGCACAAAATTTGAATTTCTTAATTTCCCCTCCTTTAACCCAAAGGTGAAAACCATGACTCCTGATCAAAATGTCCCAAATATTCAATCTGGCAACATTCAAACACTCACCGAGCAATTAATACTTCAAAACTTCACTCCCGCAGGAGTACTTGTTAATGACAGTGGTGACATCTTACACATAAACGGAAGCACGGGAAAATACCTTGAACCTGCTGCGGGCAAAGCAAACATGAATATTTTTACCATGTTGCGTGAAGGTCTCAGGCATGAATTTCTATTCGCATTTAATCGGGCTATCAAAGAAAAAAGTTCCGTTGTTTTGCGCAATCTTAAAACAAAATTTAGTACCCAGGTCATTTCAGTTGATATGCATATTCAGTATATTGACAAACCAGAGGCGCTAAAGGGAACTGTGCTGATTATTTTTTCTAATGTGCATGAATCAGAGCCTACAAGCACATCTGCGAAAATTTCAAAAACCAAAGGCAAAATCAATGCGAGAGAAGCTGAACTGGAGAAAAAATTACAGCATTCGGTTGAAGAAATGCATAGCTCAATGGAGGAGATGCAGACCACACAAGAAGAGCTGAAATCAACAAATGAAGAGCTTCAGTCTGCAAATGAAGAACTGCAATCTGCAAATGAAGAACTTACAAGTTCAAGAGAAGAGATGCAAAGCCTGAACGAAGAGCTACAGACATTGAATGCAGAGTTGCAGGTAAAGGTTGATGATTATTCACGGGTTGATAATGACATGAAAAACCTGCTAAACAGCACTGATATAGCCACACTGTTTTTAGACAAGAACCTGAATATTCGTCGTTACACAAACCAGGCTACCAATATATTCAAGTTTATTAAAAGTGATATTGGAAGGCCTTTTACAGATCAGGTTTCTGATCTTGATTATCCTGAAATGGCCAGTGATTCAAAAGAAGTATTGCGAACACTCGTATTTATTCAAAAACAAGTTCCAAGTAAAGATGGCCGATGGTTTTCTGTCCGAATAATGCCTTACCGCACCTATGATGACCGGATAGATGGGTTGGTTATTACTTTTATCAATATTACAGAACAAAAACTAGTCGAAGAAAAACTAAAATTACTCAGCCATGCATAGCGAAGAATTCGATTTTACCAACCCCCGCCTGATACGCAAAAAAGCCGAAGAAGTTCTAAAGTCAAAAATAAAGTATTCAAAAGAAGAACAACACGAATCGGACGTAAAAAAACTCTTGCATGAATTGCAGGTGCATCAAATTGAACTTGAAATGCAGAATAATGAATTGCAAAACGCCTATCAAACAGCCCATGAAGCGCTGAAAAAATATACCACATTATATGACTTCGCACCCATGGGCTATATGACAATCGATAGCAACGGCATCATCTATGACTTAAATTTTTCTGCGGCTGACATGCTTGGTGTCAGGCGTTTAAAGTTGATTGAGGCAAACGTCAGGGTTTTCATCGATGAAGAATCAAAGCCTGCTTTTAGTGAATTTCTCGAGAAGGTGTTTACCAGTGAAAAAAAACAAACCGGTATTGTGTTGCTTCGTGACGGTAACAATCAATCCATCCGGGTATATATGGAAGGCGTATTAATTGAGGGTGAGGAAAAATGCATGTTATCCTTATTTGACACTTCGGGATTTTCCAGGTTGTCAAAAAGCTAATCCTCAATCCCGCAATTACCCGCTTTATTGGGGTGGTATCCTTATGTTTCATACTTTTTCCCAGTAGACTCGACACACATTGGTCGACCTTCATTTCCCATCCAGAGCCATCATTGCCATGATCAAACGTGGTGAAAAATACATAACTCCCAGCGGCTCAACACAGATTGAGGCCGGAGATAAACTGATCATACTTTGTGAGACCCAGGACGGACTGGAAGACGTTTACAATTGCCTGAAAATATAAACTCTGTCAAGTGGAACTCTTTCTACCCCCTTGTCACTGAATAGTCCTGGTTTTGATTAATGCACATGTCCTTCCATTTCACGACGATCGCGGTCGTCAGTCTTTGCTACCCCTGCCCGAAGTGTTTCCCTAACTTCACCGCATCGAAGCATCATATCGCCAAAATACGGGTTTTTGATTTCTTCAAACTCACTGAGCCAATAAGCACCACGGTTATCATCGTACATGGGGCAGAAGGCTATATACCAGGTTTGGCCAATGGCACCCAGGGTGCGGGCTGTTTCTATGAAAGCTTGCGAAAGTGGTTCGAAATGGGTACGCATTTCTGTTTTGTCAGCAGCATTTTTCAGCAGTTCAACGCTTGCCTCAATATCTTCATATTGGTCCATCCAAAACATGTGATGCTCACCATCGAGAGAATGTTTACCAACGACTGAAAGTTGCTCTGCGAGCTTTTGTCCTTGTTGAAGAGCCTGATCGGTGGCATCATCGGCAAGGGCATTTTTGAGCTTGAAATATATTTGAAATAGCTGCTCAAGATTGCTTCTAAAAGGCTCTGCGATCGAAGCCCTTTCAGGAGGTGACATCATGCTGTAATGGCCACGCAGTTGTGCTGCTGCGTCAATGGAAAAAACACCGTTTACGGCAATTTCATCACCCGCTGACAAACCTGAAATAACCGGGTAGCCTTCTTCTGTTCGTGGACCTGTCTCTATTTCCCTGTACTCAAAAGTAAACCCGTTTTCACGTGATTTTTTGACATAAACCACAGATTTTTTGCCTGTCCAAAGAACAGCGGTTTCAGGAATAATCAGCCGGTGTTGTGCAGGACCTGTTAAGACGGCTTCAACCAACATGCCAGGCCTGAGCATATTATCACGATTAGATACCGTTAAACGCACCCGCGCAGTACGTGTTTGTTGGTTAATAAACGGGTCTACAAATTCTACAAGGCCACTGAATGCTGTTTCTGGATGAGCCACTGCCTTAAAATTGACCTGTTGACCTGTATGAATTTGCCCCAGGTGGTTTTCATAGGCATCAAGCTCAACCCATACGTTTTCAAGGCCTGCAATGGCAAAGAGGGGTTGACCTGTGCTGACATAATCTCCTTCAGAAACAGCCCGCCGGGTCAGATATCCTGATCGGGTGGCATAAACATCTGTCGTAGCTGAAACCTGACTGCTTTCTTCAATTTGTGCGATCTGGTTTTCAGTTAGGTTGAACAATTTCAGTCTCTCCCGCGCTGACTGATACATCCGGGGCTGTGCTTCCTTGTTGGCAGCAGACATGATAAGTTCTTGCTGTGCCTGCATCATTTCGGGTGAATACAGGGTGGCCAGTTTCTCTCCTTTGCCAATGAATAAGCCCGTATAATTTGCCTGTAGCCGCTCTATTCTTCCGGGAAAATGAGCTGCTATCAGTTGTTCCTCCCTTTCATTTACAGCGATTTTCCCTGTGAGCCGGATGGTCGTACCTGCATGAATGGCTTTCACTGGCTGTGTTTGCACATTGGCCCAGGTGCTATGCTCTTGACGCATATTGAAAAGAAAGGAGTCGTCATCCTGAAAGTCGTCGTCATCGGATACAGGTATCAGTTCCATGCCACAGATGGGGCAATCTCCCGGTTCATCCTGTCGAACCTGGGGGTGCATGGAGCATGTAAAATCTACATCAACGCCCTGCTCCGAGAGATCGTGATCGTGGTCATGATCATCGTGACCATTGCCGCCAAATATCATCCAACCCAGCAACAGTCCGGCAAGCACGAGCACCAGATAGATTGTATAGTTTATCATTTTTTGCTTTTCCATTTTCTTAACCCTTTAAATCATGTTATTTGAAAATATTCCGGGCCAACAGCATATCCATGTCTGCCTTTGCCTTATACTGATCAATTTGGGTTTCCAATATGCGCCATTCAATGTCCAGGAGCTGATCGAGAATGCGTAAAAGCTCCTCAAATCCTTCAGAGCCTGAAGCATAGGCATTGATGACCAGATCCAGGGCTTTTGAGGTAATCTCCAACTGACGCTTGTAAAATACTTGATCCTGTTGCAGGGTATTGATGTTGGCCCTGAATGATGACCATTGTGTTTGTAATGCATTGATTCGGTCAGCTTGGCGAAAATAAGCTGCCTCAGACAACAACCGCCCTTGATGTTGGGTGGCCTGATTTTTGCTTCTGAAGATGGGTAAACTCAACGACACCATGGGCATGAGCATATGTCCGCCATCCATTTGCCCCATGGATTCTTCACCGGGAGCAAAATAAGCATACTGCAATCCAACCCCCAACATGGGCCTGGTCTTTAATCGGCTCAACTGCTGAAGAATAACAGCAGCACTGGCCTCAGCCTGAGCACTGTTCAATTGAGGATTGGAAACAAATGAATCTGAATCTGGTATGTGGTCAATGGTTAAAGGCTTAAAAGCTGGTAGCGAATCTGGCACCTCAATGGGTTCTCGTTTTTCCCTGCCCGTTAGTATATTGAAACGCTCAACCAGAGATTCGTGCTCTTCCCTGATCCGGTTTTCACGGTTATCAAGGGATTCAAGCTGTATCTCCAATCTGTATAAGTCGAGTGCCAGGCCTGAAGCTTGATGGCCACCCATGTAACGGGTGTATATAATATCTTCCCTGGCTTGTATGATGTTCCTGTAACGCACAATGATCTCAAGTTCCTGCTCCTTACGGTAAATATCCAACCACAGGCGGGTCATGTCCAAAAATAGACGGTTGCGGTGGTCCCTGAACTGGTGGTATTCACGCTCGGCCAATATTTCGGCAACGCTCTTTTGTTTGCCAAGGGTACCAGGCCATGGAAACATCTGCATCAAACCCACATCGAACCATTGATTTCCCATCAGGCGTTCCATGGGCGGGGTAAAGAATCCGACAGATAAAGTGGGGTCGGGCAAAGAGGCTGCGATAGCCTGCTGATGTTGCGCGACTTCCCAGGCCTTTTGTTGGGCTTGCAATCCAGGGTTGTTTTCAATAGCCTGTTGCAGGTATTGTTCAGGATAGCTTTGGGTATTACCCGAAAAAGCCGATAAGGTGAGAAAAAAAACCAATAACTGGCTTTTTTGCATGAAACTAAAATGGTGCAGTTTATTCATCGTTCTTGGTTTTTCGGATGACATACTCATTCCAAGCTGTAAACAAAACTGGTACCAAAAACAGAGTAATCAGGGCAATGGTCATTCCGCCGAAAGCGGGGATGGCCATGGGTATCATGATGTCAGCACCACGGCCTGAAGAGGTAAGGATGGGCAACAAGGCCAGCAATGTCGTAGCTGTTGTCATCAATGCCGGCCGGATCCGTTTCTGTCCCGCTTCCATTACTGCCAGGTGCAAATCTTCTTTGGTTTCCGGCTTGTGTTTCTTAAAGCTGTTCTTCAAATATGTGGCAATAAGCACTCCATCATCGGTTGCAATACCAAAAAGGGCTATAAAACCAACCCATACAGCCACACTCAGATTGACCACATCAATCTGAAACAATTGGCGCATATTGACCCCAAATATGTAGAAGTTCATGAACCAGTCCTGGCCATATAGCCACAACATCATAAACCCACCTGAAAATGCCAGTGCAATGGCTGAAAATATCATCAAGGAAGTGGCCACCGAACGAAACTGGAAATACAGTATGAGGAAAATTACAATCATTGACAGTGGAATAACCAGCATGAGGCGTTGCTCGGCACGCATCTGGTTTTCATAGTTGCCAGAGAAGTGGAAATTAACGCCCTGGGGCACAATCAATGCGCCACTTTCAATTCGGTTATCGATCATATCTGTGGCCTGCTGGATAACCGAAAGGTCAGCATGCCCAGCTTCCTTGTCGAAAGTGATGTAGGCCACCAGAAAGGTATCTTCTCCACGAATCATTCCGGGTCCCTGGCGGAATTCCACCGTGGCTATTTCGGCCAGTGGGATCTGATATCCGGCTGAAGATTTTATCCAAATATCATTGATGGCATCTGGGCCATCCCTAAAGGCACGCGCATACCTGGCTCGTATCTCGTAGCGCTCGCGTCCCTCCACCGTGGTGGTCATGGGCATCCCACCGATGGCAACTTCAACGACCATCTGGAATTCTTCAATGGTAATGCCATGACGCGCCATGGCCTGACGATCAGGACGAATCTCCAGATAAGGTTTTCCCACCACCCGGTCTGCGAAAACGGTGGAACTTCTAATGAAGGGAACTTCCTGCAGTAGCCGCTCCATTTGCATGGAAAAAGCTTCAATGGTCTCCAGGTCTGGTCCAAATACTTTTAGGCCCATGGGGGCACGCATGCCCGTTTGCAACATCACAAGCCTGGTCTCAATGGGCTGTAACTTGGGAGCTGATGTTAACCCGGGAAATCTGCTGGCCATGGTAATTTCATTCCAAATATCATCAGGATGTTGAATATGGTCGCGCCATTGCCTGTAATACCGTCCCCGGCTATGGGGTATCAGCTCACCTTGCTCATCTCTTACAAACTCGCCGTCACCATCAACCTTGAAGCGAATTTTGCGACCATCCATGTCTGATTTGTATTCGCTTTTGTAAATGATCACATTTTCAAACATGGTCATGGGCGCAGGATCTAGCGGACTCTCGGCACGACCGGCTTTTCCAACTACCATCTCCACTTCGGGAATGGCCTGTACACGGCGGTCAAGATCCTGCAAAACCTGGAGGTTATACTCAATGCCGGTATGCGGCATGGTAGTGGGCATCAGCAGAAAACTTCCTTCATCCAGTGCTGGCATAAATTCCCGACCCAGACCAGGAAAGGCATGATAAAGACTTGACCATACTGAGGTGTTTCGAATGTTTACTCCAATCTTGTCAAAACCTCCGGCCATGAAACCAAACACATGGCCGAATCCCATCCAGATGTTAAGCCCAAAAAGCAGCAAAAAAGCCGGTATGATCAGAAAAGTTTTTTTATGGGTAAGGCACCAGGTCAATATGCGGGGATAATGGTAAAGAAAGAGCCGAAAAAGGCCAAGCACAAATGCGATGATCAAGGCAAGAAAAATGATATTCAGAAACAAACTTCGATCAACCCCGATGGGGAGCCATTCACTGGCCAATAACACCAATACCACCAGTAAGGTGATTCCCATGTTAATCATGCTTTTATATGGCTTGATCCTCGGGTGAAAAACCTGTTGAATCAATCCGGATATACCCATTAAAAGGATGAAAAGTCCGGCCCACCATAGTACATACAGTGAAATAAATAAGCCTGACAGTACGGCCAGGCCATTGAGGACAAAACGGGTAATTGCCCTTTGATATATGTTTTTCAAGCTTTTAATTTCCCATTTACCCGAAAATTGATAGGCCAACACCGGCATAAAGGCGATGGTGATAATAAGGGCCGATACCAGGGCAAAGGTCTTTGTAAAGGCCAGGGGAGAGAACAAGCGCCCTTCAGCAGCCTGCAGGGTAAAGACGGGAAGAAAGCTTACGATGGTCGTGCTCACCGCTGTGAGAATCGCAGGGGCCACTTCTGTGGATGCTTCGTAAATGGTTTCCAGTCTGCTCTTTGCCTTATCTTTGGTTTCCTGCAAATGGCGAAGAATGTTTTCATTCATGATTATGCCCAGGTCTACCATGGTACCGATTGAGATGGCAATGCCGGATAATGCCACGATATTGGCATCCACACCGAAATAACGCATCATGATAAAACTCATGAGAACCGCTATGGGCAACAGGGCAGATATGAGCAACGAAGTGCGCAAGTGGTAAACCATCACAATGATCACGATGATTGAAATGAGGATCTGTAATATGATGGCATCATTGAGCGTTCCGAGGGTTTCATAAATGAGTTGGGTGCGGTCATAAAACGGGACGATGGTTACCTGCGAAACAGATCCATCATCCAACTCACGCGAAGGAAGCCCGGAACTGATTTCTTTTATTTTCTCCTTCACATTTTCTATCACTTGTAAAGGATTTTCGCCATAACGGGCTACAACCACTCCACCCACAACTTCTTGTCCGCCTTTATCAAGTATGCCGGTCATGTTTCTCACTGCCGGGCCGATATTTACACGGGCAATGTCCATGATTCGAACTGGCACATTGTTGTTGACCTTGACCACGGTATGACGAATGTCGTCAAGGCTTTCCACATAGCCCAGGCCACGTACCAGGTATTCGGCCATATTGAACTCGATGGTATTGGCCGATGTTTCGCGGTTACTTTGCTGCAGGGCTTGGGCAACATCCATGATGGAAATGTCAAATACCTTCATGGCATCCGGATCAAGATCAACCTGGTATTCCTTGACATGACCTCCTACGCTGGCAACTTCTGAAACGCCCTGCACACTGTTGAGGGCAAGGCGCACATAATAGTCCTGAATGGAGCGCAGTTCGTGCAAATCCCATCCACCAGCCGGATCACCATTGTCACCCAGGCCTTCCAGTGTATACCAGAACACTTGCCCCAGGGCTGTGGCATCAGGCCCCAACTGAGGGGTCACATCTTCAGGCAGCAGCCTGGGCGGGAGTGAATTAAGTTTTTCCAGGATACGGGAGCGACTCCAGTAGTATTCTACATTTTCATCAAAAATGATGTAAATACTGGAAAAACCAAACATGGAAGTGCTTCGGATGCTGGTAACACCCGGAATTCCCAGCAGGGCTGATGTCAGGGGGTAAGTAATTTGGTCTTCAATGTCCTGGGGAGAACGACCCATCCACTCAGTAAATATGATTTGTTGGTTTTCGCCTATGTCGGGGATGGCATCTACCGGAACCGGATCGCGTGGAAGGATGTCAACCTTCCAATTGAAAGGAGCCACTGAAACACCCCAGCCAATAAGGAAAATCATCAACAGCCACGCCACCAGGCGGTTTTCCAGGAAAAATCTGATGAGTTGATTGAGCATGGTATCAGGTTTTAATGTGTAACCAACATCAACCCAGCCATCGCCACCATCAATAGATCCTCAACCAAGGTAACATGGCCCAGGGGAAGTTTGAATACCGTACCAAGACAAGCACACTTGACCTTGTTGGGTGATAGCAGGTTCCTGATGACACCAATGCTGCTAAAACCCATAATAACAATGGTTGCCGCATGGGTAGCTGGCAAATTGACGGCCGTAAGGTATAGGATACCCAGAGACAGTTCAAGAAATGGGTAAATATAACCATAACCTTTCCATTTTTGGGCCAACAGATCGTACATGGCATAAGAACGCGCAAATCCATGCAGGTCAAGTAGCTTAAAAAATGAAAATACAATAAAAAATCCGGCCATAAAATACTGCATCCAGGTGTACCAGGAAAAATACTGCCCCGCATGTGAAGCGACGACAGCAATCCCTGATACATAAAGAAAAATTAAAACCAGTGGTTTATAGACATCCCAGGTGGATGATGCATCTGGTTCTGAACCGGCTGATGTATGCGAATCTGATCCGGTAATTTGTTCACCGCCTTTGGTTACCCCGGTTATGCGGTACTGACCAGCACCTTCCAGGAGCTTGTCCAGTTGATTGCGTTCGGGTTCTTTGTCAGCCTCCACAGAAGCTGTGCCTTTCTGCTGGCTAACGTCTGCCAAAAGCACATCAGGATGTTTGAGAAATGCGCTATTAACTTTTTTGGCACATGCCGCGCATGTCATTCCGGATACCTTATAGATATATTTCATGTCATGAGATATATATACTGTTTGTCAGTCAATGGGGAGAAACCTACACGTATTATATGCGTGAAATTGACAGATAAAAAAGGTGCACAGATGAGTAAATAGCTTATTGGCTACAGCAGCTTCCCTGGCTTTTATCAGATTCTTTGGTTTGATCCTTAGCTGGCCTTTCGTAATGACAACATGCGGGAAGTCCTTGATATACTTCATCCTTGGCCCGGTATTTTTCTGTATCATGACCTGCCTCAGCAATTATTTTGTGCACATGATCAAGGTTTACTTTATCAGCGTCGAATTCAATAGCCAACATCATGGTCTCTTGATTCCAGTCAGCGGCTGTAACCCCATCGTTCTCATAGCTATTGATTTTTATGTTTTTTAAAAATATATTGATAAGTATTGACAAATTAAACAAACATGCATACATGCTTGTTCAAAAAACGATCACACTTGTTGTCAATGATTTGATTATGCTGCCAAAATGAAATCAACTCCTTCGCGAAAACCGGCACTAATGAAATGCTCTTTGATGGCTTGCCCGACGCCACGCCTGGCAATGAAATTGACTAAAAACCATGGCCCGGGATCAGAAAGCTCATGAATGTGGATAAAATTTACCTGCCGATTGGGTCGTTTTCTTACATCGGTAAAACCAAATATGTCAACACCAAGCTGCTGCAACAAGTCTGCCCGTTTTCTTCCTATGCGGCTGCTTCCGCAAACCACAATCTTTTTGTTGGGTGAAACATGTTGTTTGATCCACCTGGCCAGGTATTCACATTTTATCTGGAAAAAAGCCTCCCTGGAATAATTATCATGATTCCTTGAAAGCCTGTCAGCATGGTCATTCCAGGTTAGCAGGGGCTCTGGCAGCTTATGAAAGTTAATGCCCTGATCCATCCATCGAAGCCAGAGTTCATAATCTTCGGGCACATTGCGTGTGCTGTATCCACCAAATTGTTGAATTAATTTGGTGCGAAACATTACAGAAGGATGGGCCAGGGGAGACTCTATAAAACGAGACATGAAGTGTTCTTGTGGCGTGATGATGGTGTTTTGCCAATCCACAAAAAGCGAATACCCAAGGCTTATACCTAATTCAGATTGGAACACAGTCTGCGATGAAACCACATCAATGTGCTTATTTTTTTCAAGGTATTCATATTGGACAGCCAGCCTTTTTGGGTGGGAAGAATCTTCGGCGTCCATGCGGGCGATATAGGGGGTATCTGCCAATGATATACCGGCATTGAGTGCATGGGCAATACCCTGCCTGTGTTCTTCCACCTGAAGTATTCTGTGGTCAGCATCAGACCAGCGTCCGGCAATTTCTCTACCCTGGTCATTTCCATTGTTGCTAACCAATATAAGTTTCCAATGGGTGAAAGTCTGTTGTACGATACTTTCAATGGCATGATTGAATTCTTCACCAACCTGATAGAACGGTAAAATGATACTGACAAGGGCCTCCTTCGGATGCATAAACCTATATTTGGGCTACAAATGTAGTGATATCAGCTCGTACATTTTTAGTATTTTAGCATCATGCAGAAAGAACCCACCAAAGAAGAGCTCAGACAACTGATTGAAAAAAAGATCAGCCTGGTAACAGCTCACATTGAAGAACTGGAGGAACTGACCAGGCCGGTGGCTCCTGACGTGGCCATTGGCAGGGTGTCAAGGATGGATGCCATCAACAATAAAAGTGTCAACGAGGCTGCACTGAGACAGGCCAGGACCAAACTTAACGGATTGGAACATGCCCTGGAAAATTTGAACAAAACGACCTTTGGCCAATGCAGCAGGTGCGGTGGTCAGATTCCCGTTGGCCGCATACTCATCATGCCTGAGAGCACCAGGTGCATGCGTTGCTCCTGACGAATAACTGTCTCCTATCTTATAAGTATCCGGTAAGTACTCACTTGCCCACTCATGGCATCTGTAACCCTGACTATATAAATCCCAGCCCTGAAAGAAGAAACGTCAACCAATTTGTATGTTGCAGGGTTCTCTTGATGGTATACAAGTTGTCCGGACTGATTGATGATTTCAATCCGCACGTCTCTGCTGGATTCAATGACCAGGGCAGAAGTAGCCGGATTCGGATAAACTGACACATTCAGGCCTTCAGGAATCTCCACAGGAGTTTCTGTGATCTGAATACCCTGAAATGCAGTACAGCCATATTGATTGGTTACATGGACAGAGTAAAAGCCAGGATACTGGGGAGCAATGGTCTGTGTTGTATCACCCGTATTCCAAATATAGACTGAACCGGGGTTTGCGGCATTAAGAATGAGTTGTCCCTCATCAAGGTATGAATCAGCATCAAGATCAAGTACTGGTGATTCTCTTACATTGATGGGAACTTCAACCAACGGGCTGCTGCATCCGTATGAACCCAGCTTGATATCATAAAGCCAGTAGTAAAAGTTATCTCCGTTGGTGGCTGTGGTTCCTGTTATTTCAAGCGCCCCGGGTACCACATATGGGTATGGGCTTGAAGTATTTGAAGTGGCCCGGTACAAAGTAGTTTCAGCGCCATATGAAATCCTGATCCGGAAAAGACCTGGATAGGGAATGGCCAGGTTTAGCTGATAGACTTCACCCTGGTCACTTGGGTCCATGGGTGCACCATTAACCGGGCTGGGAGGATTTCTTGTGGCTGAAACATTGAGTTCAGCCATTGAAACCACTTCGCCCGTATTGTAGTTTTCAATTGTAAATCGAACCTCACCAGGATAACCCACATACAATCTGGCTGATTGAATGGTTAAAGGAGCATGGGCTCTGATGATCGGATGTGCGGTAGCTCTGGCATATGTGCCGTCAACCCATGGTTCAGATGTTTTGGTTTCAGGTCCGATACGTCCGCTAAAATGATTGACTCCGGCATACAATACACCTGATTCAGGAATCACAGACAGTTTTGTATCATTTCCGGCGGCCAGGATGGTTCCGTTTTCAGCCTGATCATACCAGAAAGTTGTTCCGGCAGCTTCTGCCTTCAGGCTTGCTTCAGCATCACCATCACACAATGTGGCCTCAGCCAATGGTGGTTCAGCTTCAACGGCAGTGGTAAATGAAATCAACATACGATTGTTTTCCTGATTCACGTCATTCTCGTTGATCAATTCAACACTTACCTCATAATGTTCTTCAGGGATTGTTTCGAATGTCGTATTCAAATAAAAGCGCATGGTGCTGTTGGCACCCAAGGTAAATGACAGATTTTCATCAAATTGTTTCAGTAGTTCACCTCCGGCTGTTATGTTTGCCTGTATATGCAATTGGGATACAGCCTTGCTACCCAGGTTTTCAATTTGTATTTCAATTCCTTGCTCATCATTTGCGCATATTCCTTCTATTAAATTCGGAATATTAGAAATAGCCAGATCGTATTCTGGCTGTCCGATAACTAAGAGATAATCCTGGGTCTCACCTCTTGTGTACTGGCCGCAATCAATTATCTCCTGAGCATCAGCAGTTTCAGCCAGCACCAACCTGAGCAGAACGCTTGAACCGGTCGCCAGGTGGGCAGGAACTTCGAGTTCACTGCTGAATGTATCACCACTTTCCAGAACAGGGGAGAGGGCAACAAGAACAGCTTCTTCACCTTCCCAGTAAGCAAAAAGCTTAAGCATCCCCTCATCAGATTCATCGCAATGTTTAATCTGTACCATAAATGGATAATTGCCTCCGGCTGAAACAAACACTGGTTCTTCTGTCATGTTTCTGTATCCCTGGCACTGTGATGACATTGTAAACGATTGATCATTGATTACAAAGCTTTGTATACCCAAACCTTCATCCGATTCGGCTCCTGACTCACAAATTGTTTCGCCTCCCACACCTGTCGCTATAAGTGAGAATACCTGTGACACCCTTTCAAGTGAACTTCCCTTGTGTGATATTTCAATCGTATAAGTTTTTCCGGGAACGGGATGTTCAATTACCACCTGTTCAATATTATCTACTGTATTATCACCTCTAACAGCAGGATTGCCCGGATTTTGAACATCAAGCACCCAGGGCATATGGATAGAATTTTCGTCTTTTACCCTTAAATCTAAATCATTAAGCAGCCTTCTTGACCTGTTGTTCAATACTTGCTGGTTAACTGTCAGGGGAGTAGCTTCGGGATCTGTCCAGGCAATGGTAACCACCAGAGGCTCCCGGCCTGAAGCTGTCACCTCTTTGGTTATTGTTGCTCCGGTGTTTAATGTTAATTCTTTTATAACAGCGTTATTGCCTGCATCGCTTATCACATCAGCAGCCCTGGCAACATTAAGCAGACCCCATCCGTGCCTGTAATCGGGGCCTGGCCCTCCGGCCTGGTCAGCTGTATGACACACCAGCGCCCTTAACGTTGAACTAAGCATGAATCTCTCAAAAAGCCTGTGGTGATATTCCTGCAAAAGGAATATACTGCCAGAGGTATTGGGAGCAGACATGGATGTTCCGCTCATGGTTGCATAGTTATCGTCGCCTGATGAGGAACTTGAATACAGACTTACACCGTTTGCTACGATGTCTGGTTTAATGCGGCCATCATCAGTTGGCCCCCAGCTGCTGAATGCAGACATAGTTACATCATTGGGTTGTCTGTACCCATTGGGAATGGCCCCAACCGCCCCCACACTAAGTATGTTCTTTGCATTTCCGTATGTAGAAATCGTATTGTATGAATCATTGCTGTCCATCCCAGGTGTGCGGGTATGTAGCTCCCAGGTTCCTGATGCATTTCTGCGCCAATAACCTTCATTGATATTTGGTCCGTTGTTGTTGCGAAAGTTTCCGGACGATTTAACCACCAGATAATAGGGATTATAGTATGCCATCATATCCCAGAGCCTGGCGCGTCCGTCGTAATACCCAAATTTATAGTCTTCGGTAGTGCTTACTGTCACGTCACCATACCATTCCCAGTTCGGATTACTGGCAGTTCCAGCCCTGCTGCTGTTAAATCGCCAGCCCGCAATGGTTCCGTATGAATGGTTTGACACCAGCAATTCGTTGGCAACCTCCGACATTTCTGCGGCATCATTGCTAAAATCCCATGACCGGATATTGGGTGCACCAAAAGCCATCCCCCTTGCCAGGGGATTCACCCCTGAAGCCATCATGGTACCGGCTACGTGGGTTGCGTGGTTACTAATATCACCTCCTATATCTTCAATAACAACACGTCCGGCCATTTCCTGATGGGTAGTGAGCACAATGCCACCGTCCCAAATAGCCAGTTTGTTTTCCATTATTTCAGAGCTTCCACTTAATTCAAGTCCGGAAACACCTCCCGGCCATAGTTTATCTGCTCCGGTTGTTGCCGCAGCAAATACATTGAAATCTGTGGCAATATATATCGGCATGCCATTCTCATCAACGCCCTCAAGAGACATTACCTGCCCGTCAGGTAAGACCTGACGCAAAACCCATCCTTTTTCAGACGCCATATCATGGGCAAGCTTTCGGTTTTCATGCAACTGTTGTAAAATGGGGGCTGATTTTTCTCTGAATGTGTGAAGCCTTTGCTCCAGATCAATAATTTCAACATGCTGTTGTCCGAATACAGACAACACACCAAGCATAAACAAGCCCAAAAGGGCGGTTAAACGGGATTTCATAAACTGGAGGTGTTGTTATTTTAGAAAAATGTAAGTTTAATATTCAACATGGTACTGAAGCACGCCATACTTCTTTCGGCATCAGATCGAGGTGATGAGGCTGAACAGGTACGGTAAATATGCCAAAAAAATAGTTAAAACCACATGAGGTTTTAATATAAAATATTTCTATTTGGTCTGTATCGGTTTTTTTAAGCGCAATGCGTTGCATAAAATCATCAACGCTTTCTATCGTGCGCGGCTCATCCGGATCGGGCATACCCACAGATTCATTAAACAAAATTCCCGAGGCATACAGTAACTCATACAGTTCAACTGCTTGATCAGGGCTAAGGTTGCTTTGGGCAAAATGCTCATTCATTCTCTCACAAAAACCCATAAGGCCATCCATCCCTGATTTCTGTCCTGCTTCATGTCCACTGTGCCTTTCAATGCTTTCAATTTGCGGATGATTTCGGGGATATATTTCAGGATTTTGCCAGGTATCATGAACGTTGGTTTCCATTTCGGTGGTTTTTTGTTTGCTCCTGCATGCAGCAAACATGAGGGCGGGAACAAGGATGAGTAGAAGTAAAATCCTGGTCATGTGGTTATAATTTGGTGAAAATAAGTCAAAATCTCAAATTCTGTTAATACAGTAACCCAAAATCGCCAACTTATATAATTATACCCTGGCATCTGAATCACATATTACGTGGCTTTTTTCGTAAGTAAAAGTAGAAAATAATACGTGGTTTCTTTAGTTTTTATCGAAAAAAGATCGTTCTGAGTGTTTGCTATGTTATTATATTTACAGACAATTAAGTTGGCCAAATATACA
>SKRM01000056.1 GCA_007118495.1 Bacteroidales bacterium
AAAAAAATCATAAACCATAATTAAAATAAAAAAATGAAACCAAAAAATAATTACACTGTATTATTACTATTTGTTGCGGTTATATTACTATTGCCCGGCATTGGTTGTACCAAAGATGAGAAACCTGCAAAAGAGATAAGTTACAGCCTGAAAGTGCAGGATGTCCTGGGAGTTTCAGGCACTGCCACTTTCATTGAATCAAGTGCGTCTGTGTCAACCATAAAAATACAGCTGTATGGTGCTCCTTCAGGAACCCATCCGGCAGCATTGTACATGAATACTGTTGCCGAAGGAGGTGCCATAGTTGTTCAACTGAATCCTGTGGATGCTTCAGGAACCAGTTCCACTAACGTAAGTACATTAACATACAATCAGTTGATAGTGTACGATGGTTTCATAAAAGTGCATTTAGGCAGTACATCAGATGTGATTTTGGCTCAAGGTGATATTGGTGGTAATGTAATAACGAATACCAAAGTTTCTTATACACTCGGAAGCATGGGTGCCTATGGTGTTTCTGGAACTGCGTTATTTGAAAAAAGAGAAAATGGAAATACGCTTGTAACCCTAAATCTTGTTGGAACCATCGCAGGTGAGGTATATCCCGCATCCATCAACCTGAGTTCTATTGCAACAATAGGCGGCGGACCAGTAACAAAAACACTGAGCAGTGTTGACGGCAACACAGGTAATAGCTACACTACCATAAGAAAACTGGATGGTGGTCTGAATATCACTTATGATAACTGGCTGGTTTATGATGGGTATATAAACATTTATCAAATATCCGCTGAATTTGACAATATTATCAGCCAGGGAAATATAGGTTCGAATGTAGACTAATGTTATTTGTGGAGTAGTACCCCCATGACTTAGCTGGCTGAAATCATATTGTCACTGAAAGATTCTGCTGGCTTTATGGGAGGAATAGATTAAACACCTGGCAGCCCTGACAACATTGGCACTGCCATTAACATTGAAATACTATGAGAGGGTCAACGGCAAAAGCCAAACAGGGCAAAACTTCCAAAAAAACGAAAGCAATTTTGCAAGAAGAGTTGATTGCTTCAGAGCTTCGCTACCGCCGGTTGTTTGAATCGGCCAAAGATGGGATTCTTGTTCTCGATGCCGAAACCGGAAAAATTGTTGACGTTAATCCGTTTTTGGTTGATTTGCTGGGTCATTCAAAAAATGACTTTATTGAAAAATCTATCTGGGAAATTGACGCTTTTCAGGACATTGTTGAAAACAAAGATAAGTTCATCGAATTGAAACAAAAGGAATATGTGCTGAATGATGATTTTCCGCATAAAACCAAACTTCAGATGGAAATAAAATTCATGTTGAGTTCGTCAGTAATGTTTATTTGGCTAACAATATTAAGGTAATCCAAAGCAATATGTGCGCTAGCTCTGAAAGAAAAAAGTCAGAATCATATCACGAAAAAATCGCAAAAGAACTTGCGGAGATTAGACAATCAGTGGACGAATTAAATGAATTCACTGAGAATGTAGTTGACATAGTGCGCGAACCATTACTTGCTCTGGATAAAGATTTACGGGTAATAAAAGCCAGTTTATCATTCTATAATTTTTTCAGGGTAAGTGCTGCAGAAACAATTGGTAAGCTTATCTATGAATTGGGCAATAACCAATGGGATATTCCAAAACTGAGGGAATTGCTTGAGAAAATCCTTCCCGAAAAAAAATCCTTTGACAATTACGAGGTTGAACACAATTTTGTCACCATTGGCAGACGGGTGATGCATTTTAATGCCCGGCAAGTAAAAAGGGCATTTGGACAAGAGAAGATAATTCTTCTGGCCATTGAGGATATAACAGAACGAAAAAACAAAGAAGAATCGCTACAAGAAACACATCGTGCAACGAGTGATTCATTAAATATTCTATTAGACCTTACGCATGTACCAATTATAATATGGGACGCTGCCTTAGTCATAAAACGTTTAAACCGTAAATTCGAACTACTGAGCGGTTATGATTCAACTGAAATCATCAATAAAAAAATTGATGTTCTTTTTCCAAAAGAAAAAATCAATGCAACACTTGAATTGATAAAAAACCTTCAAGCCGATGACCATCCTGAAATAGTTGAAATAGATATTTTAACAAAAGACAATACTATCAAATCCGTTTTGTGGAATTCAGCGTGTATTTTTGATGAAGAAGGAAAAAAAATTATTGCAACAATCTCGCAGGACATAACCAGCCGCAAGCGTACGGAGGATGCGTTGAGCCTTCTGGAAACCCGCTACCGCCGGTTGTTTGAATCGGCTAAAGACGGAATTCTTATTCTTGATGCCGAAACCGGAAAGATTGTTGACGTCAATCCGTTTTTAATGGATTTGCTCGGGTATTCGAAAACAGAGTTTATTGAAAAATCGATCTGGGAAATTGGCCCCTTTCAGAACATTTATGAAAACAGGAATAAATTCCTGGAACTGCAGCAAAAAGAATATGTGCGATATGATGAGTTGCCGCTTGAAACCAAGGGTGGACTAATAATCCATGTTGAGTTCGTCAGCAATGTTTATTTGGCTGATGGTATAAAGGTGATCCAATGCAATATTCGTGATAATACCGAGTACTGGCAAATAAAACAGCAAATTGTCGATAGCGAAGACAAATTCAGGACAATTACCGAAAACTCAGCCGATGCGATTTTTATCGCCACTAAAGAAGGGAAATACATATATGTTAATAAACAGGCTATTGATTTATTGGGATATTCAAATGAAGAGTTTTTAACTTATTCAATTGTAGATTTATCACCAAAAAGCCGAATAGAAGAGTATTTTCAGATTTTTCAGCAACTGTTTTCAAGTGGTGGTTCTTATTCAGAGATAGAACTTGTAAAAAAAGACGGGAGTTATGTGGATGTAGACCTGAATGCCGTTTTGCTTCCCAATGGATGGGTTTACGCCAGTTGCCGTGATATTTCAGAACGAAAAATAATGGAAAAAGATTTGGTGAAAGCCAAAGAAAAGGCAGAAGAAAGCGACAGACTGAAATCAGCTTTTCTGGCCAACATGAGTCACGAAATCAGAACTCCCATGAATGGCATCCTGGGTTTTACCGAACTGCTTAAGAATCACGAGCTGGGGGGCAAAAAGCAGCAGGAATACATAAAAATTATAGAAAAAAGTGGTGCCCGCATGCTAAGTTTAATAAACGACCTCATAGCTATCTCAACAATTGAATCGCACCAGATAAAAAATATAATTTCCAAAACCAATATAAACGAACAGATCGAGTACATCTATAAATTCTTCAAGCCAGAAGCAGATCAAAAAAAACTGCATATTTCATTTAAAAATGCTCTTCCTGAAAAAGAAGCAGAAATATATACTGACCAGGAGAAAATATATGCAGTACTGACGAATCTGGTTAAGAACGCAATCAAGTTTACCCAGAAGGGCTGCATTGAACTTGGTTATCGCAAAAGAGACGGATTCATAGAATTTTACGTAAAAGATAGCGGTTCGGGTGTTCATCCTGAACAAAGAAAATTGATTTTCGAGCGGTTTAGACAGGGAAGTGAATCGCTGACACGAAACTATGAAGGTGCAGGCCTGGGACTCTCAATATCAAAGGCATATGTGGAAATGCTCGGCGGTAGAATATGGGTTGAAAGCAACACCGGGTTACCTGCCGAAACCAATGTGAATGGATCAGGCTCCATATTCTTTTTTACTATCCCAATCAATCAATAGATTAATCCCAGCAATATCCAACCGGATAGGCAGTGTTACACTTTGTGTTTCTATATTTATTTTCTCTGAAGCTTGTTTGATTAGAACATTGTTTCTATATTTACATCATAACCATATAATAATTATTCTGTTTTAATAAATATTGTCAATGACCACATCAGAAATTATTGAAAGATTAAAGCAGAATAAGTTGAGGGTTACCCCGCAGCGAGTGGCCATATTTGAAGCCATTTACAAGCTAAATAATCATCCCACGGCTGAAAATATCATCAATAATATAAAGAACAACCATCCTTATATTTCACAAGGAACGGTATATAAAGTGCTTGACTCTTTTGTAGAAAGCAATCTACTTAAAAAGGTTAAAACAGAAAACGGTGTCATGCGATATGATCACGTTTTATCGGCACACCATCACATATACTGTCAGGAAACAGATAGGATAGAGGATTATGTAGATGATGAGTTGGATAAGATTATTCATCAGTATTTCAAGAAAAAGAAGATTAATAACTTTCAAATAAAGGACATAAAACTTCAAATAAGCGGAACCTTTAAAACCAAATAGCATGGAAAACAAAAAAACGGGAAAATGCCCGGTAATGCACGGGGCGAACACCGCATCGAAAAACACCGTAATGGATTGGTGGCCAAATGCACTCAATTTTGATATTTTGCACCAACATGATACGAAGACAAATCCAAACAACAAAGACTTTAACTACAAGGAAGAGTTTACAAAGCTTGATTTGGATGCTTTAAAGAGTGACTTAAAAAAACTCATGACCGACAGCCAGGACTGGTGGCCTGCCGATTGGGGACATTATGGTGGGCTGATGATACGCATGGCATGGCACGCTGCAGGAACCTATCGCGTGGCTGATGGACGTGGAGGAGCCAACACGGGGAATCAGCGTTTTGCTCCGCTCAACAGTTGGCCAGACAACGTTAACCTTGATAAATCCCGCAGGCTGTTGTGGCCCATTAAGAAAAAGTATGGCAATAAAATATCATGGGCTGACCTCTATATTCTGGCCGGAAACATGGCTTATGAGTCTATGGGCTTTAAAACATTCGGTTTTGCCGGAGGCCGTGAAGACATCTGGCATCCTGAAAAAGATATTAACTGGGGCAGCGAAAAGGAATGGCTTGCACCCACAAAAAGTCGTTACAGCGACGACCAGGATCGCGATTCACTTGAAAATCCACTCGCAGCTGTTCAGATGGGATTGATTTACGTAAACCCTGAAGGCGTGGATGGAAAACCTGATCCATTGAGAACGGCAAAGGATGTACGTATGACCTTTGAGCGCATGGCCATGAATGATGAAGAAACCGTCGCATTGACTGCTGGTGGTCATACTGTGGGTAAATGCCACGGAAATGGCGATGCATCGATTCTGGGTCCAAGCCCGGAAGAAGCAGACGTAGAAGAGCAGGGCTTTGGATGGAAAAACCCAAAAGGAAAGGGCCATTCTGAAGATACTGTTACCAGCGGACTGGAAGGTGCATGGTCGAGCAAACCCGACAGGTGGAATCATACCTATTTTTATCTGCTGCTCAATCACGAATGGGAGTCAGTAAAGAGTCCCGCCGGCGCATGGCAATGGGAGCCCATCAATATTAAAGAAGAAGACAAACCATTTGACGCCCATATTCCTGGCGTTAGAAGAAATCCCATCATGACCGATGCCGATATGGCTTTGAAGATGGATCCTTCGTATCGAAAAATATCAGAACGCTTTTACAATGATCCTGAACTGTTTGCAGATGTTTTTGCAAGGGCATGGTTTAAATTAACGCATCGCGATTTAGGGCCCAGGAGTCGTTACCTTGGTAACGATGCACCAAAAGAAGACTTGATTTGGCAAGACCCCATCCCGGCTGTTGACTACAAGCTTTCAGATGCTGAAATCGATGAGTTGAAAAATAAACTGCTGCATAGCGGTTTGACAAAAACGGAGCTCATCAATACGGCATGGGACAGTGCAAGAACGTTCCGCAGTTCTGATTTCAGGGGTGGAGCCAATGGTGCAAGGATCCGCCTCGCTCCACAGAAAGACTGGGAAGGCAATGAGCCTGAACGTTTAAAAAAAGTGCTAAACAAACTCACTGAAATTCAAGCAGGTTTTAGTAAAAAAGTCAGCATGGCCGATCTGATTGTTTTGGGTGGAAGTGCCGCTGTTGAAAAAGCTGCTAATGAAGCTGGCGTAGAGGTTAAAGTGCCATTTGCACCGGGCCGTGGAGACGCTGCGCAGGAAATGACTGATGTAAAATCGTTCGAATATCTGGAACCGATACACGATGGTTTCAGAAACTGGCTCAAAAAGGAATATGCAGTAAAGCCAGAAGAGCTTTTGCTTGACAGGGCACAACTTATGGGTTTAACCGCCGCTGAAATGACAGTATTAATCGGAGGTATGCGGGCTTTGGGAACAAATCATGGAGGAAGCAAACATGGCGTATTCACAGACAGGGAGGGCTTGCTGAGCAATGACTTTTTTGTGAATCTCACCGATATGGGTTTCACGTGGAAACCGGTTTCAGAAAACCTTTATGACATTGTTGAAAGAAAAACCGGGGCCACAAAGTGGACTGCCACGCGTGTTGATCTCGTTTTTGGCTCAAATTCCATACTGCGTGCATATTCAGAATTTTATGCCCAGGACGACAACAAGGCAAAATTTGTCAATGACTTTGTGAATGCATGGGTTAAGTTAATGAACGCAGACCGGTTTGATCTGGAATAAGGCAGAAGTATTTGCATTGTTAATGCTCTTCAGGCTCAGAAATTATCTCTTTTTCGCGCGAATCCTTTTTTTCTGACTTGATTCTTTCGATTTCATCTTTTTCAGCTTGTTTTCGGAAATACCTTCTGAAGAATATGTTGTACTTGAGTGCATTCATATTTTCATCCAATCCTTGTGAACTTTTCTTCAGATTGTCCAGGGTCTGGTTAAGGTTTGATGCCATGGTAGTATCCTGAATCAGCATACCCAGGGTGCCTTCACCACTGTTTATCTTTACCATGATTTCTCCCAGGGCGGTGGACGCAATTTCTGTTTTAGCCGCTGTGAGCTGCAATTTCTCCATAAACTCAAATACATTTTTTTGGGTCAATTCAATGATTTCGTCAAACTCTTTTGAACTTTTCATAAAGTTGGCTATTGTCTGGCTAACATTTTCGGCAATGACTGAATCAACAATCAACTGCCCCAGCATGCCTTTTCCGCTGTTAATGTTGAGCATTATTTCTGCAAGTTCCTTTGCTACAACTTCCACATTAGCTGACGTATTATTCAGGCTTGCAATGATAGCATCGGTTTCTATGGGTTCAATGGCCATGAGGTGCTGTCCGTCATTGATTATGGCAGCACTGGTACTCCCCTGTGCAATATTCAGTACACGATCGCCGATAATTCCCGACGAACCAATGGTTGCCTTACTATCTGATTTTATAAACTCTTGCACGTTTTTTCTGATGAGCGCAGCTACCTGAACCGTTGAATCATTAATGATCCTTATGTTGTCAACAACGCCCACATCGATACCTGAGAAACGGACATTATTGCCTACCCGAAGCCCACTGACATTTTGAAAATTGGCGGTTATCTTAAATACCGGATTGAATAAATTTTGCTGTTTGCCAATATAAAAGATTGCAATAACAAAAATAGCCAACCCCACGGCAATAAAAAGACCAAGGCGTGCTTTAAATGTTGGAGAATAATTTTCCATTGTATTTCGTCTAAGTATTGGTGTTAAAAAATGGTATCATTTAAAAAATGATTTGATAAGTGCATCAGGTGATCTTTCAAATGCGTCAATGCTTCCTTCCAGGTATACCTCACCATCTTTAAGCATGATCAGCCTGTCAGCAGTGGCACGCGCACATTCAATATCGTGGGTGATGATGATAGAGGATGTTTTATATTTTGTCTGCACTTCATTGATCAGTAGGCTTATTTCATCAGATGTTGCCGGGTCAAGACCTGTTGTTGGTTCGTCATAGAGCATAACCAATGGGTCGACAACAATGGTGCGGGCAAGACTGGCCCGCTTGCGCATACCGCCCGAAAGCTCTGAAGGCATTTTGTGCATAGTGTTTAACAGACCTACGTTTTCAAGCACTTCTTCAATCTTTTCATCCCTTTCCTTTTTAGAAAGGTTTTTCCTGATCCTTTTCAATGGAAACTCCAGGTTTTGTTTTATAGTCATGGAGTCGTACAAAGCTCCACTCTGAAATAAAAAGCCAATCTTCTGCCTGAGTGCTGCCAGATCGTTATTGTGCAAGCGGGTAACATCTTCACCCATTACAGTGATGCTACCCTGATCAGGATGTAGCAGCTTTACAATGCATTTGATGAGTACCGATTTGCCTGAGCCGGATTTGCCCAATACCACAAGATTTTCGTGAGCAAAGAGTTTTAGTGACAAATCTTGTAGTACCTGTAGGCCACCAAACCACTTTTTCAGGTTTTTGATTTCTATAATCGGCTGGGGAGTTTGACTGATGTTTGGATCGGAGTAGGTCATGACGTGAGGTTTTATAGCATATCGGTAATTTGTACAGCCACAAGATCAATTAGTATCACGAATAGGGAAGCCATTACCACCGCTGAATTGGCTGCCATGCCAACACTTTCTGTGCCCCTGCCTGCTGTGTAGCCTTTAAAACACCCAACAAAACCGATAGCAGCCCCAAAAAAGAAGGTTTTTATTACAGCAGGAAAAAGATCCATAAAGCCTATTGCACTGAAAGCCTGTGAAAAGAACAGTACGAATGTTACGTTTCCCTTGATGTTTGCCCCTGCCCAGCTTCCGAGTATACCAAGTGCATCGGCGTATAAAACGAGTATAGGTATCATTAGCGTAGCTGCCAGAACTCTGGGAACAACCAGAAAGCGAACAGGATTAATAGAGGATACTTCCATGGCATCAATCTGCTCACTTACCTTCATAGCACCCAATTCGGCACCCATACCCGAACCTATTTTCCCCGCACAAATCAATCCGGTAACTACCGGGCCCATTTCTCTTATGATTGATAATGCAACCATGGCCGGAAGCATTGACTCAGCACCAAAATCAACCAGTACAGGTCGCGACTGGATTGTAAGCACCAGCCCTATTACCAGGCCAGTTACTGAAATAAGGGGCAAAGTTTTGTTTCCAATTTGATAACATTGCCTGAGAAACTCATTAAACTCAAACTCGCGTGAAAATGCTGCCCGGGTGGTAATCCACAGAAACAAGAAAAAAACACCTACCTCTGAAAAGAATACATTTGCCTTTTGTTTTTTATCAAGTGTTGTCTCACTAAGCTTGATGGCATGTTTCTTTATATTGGGCGGCTTTGGGATAATCCTTCTTACTGAGATAATCTTTTTCAACGGCTATATAATATGTTTTGCTGTGTAGCAGCTATAGTATAAACATGATAAATACGGTGGTATGGTAAAAGTAAATTACCCTGCTTTCGAAATACTTACACAGAAAGGAGAAATAGTTACATGATTCACAGATTTTCGTTGGTTTTCTGTTTCCCATTTTTAAGTTTTTCAGCCTTGTCTTTGGCTTGGTCAGCAAAACCAACAACATTTGAAATAAGTTTGTGTGGACTATCTGTCGCAGAATGGTTATATTCAATGAAAGAATAAAGAATCTGTTTGGCAAACCAGGATATTAATGTTCCTGAAAATCACTCGACTTGTGGAATCAAGCGTACAGGCATTACTCAATGCAAAATTAGTGCTCTCCTAAAGGTATTTTGTTACACTATTAAAGTAATATTTTACATATGTTACAGGTTTTCAATACTAAACCTTGGTCATAGTAAATGACCAGCTTTCGGCATGTGAAGGCATAAGGTAGCTGCACCCGTCTGGTGGGATACGAAACTTCACCATCATTGATGATACTGACTTCGACAAAAACCAATAATCTAAAAAATTATAGTTTAGTCGCCGTGAACATTTTATTGATGCGTGTTTGTAGTTCCTGTATTTCTTTGGTGACAGGGAGTTTTTTATCGAGAACGTGGACGACGATGCTATCTTTGGTGATTTCGGTGCTGGCGGTACCCGGCAGCAGACTTATGATCCAGGCAAGCACCAGGGTTTTTTGTGGATCTCCATCGTGGTCAATGGTCACAAAATCAGGATCTATCGGAATTGTCCGGAAAAAGACCCGTCTGGCCACATCCCAGCCACCCCGCAAGGCCGTAAGCAGAAAATAGGGGAAAAACCGGATGACTCCCAGGGGCCGTAATGCCCATTGCCCCGGGGGCACACTATATATGCTGATCACTGTGGTAGCGGCCAGAAATAGAACAACGAACAAAATATCACTTATTTTTTGTCCCCCTACCAATATGAACCAACCTGCTGAGAATAAAGCAAATCGCAGAAGAAAGCTTTTCAGAAGAATCCTGGTATTCAGGTTTTTTATGTCAGTTTTCATGTCATTTGTTATTTTGTCCTGACGGTTACCGGAGAAAGTAAAACATGCTCAGAAAAAAGATAAAAAAGCATATTCCAACAAAATCCCAGCGCCGGAGCAAAGATTCTGCGGATGCACTCATTTGTGATGTTCGTTCATCATCTGAAATTCTATAAAATATTTTCTCGGGGCCCTGTAGCGATTTCATGCCAGACTCCAATAAGGCAAATCCCTTCTGAAGCAGTTTGGCGAACTGATTGCCAACCAGGAGAATTATGTGAATAAAATCGCCCGGTGGCAAGAGGGGTTTATTGGTTGGCCACCGGTTAAGGAAGGCGAACTTCAGGGTAAGGGCCATAACCAGTGCCCCCAATGTGATTGGCCAAAACGCATTCCAATTCGTAAACAGATTCCAGAAAAAGGCCATGATGCCTTTTTCTTTTGTAATGTGGTTTAGTAATTCAGTGGGCAAAATAGCGGGAGACATGGTCCACCACCCTCCGGCAAACAATAGGAGAATCCAGGGCAGAAAATAGGTTGGAGCCATCCTATTGGAAGGTGCCTTTATCCTGGACAGCAGGTGTAAGAAACGACTCAGCAATAGCGTTGTGGAGACGGCAGAAAGCGTTAGCAAAAGCAAAAAGGTTTGGGCCCCTGGCAGGCTTGTTTCACCAAGGAAGGTTTTGAGCAGGTATTTGGTCCAGAGCCCACCGGTAAGTGGCCCTCCGGCTATGGCTAAAACGCCAATTCCCAAACCTGCCCACATAAGTATTCGCCAGTAACCGCCAACCTTGGCAGGTAGCGCCGTACCCATAAATAAAAGGGCTTTGGCTGTACCGTGATTAAACGCATAGAGCGCAATGGCAGGAAGCAACAATCCGGCCGGGATACCACCATACAAGCCAATGCCCAGCAGTACGGTCATAACCCCCATTTGGCTGATACTTGAATAAGCGAGATTGGTTTTGGGGTCAACCTGTGTTAAGCCAAAAATTGCAGCTCCCAAAGCCGCTGTAAAGCCCAGAGATACCACGATAATGCTCATGGAAGTCCATTCGACCAATCCCACGGGAGCAAGGTGCATCCAGCCAACCAGACCGGCTTTGATCATGGTTCCGCTAAGTACAGCGCTGGCTGGAGCAGGAGCTGCCGGATGCGCCAACGGAAGCCAGAAATACAAGGGGATGGCCCCGACTTTTACCCCGAAGCCAATCAGGCCAAGCAAGAAGATGAACTGACCATTGGGGTCATCAGCCAGGGCGGGCGGGATGTCGGCCAGGAGCATGCTGCCGGCACTTTGCACGGCGAGATACAATGAGGTAATAAGAAAAAGCTCTCCAATGATCGCCATCACCAGGTATATCTTGCCCGCCAGACGTGCAGACGGGGTGCGGCTGTGAACGACCAGGCCATAAGAGGCAAAAGTCATCAAGGCAAAGAAAGTGTAGAATGAGGCAACATCTGCAGAGATTAGCAGTCCGAAATTTCCTGCCATCGCGGCACCAAAATAAAAGAAAAACTCACCGCGCCGGGCATCATCCTTTAGATATGATCCGGCAAAAAGACCAGCGGTGGCCCACAGTATGCCGGTGAGCAGGAGTATAATTCGCCGCGGTGTATCAAGAAAGAAGTGCGATTCCAATAAAAACCACTGTGCTGTAACTCCAGACACCTCAACCAGCCCGAGCCACAGGGCGGGCAAGGTGGCAACAACAAAAATAAGTCCGGACCCTCGCCTACCGGCGGGTAGCCAGGCGGCGAATACGGCAGCCAACAGTGGCAAGGCTATGGTGAGAAACCAGATCATAAGAGCATGTAAAGTTTTTCAGCAATTTCACGGGCAATGGACAGGGGGCTGCCAGCTGAGGCAGCAAACACTCCGGCCGCAAGGGAGAGCAGGCCGGTGACCACTACGGGTATTAACAACAGGGCCTGGGCCTCCAGGCGACCAGATTGACGAAGCCTGGAGACTTCGTATTCTGGCTCATAAAACCATGCCCGGTAAACGATGGGCAGAAAATAAGCCGCGTTCAGAGCGCTGCTTGCGAGAAGTACCAAAACCACCCAATAACTTCCTGCCTCTACCGCACCGAGCCCCAGATACCATTTACTGATGAATCCGGCAACCGGTGGCAGTCCAATCATGCCAAAGGCAGCTATGGTGAAGGCCCCCATGGTGAGAGGCATTCGCCTGCCGATACCGTTTAGCTGGCTGATATTTTTGTATCCATAAGTTTCGGCAACGTTCCCGGCCGCGAAAAACATGGTAATCTTCATGATACCCTGATGTACCAGGTGGACAATAGCCCCCGTTGAGGTAAGGACTCCCGGAATGGCCACCCCAAGGGCGATATACGAAAGTTGACTGACCGTAGAGAAGGCTAGCCGCTTTTTAAAGTCATCCTGAAACAAGGCCCGGACTGAACCATAAATAATGGTAAAAGCCGCAAATGCCGCCAAAACGTTCAGGTAGTTCATTTTTTCGGCTACACCTACACCATAAACATCGTAGACCAGGCGGACAATTCCAAAGGCCCCGGCTTTGACCACGGCTACGGCGTGCAAGAGGGCGCTGACCGGGGCCGGTGCAACCATCGAGACGGGTAACCAACCGTGCAGGGGAAAGATCGCTGCCTTAACCGCCAAACCCGTTAGCAAAAGGAAAAAAAGAATGGTCAATTGGGTTGGATAGTCTGAAATCAGGCTTGCGATGATTTCAGTTTGGCCGAAATAGATGGGACCGGCCAGTACAAACAAACCGACCACACCCAGAAACAGAATCGTACCCCCGCCAATGGTATACCACAGGTAGGTTCTGCCCGCTTCAACGGCTTTATCGGTGCCCCGGTGAACCACCAGTGGATAAGTAGACAGGGTGAGAAATTCATAAAATATAAAGAAGGTGAGTACATTACCCGACAAGGCAATGCCAGTACTGGCGGTTACACAAAGACTGAAAAAAGCAAAAAATCGCCTTCGGTGCATTCCGCCTTCCAGATAGCCAATGGCATACAGGGTGGTTACCAGCCATAGCACCGCCGAGAGGGCGGCAAAGAAAAGACCCAGTTGATCCACACGCAGCGAAAAGGTCAGGTCGAGGGCCAGGCTGAAGAAAAAAGTATACTCTTCGCCGCGCAGGTAACCGGCAAAGACCCATGCAATCAGGCTTACCTTGGCTACCGCTCCGAAAAGGTTCAGAAAAGTACGCAGGCCGACTTGCTCTTCCTTCAACAACAGAATCAATATCCCTGGTATGAGGGAGCTGACAAGGATCAGCAAAGGCAGTATGCTAGTTGTTTCCATATTCACCTCCTTCCATTATTGGTTCAATACCAGAGCCAAATACTGCGCTGCTTTCCAGAAACTGGATCAGAAAATCTGCCGGAAAAACGATCAGAAAAGAACCAATGGCCAGCAGCAGGGCAACCACCTCCAGACTTTTGGGAACCGGTCGGAACGTATCCATTTCACGGGCTGGGGCGAAAGCCAAACGAAGCAACATAAAGACATAGCCGGCAGTAAGCAGACTGCCTGTCAGAACCACAGGCGCCCACCACCATTGACCACTGAGGAATATCCCTTTCAGAAGCATCCATTTGGCCATAAATCCCCCACTCGGGGGAAGCCCGATCAAACTGACTCCGGCAAGGCCGATTGCCATGGCGGTAATGCGCATGTTTCCAACCAGGTTCCGCAGCGACTCTATGCGGTCATGACCCAGGGCCATGATGATAATCCCCGCAGATAGGAAAAAGGAGGCTTTGGCAAAAGCATGGGATATGACCTGGTAGATTCCGGCAGTCCAGGCTGGAGAAAGCCAGTCAGCTGAATCAGTTGTCACACCCGGTGCCAGGATCAAAAGTGGGAAAACCATCAGCAAATACCCCAGCTGGGCTACACTTGAATGGGCCACGATCAGTTTTAGGCTGGTTTGCATGAAAGCCTGCCAGGAACCCCAGATTACCGCAACTGCTCCCGCCACGCCAATGAGCTGGCCGGCGGCATAAGTAAGGGATACCCCAAAGACTTCCATCCATAAGCGCAGTAAAATGTAGAAGGCTCCCTTAACCACCAATGCCGAAAGTAGCGCACTTACCGGTGCCAGGGCGGCTGAGTGTGCTGGTGGCAGCCAGAAATGAAAAGGAAAGCCGGCCATTTTAATCATGAGTCCCAGGGTGATAACAAGCAGGGCAAAAGTGGTTGTGGCACCGGGTTCCAGAACCTGACCCAGCAGGCTGATATCCAGCGTCCCGGTACTTCCATAAATAAGCGCTACCCCAAATAGATAGGCCATTGAACCGGTTATCGCGGCCAACAGATAACGTAATCCGGCAGTCAGGGCGGTTGTTTTCCCGGATAGCACAGCCAGGGCCACTGCGCTTATACCGACCACCTCAAGGGTAACGAACAGATTAAACAGGTCGTTGGACAGAAAGAGCCCGTTCATTCCTGCCCACAGAAAAAGCCATAAAGGCCAGAATTGTGGTAATCCACCAGTATCAGCTTCCCGGACACGAAAATACCACCAGGCATACAGGCTGATGAAAACGCCAACCAGGGCTAACATCCCAATAAACACTGCCGCAAGCGGGTCTATGCGCAGCAGGATTCCCAAAGGCGGATCCCAACCCCCCAATATATGGATAACCGTTCCCCGCCGTGTCACTTCTGCTATGGCGATTAACGACAATGCGGTGGTGAGCAGGCTTCCTGCCAAGCCAACCACAGCCCTTCCTTTTGACCCGAAAAAAAGACTCAGTGTCGCCAGTAAAATGGGCAAACCCACTAAAAGGGCAGGAAATGATGATGTTGGCAAATGTGTCATTTGTCGTTTGAAAAAGATATATCTCCGGTTTGTTGGTAAATGCGACGAGCCAAAGCCAGGGCGAAAGCAGCTGAAGCGACCGCCACCACGATTCCGGTAATCACCAGGGCGTGGGGCACCGGGTCTGCAAAGGTCAGGGCATCACGTTCGGCAAAACTGACGAAACTCAAAAAGACCCCGCCCCCCATAATCATGGTGGCAATGATTTTTTTTATAAAATGCCGTGTGATAAAGACACCTCCTATGCCAATGACAAAGAGCACTGCCGAGGTTAAACTGTAAATCTGATAGGTCTCCATATAGGTTGTTCAAGTGGTTGATTCAATTTCGTCCGCTTCCTCTCCTATTTGATTCAACAAGGCAAAGATCGCAGACAGGGCTGCTGCAATACTGATTGCTGCCAGCGTTTCTATGATTAAAATCAGGATTCCGGCATAAGCAGGTGGGTATTCAAACAGGGCCCCTCCTGCGGCCATGAAGAGAAACCCCAACACAAGGAAAAATCCAAGCCCCACTGTCAGTAGCAGCTGACCCAGCCACCTCGGCATCAATGCGATGAACGGCCAGCCTCCCAAATGAAGGAGTATCCCTATTGCCCCCCACAAAACCCCGGCCTGAAAAGCGCCCCCGGGTCCGGTCTTTCCGATGTATAACAAGAAAGCTCCAAACAGGAACAAAACCGGGGTGAAAAACAAAATCACCTGACGCAGCAAGGGGTCTTGGGAAGCCACACCGGGTTTACGGTAAGCCATTTTCCCTCCGGCCGCAAAGACGGCCAGGAGGCCAATTAGAATTACCCCCATCTCTAACCAGGTATCATAAGCACGAAAATTCAGCAAGACTGCGGTGACAGGATTTTCGACACCAGATTCAGGAAGCAGGGTGCCGGCAGCTGCAGTCAACCCACCACCCTCCGGAATCTTCCAGACAGCTTCCAATGCAATAAGCAGGAAAAGGCCCAATCCAGCCCAAAGGGTCAGCCTGGGCAAAAAGAGAGATTTAGTTTGACTCTTGGAATATTGTTTTTGAACAGCTTCATTTTTTGCCGGAATCCTGGGAGCAAAATCCCGCAATGCATCAAGAAACAAAACACCTAAAAATCCGGCCGCAATAGCCGCTTCGGTAATGGCCACATCCACAGCCGCCAGGCGGATCCATGCCAAAGCCAGCGCCAGTCCGAAGGCAAAGAAAAGAAATACGCTCTGGGTTAGCCTGGGTGCAAGCAAGCTCTGCAAGGCCAGATAAATTGCAAGAATGGCCAGTAAACCGTCAATTATAAGACTCATTCTCCCTCCTTTCTATTCTTGAGCTGGTCCTGTTCTTTCTGAAAGTGGGCAATCAGATAACAAGTAGAAGAACTGGCCAGGAGGGTGAAGAGCCAGATTAAGAGAATTTTCAGCGCTGCCCAGGGTGATGCAATATGCAGGGCCATCCCTGCTGCAATAAAGCCCAGACCTAAATTGTCGGCTTTGGTCAGGGCATGAAGACGTGAGAACAAATCCGGGAAACGAAGCACCCCCAGGGTTCCTGCCAAAAAAAAGAAACAACCCACCACCAAAAAAATCACCGTGATCAGTTCAACTATTGTCATTTGGTTTCTCCCTTCTTGTTTTTCCAGACCTTGACCAGACTAATAACCAATAAAATAGCCAGAACATTAAAGGTAATGGCCACATTGAGCAACGTAAGCTCTCCCAGATAACCTGCCAGGACCATTAGTATAGCCATACCCGTGGTACCGAACAATTGGGTGGTAAGCAAGCGGTCAGCGACCGCTGGTCCGCGCCACACCCGGAAAAGCCCCATGACTATGTTGAGCAGGAGAAAGACAATCACGATGATAAAAAAAACATCCATAACCAATAATTATATATTTAATTGACCCAGATGCTGTTTAGCCGGCAGAAAACAATATATAATGGAATTCAGCGATATCCACCAGGCATTCTCGCATCAACGAAACCTAAACGGCTGTAAGCGTAATTTTGTTTACGGAAAGCTAATATAAAACAATTTTTTCACCCTGATTTGTATTGATAAGTACACCTGTTGAACCTGTGATTAATAATTTTTCCGCCTTTTCGCTAGTCCATATGCCAGGTGAGGCCAAAATTATCAGCAACAGCTATGGATTTCCCACAAATATTTCATTAAGATTTTTTTTCGTAGCCTTTTGATATTAAATAATTATTTAAATTGCAATATATTATGATGAAGCCCAATAGGGTTAATATTCAAATAGTGTATTGGGATGGATGCTCAAAATGCAATCCCGTTGGGCATAGCCCGAAAACCGATAATTATAAAGAAAGGCAAAATTCTATTACTGCAAGGTTTTGTTAACTATGAATTTGAAGCGGGTATTTGGAAGTTTTCGGACGGGACAATAAACTTCTGTAGAAAATTAATTGAGACCCTGAAACGAGAGGTCAGGAAAGAAATTGGCCTGCCTGTAAAGGAGGGATCAACCCTAATCACAAAGAATTTCTTTAAAAAAGCATTTCGGGTAAGCAGCGTTACCTTAGGTTGCTAGTTTGATGGTGGATAGATCATCTTATGTGATGAGCGTGACCAATTCGCCTGAAATCTTCATGGTAAGTAATACAAATTTACCATTATAAATATATGAAAGCAATTCATTGAATCTTTCCCCGAATTAACAGCGTGCTTACAGATTTAATAAAATTGGGTAGTTATGCCGAAAAATAGAAACACTCAACAAGTTGGTTGGCAGAAACAACTTAGGGCTTTTTGGAGAAGCCGGTTTAAAAAAGCATTGCTTGAGTTGAAATGGCCACTTGTGGTAGCAATCTGGATTCTGTCTGTTATTTTGGGTTATATCGGGTTTTACCGATTCTTTGAGGCTGAAGGAACGCACCTTACCAAATTTGACCTTCTATACCGTGCTGTGCAACTTATTGCTCTGGAGGCGGGTGCAGTAAGAGGGCCTGTTCCATGGCAATTGAATGTAGCCCGTTTTCTTATGCCTGCTCTGGCGGCCTACGCCGCAATACAGGCTCTGCTTGCCATTTTTAGCAAGCAGTGGCAAATGTTAATGATCCGTTTTTACAGAAACCATGTTGTTGTTTGCGGCTTGGGTGAAAGAGGGATGCGTTTGGCAAAAGATTTCTCGCAACATGGATACAGGGTGGTGGTCATTGAAGGGGTTAAGGACAATAATCTGATTGAGCTTTGCCGAAAACAGGGAATCGTAGTTTTATTTGGTGATGCTACAGACAGGGTTTTGCTTCGCAGAGCGGGAATACAGAGGGCTAAATACCTTGTGGCGGTCTGCGCTGATGATGGCACCAATGCCGAGATTGCCCTCAAGGCCCGCGACATTGTTCGAGCCCGCAAAGGCCATGACCTGACAGTTTTTGTGCATATGGTCGACTTAGAACTATGCAACCTGCTAAGAGGCTGGGAATTGTCAGCTGAGGCCCAGTCGTTCAGACTTGAATTTTTTAGTGTACATGAAAGGGGTGCCCGGCATATGTTGGCAACTTATGCTTTTTTTGAAACACAGGTATTAAATCATGAACCCAGGATGCTTTTTATAGGTCTTGGAAAGCTGGGAAGAAGCCTTTTAGTAAAGGCAGCCAGAGACTGGTACATGAAAAAACTGCCTGAAAATAATCGTTTGCGAATTTCGGTGATAGACAAATCGGCGGAATCTAAGGTGAAGCTTTTGCACATGCAATACCCCCAGCTTGAAAAAGCCTGCGAAATTGAAACCTGGCAAATTAAAGAAAATGACCCGGATTTTGAAAATGGGGCCTTTCTTTATGATCAGGATGGCCATCTAAAAATCGATGTAATTTTTATCTGCTTTGACGATGACGTGCATGCACTGGTCAGCGCTTTAACACTTTACCGCAAAACCTGGGAGCATAAAGTACCCATTATTGCCCGAATGAGCCAGGAATCAGGCCTGGCAGCCATGGTCAGGAATGAAAGGTATTCTTTGGGATTTGAGCATATTCATACTTTTGGACTCCTCGACCAGACCTGTAATTTGGAATCCCTGCTGGGAGGAACCCATGAGGTCATTGCCCGTGCCATTCATGAAGATTACGTAAATAGCCAAAAACAGACCGGAGAAAAAGTGTGCAACAATCCATCAATGGTAGACTGGGACGATCTGCCTGAAACATTAAAAGAGTCGAACCGCCATCAGGCAGCACATATTGAAGTTAAAATGAAAGCCATCGGGTGTGGTATACAACCCCTGAACGACTGGGAGGCAGCATCTTTTAAGTTCGAACCAGAGGAGATTGAACTACTGGCAGAGCTCGAACACCAGCGTTGGATGGAGGAACGTCTGCAAAATGGCTGGAAATTTAAATCCGGACCGAAGGATATTGCCAAAAAGACCAGCCCCCATTTTGTTCCCTATGGAGAGCTCTCATGGGAGTTAAAAGAATCAGACAGAAACATGATCAGAAACCTGCCATCCTTTCTTGCCAGAGCAGGATTCCAGATATACCGGAGGAGCGAAAATAGAAATAAAAACAAACCCGATCGGTCTAAACATGAGACAACACCAGTTTGAAGAATTTTAAGGCCACAATGAAATAAGATACTGGGTCCAGTTAACCAAAAACAAATCAAAACAGCCATGGCAAGCATTATTGAAGGCTACGAGTACGATATCTTTATCAGCTACCGCCAGAAGGACAACAAAGGCGAAAGATGGGTTAGTCATTTTGTGGATGCGCTGAAAACAGAGCTGGAAGCCACTTTTAAGGAAACTGTTTCGGTTTATTTTGATGCAAATCCCCACGACCGCCTTCAGGACACCCACCACGTGGCAAAGAGCCTGGAGGCAAAGCTCCGGTGCGTGATCTTTATCCCCATCCTTTCACAAACATACTGCGACCCCACAAGCTATGCCTGGCAGTTCGAACTGCTGCCTTTCAATAAAATGGCTGCAGAAGACCATTTCGGCAAGGAAATAAAACTTCGGGGCGGAAACTATGCCAGCAGAATAATGCCCATACGCATACACGATCTGGAGCCTGAAGACATTGAACTGTTTCAGAAAGAAACCGGAACAGCACTTCGGGCCATGGATTTTGTATTTAAAACTGCCCAGGGGGTGAACCGGCCCCTGCGCCCCCACGAAGACCACCCCGGCGACAACCTTAACAAGACCTGTTACCGCGACCAGGTCAACAAAGTGGCCCATGCTATCAAGGAGATCATCCTGGGCATGAGAGCAGGGGTCCTGCAGCCCGTAATGGAACAAGCCAGGCAGAAGATCCAGGCAGAACGGGTGAAGGAGAAATTTAACCTTTCCAAAAAAGCCAGTAATGGAAAAAGATCCTGGCAAAGAATCCTTTCAGGTGTTTTCATAACGCTGTCCTTAATCTTGGCCGGTCTGTTCTTTTATCCAAAGATCTTTAATGCCAACAGGGTGGATATGCTCAGAAAAAAAGGCCAGGTATCGGTGGCGGTAATGCCATTCCAGAACCTGACCAATGATGCCAGCAGAAATTTCTGGGAGGTGATGATACAGGACAACATGGTTAACATTCTGTCCAATTCCGAAGGCTTAAAAGTCAGGCAAAGTGAGACTGTTCTTACTGTGCTCCAAAACAACGAACTTGGCAGTTATGCATCCATAACCCCTTCGCTCGCTCGCCAGGTATCGCAGAAACTCGGAGCTGATGTGTTTGTTTATGGTAATATCATGCAAATACATCATACCACCCGCCTGAATGCCAACATGGTCGATGCTAAAACCGATGAGGTTTTCAAATCCTTTCAAATAGATGGAAAAGAAGATGAAATTCTCAGATTAACCGATTCTCTGACAAAATTAGTACAGGACTTTCTCATCGTTACACTGTTAAAAAAAGACTTGTCTGATGCTGATAAATTTTATAGCAGGGTGTTGAATGGTTCTACCAATTCACCGCTAGCATTAAAATATTATTATGAGGCTATGAAAGCTCACCGTAATATTGACTGGGCAAATGCCATAAACCATTCGCTTAAAGCAATTGAAATTGATCCTGGTTTTACTTCAGCCAAAATTAGTCTGCCTAACTGGTATATAATGCTGGGCCTTTATGACGAAGCCAAAAAATGGGTTATCCTTATCAATGAAGATAAAGAACGCCTGCCAAAGCTTGAAAAGATGTGGACAGATTACAATTATGCCTCGTTATTTCAAACCAATTTGGATGCCGTAAAGTGCTTGTACAAAATCCTCGAAGCCTATGGCCATTTTCCAATAGTGCATAATGAACTTGGAAATCATTATTCACGCATGGGCCAATTAAGAAATGCAATTTTTCATTATGAGAAGAGCTTTGAAATTTACAAAAAATGGGGAATAAAGCCCGAATGGTCAATAAGTTATACCAATCTTGGTCCGCTCTATCACAAAACCGGGCAATACAGGAAAGAACGAAAGCTTTACAAAAAAGCGGAAAGGGATTTTCCGGATGATCCTTCCATAATCCGCCTCCAGGCAATTCTTGCTCTTTCCCGTGGCAAAACAAAACAAGCGGAAAATTACCTGGTGAAATTTGAAACTATTATTCGAAATCAAGGTGCATCGGAAGCCTTAATCCAAACAAGACTGGCTCTGATTTACAAAGAGGCGGAAATACCCGAAGTGGCTGAGAAATACTTCAGGGAGGCACTGTCACTTGAACCTGAGAACCCCGTCAGGCTAAATAACCTTGCTTTTTTTCTTATCGACTGTGAAAGTGATGTGGATCAGGGTATTGAGTTAGCAGAGCAAGCCCTGGAATTGAGGCCAGGCAATTACATTTATCTCCAAACAAAAGGCCTGGGCCTGTATAAGCAGGGTAAATGCCGGGAAGCACTTGAAATATTGCAAACAAGTTGGGATTTAAGAAGAGAGCAGGCTATTTACAACCATGAGGCATTTCTTCTTTTGGAAGAAGCCAAAAAAGCGGTTGCAGGCATGAGTTAGCGTGGGGCGTGGGTCAAAAATAAAATAGTAAAAAATATAAGACTAAGGGCATGGCAAGCATTATACCGGGTTACGAGTACGATATCTTTATCAGTTACCGCCAGAAGGACAATAAGCATGACGGCTGGGTGACTGAGTTTGTAAATAATTTAAAGGGTGAACTGGAAGCGACATTCAAGGAGGACATCTCCATCTATTTCGATGTAAACCCCCACGACGGTCTGCTCGAGATTCATAACGTTGGTAAAAGCCTGGAGGGAAAACTTAAAACACTCCTTTTTGTTCCCATAATCTCTCAAACCTATTGCGATCCGAATTGCTTTGCCTGGCAGCACGAATTCTGTGTCTTTAATAAAATGGCCAGGAAAGACGCATTTGGCATGGATCTTAAACTCAGGGGGGGAAATGTAGCCAGCCGTATTCTTCCGGTAAAAATTAACGACCTTGACCCTGAAGATAATGAACTGTTGGAAAAAGAACTGGCTGGGTATTTAAGGGCTGTCGAATTTATTTATAAGGAACCAGGTGTTAACCGGCCATTGACACCCGGAGATGATCATAGAACCAATCTGAACCGGACTTCGTACCGCAATCAGCTCAATAAGGTTGCCCAGGCCATTAAGGAGATTATCACCACTATGAAAAAGCCGGTTAAGAAAGAAGATTTATTGGAAAAAGCCAATGAAAAGTTATCCGTATCTGAATCCGTTACAGAATTGGAGAAATCCATTGCCGTGCTTCCCTTTATCAACGATAGCTCCGACCAGGAGAACACATTCTTTATCAATGGGGTAATGGAAGAGATCCTTAACAATCTTCAAAGGATAAGGGATCTTAGGGTGATTTCACGTACTTCTGTTGAAAAATTCAGGGGACAAAATAAGTCCATACCTGAGATTGCCTATGAGCTGGGGGTGAATTACATCGTGGAGGGCAGCGGGCAAAAATACGGTAATGCTTTCCGCCTTAGGGTACAGTTGATAATGGCTGCTAAAGAGTCACACCTCTGGGGTGAGTCCTTTCAACAAAAAATTACTGAAGTGGAAGATATTTTTAATATTCAGACTCTGATTGCCGAAAGCATTGCAAATGAGCTTAATGCCGCGATTTCACCTGAAGAAAAGAAACGCATTGAGAAAAGACCCTCAATCAATCTGGCAGTGTATGAGCAGTATTTAAAGGCCCGGTCTTACTTTGGAGATTTTAGAAGGCAATCATTGTATAAAGCCCTGGAATTTCTAAACAGCGGAGTGGAGAAAAGCCCTGACTGGGCACCCCTTTATGTGGGTATGACAGAAGTTTGGCTTAATATACAAAATTATGGGTATGAACCACCTTCTGTGACCGGGCCGAAAATCCTTGAGAATCTCAACAAAGCCATGGAATTGGATACTGAAATTTCCGAAGTTCATTATCTAAAGGCCTGGATAGCTCACATGGTGGAATGGGACTGGAAAAAGAGCGAAGAAGAGTTCTTGAAGGCCCTGGCCATAAACCCCAATCATTCCCTGGCAAGGATGTTCTATTCAAATTTGTTGGCAGGGGTATTGCACAGATATGATGAAGCCCTGGCACAGGCTGAACTGGCTTATAACCTCGACCCTTTAAATCCAATGATAAAGATTGGTTATGCATTTACACTAATGATAAAAAGTGATTACCAATTGTCTTTAGCCCTGGCGGAAGAAGTTGATGCCACCGATCCGGGCAATATTCTTGCCCACAATGCTATTTTTTTTGCTGCATACAGGTTAAAGGATTACGAAAAAGTACTCAGGTCAGACCGATATTGTCTTCCAATGGTAATGCCGGTTGAACAGGATTTCTTTGATAAAATTCACATGATTTTTAAGGAATCAGGGATAGTCCCGGCATATAAAGAAATTCTGAGCCATCTTGAGAAGTTTGCTGAAAACAATTACGTACAGTTCCTGGAAATGGCTGCAAGGTACATTGTTGCCGATCAACCCGATAAAGCCATGGACTGGATTGAAAAGGGCTACGAGTTGCATGATCCGCATTTGACATTTATATCCGCAAAAGGTCATTTTGGAGATATATTGTCAGGCAATCCACGATTTATTGCCATGTGTGAAAAAATGAATCTTCCGATGCCTAAAACCCCAAAGCCATGACAAGTATCATCGAAGGTTACGGGTACGACATTTTTATCAGCTACCGC
>SKRM01000070.1 GCA_007118495.1 Bacteroidales bacterium
AAGTTTGAAAGTTTGAAAGATTTGGCTTTACATATCATGGATATTGTGCAAAACTCGGTTAGTGCGGGTGCAGGAGAAATAGGTATATGGCTAACCGAAGATACCAAAGCCAATACTCTTTTATTAACAGTGACCGATAACGGATGTGGAATGACTGAAGAGGTTTTGTCCAGGGTTACAGATCCTTATTATACAACCCGAACTACACGTAAGGTTGGGCTGGGCATACCGCTCTTTAAGCAAAATGCAGAGCAAACAGGCGGGTGGTTGCATATTGAGTCTGAGCCGGGTAAAGGTACAAGCCTGAAAGCCATGTTTGTGCATGACCACCTTGACAGACCCGCCCTGGGTGATATGGCCGGCGTAATCAGTCTGCTTATCAGTGCAAACGAAAAGATACGTTTCAGGTATATCCACAAAAAGGATGGAGGGTTGTTTGAGCTGGATACCAGAGAAATAAATGAAATACTTGACGGCGTGCCTGTCAGTGAACCGGGGGTAGCCCGTTTTTTAAGGGAAATGATCCGGGAGAATCTAACTGAAATTCATGCTATCTGATATAATGACAAATGAGAGTTAATAATTATTAAAGAGAAAATCAATCATGACAAAAATTAAATCATTGGCGGATTTAAAAAAACTGAAGGGTGACCTTCAGTCGAAGATTGCTCTGAGGGAGAAGAGTGATACTCCTGAAGGACGCGTCATCGTCAAGGTAGCCATGTCTACCTGTGGTATAGCATCCGGAGCTAAGGATGTGATGGAATATATGATCGATGAGTTCGAAAAAAGGAGCATTGATGCCATCGTCACCCAAACAGGATGTATTGGATACTGTTATGCAGAGCCCACAGTAGAGATCACCCTGCCCGGAAATGAACCTGTAGTTTACGGCTATGTGGACACACGCAAAGCTGATGAGATTATTGAGAAATATATAAAGAACCAGGAACTGGTTGACGGGATTCTCCCGGTGAATTACCAAACCATTGAAAAAGACAAGGAGGAATAACAACATGGCAAAATTCAAGATGCATATGCTGGTATGTGGCGGAACCGGTTGCCGGGCCTCTGCCAGTGACATGCTTTATGAAAACCTGGTAAAGGAAGTAAAGGAAAACGGACTGGAAGATGAAGTGCAGGTGGTAACCACAGGCTGTTTCGGTTTTTGCGAAAAGGGCCCTATTGTAAAGGTGATTCCTGACAACACTTTTTATGTTTCGGTTGAACCGGGTGATGCGAAAGATATTATTGCTGAGCACGCCATCAAGGGACGTAGGGTGCAGCGTTTGCTCTATGTTGATCCAACCAATAAGGAGCAGATTGCTGACTCAAAGGGGATGGGCTTTTACAAGAAGCAGATTCGTATTGCCCTGCGAAATTGTGGGATGATAGACCCTGAAAATATTGAAGAATATCTGGCCGCTGATGGATATGAAGCCCTGGGAAAAGTATTGACCGAAATGACCCCTGATGAAGCCATTCAGGAAATGATTGACTCAGGTTTGCGCGGTCGTGGTGGTGGTGGATTCCCCACAGGTGTCAAGTGGAAACTGGCCGCCAAAGAAAAAGCTGACCAGAAATATGTGGTGTGTAATGCTGATGAAGGTGACCCCGGTGCATTCATGGACCGTTCCATCCTTGAAGGTGATCCCCACACCGTACTTGAGGCCATGGTGATAAATGGTTATTGTATTGGAGCCTCCAAAGGTCTTGTTTATATTCGTGCTGAATACCCGCTGGCTATTTACAGGTTAAAGATAGCCATTGAGCAGGCGCGTGAGTATGGCCTGCTTGGAAACGACATCCTGGGAACAGGTTTTAGTTTTGACGTAGAGATCCGTTACGGAGCAGGTGCCTTTGTTTGCGGTGAAGAAACAGCACTGATCCATTCAATGGAGGGTGAGCGTGGTGAGCCTACTTTTAAGCCACCATTCCCTGCCCAGAGCGGTTATCTGGGCAAACCCACCAATGTAAATAACGTAGAAACTTTTGCCAACATTCCGGTAATATATAACAAAGGTGCCAAATGGTTTGCCAGTATAGGTACTGAAAAATCAACCGGAACCAAAGTATTTGCCCTGGCAGGTAAGATCAACAACGTGGGCCTGATCGAGGTTCCAATGGGAATCACTCTACGTGAAGTTATTTTTGAAGTAGGTGGTGGCATTAAGGATGGCAAGAAGTTTAAGGCCGTACAGACAGGTGGTCCTTCAGGCGGATGCCTGACTGAAAAACACCTTGACACCCCCATTGACTTTGACAATCTTTTGGCTGTTGGATCAATGATGGGGTCTGGTGGTATGATTGTTATGGACGAAGATGACTGTATGGTTGCAGTGGCCAAATTTTACCTTGATTTTACTGTTGAGGAGTCATGCGGTAAATGTTCTCCATGTCGTATCGGAAATAAGAGATTGTATGAACTTTTGGATAAGATAACCAAGGGACAGGCCGACAAGGAAGATATGGACAACCTGAGGAACCTGAGCTATGTGATTCGTGACACTTCGCTTTGTGGCCTGGGGCAGACATCACCCAACCCGGTACTCTCAACCATGGACAACTTTTTGGATGAATACATGGCCCACATTGAAGAAGGTCGTTGCCCTTCAGGTGTTTGTAAAGACCTGATTCGTTATGAGGTCATACCTGAGAATTGTGTAGGCTGTACTGCCTGTGCAAGGAACTGCCCTGTAAACTGTATAGCAGGCGAAAGAAAACAATTGCATATTATCGATCAGGCTCTGTGTATTAAGTGCGGTGCCTGCCTTGAGAAGTGTAAGTTTAACGCCATAGCGATCATTTAAAAACCCTAAGAAAGAAGAATAATGGAAATGATTAAAATCAACATAGATAACAGAACTGTCGAGGTTGAAAAGGGTACAACCATCTTTCATGCAGCGAAAAAATTGGGCATCGAGATTCCAACCCTTTGCTACATGAACCTCGGCGATTTGAACATTGAGCACAAACCAGGCGGATGCCGTGTTTGTGTTGTAGAGGTTGAAGGGCGCCGGAACCTGGCTCCTGCCTGTGCAACTGATTGCTATGAAGGCATGGTTGTCAAAACACATAGCATGAGGGTTCTCAATGCCCGTAAAACCGTTCTGGAACTGATTCTTTCAGACCACCCCTTTGATTGCCTTGTTTGTGCAAAAAGCGGTACCTGCGACCTGCAAGACATGGCCATTAAAATGGGTGTGAGGAGTATTCCTTTTCAGGGTGAAAAATCAACCTACAAGCCTGACTTCTCGCCGGCCATCATCCGCGAAATGGACAAATGTATTATGTGCCGTCGTTGTGAGACAATGTGTAATGATTTTCAAACCGTTGGTGTGCTTTCAGGCATTCACAGGGGGTTTGAAGCTGTTGTTGCTCCTGCGTTTGAACGCGACCTTGATCACAGTGAATGCACCTACTGTGGACAATGTGTGGCTGTTTGCCCCACTGGAGCTTTGGTTGAAGTTGACCATACGACCCAATTGATCCGCGACCTGGCAGATACGAACAAAAAAGTGATTGTACAAACCGCACCTGCCGTAAGGGCAGCTCTGGGTGAGGCTTTTGGTCTTGAGCCAGGAACCCTTGTTACAGGTAAAATGGTGGCTGCACTCAGAAGGCTGGGCTTTGACTATGTTTTTGATACAGACTTTGCAGCCGACCTTACAATTATGGAAGAAGGCACAGAGCTGCTTGATCGACTTACCCGCTTTTTAGGTGGTGATAAGGAAGTAAAACTACCCATGCTCACCTCATGCTGCCCGGGTTGGGTGAATTTCTTTGAATATCATTTCCCCGATATGCGTGATATTCCTTCAACAGCCAGGTCACCACAACAGATGTTCGGTTCAATCGCAAAAACTTACTTTGCTGATAAGATTGAAACCAAGCGTGAGGACATGATTGTTGTATCGGTAATGCCGTGTGTGGCTAAAAAATATGAGTGTACACGTGATGAGTTTGCTGTTGATGGCAATCCTGATGTTGATTATTCAATCTCTACCCGTGAGCTGGCCATGTTGATCAAGCGAAGCAATATTGACTTCAACAGCTTGCCCGAAGAAGATTTTGATAAGCCGATGGGTGAGTCAACAGGTGCTGGCGTTATCTTTGGTGCTACAGGTGGTGTAATCGAAGCTGCTGTCAGATCAGCTTATGAACTTCATACAAAGAAACAACTTGAAAAAATCGATTTTGAACAACTCAGAGGGCTAGGCGGTATCCGTTCGGCCAGCGTCGATTTTGATGGTGTTGAAATCAAAATCGGTATTGCCCATGGATTGGGTAATGCACGTAAACTATTGGAAGATATCAAGGCAGGAAAAAGTGAATACCATGCCATTGAGATCATGGCCTGTCCGGGAGGATGTATCGGAGGTGGTGGACAACCGCTTCACCATGGTAATCCAGAAATAATTAAGGCGCGGCAAAAAGCCATTTACCAGGAAGATGCCGGTAAACCGATCCGCAAATCACATGAGAATCCTTATATCATTAAATTGTATGAAGAATTCTTGGGTGAACCCATGAGTGAAAAAGCGCATCATTTGCTGCATACCCACTATTTTGACAAGAAGAAAAAAGACATTCTGATTGACTAGAAAGTGGTGAATTAATTCAATAGTTGTAATAAAAAAATCAAGTATAATGACTTCAATCAAATTAAAACTTAAAGAGAGCGAAGTGCAGCAACTGAAAGAAGTAGCCAAGTCATTCAATAATGAACCCGGCGAATTGATTAATGTGTTGCACAAGGCCCAGGAGATCTTTGGGTATCTTCCTGCAGAAGTTCAGGAGGTGGTTGCTCAGGAACTCAATGTTTCCGTAGCCAAGGTTTACGGAGTGGTAACCTTTTATTCTTTCTTTACCATGCTGCCCCGTGGCCGCTATCCGATTTCAATCTGTACCGGTACCGCCTGCTATGTGCGTGGTGCTGAAAAGGTATTGGACGAATTCAAGCGCTTGCTAAAGGTGCCAGTTGGTGAAACCACTGCGGATGGCAAGTTTTCAATCACCTGCCTGCGTTGTGTGGGCGCCTGTGGTCTTGCCCCTGTTGTTATGGTTGGCGATAAGACCTATGGCCGTGTAACCACTGACGGGGTTAAGGAGATATTGAAAGAATACGAAGATCAGGAATAGGTTTAAGGCTTGCAGCTTAGCTGTGACCAGGCGGCACTGCGTGCCCGGGTTGAAGAGTTTGGCATCGTAAACGATGCAGTTGTGAGGTTGGAGGTTAGCAGGCCCGTAATACAATATCAGGGATAAAGTCTGGCTGTTTTGCATTGTAGAAATGGCCAGACTTTTTCAGTTTTTTTAAAGATGTCAAAAAAAACGTAAAACAAAAAAAAACCTTTGCAGAATTCATTTTCTGTTCTATCTTTGCAACGCCTTAAAGATAAAGGCTCGCTCTTAAAAAACATTGGTCCGGTAGTTCAGTTGGTTAGAATACATGCCTGTCACGCATGGGGTCGCGGGTTCGAGTCCCGTCCGGACCGCCAACAAACAAGTTAAGCCTCTGGTATTCAGGGGCTTTTTTGTTACAGGTCATTTTCAGTTTTTGGTTACAACCCCTCTTATCAGATAATCAATCGCAGGAATGATATTGTTGTAGAAATCAATGGTTGGAAAGAGTAAGGAAAACCTTTGTTAATTCATTGGGTTTGACAATTTCCTTACTTTTATACAGTAGCAATTGGAAAACCATGAAAGATTACAAAGCAGTTTTACTATACCTCCTTCTTATTATCCAGTTTCCAACCCTGGTTTGTGCCAGAGATGTTTTACTCAATGATAGACTGAAGGCTCATGTGTCTTTTCTGGCATCAGATTCGCTTGAAGGCCGGGGGCTTGGAACCGACGGAAAAATATTGGCCAAACAATACATTGCCGGTCAGTTTCAGGCTGCCGGGCTCAAACCATTTGGCGAGGACTTTTTTCACCATATGAGTCTGATGGTGGGTGTTGCCAGGATACCTGGTACCAACATAATTGGCTATCTTCCTGGTAATGACCCTGAAATTAGTGATGAGTTTATAGTTATTGGAGCCCATTACGATCATTTGGGATATGTTTACGGTATGGGAGAAAGGGTCGTTTTTCCAGGAGCCGATGATAATGCTTCAGGAGTGGCTGTAGTTATAGAGCTGGCCCGGCTATTATCACAAAAGCCAGAAGCATTGGGTCGCAGTATATTATTTATCGCTTTTGACGGTGAAGAGAGCGGCCTTCTTGGAGCCAGGGAGTTTATCGGAGATCGTGGTTTCGTAGAACCAGCACATGTGAAACTAATGTTTAGTCTTGACATGGTGGGTATGTATAAGGCCAATAACGGAGTAAATCTGCTGGGAATGGGAACCCTCAATAATGGTATCGCCATAGCTAATCAGCTGGCTGGACAAGAAGGAGTAAGACTTAGACGAACAACAAGGGATATCGCTGTCAGAACCGACAGCAAACCATTTGCTGATGTAGGCATTCCTGCTGTACATGTGTTTACAGGAAGTAAATCGCCCTATCATAAGCCTGAGGATACGTATGACCTGCTTGATTATGACGGAATGGCTGATATTACTTTATTCATGCAATCGTTTACAGAAGAATTGTCGGTTAAGCCTGAGCTGCTCCCCTCACGGCAGTTTGTCCGGATGCAGAATCCCAGAGCTTTGCTGCTTGACGGTGGTTTTATTACCCACATCGGAAGTGCAAACCATATTTTTCCCGATGAGTTCTACGATGCCAATGCAGCTTTTGCCTTTGGCGCCGGCATTTTTCTGCAACTTCACCTTGGCAATAGATATTTCCTGCAATCGGAGGTACTGTATGACCTGAATGGCAGCCAGTCAGCTGAAGGTGTTTTCAGAAGGCATTCACTGACCTTACCCCTCAATTTGAATTACCATCTGACTGGTGGTCCGGGGGAGTTTCTCAGGGCGTATCCATTTGCAGGAGGTTACTACAGGTATAGTTTTTCTGGATCGGATGGTGATACCAGGCTTGACTTTGATGGCGTTCACCCTACAGGTGAATGGGGGTTTAATGCCGGTTTTGGGATGGAGATTATGCGTTTTATGATCGCCTATACCTGGAGGATAGGACTTTCAGATATCTCTAGCCAGCAAGGCCGGACCACAAGAACAAAGGGATACTATTTTACTCTGGGATACAGGTTCTGAAAAGTGTAGAGCAGTTTGCTGATACTAACCGGAGGGTTGCAAACTGGTCTTTGATTTATTTGGCAACCAACGCCATACATTATTCATTGGTCTGCAAAATAAGGTAGTACATTTTTTCTGAGATTAAAATCTCGGGCTGTTCAATGACCCTGATATGCATCCGGCTGTCACGGCCTTGCGGATCAGCTGTTTCTGATTTCAATGTCCATTGAGAACCAGATTTCCAGCTAATTTCATGTTGACAAACCTCTCCATAAGTAATTAGGGTCTGTTGCCCGCTAAAATGATAATATGGATGGTATCTGGTCGAAAGCGGGGGAATATCTGCAGGTGTTAGATTTTGATTCTTTACCTCCGATTCAAGTATAGCCTTGGCGTTTAACAGCAAACACGGATTGGCCTTTTCTTCACCGGCCACCAGGTAAGAGTGATCAAATGATGCAAGAAGCTCATCGCTAATGTCTGTATCAAGATGCAGTTCAATCTGTTTGACTTTGCTGTGGAGCTCATTCACTATAATCCTTTGGATACGTGCATGAATAAAGTTACGCTCATCTTCAGGCAGAACCACTTCATAAGTGTTCAATGAGTCACTTTCATGGGTAAGCATAATAAAATGGTGGGGAAAGATTTGCATCGGCCGGTCAAATAAATAGCCCCGAAAGCCTCTGAAATCATCAGGGCTGCT
>SKRM01000018.1 GCA_007118495.1 Bacteroidales bacterium
AAAAAATGTTGCCCTGAAAAAGACCGCTAATGGCCTATGCCCATTATTTTCTAAACGGACTGCAAATTTAAATACTTTTCAATTACGCCCAAACTGCTTTTTTAAAAAAACAGGCAATCGACAATAAAACTGCAAATAATCAGATTGATAACAATCCTATTTAGAATAAGTCAACGCTTCGCTGGACAAAGCGGGTTAGCTGTTCTCCTTTTAAAAGGTTTTTCGCCAATAAGGCCAGGTCAACAAGCTGCTTGATCTGCTTCTCTTGCAACTCGGCATTTTCTTCTCCGAGCAACTTCCCAATCAGACGGTGGTTGCTGTTTACAACAAGCATATAGCTATCCGGAAGGTTTCCCATATAACTCATGCCTCCCACTGCAGACATGTCTTTCATCCGACGCATAAACTCAGGCTGGGTGATGACCATGGGGTGATCAGATTCACTTAGGTTTTCAAATGTCACCTGAAATTGCTGCTGGTCTAAGTGTTTCTGGAGCAGTGGTTTCAGTTTGTCTTTTTGCTCATCAGATAATTTTGAGGGCATCTCATCCTCTTTTGCAATCAGTTTGTCAACGACCTCGGCATCTACCCTTTTAAAGGTGACATCCTCATGCTCACTTTCCAGCATATTTACAAAATGGCTGTCGATGGGTGTATCCAGCAGCAGAACATCATAGCCCTTATCTTTTGCAGCTTCAATAAATGCGTGTTGGCCATCCTTGTCTGTGGCATAAAGATGCACAAGCTTTTTATCCTTATCGGTCTGTTGCCCCTTAATATGCTCCTTGTACTCGTCAAGCGTAAAATACTTTTCTTCGGTATTTTTGAGCAGGCAAAACTTTTTGGCCCTCTCGCGAAATTTCTCGTCTGAGATCATTCCATATTCAATGAATATCTTGATATCATCCCATTTTTTCTCGAAATCTTCACGGTTATTCTTAAAAATCTCTTCAAGTTTGTCCGCAACTTTCTTTGTGATATGTCCGCTTATCTTCTTGACATTGGCATCACTCTGCAAGAAACTTCTGGAAACATTCAACGGAATATCGGGTGAGTCTATGACACCATGCAACAAAGTAAGAAAGTCAGGAACAATTCCTTCAACCGAATCAGTTACAAAAACCTGATTGCAATACAACTGAATCTTGTCTCGCTGTACCTCAAAATTCTGCTTTACTTTAGGAAAATACAATATGCCCGTTAGTGTGAAAGGATAGTCAACATTCAAATGAATGTTGAACAAGGGTTCGTCAAACGACATGGGGTATAACTCACGGTAAAATGACTTATAGTCTTCATCTTTTAATTCTGCAGGCTTTTGTGTCCACGCGGGTTTTGTATTGTTAATGATCCTTGGCTTTTCAACCGTTACGTCTTTTTCTTCTCCTTTATCATCCTGTTTTTTTTCAGTGAGTTTCTCGGTACCAAAAATGATCTCTACAGGCAAAAACTTACAGTATTTGTTGAGTAACCCCAGAATTCTGGATTCTTCCAAAAATTCAAGAGAGTCATCTGCCACATGCAACACAACTTCTGTTCCGCGGTTTTTTTTTGGTTTTTCTTCAAGGCTGAACTCAGGTGTCCCATCGCATGACCACTGAACACCTTTACTATTCTTTTTATAAGACTTGGTATGGAGGTCAACTTTTGAGGCCACCATAAACGACGAGTAAAAACCCAGCCCGAAATGCCCAATGATTGGATTGGCCTCCGACTCCGTTTTGTATTTGCTTACCCATTCTTCTGCGCTGGAAAAAGCAATCTGGTTAATAAACCGGTCAACTTCTTCAGCTGTCATCCCAATACCTTTGTCACTGATGGAAATGGTTTTTGCTTTTTTATCCAATTTAACTTCAATGGCCAGGTCACCCAGCTCGCCTTTAAAGTCTCCCCTCGAAGCAAGTGTTTTAAGTTTCTGGGTAGCATCAACGGCATTCGAGATCAACTCTCTGAGAAAGATCTCGTGGTCTGAATAAAGGAACTTTTTAATGATGGGGAAAATGTTCTCTGTCTGGACGTTAATCTTTCCTTTTTGCATTGGTTTGTTTTTTTAATTGGATAGTTATGTAACAGACTCCTTGTCAGCAAAGGTTATGCCAGCCCATCAATGCTGACATTTTGACCGGAAAACTGACTATAAACGAAAGCAGTAATAGAATGTCAGACAAATACAGCTTTCTCATCACTATAACAGAAAGGCAAAGGTTTTTTCAGTTTATACAAAAACCAATTATATTTACATGCATTTATATTAAAACCAACACCTTTTTGTCGAAACACCTGCCTTTGGTTTAAATTGATTATTCACATCTAAAACCATTGCCGATGAGCACATTTCAACCACTGGATTACGCTATTTTCATCGCTTATGGCCTATTGATACTCAGCGTGGGCCTTTGGGTCAGCAGAACCAAAAAAGGTCAGAAAAAAAATGCACAAGACTATTTTCTCGCCGGCAAAAGCCTGCCATTTTGGGCAATAGGTGCATCATTGATTGCCGCAAATATTTCAGCAGAACAGTTCATAGGAATGTCAGGTTCTGGTTTTGCCATAGGATTGGCCATCGCCTCATATGAGTGGATGGCAGCATTGACTCTCATCGTTGTGGCGAAGTTTTTTCTTCCCATTTTTATTAAGGAAGAGTTATTCACAATCCCCCAATTCATTGAAAAGCGCTTCAATACCAACCTGAAAACCATTTTGGCCATTTTTTGGGTTGCCCTCTTTATTTTTGTCAACCTTACCTCTGTATTGTTTCTGGGGGCCAAGGCACTGGACACTATTCTAGGCAACGGCGACGGCTCCATGATGTTTCAATTTATAGTAGGCCTTGCATTGTTTGCGGCCGCTTATTCTATTTGGGGTGGACTTTCAGCAGTTGCATGGACTGACGTGATTCAGGTTGTTCTGCTAATTTTCGGTGGACTTGTGACAACCATCATTGCCCTTACCTACGTTACTCCTGAAGGAGGAGTATTGACAGGTCTGGATCATGTTTATCAAACTGCAGGAGACAAATTCAATATGATTCTCAAGAGAGATAATCCTGAATTTATGAATCTGCCCGGCATTGGGGTACTCATTGGAGGTATGTGGGTTGCCAATTTATATTATTGGGGATTCAATCAGTATATCATTCAAAGGGCATTGGCGGCCAAATCTTTGCGTGAGGCACAAAAGGGTCTGGCTTTTGCTGCTTTTTTAAAATTGTTATTACCGGTATTTGTAGTTATTCCAGGCATCATTGCATTTGTTTTATTTACCCAGACCGACGGAACAACCATTATTGATGGGGTCAGGTCTGATTTCTTACGCCCTGATGGAAGCATTAACTATGATATTTCCTATCCATGGTTAATCAGGACCTTTATCCCGACAGGTCTAAAAGGCCTTGTTGTAGCAGCACTGACAGCAGCAATTGTTTCATCGCTGGCATCAATGCTCAACTCTACAGCAACCATTTTTACCATGGACATTTACAAACCATATATGTCAAAACGAGTTGATGGCTCAGACCTTGTCCCAGTTGGCAGACTGGCTGTTCTGGCGGCTTTGGTCATAGCAGTAATAGTGGCTCCTGCACTTGATACCATGCCCCAAATGTTCCAATATATTCAAGAATATACAGGTGTGGTGAGTCCGGGAATTCTGGCAGTGTTTCTTATGGGGCTTTTCTGGAAGAAAACCAATACCAGGGGAGCCATTGCAGGTATCCTCTCATCTATACCAACTGCCCTGCTTTTAAAAATTCTGCCGGTTGAAATGCCATTTCTTGACCAAATGATGTATACATGCCTTATTACGATGTCAGTCATTGTCATGGTCAGTTTAATTACTGCAGAGAAGGATGAAGATCCCAAGGCCATCAGTTTAAACAAAGAAACTTTTTTGACCGGTAAAAAGTTTAATATAGCTGCCTACACAATCATGGTCATACTGGTTGTGCTGTACACTGTCTTTTGGTAAACAAATTCATTTTTTCATTTGGCAACCACCTCTTAAAGTGACTGTTAAAATTATTTTCACACAATATTGAATTTTTTATAGTACTTTGCATAGCATGGTACTATTTTTGTATTATATTTGCATCAAATAAGAAATAATTACAATGCTATGAACCTGGAAAACACGAAGGCCCAAATGCGAAAAGGCATCCTGGAGTATTGCATTCTCTCCATGCTATCTGACAAAGAGGCCTATGCCTCTGAACTGATCCGGGCTCTCAAAGAAGCAAAATTACTGGTGGTTGAAGGCACGATATATCCTTTACTAACCAGGCTGAAAAATGAGGGCTTACTCACTTATCGTTGGGAAGAGTCAACTGGAGGACCTCCCAGAAAATATTACCTGGTTACCCCTCTCGGAAGCAAATTTCTTACTGAACTGGATAACACCTGGAATGATCTGGTGGGTTCGGTAAACAAATTAACCGGAAAAGGCCAGGGTTAAGATTAATTATTAAATTTAGCTAATCAAAAATAAGGACCATGAAGAAAACAATGACTGTCAATATTAGTGGGGTTGTGTTCCACATTGACGAAGATGCATACGAGAAGTTGAACCGGTATCTTGAAAAAATCCGGGAATATTTCAAAAGTGATGAAGGCTGCGATGAAATCATTTCTGGAATTGAAAGCCGGCTTGCTGAAATGTTCCAGGAAAAAAAAGGTAGTAGCCAGCAGGTTATCTCCCTGGCTGACGTTCAGGAAGCCATTTCACAGCTCGGTGAACCATCACAGATTAGCGGAGAAGAAAAAGAGGACTTAGACAGTTCTGAAGCAGAAGTATCTGAAGACGATGATGAATCTGCTCCCAAGCGACTATTCCGCGATCCGGATAACAAGTACATCGGAGGTGTTTGTGGGGGCTTGGGCGCTTATTTTCAGATCGATCCTACCTGGATCCGGGTTATATTTCTTTTAACCATATTTGCTTATTCTTTTGGATTGATTCTCTACATTATTCTTTGGATAGTTATTCCCAAAGCCAGAAGTACCGCCGATAGGCTTTCAATGCGCGGTGAAAAGATCAATCTCTCGAATATTGAAAAATCAATTAAAGAAGACCTGCGAGACATCAAGAAAAACCTTAGTGACCTCTCCAAAGAAAAGGGATCAAAAAAAAAAATAAAGACTAAAGATGGAGAGTTTTTTGACGATCTGGGTGATGGTTTTTCCAGGTTTTTCGAAGTACTCTTCCGCATTGTAAGCATTTTCGCAGGCATTATTTTCACCATCGTTGGTGTTTCATTGCTGGCCGCACTAATTTCACTGGCTACGGGTTTTTCCTGGCTTGTTTTTTTCCCTGCCATTCACCTTCCTGTGTTTACGCTTCCCGAGATGCTTGAATACTGGCTTTCCTCATACTGGCTTATTAACCTGGCCATGGCCGGACTAATGCTAACAATAGGTATTCCGGTTTTACTTCTGGTGGTTTTCGGACTATCACTCATGTTCAAATTGAAAGGAAATCGCCAACTGGCAATGATAAGCCTGCTTTTGTGGATTATCGGTATAGGATTACTGGTATTCGCATTTCTTTCAGGGATGAGCTATCATATGATGGTATAACAAAATCTTGCTACCTGAATACCAGCCAGAAATTGAACAATTTAGGGTTTTATTTATTTTTGTTATAGGATCAATATAAAAGCTAATCCAACTCTTTCCCTAACAAACTTCATCATGCCAGGCAAAAACAAATCCTATTCTGAAAAGCAAAAAAAAGATATTCTGAATGATTACCGAATAGCTTGTGAGAGTAGGCAGGCAAGCTTACTTGGACGCAGAGAAGTACTCACTGGTAAAGCCAAGTTTGGCATTTTTGGTGACGGAAAAGAAGTTCCCCAATTGGCAATGGCCAAGGTGTTCAAAGAAGGAGACTGGAGATCAGGATATTACAGAGATCAAACATTTATGTTGGCTTCAGGCTTGCTGACACTTGAAGGATTTTTCGCACAATTGTACGGAGATACCGACATTACAGCTAATCCGGATAATGGCGGCCGCATGATGAACAACCATTTTGCCACCAGGAGCCTTGACAGTGATGGAACATGGAAAGACCTTGCAAAACAAAAAAATTCTTCGGCAGATATTTCACCAACAGCAGGACAAATGCCCAGATCATTGGGACTTGCACTTGCTTCGAAGGTATTCAGGGGGCATAAGGAACTTGGGGGAGAATCAGGTTTCAGTAACAACGGCAATGAAGTTACCTTCGTAACCATCGGCGATGCCAGCACCAGTGAGGGGCACTTTTTCGAAACTTTGAATGCCGCAGCGGTTCTTAAGGTACCCATGGCTGTATCTGTATGGGATGACGGATATGGCATCAGTGTTCCCGTTGAATTCCAGACAACCAAAGGCAGCATTTCAGTGGCTTTGCAAGGATTTGAAAAGGGTAATGACGACCATACCGGAATTCATATTTTCAAAGCCAGGGCATGGGACTATGAAGCATTGATAGAAACCTACCAAAAGGGCATAGAGCTTTGCAGGAAAGAACATATCCCTGTTCTTTTTCACATCACAGAAGTTACCCAACCCCAGGGCCACTCAACCAGCGGCTCACATGAACGATACAAATCTGAAGCACGACTCAAGTGGGAGAAAGAAAATGATTGTATCGTCAAAATGCGTGAATGGATCATTAAAAGGAAAATTGCCGGCAAAGTAGTGCTCGATAAGCTGGAGCAAGAGGCGGTCACAAGGGTGAAAGAGGCAAGGCGAAATGCCTGGAACAACTACCAAAAACCCATCGTCGAGCTAAGGGACGATTTTATCAAAAAGGTTAACATTTCAAGTTGTCGTTGCCTGAAAGTCGATAAGATTGACAAGCTGCTTCAGGAACTTAAGCGTATTGGTGAGCCCACCCGAAAAGATATTTTATCGACCGGTAAGCGCATACTGCGCCTTTTGTGCAACACCTGTACCCCTGAAGAAACCTCGTTGAAAAAGATTGTTAGTGAATGGCTTTCTGATGCTTATAAAGACAACCAGGGGCGTTATTCTTCACACCTGCATAGCCAGTCAAATGAATCACCTTTCAAGATTAAAGAGGTTAAGCCCGAATATACCAAAGATGCACCATTGGCAAATGGAAGAGAGATTTTAGTTGCCAACTACGATTATATATTCAAGCATTTTCCCAAATCCATGATTTTTGGCGAAGATGTTGGCTATATAGGTGGTGTTAACCAAACCCTTGAAGGCATGCAGGAAAAATACGGGAAACTGCGCATCAGTGATACTGGCATCCGTGAAGCTACAATTATTGGACAGGGTCTGGGTTTGGCCATGAGAGGTTTGAGACCAATTGCAGAAATACAGTATTTCGACTACCTGTTATTTGGCCTCCAGGTCATTAGTGATGATTTAGCCACACTGCACTACCGTACAGCGGGAGGACAAAAAGCACCTTTGATTATCAGTACCAGGGGGCACCGTCTTGAGGGAATCTGGCATTCAGGCAGTCCATTAAGTATGGTGATTAACTCAATTCGCGGTGTACATGTCATTGTCCCACGCAACATGACCCAGGCCGCAGGCTTCTATAACACCATGATCAGATCAGATGATCCGGCCATAATCATTGAGCCCCTGAATGCCTACAGGCTTAAAGAAAAAATGCCCTCAAACATTGGTGAATTCACCCTGGCTCTGGGAAAGCCTGAAATACTCTCACAGGGAACTGATATTACATTGGTAACATATGGATCATGTGTCAGAATTGCACAGGAAGCCATTCAGCAACTTACTGAATTCAATGTGTCTGTTGAGCTTATTGACGTGCAAACCCTTCTTCCCTTTGATCTGGATCATACCATCATACAGTCACTCAAGAAAACCAACAAGATCGTTTTCTTTGACGAAGATGTGCCAGGTGGAGCCACAGCCTTTATGATGCAAAAGGTTTTGGAAGAACAGGGTGGATACAGGTATCTCGATGCTGAACCAGCTACAGTAACAGCAAAAGAACACCGGGCTGCATACAGCACAGATGGAGATTATTTCTCAAACCCAAATGCAGAGGATGTGTTTGAGAGAGTCTACAACCTGATGCACGAATACAACCCGGCGGCCTATCCGCAGATTTTTTAATATCAGAAAAAACGTCTAATAGTTTTCAGATAATTCTTCAAACCATGCCTGGGGGTGACGACAAGCAGGACAGTTCTTAAGGGCTTTCTCTCCTTCGTGTATATACCCACACTTAATACAGAACCACTGGGTCTTTTCCGGACGCTCAAAAACGCTTCCTTCTTTCACGCGCTTGAGTAGCTTAAGATAGCGTTCTTCGTGGTGTTTCTCTACCTGGGCAACCAACTTAAAAGATGTCGCTACCCGTTTAAAACCTTCCTCTTCAGCTACCCTTGCAAATTCGGGGTAAAGTTCAGTCCATTCTTCATTCTCTCCTTTAGCCGCAGATACAAGATTTTCAGCAGTTGTTCCAACTTTTCCGGCCGGATAGGCTGCAGTAATCTCAACCATACCCCCTTCCAGGTATTCATAAAATGTTTTGGCGTGTATTTTTTCGTGGTCAGCAGTCTGCCTGAAAATAGCTGCAATTTGCTCATATCCCTCTTCACTAGCCACATTTGAATACATTTCATAACGTCTGGCTGCCTGTGACTCACCGGCAAAAGCTTTTAACAAGTTCTGCTCTGTCCTGGTTCCCTTAATGCTTTTTTCTGTTGTCATTTAATTTCCTCCTTAATTGCTTGTAAAATAAAACCAATCAAAACACTTTCCCCCTGGGGGGCTCAATAAAAACAAATGTATGGCTTTTTATAGCAACCAATCTAATACGATTGGGCAAAAAACTTATGTAAACAGAAATTTAGACCCAGATTAAATAAACGGGCGAAAAACAAGGATATCCTGAAAGTCTTTGCATGACTCTTTGGGGTGTCCTGACCACCAGCCCTGGTGAAACTGCTCTATGGAAAGAGAGGCCGTTTTTGCCATTTTTTCAACGAGCTCATAACTGTACCCAACATTGGCATTTTTCACCCGCCTGTCATGGAGGTAAACACCCTCGTTGTCATGCTTGTGGAATGGTATGGCTGGCTGTTGTCTTTGCTCATCTGATGATGGTGTCAGCAGAAAAAATGTGGCAAAACATCGTCCTCCGGGTTTAAGCACCCTTTGAATTTCGTGCAAATATTGCTGAACTTCAGCAGACTGCATATGGGTAAACACTGAGATAAGTACTACAAGATCATAATCATTATCCCTGTAAGGGAAATTGAATGAAGTGGCATCATGGCCGCTACCTAAATGATAGAGATCATTGTCGAGCGATACATGGGTGAATGAAAAATTTTCATATGCAGCATAATGCTTCTTACACCAGCTAACGCCATCTTTTACAATATCAAATCCATCATACTTTCCCTTCTGATCAAGGTAGAAAACCAGCGGCCTGGCCATCCTGCCTAGACCACAACCCACATCCAAAACGTGATAATCTGGTTTTAGCTGACAGGTTTCAATAAACTCATTCAGAAAATTATCTCCAATGGCGACAAAATCACCTTGCCCGGTAAAAATCCGTCCCTGTGGTGGGACAAGGGCCGGACGCCGGCGAAAAAACACATTCAACAAGTCTGTCGGAAAGTAATAAATACGCCTGACTAACCTCCTGAGTCCAGGAGTTAAAAAATAATATAGCTTACGGAGAAACATCAGTCTTTGTTCACCGACAGACGCTTCAGGATGCCTGAGCCCTTTCTGACAAGAATTTGCTTACGGTCAGGCCCTGTCGAGATGATATCAACCGGTACATTAACAAACTCTTCAACTTTGCGGATATAATCAAGTAATGCAGGAGGAAGCTCTTCAAAGGTCTCTATCTTGTCAAGATCTTTTTCCCAACCAGGAAGCGTGTCATACACAGGAACGAGCTGTCCGGGGTTGATTGAAAAGGGCAAAATATCATACTCTTTATCTCCCACCCGATAAGCTACACATACCTTAAGGGTTTTCATCTGATTCAAGACGTCGGCTTTAGTCATGATCAAATGGTTCACACCATTGATCATAACCGCATATTTTAGCGCAGGCAGGTCAAGCCAACCACAGCGCCTGGGTCTGCCGGTGGTCGAACCAAACTCCTGGCCTACTTCTCTGAGATGGTCTCCGTTTTCATCATGGAGCTCAGTCGGGAAAGGGCCACTGCCAACCCTGGTGCAATATGCCTTGAAAATTCCGAATACATCTCCAATTCTTGAAGGCGCAAGCCCCAGGCCGGTACATGCTCCTGCCGCTATGGTACTGGATGAGGTAACATATGGATAAGATCCGAAATCAATATCAAGCAAGGTACCTTGTGCACCTTCAGCCAAAACTCTGGCTCCTTTATCAAGCGTCTCATTGATAAACAACTCACTCTGAACCACAGGTAAAGATTTCAGATGCTCCAGACCCAGAAGCCATGCTTTTTCATAGGCTTCAAAATCTAATCCGTCAAGCTTTAATTCAGTAGCATCAAAACCAAGGCTACCGGCCAGCCTTATGTGCTCATTCTTCAAGTGATCATATTTTGCCTGGAAATCAGAAGCAAATGCATCAGCAAGGCGCATACCCGTCCTGGCAACTTTATCTGTATAGGCCGGTCCTATGCCCTTAAGTGTGCTGCCAATTTTTGAATTTCCCTTATTGTACTCATATGCAGCATCCAGCAGACGGTGAGATGGCAAAATCAAGTGGGCTTTGCTACAAACATAAAGTGATTCCTGCAACTCTTCGGTTGAGAAACCTAACTGTCCGATCTCCTGACTGAAAATGTAAGGATCAATTACCACGCCATTACCCACAACATTGACACAACCTTTATGGAATATGCCCGAAGGGATGGTATGCAGGATATATTTCTTGTTTTCAAAAAAGAGGGTATGTCCGGCATTCGGGCCACCCTGAAAACGGGCCACGACCTTGTAATGTGGTGTTAGAACATCCACAATCTTTCCTTTACCTTCATCGCCCCATTGCAATCCGAGCAATACATCGGCTTTATTTGTTTCTTTCATCACAGGAAATATGTTTTGGCAAGATATATATGCCAAAAGTAAGGTATTTTAGTCAGACCGCCAATGAATAATTTGAGAGAAAAATGATCAGCCTTGTTCCTGCCTGCATTCTTTGCAGAGTCCGTAAAAAGCAAACGAACGGTGAGTTACTTCAAAATTCATGAGGTCTTCAACCGAGTTTTTTATTTCCTGAATTCGGGGGTCACAAAACTCATAGACCTTGCCACAGGTAGAACAGATCAAGTGATCGTGCTGACGATATTTGTATGATTTTTCAAATTGTGCCACATTCTTTCCAAACTGATGTTTTATGACCAGATTGCAGTTTAAAAGAAGCTCTATCGTATTGTATAGTGTAGCCCTGCTTACCCTGTATTTGTTGTTCTTCATTTTGATATAGAGTGATTCCACATCAAAATGCCCGTCAGTCAGGTAAATTTCCCTTAAAATTGTAAAGCGTTCAGGCGTTTTTCGGTGCCCATTATTTTCAAGATAATCGGAGAATATTTTTTTTACCGTATCAAGCAGTTCCTGATCGACCTTCTGTTCATTCATAGCCGTTTGTTTTACCTGCATAAGTCACATCTCTACATATACATAATACATACAGGCCATAAAGATAGCAAAAAAATCGATTATTTGAAATGCTTATAAATAAATAAGGTATGGTCTGGTAATCAAACCATTAAGAAGACGCTTCCATTTTACCAATTCTTGAAACCTTTTGAATGCCCTTTATTTTTTTCAATTTCTTTATGAGGTTATTCAAATGTTGCGTGTCGTTAATATAAAGCATTACCACCCCTTCAAAGGTGCCATCGTGGGTATCAAAATGTATGTTCCGTATATTGACATTGTATTCACTTGATATCGTATTGGTAAGGTTTTTAAGCAACCCAACCTCATCAATACCTTTTACACGCAGGCCTGATAAAAAGGCAATGGACTTATTGGTAATCCATTTTGCTTTCACCACCCGATAGGCGTATTTTGACATCAATTGAACAGCATTGGGGCAGTTATTCCGGTGGATTTTGATGCCATCATGTATGGTCACAAAACCAAATACATCATCTCCGGGGATGGGGTTACAGCAGGGAGAAAGTGAATAGGTGAGCTTCTCCATATTATCTCCAATCAAAAGCGTATCAGGTTTATCCTTCAACTGCTGCCTGATCGGATCCTGAACGGTTTGTTGTTGTGGTGAGCTATCTTTCGACCTTGAAAAAGGATTTTTAAAATAACTGAGGATGCCTCCACCTTCAAGTTCTGTGGCATAGGCCTTCAGTTCTTTCTGACCAATTTTGCCAATGGCAACTTCATAAAATAAATCAATGGGCGCGGGCAGCTTAAAATGATCCACCAGTTTCTGGATGTTATCTTGATTAAAATCAATTTTAAAATGCTTAAGCTTTCTTTCCAGTATCTCGCGACCTTCATCAGCCTGCTTTTTACGTGCTTCTTTTAAAGCCGACTTGATCTTTCCTTTGGCTCTGGCGGTTGTTACATAATTTAGCCAATCTGGTTTTGGATGCTGCTTCCTGGAGGTAATAATCTCTACCTGATCACCACTTTTTAAGGGCTGGCTCAGGGGCACAAGTTTGTGGTTCACTTTTACACCAAGGCAGTTATCTCCTACCTGTGTGTGTATACTATAGGCAAAGTCAAGGGCAGTTGAACCAATGGGTAAAGTGCGAAGCTCGCCTTTGGGTGTAAAGACAATGATTTCATCTGAAAACAGATTCAGCTTAAAATCATCTATAAAATCAAGTGCATCTGATTCTGCACTTTTCAAGATCTCTCTGATCCGGCGCAACCATTTATCAATACCACTTTCGCCGGTTTTTGACTCCTTGTATTTCCAATGGGCAGCATATCCTTTCTCAGCAACATCATCCATACGTTGCGTTCTGATCTGCACTTCAACCCATTTACCCTGCCTGCTCATAACTGTTGTATGCAGTGATTCGTAGCCGTTCGCCTTAGGATTAGATATCCAGTCACGAAGGCGATCGGGATTTGGCTTATAGATGTCGGTTACAATGGAATATACCTTCCAGCAATCAGCTTTTTCTCTCTTTTCAGGGGTATTCAGGATAAGTCGTATGGCGAAAATGTCATACACCTCTTCAAAAGGAACCTCCTTTTTCCTCATTTTGCCCCAAATAGAACTGATAGATTTTGTCCTGGCGAGTATGGTAAAATCCATATCCTCTTTTAAAAGTGCCTTACGAATGGGTTGTGTAAAAGACTGGATAAAGCGATTACGTTCTTCTTTGGTGTCAGCAAGTTTCTGGACAATCGAATTATATATTTCTGGCTCAGTATACTTCATGGCAAGGTCTTCCAGCTCGCTTTTTATAGCGTGAAAACCAAGACGATGCGCAAGGGGAGCAAACAAATACAGTGTCTCATTGGCAACCTTCAGCTGCTTTTTCGGAGGCAGTGAGTCAAGGGTTCTCATATTATGAAGCCGGTCGGCCAGCTTGATAAGGATAACCCTGACATCATCCGAAAGAGTCAAGAGCATCTTTCTGAAATTCTCTGCCTGCACAGAGGTAGTCTGATCAAAAATATCTGATATCTTGGTCAGACCGTCAATGATCCTGGATACTTCCGGGTCAAAATATTCAGATATATCTTCAAGGGTATAGTCTGTATCTTCAACTACATCGTGCAGAAGTGAGCATACCACACTTGTGGTGCCCAGACCGATCTCTTCAACGGCAATTTTTGCTACAGCAATGGGGTGGAAAATATAGGGTTCGCCACTTTTTCTGCGATGATTTTTATGGGCCTCTGCTGCAAAATCAAATGCCTGCCTGATCCGCTTTCTGTCTTCTTTGCTGGTATTGGGTCGACAAGCAGACAGGAGTGAACGGTAACGTTTAACAATTTCAGCTTTTTCCTTTGCAATATCAATTTCGTTCATACATTCATTCCCTTGTTATATGGGGCACCTCTGTATTGCAAAGATAGGGTAATTTGAAGAAAAATTAAGCCGGTTTTGTTACTGTATCCCCTTATGTTCCTTATACATCTGACTCACCATCCCATCAGCTAATCCTATTTTGGGAACATATACACTGGAGACATTGAGTTCATTCATTACAAAGCGAAAAATCAAGCCTGCGGGAACTATTACGTCTGCTCTGTCAGGTCGCAATCCCAATTCTTTCATGCGTTGATCAAATGTCATTGACTCAAGTTCTTTAATTCCGGCTGAAAGTTTTTTATAAGTCAGCACTTTATCACGTGTATTGCCATATAGCTTCACCAATTTGGTTATGTTTCCTCCTGATCCGACCAGGAAAAATTGCCCGTCAGGAATGGTAAACGATTGCAATGTTTGTCTGAGTTGTTTCCATGCTGATGCCTCAACAGCGTGGTTCAACATTCGAACAGTACCGATTTCGAATGAATAGGATTTAACCAGCTTACGGTTCTTCATAACAGTAATCTCTGAACTACCCCCTCCTACATCCAGAAAAACAACATCAGACGGAGTTTGGGGTGGGAAAAAACCATCCACACTGCTTATCAGGGTCGCTTCTTTGATGCCGTCTATAACCTCAATATTAACGCCGGTACTTTTTCTAACCTTTGCAATTACCTGCGAAGCATTAACTGCTTCTCTCATGGCAGCAGTAGCGTATATCATTGTTCTCTCTGAACCATTAACTTCAATCAGCAGCAAAAAAGCTTGTATTGTCTTGATCAGCTTACTGATTTTTGCCTCTGATATTGTACCTGTGGCAAAGACATCTTCTCCAAGACGTAAAGGTATGCGCACCAGGGATAGTTTTTCGGCTACCACAACACCCTCCGTTTCCTTAACATTTGAGAACAAAAGCCTTACCGCATTGCTCCCGATATCTATGGCTGATAATAACATTCTCTTAGATAATTATAAATTGCTTCCTGGCTGCGAATATAGACCGAATCAACGGCCTGACGATACATGTTGCCCTGATCTGCATCTACAATCCTGGCTTTTACATTGTCTTTCCAATGCGTGTCCAAAATGGCTTTCAACTCTGCCTGCAAACCCGGATCATAAACCGGGCAGCTTACTTCAATCCGGTTATCAAGATTCCTGACCATCATATCAGCCGATCCTAAATAAATTTTGGGTGATCCGTTGTTGGAAAAATAATAGATTCTGCCGTGCTCCAGATACCGGTCAAGGATACTGATCACTTCTATATTCTCACTTAAGCCCTTAATCTCCGGGCGCAATACACATATGCCCCTGACAATTAACCTGCATATGACGCCAGCCTTACTTGCCTCATATAGCTTTTCAACAACCTCTTCATCAACCAATGAATTTAATTTCCAAAAAATAGCTGCTTTCAGGCCTGCTCTGGCGTGCCGCATTTCATTGTCAAGCAATTCAAGCATGACCTGTCTGGTAGCAAACGGCGAAACCACCAAGTGGTCGAAATCAACATGTGCCTGGTACGACGATTCGAACATGGCGAAAACCCTCTCTACCTCTCTGGTAATACCAGGATGGGCAGTCAACAGGCTTTCATCTGTATACCTTTTGGCTGTATCTTCATTGAAGTTACCCGTACCTATGTTGGCAAACCGTTCTATTTCACCTTTATGCTTCCTTTTAATCAATAGTAGTTTACAATGAACTTTAATACCTGGCATTCCATGTATAACCTCAATGCCCTCATCCATCATTTTTTGTGACCAGTATATATTGGCGTGTTCATCAAATCTGGCCTGAAGTTCCAGAAAAACGGTCACTTTTTTTCCGTTTCTGGCCGCATTGATTAATGCATTCACAACATTTGACTCACGTGCAACCCGGTAAAGTGTCATTTTTACTTCTTTAACCTTTGGGTCAATAGAAGCTTCTCTTAACATATCAATGATGTACTGAAAAGACTGATAGGGGAAATGCAACAATATGTCTTGATTCCGGATGGCCTTTTGGATACTTCTGGTACCCGCCAGGTGACGATGGGGGAGTTGCTGCGCAGGAGGAAACTCAAGATCAGGCCTGCCAACATTGGGAAACTGCATATAATCTTTGAAATTCTGATAACGGGCTCCTGGTATGATGTTGTCTTTTTGAGAAATACGTAAACGCCTGATAAGTTTTCTCAAAAAAACATCTGGCATATCCTTGTCATAAATAAACCTTACAGGCCTGCCAGATGCCCTTTGCTTCAGACTCTCAGCCATGCGTTCCATAAAACTCCGGCTCAGGTCATTTTCAATGTCCAATTCGGCATCTCTGGTTAGTTTGACAGTATAGGCATTGAAGTTATCATAATCAAATATGGAAAATATACTGGCTAAATTGTACCTGACCACATCGTCAAGTAAGATAACATGGCTGATTCCCCTTGATTTTGGCAGCATGACAAAACGCGGCAGTTGCCCCACCGGCAATCTGATCAACGCTCCATCGTCTTTTTTGTCAGCACGCTCATAACCCATATGCACAGCCAGGTATATGGAGTGGTCTTGTAGAAATGAAGATCTTTTTAGGGTTTTCAGCATCACAGGAAAAAGGCTTGACCTTACTTGTTCTCTGAAGTACCTTGTCACATAAGCCGCCTGGTCAGCGGTGAGGTCTTTTTCGTCAATCAGAATAATATTCTCCTTTTCAAGATGTTCGAGTATCTCCCCGTATATCTGATCGAATCTTTTCTGCTGCCTTGCAGTGATTACTCCTATTTGCTTAAGTATCTCAAATGGACTAAAATCAAGGTCACCGGGATGTTCTTTTTTATAGTCCCTGAGTCGACGCATGGTAGCAACCCGAACGCGATAAAACTCATCAAGATTATTGGAATAAATACCAAGAAAGCGCAGTCTTTCAATAAGTGGATTTCGTTTATCCGCTGCTTCCTGAAGCACTCTCTCATTAAATGATAACCAGCTTATTTCTCGGTTAATCATTGATCTTTCAGCGATTTTGGCGATACTGTGAACAATAGTGTCTTTTGGGCCATTGGGATGTGCTCCCAGGCTGTTGATTCGAAACGAACAGCAACCAAGCCAGAAGTGGGTAAATAATCAAGCTTTTGCTCAATAAACTCATTGGCGAGTTGTGTAATGACCGGGTTATGACCGATGATGAGTACTGATTCTTTGACGTTTGGGAGCGACAACACAAGGTTGTATAAGTCTTCTGTTGCACCATGATAAACATTGCTTTCAACAAGAATCTCATGGCGGGGGTAATCCAGAATCTCAGATACAATCACCGCTGTATTGAATGATCTGGTTGCATGACTTGATATAATCAACTCAGGCTTCAGACCTTTTTGTTGGATATAGTCTGCAACCCGCTCTGTACGCTCCTGGCCTTTGGCAATCAATGGCCTTTCATGGTCTCTAAGCCCGGGTTGCTGCCATGAGGATTTACCATGACGCATCAGCAATAAAGTCTTCATGTGACCTAAATATAAAAATTATTTACACATGAAACGAGCCATACCAGAATTCTTGATACACAAGATAATGATTATACCATGGCGACTTCCATGTGACCTAAATATAAAAATTATTTACACATGAAAGTATGAAAAATAATCCTACATATTACCATGGCGTCGGGAAAAAGTGCTGGCAAAATGAAAAAAACCCGGCAGAATCATCCGCCGGGTTCTACAAAAGTTTATATAAAATATTCTACCAACCAAAAAGTGGAAATCCTGACATCAGGTCATTTACTTTTTTCCTGACACCATCAATAACCTGTTGGTCATCAATATTAGAGATCACTTCATCTATAAAATCAACAATCTTCACAACATCTGCTTCCTTTAACCCGCGGGTGGTCACAGCAGGTGTTCCAATGCGAATACCAGAAGTCTGGAATGGTGACCGGGAGTCAAAGGGCACCATATTCTTGTTAATGGTAATATCCGCTTCTACAAGTACGTTTTCAACCTTCTTTCCGGTAATATCAGGAAATTTTGAGCGAAGGTCTATCAACATCAGGTGGTTGTCAGTTCCACCGGAAGTTACATGATATCCCTTATCTGTAAAGGCTTTTGCCATGGCCTGAGCATTCTTCATCACCAGTTCACCATAGGTTTTAAAAGATGGGTCAAGTGCCTCACCAAATGCTACTGCCTTGGCTGCAATAACATGCTCAAGCGGGCCACCCTGGGTGCCTGGGAATACAGCACTGTCAAGCACTGCAGACATCATCTTTACCTGGCCTTTAGGTGTCTTCAGGCCCCATGGGTTTTCAAAGTCTTTACCAATCAGGATAAGACCACCTCTGGGTCCTCTGAGGGTTTTGTGGGTGGTGGTTGTTATTATGTGACAATGAGGCAGGGGATCATTCAATAGTTTGGCTGCAATAAGTCCGGCCGGATGGGCAATATCTGCCATCAATAAAGCGCCGATTTTATCTGCAATGGTCCGCATACGCTCATAATCCCAGTCGCGGGGATAAGCAGAAGCGCCGGCTACGATGAGTTTTGGTTTTTCACTTAAGGCTACTTTTTCCATTTCATCATAGTCAATGGTTCCTGTCTCCTCACTAACTGTATAAGCAACCGGTCGATACAGTATTCCGGATAAGTTTACCGGAGCACCATGTGAGAGGTGTCCACCGTGGCTGAGATCCAAACCCATAAAAGTGTCACCTGGTTTCAGACAAGCCAGAAATACAGCAGCGTTTGCCTGGGCACCACTATGGGGTTGCACATTGGCCCACTCAGCTCCGAAAAGTTCTTTTGCTCTGTCAATGGCCAGTTGTTCACTCTGATCAACAATCTGACAACCGCCATAATACCTGCGCCCCGGGTAGCCTTCTGCGTATTTATTGGTCATGACACTTCCCATGGCCTCCATTACCTGCTCACTCGCAAAGTTTTCAGAGGCAATCAGCTCGACACCGTGCAGCTGACGCTGATGTTCCTGCTCAATCAAATCGAATATTTTATGATCTCTTTCCATATATCTTGTTTTTTATTTGTTGTACGAAAAGATAAAGGCTCAAAATTACATATTTATTTCACAATGACCCACCCTATCCAATTCCTTGAATTTGCTATTTTTGGGCTTCAAACATGAAATCAGATCATAAGAGCCGGATAAATGCTTCCGGGCAGACCATTATGAATAGTTTATCAAACAACCACCAATAAATTATAGTTGCTATGAAAGCTTCATTTTTCACCATTCTCTTCACATTGATTCTACCTGGTCTCATAACGGCCGGCGACAAAGTTATCGTCTCAGACTGGCTTTCAACCGGCCCTTTCGAGATACACATGCCTGTCTTCCATAACACTCCGGATGTTAGAGGGAATACATTTTCAAACCGTCAACTGCTCACATTTAACCATATGGAGCTTGACGACTATTTTCCCGAGCAAGGGAAAGAAGTCAGGTGGCTAAACGGCAGGCCTGCTGCCTGGAGCAGGATCACAGCAGATCAGGAAGGTTTTGTTAAACTTGACCAAGACAACAACAAAATTGAAGTCACCTATCTGGCTGCATACATCAAAACCGATCGTTATATTTCTGGGCAACTTGAACTCAGAAGTCCTTATATGCTTGAAGGTTGGTTGAACGGCCAAAAAATTGGCACCAAGTCAACCATTGAACGAAATGATGGGGACGAGCAACGAATGGGTGCTGTAAGTCATCAGGTTAAGCTTCAGACCGGAACCCACTTACTGATGCTGAAAGTGCTGAAGCCGGCTGGTGAAGAAACTCCTCTAAAGGTTTCAGGCCAGATAACACTCCAAGACCCTTTTTATGCCGGGAACATTATAAATACCACAAGCCCTGAGACCATAAAAAATATTCTGCATTTTATGGATGGGATAAAAGTGACCAATGTGCAGCCTTCACCGGATGGATCGATGGTGGCCATTAGTTACAGGCAGTCATTGCCGCCTTCTGACCGTTCTGAAAGTTGGACAGATATTAAACGTACAAGAGATAACAGCCTGGTTCACTCGTTTCGTCATACCAATGTTTCAAGAATTGGGTGGCTGCCCAATTCAAATTCGGTGAGCTATACAACTGTGCAGGATGGAAAAACAACAATTTATTGCCATCATATGGAAACGGGGCGCAAAATAGTCTTGACAGAAGGCATTGAGAATTTTTCAGGCATGAGGTGGTCGCCCACCGAAGCATTTATTATATATTGGGTTTCAGAACGGGGTGAAGGTGCAAATGCCACAATGCGCCATATTCTTGGAATGCAAGACAGACAAAACCATTACCGCACCCGTACATTCTTATACAAACTTGACCTGCACTCAGGTGTGAGGACAAGACTAACCTTTGGAAGTCTTTCGACCAGCCTGCAGGATATCAGCCCTGATGGCCGTTTCCTGGTGTTCAGTCAGTCACGTCCCGACTACCTGCAACGACCATTTACAAAGCAAGATCTGTTCTTGCTGGAAATTGATAATCTTGCATTAGACACCTTGTTGGCAGGCCAGCGTTGGGGTGTATCTGTTCAATTCTCACCCGACGGAAAATCTTTGCTTGCCACCGGCGGTCCATCGGCCTTCAATCGTACCGGAGAAAATATTCCTGACGGCATGATTGCGAATAATTATGACACCCAGGCTTACATCTTTTCTCTTGCAGACAGATCGGTCAGACCATTTACCATAGATTTTGATCCATCCATTGTTTCCGTACACTGGCACTCAGAAGATGGTCATATTTACATATTGGCTGGTGATGAAGATTATCGCAGATTATTCAGGTACAATGTCCGCCGCGAAACATTTGAGCGTATTGCAACGGATACCGATTTCATTACAAGCATGCAGTTTGCAAGCAACAGCCGGATGGCTGCATATATTGGCAACAAAGTGAATGCTCCGCAGCGTGCCTATACCCTGAACCTGCGAAATGATCGATTTGAAGTACTTGAAGATCCGGATGCTGCAAGGTACCGGCATGTGGTCTTCGGACATGTAAATGAATGGGATTTCACGGCATCAACCGGAGTTAACATTAAGGGCAGGTATTATCTTCCACCTGATTTTGATCCTGAAAAAAAATACCCGGTCATTGTTTACCAGTATGGAGGAACAAATCCGGTAGGACGCACATTTGGAGGGAGATATCCTTTCAACCTTTGGGCCGGAAATGGCTATGTGGTGTACGTTCTTCAGCCAAGTGGAGCCACAGGTTTTGGTCAGGCCTTTTCAGCAGCTCATGTCAACAACTGGGGAAAGACCGTTGCAGATGAGATAATCGAAGCTACGCAAGGCTTTCTCGAAACACACACCTTTGCCGATCGGGCCAGGGTGGGTGTTGCCGGAGCATCTTACGGAGGGTTCATGACCATGCTTCTACTCACCCAGACAGATTTATTTGCTACGGGTATTTCTCACGCAGGGATAAGCAACATTACCTCATACTGGGGTGAAGGATTCTGGGGTTACGGATATAGCGCCGAAGCCTCGGCCAGGAGTTATCCCTGGGACAGCCCTGATCTTTACGTAGGCCAAAGTCCGGTATTTATGGCCGACAAGATCAACAGCCCCTTGCTGCTTATCACCGGTGACAGCGACACCAATGTTCCTCCGGGTGAAAGTATCCAGATGTATACCGCCCTTACCTTGCTTGACCGGCCAGTTGAGCTAGTACTTGTTGAAGGAGAAGACCACCATATTGTTACTTACAGCAAACGTCTTAAATGGCACGATGCCATCATGGCCTGGTGGGATAAATACCTGAAAGATCAGCCAGAATGGTGGGAGGAACAATATCCAAAACACAATTACTGATGAGGTAAAGAGGCCTCATTGTGTTAATGAGGCCTCTTTTAATACTTAATGAACTTGTGTATTGATTTTCCGGTTTCAGACCAAATCCTTATCAGATAAAGTCCGGGACGCAAGCCCGAAATATTAACAAGAAAATCACCCTCCTCTGTTACCCTGAAGGTCTTAATCAGTAATCCCCGGGCATTTATTATATCAAGACGGATATGTCCCTCTATATGGCCTTTAAATCCTATAGTAATATTTTCGCTTGCAGGATTGGGGTAAATATGTATTACCAGATTTTCTGGTTCAGGTATTGATGTATCGTCAGGCACAAGTAATACGTCTGTCCTAACATCAGCAGATTCAACCGCAACAGTGTCCAGGTAAGGGAAATAACCCATTCTTTCAACAAGAAATGGATATGAACCTGGATATACACCAGTAAAGGAGTAAATGCCAGATGAATACGCCACATCGTTGAATGTAATATATGCATCAGAAACAGGTTCAGAAGTATGTATATCTTTAATGACAAAAACCACTTCAAAGGCTACCTGCTCAAAATGGGCCAAAAGGCTTCTGTCTCCGAAGGCATAAAAAACAAGTACAGGCTGATTGACTGAATCATTTTCAACGATGAGCTCTCCATTCTCTGTCCATTTCACGAACTCATAGTCATCTGATGGTATTGCAGTAAGCGTTACCAGCTGTCCGTGCTGGTATGTCCCGGTGCCGGATACCACCCCACCCACATCCGGCTCTGAAAGGGCTACTACCTCATAATGCCTGGCAGCAAACAAAGCATAAATATCATGGTCACTTGACACATCATCAAAAGTATAAGAAGCGACTGCACCAACACCTAAGCCATCTACCTCTACATCAGCAATATAATACCCCTCATCAGGCATTATAAAAAATGATCGACTTTGTCCAAAGCTGACCGGAATCGTTCCGGAAGGTTCAATGGTACCCCCTGCTGATGCTGCTGCATGGATCAGAAACTCCATGGGGCTGAAGTGGGCTTTAAAGTGCCTGTGGTTTTCAACTTTAAAACTATATGTCGAAGAAACAACAACCCCGTCTTCTGTCAACACCTCTCCGTCTTCCTTCCAATATTGAAACTCAAATCCATCAGCTGCATGAGCCTCAAGGCTTGCTGTTTGACCATGATTATAAACACCAATTCCGTTGATAAAGCCGCCGTCATCGGGGATAACATCCACAGATACCGTGTACTCCATCAGCGCAAAATTAGCTGTTAATGCTCTGTCAGACAATGCCTTAAATGTATAATCTGCTGATGCTACCTGGTTTCCTTCCAACACCACCTGTCCACCTTCAGTCCAATTTCTGAACCGGTAACCCTCCAACGGAGTCGCTTGAAGATGAACTTCCGCTCCATGGGCGAACGTACCTGTCCCAGACACGTCTCCGGTCTCTGAAGGCCTGACAGAAGCCGAAATCACATAGGCTTTCTGTCCATAAACAGCATGAATGGTATGATCAGACTGAATATTTTCAAATACATA
>SKRM01000023.1 GCA_007118495.1 Bacteroidales bacterium
AAACTGGGACATAGAAATCCCCTGGGCACCCCGCCGCTAAAAAAACAACCACCTGCAAAAGTATACAGGTGGTTGAAAACGGATAATCTATTTACCCAAGAGAGTTTTATGGCCAAAGCGGCCCCCAGGTTCTGAACAGAAAATATGGCCGTGACGGCAACATGCTGTTTGGTGTGCCGAGATGTTGCCTGATAAGATTGTTCGCTTCAAGGATGGTATAATCTTGTTCAACAAAATCTACCTCCATATAGTCTACGAAAACCCGAACAAAGTGAGGGAATAACGCGAAGCCCGCAGGGCTGAGCATAACAACCCGAACAAAGTGAGGGAATAACTTCAAACCTTTATGTAATAAAAGAAAACTTTTAGCTAATTTTTGAATAATTCCAACAAGTTGTGGTCGTTTAAACAATTAAAAAACATAACTTTGCGGAAATTTTCACAGGATGTTTTTGTAATCCTTATCATGTTGCTATTTTTTTAACAACTCAACATCCAACGGCACGGAAATTGCAGCATCTTAGGATTTTAATTCATAAAAACCAACCACCATGAACATCTCTCATATTGAACACATTGGGATCGCAGTAAAAAATCTGGAAGAATCCATCACCTTTTACGAAAACGTATTGGGGTTAGAATGCTACGCCATTGAAGAAGTGGCTGACCAAAAAGTACGCACAGCCTTTTTCAAGCTTGGACAAACCAAAATTGAACTTCTTGAGTCAACTGATCCGGAAGGACCCATAGGGAAATTCCTTGAGAAAAAAGGTGAAGGTGTCCATCATATGGCCTTTGCTGTTAAAGGCATAGAAGGAGCCCTGGCACAAATGGATGAAAAAGGTGTTCGCCTGATTGACCAAAAACCCCGCAAAGGAGCTGAAGGTCTGGATATAGCATTCTTGCACCCAAAATCAACCCACGGTGTGCTCATGGAGTTGTGCGAAGATAAAAACAAATCATAACCCTTTAATATACAGCTTGTATGGCTTTTGAAGATAAGATTAAGGAATTACTGCATAAACGTGAACTTGCCAAGCAAGGTGGCGGCTTAAAACGCATTGAAGCCCAGCATCAAAAAGGCAAACTAACTGCCAGAGAGCGCATTGAATTGCTCCTGGACGATGGCAGTTTTGAAGAATTTGATATGTTCGTAACCCACCGCTGTACTGAGTTCGGGCTTGAAAAACAGCAATATTACGCTGACGGCGTGGTAACAGGTTACGGAACCATCGATGGCAGGGTTGTATATGTTTTCGCACAAGACTTTACCGTTTTTGGCGGCTCATTGTCACTGGCATATGCAGAGAAAATATGCAAGGTCATGGACAAAGCCCTGAAAATGGGCGCACCGGTTATTGGCCTCAATGACAGCGGAGGTGCACGTATCCAGGAAGGCGTCAACAGCCTGGCCGGATATGCAGAAATATTCCAGCGCAACATTATGGCCTCAGGGGTAGTGCCCCAGATCAGCGGCATTTTTGGTCCATGTGCAGGTGGAGCGGTTTACTCACCGGCACTGACTGACTTTACTGTAATGACCAAAGAGAACAGCTATATGTTCGTAACCGGTCCGAAAGTAGTCAAGACCGTCACCGGTGAGGTGGTAACAGAGCAGGAACTGGGCGGAGCAATGACCCACGGCACCAAATCGGGCGTAACCCACTTTATCGCCGACGACGAACGTGAGGGCATCTTGCTGATCCGCAAACTCATCAGCTATTTACCACAGAATAATCTGGAAGAGCCCCCGATGGAGCCTTGTGATGACCCCATCGACAGGCTTGATGACGAGCTCAACACCATCATTCCTGAAAATCCAAACAAGCCATACAACGTTAAAGACATTATTTATTCTATCGTTGACTACAGCGAGTTTCTCGAAGTCCAGCGCAACTACGCACCCAATATTGTTACCGGATTTGCAAGGTTTAATGGCATGTCGGTAGGTATTGTGGCCAACCAGCCAAACTATCTGGCCGGAGTGCTCGACATCAATGCTTCGCGCAAGGCAGCGCGCTTTGTAAGGTTCTGCGATGCTTTCAACATTCCCCTGGTCACACTGGTTGATGTACCCGGCTTTTTGCCCGGCACCACCCAGGAGTACGGCGGAATTATCATCCACGGAGCCAAGCTGCTGTTTGCCTACGGTGAAGCCACCGTGCCCAAAGTAACAGTTATCTTGCGTAAGGCATATGGTGGGGCTTACTGTGTGATGAGTTCAAAGCATCTACGCGGAGACATCAATTACGCATGGCCCATGGCCGAAATTGCCGTTATGGGGCCCAAAGGCGCCATTGAAGTTCTGAAAAACAAAGAGATCAGAGCTATTGAAGATGAACAAGAAAGAGCAGAATTTATCGGTAAACATGAAGCGGATTACGCTGAACGGTTCGCCACACCATATGCTGCAGCCAAATACGGTTACATTGATGATGTGATAGAGCCCCGCAACACCCGTTTCCGTGTAATCAGAGCGCTGCAGTCGCTGGCCACCAAAAAGGATGTAAATCCACCAAAAAAACATTCGAATATCCCACTATAAAACGACCAGAACGGTATGAATCCATACATAGTTTTGTTGAACCAGACACCATCGGCGGGAAAGGACTTGAATGATGCAAGCGTTTTTGCCCAGCAAGACCCCTATGGTTTTATTATGGCCATGCTGGGGATGGGCATCGTATTTACCATTCTCATTCTCCTTTACGTGATCTTTTCAAACACCCCCAAGCTCTTCACACCTGCCTTTAAGCAGAAAACAAGAGACATATTCAGAAAAAAGCCAGCTGCAGAGGTCATCCCTGAACCAGTGGCTGAGCCAACAAATGAAGCAGATCTTACAGGTGAGGTCAATGCCGCCATTGCTGCAGCCATACACCTGTACCGGTCTGATCTGCATGACTTTGAAGATACAGTGCTGACGATGAAAAAGGTGTCCAGGATATACTCCCCATGGAGCTCAAAGATCTACGGTTTGAGAAACCTGAATCAGAATTAAAAAGCCGATTGCCACAACACAACAATACGCAAACAATCACACAATAATGAAAAAATATAAGTTCACAATTCACGGCAACGAATATGAGGTCCACATCAAAAATGTGGAAGACAACATCATTGAGTTGGATGTCAATGGTTCAGCCTATGAGGTTGAGGTTGACAAATCTATTCAGCCCGCCAAAACTCCCAAGCTGGTACGCTCAAGGGTTGTTCCACCGGCCGAAGCAAAACCAGAAGAAGGAACAGGGTTAAAAACACCGGTTGCATCCGCAGGAAAGATCAGTTCGCCCCTGCCCGGAACAGTAATCAATATCATGGTCAGAGAAGGTGATACTGTAAAAGTTGGCCAGAAGCTCATGATTCTTGAAGCAATGAAGATGGAAAACAACATCGAGTCTGATAAAGACGGCAAAGTGATTTCCATCCCCATCAGACCCGGACAATCGGTAATGGAAGGTGACACCCTGATAGAAATAGGAGGATAACATTCATATGGATACCGGATTTTTTAGTTTCGTATACGAACAGCTCGCAGAGTTTGCAAGCCATACCGCATTCGCCAACCTCGAATGGGGCCATCTGGTGATGATCGCCGTTGGGCTGTTTTTCATCAACCTGGCCATTACCAAGCATTATGAACCCCTGCTGCTGATCCCCATCGGCTTCGGGATCATTATCGGCAACATTCCCTTTGACCTTGAGGCCGATCTCAAAATAGGCATCTACGAAGAAGGAAGCGTATTGAACATGTTATATTTCGGGGTGCAAAGGGGGCTATATCCCCCCATTATATTTTTGGGTATCGGAGCCATGACTGACTTTTCATCTCTGTTGTCGAAGCCACGTCTGGTGCTTCTGGGTGCGGCAGCACAGTTCGGAATCTTTGCTGCATACTCATTCTCCCTCTACCTTGGTTTTGCCCCTGCCCAGGCGGGTGCTATCGCCATAATCGGAGGAGCAGACGGTCCAACGGCCATCTTTCTTTCTTCAAAGTTGGCACCAGAGTTTATCGGTCCCATAGCCATTGCAGCCTATTCATATATGGCACTGGTGCCCGTGATACAACCACCCATTATGAAGCTGCTTACAACCAAAAAGGAAAGGGTGATCCGGATGAAGCCTCCAAGGGCGGTTCCCAAGCAGGAGAAGATCATCTTCCCCATTGTAGGGATACTGCTGACGACCTTCATCATGCCAACCGCACTACCGCTTTTGGGGATGCTGTTCTTCGGAAACCTGCTTAAAGAAAGCGGCGTAACAAACCGACTGGCTGAAACAGCCAGGTCATCATTGGTCGATGTGGTAACCATATTCCTGGGGCTGACCGTAGGGGCATCAACACAGGCAACTGTATTCCTCACCAACGAATCGTTGATGATTTTCGCACTGGGAGCAGCAGCCTTTGTTATTGCCACATTCAGCGGTGTATTGTTTGCCAAGGTGATGAACTATTTTTCACCAGCAGATGACAAAATCAACCCACTGATTGGTAACTCAGGGGTTTCAGCCGTGCCCGACAGCGCCAGGGTGTCACAACATGTGGGTCTCGAATATGACAAGACCAACCATTTGCTCATGCACGCCATGGCCGCCAATGTGTCAGGCGTAATAGGCAGTGCCATTGCAGCGGGTATCCTGTTAAGCTTTCTGGCATAGAAGTTAGGCTCAGCCCTTGCGGGGCTGAGCTGTTAGAGGCCCTTCTGGTCGCAGCGACATGCCGTTAGCGAGACGCTTTGCCTCGAGCTTACTTAACAAATACTTTATAAACCCACGGATCAAGGTTCATGGTGGTAGCGCGGTCAAAGCTTGCTGCCTCGCCGCTGAACAGTTCAGTGTATTCGCCATAAAAGGCTACACCGGCAAGGTCAACTTCAACAGGTTCTGCTGACAGGTTTAGTACCACAAAAACCTTATCCTGCTCTTTTTCGCGAACAAAGGCAAAAACCTTATCATCGAGGTTGGTTGTTACCCTTATCATTTCGCCGCCAAAAGCTCCATTCCACAGGGCCTGGTTTTCTGACTTGAGGCCCAGCAGGGTCTTGTAAAAGTCATGGTATGCATAATCGCCCCAGTCAATCTGATCTTTGTCAAAAAACTCAAGCATCCTGTCAAAACCTGCCTCCTGGCCATTATAGAGCAACACCATACCAGGTATGGTAACCGTAAACACGGCGAAGGCTTCAACCCCTTCACCCAGGCGGTCAAACTCAGTACCGGCCCATGAATTTTCGTCATGGTTGGTAATGAAATACATTTTATATGAACCATAGGGAAAGTTCCCTGCCCTGTCAACGAAAAAATAATTGTCAATGGCCTCAACGGTTTCACGACCCTGGGCTACTGCATTCATGATATGGTGCAAACGCCATCCATACCCTGCTTCAAAGGCATGCTCATGCAAGGCGGGGTTTTCGGCCTCGGCCAGCATGAACACCGGTTTCACTCTTTCAAATTCGGCACGGGCCCGAATCCAGAAATCAGTGGGAACATAATCGGCCACATCACAGCGGAAACCATCTATGCCTACCTCTTCAATCCAAAACAGCATTTCTTGAAGCATGGCTTCTCTCAGATCGTAATTGTCAAAATCAAGCTGAATCACATCAGTCCAGTCTTCATTGGGTGAGCGAAAATTTCCATTTTCATCCAGATCGAAATATTCCGGATTGGTTTCAGTCCAGTGATGGTCCCAGGCTGTATGATTGGCCACCCAGTCAAGTATCACATACATACCGCGTTCATGGGCCATATCTACCACGCGCCTGAAATCATCAAGGGTGCCAAACTCCGGATTCACGGCCGTATAGTTTGAAATGGAATAATAACTACCCAGGCTTCCCTTGCGGTTTTTCTCCCCAATGGGTTGTATGGGCATAAACCACAGGATGTCAACACCCAGATCATGCAAACGGTCAAGGTGTTCAGCAAATGCATTGAAAGTACCTTCAGGAGTAAATTGCCTTGTATTTACTTCGTAGATATTGGCATTTATGCTCCATTCAGGTGGTTGAACCGTGCTAACCACAACACCTGCAGGCACATCATCTCTGGCGGGACCACAGGCATGGAAAAAACCCAGGCTTATGGCCAGTAGCAAAATCATGAAAATCATCGATCTTTTCTGTCTCATCTTATATAGGGTTTGGTGTTAATAATTATCCGTATCAAATACAGTATTACAGCCATCTTACCTGCCCACCAATACTTCAAAGCTGTTTGGTGCCATATGCACCTCAAGCATCGCGTCAGACACATTGAAATCATGCCCAAAGTTTGCACCATACGAAGCACCCTTAAGCCTGTCCGACAACTCTACCCTGATGGTTTTGGGTTCGTGGCTGCTGTTGAAAAGCACTATAGCCCTTTCACCGAAATACCTCCGGCCATAGACATAGGTATGGTGATCAACCTTCAGGGTCTCAAAATCGCCGTAAACAAATACCAGGTTTTCGCCCCTGAGTTGGGCAAGCTTTGACGCATTGTCCCTTACCCAAAGTTGGCGTTCAGTCAAATTGTCGAACACCATGGGGCGGCGGCTGTCAGGATCACTGGCTCCCGGCAGGCCGATTTCATCTCCATAGTATAAAACAGGTACGCCCGGAATGGTCATGATAAATGCAGTGAGCTGCGACAGTTTATTATATCCCACCGGATCTCCCACACCCACTTCACGCTCCCAGCCAGCTTCCTTGTCATCTTCGTCAAAACGGAGGCCACCGCCGGCCAATGATATAAACCTGGGCAAGTCATGGTTGCCTGTGATGTTTCCCATGAGGCTATTGAATCCATAATATTCAAAACTCTGGTGGATAGAATAATCAAGCAATTCAAATGAAGCATCATCGCGGGCAAATACGCTGCGCGAATCAAAATACAGGTTAAAATCAAACTGTCCGTCAAGCAAGCCGCTACCCACATAGCTGCCAATGAGTTCGCGGCTGCCAAAGGTTTCTCCGATCTGGAACAGGCGCTTGTTGTTGGGAATCATATAATCTTCTTTAAGCTTCCTGGTAAGGCTGCGCCAGAATTCAAGATGCACATGCTTGGTGGCATCATGACGAAAACCATCCAGGCCATAATTGTCAATCCAGAAAAATGCACTGTCAGTCATAAGCTCTATCACCTCGGGTCGGGAGAAATCAAGACTGGGTAAAAATGTATCGAACCAGGTGGTAAGCCTTTGCTCATCCCACAAACGGAGATTCCTGCGGCCATCGGGCAGATCAAGGTTAGTGGCCCAATGCGGGTTTTCTTTGATGATGGGATTGTCTTCATGCACGTGGTTAGAAACAAAATCGAGCATCACACTGATGTTGTTATTGTGGGCTGCCGAAACCAGATCATACATGTCACTATCTGTTCCGAAACGATGATCTACAGTTGTCAGGGTAATTGGCCAATACCCGTGATACCCTGTATATTTGCGGCGAGGAGCGGGAAACTCCACATAAGCCTCCAGGGGGTTTTGGGTAATGGGAGACATCCATACGGTGTTCACTCCCAGCATTTCAAAATACCCATCATTGACTTTTTGGGTAATTCCGGCCAGATCACCACCCCAGAAATTGGCCCGGGGAGCTACTTCAGGGTCATCAACCGGGTCATCATTGTCAGGGTTTCCGTTGTTGAAGCGATCAACCATCATAAAGTAAAGAATGGTGGCCTCTTTATCTTCAGGGGTTAGCAGTGAAGCATCAGTAACCGGCCTTCCATATTCAAGCGGGATCAGCAAATCGTTTGATCTTCCATGCTCATTCCAGGCGCGCACCCGGATAAAACTGCGTTGCATTTTAAATGCATCACCCGTAATATGGATATGCAGTTGATCTCCGACCCGGCTCACATGTTCCCTTGGCATTCTGAAGTTTTGCCAGAACACAAGTACCTCTTCCAAATGGTTTTCGATTCCGATGTGGATGGTATATCTGTTGTGCCCCCTCGGATACAAATGCGGCACCAGGGTACGGTCGGTCCGGCCCACTTCGAGCAGAGAGTTAAAACCACCAATATTGTTGTCGACAACATTGGGATTGTTGGGGTCAAGCATGTCCCTGCCATTGGCCACGATCAGGTATTGATAGCGCCCCGGATTCAGATCAAGCTCCGCCTGCCACACACCGTCAATCAGATGCAATGGGTTGGCCCTTGCATTCCAGTCATTCATCTCGCCACGAAGCGAAACACTGCGGTAACGCTCACCCTGAGGGTCAAAAACAAATGTAAATCGCTCGCGTCGGCCGCGTTCAACCAGGATACTATAGGCTGTCTCCCCAATCCATACCTTCATTTCAGACAATGGAGGCAGAAAGCGCGACCGTTTGGTGATCTGAAGCAATTTTCCGTCTTGAGACAAGACAAAGTTTAACCGGTCGCTACCTGTAACAGAGTCAATGGCAGCAGCCGAACTGCCAACAAAGTAATCAGTCATGTAAACAAGGGTGGTATCCCCTTCAAGCCTTACCGGTGAGGCAAGGCCGTAAAGATCATCTCCCGGAGGGAAAATGGCATCCGGACGTCCCTGACAAGACCACATCAGTGCCATTAGCACAATGGCGGTAAGCCGGAAATTCAATGTTCTGTATTTACGCTGCATGGCTCTAAGTTTTTATATGACAGTAACCAAATAGTAGTTTTTCTTTCCGCGTTGTACCAGTATGTATTTACCGTTGATCAAGTGACCTGCATCCAGACTGTCTTCTTCTGCTACCTTTTGCTTGTTGATGCTGATACTACCCTCTTTGAGCATACGCCGGGCCTCACCCTTTGATTTGGCCACAGCGGTTTTCTCAGCCAGAAACTCCACCATATCAATTTCAACATTGAAGTCACCGGCAGCTATCTCAAACTGGGGTACTCCTTCAAAAACTGAAAGAAATACATCTTCAGGCAAATTTTTCAAAGTTTCAGTCGTACCCTTTCCGAAGAGTATCTGTGAAGCTTCGATGGCCATATCCAATTCTTGCTGGCCATGCACCCTTAGGGTGATGTCTTCGGCCAACGTCTTTTGCAGCAGTCTTTGATGGGGAGCTTTTTGATGCTCTTCAATAAGTGATTCAATCTCATCTCTTGAAAGCAAGGTAAATATTTTAATATACTTCTCGGTATCAGTATCAGAGCAATTTAACCAAAACTGGTAAAAATGATAGGGTGAAGTATAGCGTGGATCAAGCCAGACATTACCTCTTTCGGTTTTACCGAACTTGTTTCCGTCGGCCTTGGTGATCAGCGGGCAGGTAAGGGCAAAAGCCTCACCTCCGGTTTTGCGCCTGATGAGTTCGGTGCCGGTGGTAATATTGCCCCATTGGTCGCTGCCGCCCATCTGCAGCTTACAGTTTTTTACCTGATACAAATGCAGGTAGTCATACCCCTGCACAAGCTGGTAGGTAAACTCGGTAAAGGATATCCCCGTTTCAAGGCGTTTTTTTACCGAATCTTTAGCCATCATATAGTTAACACTCAGGTGCTTCCCCACCTCTCTGAGAAAACCCAGAAAAGTAAACCCTTTCATCCAGTCATAATTGTTAACGATCTCTGCCTTGTTATCACCCGACTCAAAATCGAGAAATTTTAGCAACTGCCTGCCTATAGCGTTTTCGTTGCGCCGCAATTCGTCTTCAGACAAAAGATTTCTTTCTTCATTCTTGCCACTTGGGTCACCAATCATACCGGTAGCTCCACCTATCAGGGCAATGGGTTTGTGGCCGGCACGCTGCAAATGCTTCAACATCATGATAGATACCAAATGACCTATATGCAATGAGTCGGCTGTGGGGTCAATGCCCACATAAGCCGTTGTCATTTCTTTAATCAATTGTTCTTCCGTTCCGGGCATCATATCGTGGATCATGCCCCTCCATTTCAATTCTTCAACAAAATTCATCAGTGTATCAACTATTTAAATTACATCTATTCTGTTTCTGACAGATCAGTTAACGACATCAATGTGTACAGAAAAAGCTGTCTGTTACCGGCCGCGCCAACAAACAAAGATAAACACTTTCTCTAAAATCTTTTTAAACAATGGATTCAGCCTCTTGTTATACAATTGTTAGCTATATTTATAAAAACATTCAACAAAAACAGACCATGGACAAACCAGCACTTACCAGTCAGAGCATACACCCCATTATCAAAAAGCGCTGGAGCCCCCGTGCTTTCAGTAGTAAACCCATCACAAAAGACCAGTTGCTCAGAATCTTTGAAGCGGCCAGATGGTCACCCTCAAGCTTCAATGAACAACCCTGGCGTTTCATTGCCGGCGTAAAAGGACATGAAAGCTGGGATAAACTTTATGAGTGCATGGTTGAATTCAATCAGAAATGGGCGGGTAAAGCCCCCATACTGCTTTTGTCGGTGGGGAAAAAAACTTCAACAAATAATGGCAAACCCAATGGCGTATATCAGTATGATGTGGGGCAGAGTATGGCCTATATCACCTTTCAGGTAATGGAAGAAGGCCTGAGGGCGCACCAGATGGGAGGATTCAGCAAAGACAAAGCCAGAGAACTCTTTTCAATACCCGATGATTACGAACCCATTGCCATGATGGCTGTCGGCTACCAGGATGAACCCGACACCCTCAGCCCCGACTTTGAAGACATGGAGCGGGCACCCAGGCAACGAAAAGCATTGGATGAGCTGGTATTTGCCGGGCGTTTCGGTAAGGCTATGTTTACATGATCAGGAAAATGACCGGGCAATGTACACCACAGCCTGTTACCCTGCGGCATGGTCATACACGGAACAGGTCACAATGCCTTACATTATGATTTTTGCAGCAGCTTCCTTAACTTTGAAAGTATAAAGTAAATCATCAAAAACCCTATGAACATGAAGAAATTTGCAGTTATACTATCAGGTAGCGGTGTTTTCGACGGATCAGAAATCCATGAGGCAACCCTATCAATGTACGCAATCAGAAAGCAGGGAGCCACCTACGATGTGTTTGCACCCGATATGGATCAGTACCACGTAGTGAACCATATTACCGGAGAGGTTATGGACGAGACCAGGAACGTACTTGTTGAGTCGGCCAGGATTGCCAGGGGCAACATCAAGCCGTTAAAAGAGTTTGATGCAAATGCATACGATGTGCTGTTGTTGCCGGGCGGATTTGGTGCGGCCAAAAACCTTTCAACTTTTGCCTTTGACGGGCCTGATTGCAAGGTACAACCTGAAGTTGAAAAAGCCATTAAAGACATGCACAAGGCAGGCAAACCCATTGCTGCGCTTTGCATTGCACCAGCCATTTTAGCCAAGGTACTGGGCGATGTCAAACTGACCATCGGACAAGACAAAGAAACGGCAGATGCCATCACTTCATTGGGAGCAACCCATGAGACCACAGACCACGGACAGGTAATCATAGACGAAAAGAACAAGGTGTTCACCACCCCTTGCTATATGCTTGAGGCCGATATCGTCCAGATAGGAGATGGGGCAGAAAATATAGTCCGCGCCTTGTTAAAAGCCTGACTATTCGTAGCGCAGTGAGGTAACAGGGTCTTTTTGTGCAGCTTTTTTGGCCGGCATATAACCAAAGGTTATTCCAACGGTGGCAGCCACTCCAAAAGAGATAATCACTGAACTCAGCGACACAATGGTGAGGATGTCAGTAAACTGCATAATACCTCGTGACAGTCCTATCCCAAGAAAGATTCCGACAATACCACCGGCTACACTGATGAACGTTGATTCAGAAAGGAACTGGAATACAACATCAGATTTTTTGGCTCCAACCGCCAGGCGGACGCCAATTTCGCGGGTACGCTCCATCACCGAGGCCATCATGATGTTCATGATGCCAATACCGCCAACCAGCAGTGAGATGCCTGCAATGGCTCCCAATACGATATTGAATATATCTTTGGTACGCTGCTCCTGCTCCAGAAGCAACTCAGGGATGATCACTTCAAAATCTTCGACATTGTTGTGGCGCCTGAACAACATACGGCGAATAAGATCAGCCGTGGGTGTGAGCTGATCAGAATCTTCAACCTGTACCACTACGCGGTCGAGCTGGTGGTAATTTTCATACCGCATCTCTTCGGCACCATTGGCACTGGCGGTAACGATCACCATGCCGCCTCCCCTGCCGCGGCCTCCGGTTCGTGTAGCCTGAATATCTGCAATCTGAATTGCCGACCTGTCTTGAAACCTCAGCAACATAGTTTGTACCGGGGTGTATATCACATTATTAAATTCACTCACCCCCAGGTTTTTTGAGGCATCTTCGGTAACCATGCGGTCTTCAACCACACCAATCACCGTGAGCCAGTTTGCTCCTGCCTTGATTTGCTTGCCAACGGGGTCAGTGTTTCCAAAGAAAATGGCGCGGATGTTGTTGCCGATAATGGCCACGGGAGCACCCTCTTTAATTTGGTCCTGTGTAAACATATTGCCCCTTGATAAACCCAGAGAAAAAACATCAAAATACTCTGGTGTAATCCCGGCCACCCTGACAGGTCGGCGAATGCCATTGGCCATGGCATAGGCACTGATCTCCACTTCAGGGCTCATGCGCTGAACCGTGGGAACGATGTTAAAAATACTTTCAACATCCTGCAAAGTCAGGCCAGGAGAAAAACGGCCGCGCATACTCTCATCACGGCTGTCGTCATCGGCATACAAGGGGCGGATGATGATGTTGTTCACCCCAACCATTTTCATTTGTTCGAGGATCTCCTGACGGGCACCATTTCCTATGGCCAGCATGGCAATGACAGCGGCCACCCCGAATATGATCCCAAGAGCAGTAAGTATAGATCGCATCCTGTTGGCTATTACAGCCTCAAGGGCAATATTCAGGTTGTAGAAATATTTATCAAATGATTGCATGAATACGCATCGTTTACAGTGTTACCAGGCGAATCTCTTCGGGATTCTGCGGAACAGTCAGGTAAATCCTGTCACCCTCTTCGAGTCCTTCTCTGATTATAATCTGGTTGTCATTCCGAATACCGGTTCTAACCTGCTGACGTACGGGGCGATTGTTAACAACCCTGAATACGTAGGTAATTGTGTCATTTACATGAATCCCTTCAATGGGGATGAAAAGCACATCTCTTTCAACATGGGTTACAATGGTATTCTTGGTGGTCATGGCCGGACGCATGATTGTATCCGACTCATTGAGCTGGATTTTTACTTCAAAAACCCTGGCATCCTGGTTGGGCCTTTGCTCACCGATATTGGCCACCTCAGTAACATATCCGGTAAACTTTCTGTCGGGGAATGCATCAACGATTACTTCGGCAGGCTGGTTTACCTTGATCTTGCTGATATCAATTTCATTCACATAGGTACGAGACATCATCACCGAGAAATCGGGCAGGGTCGCTACCGTGTTGTCCCAGGCGTTGATCTGCGACCCCACGCCAAACCGGCTTCCATCCCAGTTTCGACGGTAAATCACCATGCCGTCACGGGGTGCAAATATTTCAAACTCTTCCATTACCGCAACCATCTCCTGATAACGTCTTCTTACCTGGTTTAGCTGGGCTGATACTTCTGTCATCCTGGCTTCTGCCTGCTGGCGGCGCAGCTCGTAGTTATGCACAGCCTGATCATAAGCACGTCCAGCCTTTTCAAGGTTGATCTCTGCCTGCCTGATGGCAGCAGGTGGTTCATACTGTGATTGTTCAAGGGTTATTTTTGCCTCCTCATAGTTAAACTGCAAATTTATCAGTTCATTTCTTGCATTACGCAGATCCATGGTTGTATCAAGTTGGGTCTGCGTAAATGAGGTTTCAAGTCTTTCAAGTTCTGTTTCGCGGTCAAGTATTCTGTTACTGATATCTGTCCTGTCAAGTGTGGCCACCCAGTCACCAGTCTTCACCACTGTGCCCTCGGGCACAAGTTCTGCAATCTGGGCATTGTGCACACCAACCTGACGCAGACGTGATGGGCCCTGGATATTCTCTGAGTATTTGGCTTCAAGCTCACCACTGGTATATACACTTACCTCAAAATCTCCATGTTTAACATCAGCACAGATCAACTCCATGGTTACAGTTTCGCCCCGAAGCATGAAATATAAACCTGCTATAATAATGATACCGATTGAAATCAGTATAAATTTTTTGTTCTTCATAATAATATTAAGCTTACAATGATTTAGAAGACGGGCTATAAATACAGTGTATAAAGATACAGCAACAAGGCTTTCAGCCGGCAAATCAAGTCTTAAAAAAACTTAAAGAAGCAGAGGTTAATCGCCATACGACCAAATATTTAAGTTACAGCAAAAAACATGCCTGATCAATATTAAATAGATACCCATGCCGGGCAATGATCAGCATGCTTTATTTCTGGCATGATTCCGGCATTTTTCATTTCAGGAGCAAGTTCACTGCTCACCATATTGTAATCAATTCGCCAGCCCAGGTTTTTTTGCCGGGCATTTGCGCGGAAGCTCCACCAGGTATATTGGCCGGGCGATTGGTTAAATTGCCTGAATGAATCAACAAATCCGGCCTCAATGAAACGACTGACCCATTCGCGCTCTTCAGGTAAAAAACCTGATGAAGTGGCATGTCGCACCGGATCATGTATGTCGATGGGTTTGTGACAAATATTGAAATCACCTGCAATGATCAGGCGTGGTCGCACCTTTTTAAGTGCCACAGCCCATGCCAGAAAATCTTCAAGCCAACGCATCTTGAACCAGTGCCTGTCTTCGCCCGAACTGCCATTGGGGTGGTAAACACTCACAACAGTTACATCACCAAAGTCGGCCCGTATCACACGCCCTTCACGGTCGTAAACCTCCATGCCCATCCCATACTCAACATAATCAGGTTTCTGCCGGCTTACGATGCCAACACCGCTGTAACCCCTGCGTTCAGCCGAAAACCAGTAGGTGTTGTACCCTGCTGCTTCAAAAAGGGGTGAGGGGATCTGGTCTGGTTGGGCCTTGGTCTCCTGAACACATAACACATCAGGAGCTTCCTCTTCTGTCCACTCAACAAGACCCTTGGATACAGCCGACCTGATACCATTTACATTATACGATATGACATACATAATTAAGTGATTTGCTCCATAAAACGTGCCTCGTTGACAATGTACCGGGTATGGGTTCCGAAACCTATTCTGTCTTGATCATCAAAAGCCTCAAGGGTAAACTTGAGTTTCCTACCGTCAACTTCGGTCAATACTGCACGGGCTTCAACATTTTGTCCAACGGCAGTGGCCTTAATATGTTTTACAGCTATTTCTGTTCCCACGGTGGTATCACCCTCATTCAGAAAGGCCTGAACACTTTGCCGGGCAGCATTCTCCATCAGAGCCACCATGGCCGGTGTGGCAAAAACATTTACAGAACCTGAGCCATGCGCCAGGGCTGTATCTTTCTCCTCAACCTTAATAGTCAGTTTTCTGGTTGTATTTAACGGTATGTCCATAGCAAAGTCAGTTTGGCTGTAAAAGTAAAAAAAACCCGCCTATCGTCAAGACAAGCGGGATTTGGTCAATGGAAAACAACAAAAAATCCCCGCAATGAAATCACGGGGCAAACTGTCTTTAGCTCTGGCAATTACCGCAGCATTCTTCATGTGCAGCCAGTGCAGACTCTTTTTCACTGTCACAGCAAGCTTCTTCAGCTGCGTGTGTATGTGTATGGCCATGATCTGAATCACAACAGGCTTCTTCAGCCGCAGTCATAACTGTTTTAACAGTCTCTTCGGCACTGCAACAAGCCTCAATATTAGCCTTTTCAGCTGTTTTATCAGCAGAACCTGCTGTCAGGATAAGGGTTGTAGCCGCTAAAATAAATATGCCGGCGATGATGTATACGATGATGTTTTTCATTTTGTGCGAGTTAGGCGGCTTTGCCGCGGTTGAAAGTTAATGAGTTATTGGTTTGTTATGTTTATTTAGACCAAAGATAAATAATATTTTAATACAAAATGGTTTTTTATAAAAAAGTTGGCACGTCGCTGCGTTACGTATAGTCAGGCCCGGCCTTTCAGGCCTCGCGGTTAGCCGCAGCAAAGCGACAGCGGTTGGTGGTGCTGCGCACCGCTGTTGTAAGCTTAGACATCGCTGCGCGATGCGGTTTTGGGTGCTGCGCACAGTGGGTATCGTGCAATTTTTAGGGTTCTTCCTGGCGGATGCGTTCGGCCTGGCGGTTAGCTTCTTCTATGAGCTGTCTGGCTCGCTGGTCTGCTTCTGCCTCCAGTTGTTCGGCGCGACGGTCGGCCTCGCGAACCATTGCATCTCCGGCCCTGCGTGCTGCAGCTACTGCTACTGCACCACTGGCTTCGGCAACCAGCCGTTCTGCCTGCCGCCTGGCTTCTTCTCTGACGTTTTCGGCTGCTCTGGCTGCTTCTGACCTGATGCTATCAGCCCTTCTTTCGGCTTCGGCAACTACCCGTTCTGCCCTGGCTTCAAGCTCTTCTCTGGCCCTTTGGGTGGTTTCGTCTACCGCTTCTCTGGCTTCTTCTTCAACCCTGGCACGGGCTGCATCTGCTTCTTGCCGCAATCGTTCTTCGGTTTCACGTATCAAACGATCGGCTTCATCTCTTGCCTGATCAATCAAGCCACCTTCAGCTCCGGGAAGCCCCAGTGAAATCTCAGGACGTGTAAACGTACCTCCAATATTTACGTTCAGTGGAACAGTCTCACCCGGTTGTACATTCACACCAAGTGCTGAAGCCTGTGAAACCAGGTTATCCAACACCCGATTGGCACTGCTGCCAAAATGCCTTCTTGGTATAGCCATTTCCATTGTGTAGCTGATCCGCTGGTCAAACCATGTAGATCCGCTAACCGAGGCCTTAACATCGGCAAACTCCAGTTCAAAAGGCCGGGTTTCTACTTTTCCGTCCGCGAAAGCGAACCTTACAAGCAAATCACGTAAACTAATATCCTGGAGGAAACTAAGTTGCGAACGCTCAGCCAATTGCGTCATAACCGGGCTGCCTTCAATCTCAAGCCTTGAAGAACGCAGACTGCCCGATCCTGACATGGTCGCGGCCAGGGGCAACAGGTTTTCACCAAGTACGGTATTGAGAGACAAACTACCTGAGATATTCCCCGCAGCAAATTGGCCGATGGGAGCCAGGTAACGGAATGTAACAAAAGTTTCAAACGCTTCCCGAACATCAAATGACGTAAAGTCAAGCCCAAACGCAACATCGGGCAACGCCCCTGCTGTAGCATAAGATCCGGTCAGGGCCAGTCGGCCTCCAAGCATATCCATATCCAATTTGTCCATGATAACCTGCTCACCGACCACCCGCAGAGTCCCTTCAAGGTTGCGGATAAGCATCTTTCCGAAGTCAAGCTGCCCCACATCAGCCGTCAGGCTGAAATCTATATTGGCGGGAACCTTGATTACACCCATGGCAGCATCCTCATCATCTGTTTCCATCTCGGGCAGGTCGGCCATTAGCTGGTTCAGGTTGATACGATCTGATTTAAGCTGAAACCGTCCTGTAAGCATATCCTCTCCCAGCAAGGCGTGCAGCACATTATCCAGTTGTCCGGTGAGTGCAAGATCTGACTCCCCATATTGGGCTGTAAAAACCGGAACAGAAAGCTGAGCCGGACTCAGTGAAGCGTCCGCTCTCTGGATATGCAATCGCTGGGGTAATGTACTGGTTTCAACAACCACATCACTGGCTGAAAGGTTACCGGTAGCATGAAAGTCTTGATAGGCGCCTCTTTCAAGTGCTGAAAGATATCCCCTTGCCTCCATGTTGCTCTCTACCAAACCCTGCAAGACCATACCCTCTTGTAGCGGGAAATAGTTCTTCACTTCTCCCAGGTCAATACGTCCCTTTAGTGCAAGGTCTGTCCAGGGATCGCTGACAAGGGTTCTTAACCTAAGTCTGGCATCAACCGGATTACCAGCCAATGACATACGGAGCACAGGAATATCAATGGTTACATCATCTGCTGTCTGACCGCCGGATGCAATGCGGGCATCAACCTCTACCCCACTTACCGATGCCGGTAGCCCGGGATATTTGAACATCCCATTGTTCACAGCAAGCGAAAGGTCAAAACCCGGAATCATATCTCCTTTCAACAGACCGTCAACCCGGCCTTGCAAACTAAGTGTTCCATCTGACTCCAATGCAGCAAAATCATCTGTGTACATGGCGGGGATTAACGACAAGAATGCCGCAAAATCTGACCGTGCGGCAGTGAAACTGAAGTCCATGAGGGTTCCGCCACCTTCAGGAAGCCCCACCAACCCATCAAAGGTCAGAGGCAGTTCGTTGAGCAGCAATTCATTTTCTCTGAAAGTAAACATCCAGTTCTTCATATCCATTTCAACTTCAGCAACAAGCCTTGCGCCCACCCTGCTTAGCACAGGAAAACGATCATACCGTAAGCTGAATGCGTCAATGGTGGCGTTTCTGGTAGCCAGGGTGGTTACATCTAAAGTCAGGTCACCTGAAAATATCCCTGAAAGACCTTCAACATCTACGTAAGTGACAAATTTATCATCGTAATAGAAGATGTCGCCGTTGTGGATAGATATCTGCTTAAGTGCCAGGTTAAAGGCCGAAGGCTCCTCTGCAGGAGCTTGATCAATTTCAGAAACATGCATGATGTTCCAGTTAGCTGTTCCGTCTTCTAGTAAGCGAAATAACAATTTGGGGCTGTCAATGGCAATGCGCTTGATTTCATATCCATCAGCTGAAAACAAGCTGCGCAAGTCAATGGTTACCGACAAACGGCCAATGTCTGCCAGGGTATCTCCGGCAAAGGGCTCATTGTTAACCACCAGAATATCGCGGATTTGCAGGCTCACATCTGGGAAACTCCTGATAAGGGACAAACTGAAGCGCCCGAAATCAACACTTGCATCCACTTGTTCGTTTACTTCGTATTTGATCCGCTCAATAATGGCACCTCGGAAAACAAAAGGCAGCGACACAAGGAGCAGAAACACAGCCAATATGACTATCAGAAAGGCTTTGAAAATTTTTTTCACCATGGTTGTTAAATTAATCAGGACTGACTAAAACTATATCCCACATATACAACGTAATTTTACTACATATAGTTTGAAATTTAATCAATGCCCGCAAACTCGGGGCAAATACCAACCGCCCTGGCTGCTGAGATGTGCAATGAAACCTCCGGATCAAACACTGGCAAGAAATTTGCAGCAAAAAGGGTAAGCCTTAACCTCATCACAACATTAACCTGAAAATCTGTATCTTTGTATTTCAATAAGTTAATGTGTAACAAAGTGTATATGAATAGTATAAAAACCCTGTTTTTTGTATTTGCCAGCCTTATTGCAATCGGTGCAGGCGCACAGATCACCACAGATCCGGCCCTGCCAACAGCCACGGGGCCGGTGACCATAACCTTCGATGCCACCCAGGGCGGAGGCGGACTTAAAGGCTATACCGGTGATGTATATGCCCATACCGGTGTTTCTATTGAGGGCCGCACAACATGGAGGTATGTGATTGGGAGCTGGGGGAACAACAACAACCAGCCGAAACTTACACGCATCGCAACCGACCTTTACGAGCTTCGCATAGAGCCATCAATTCATGCATTTTACGGTGTTCCTGCCGACAGCCTGATTACCAGGATGAATTTTGTGCTCAGGGGGGCTTCGGGATCTCCGCTTCCACAAACAGAAGATTTATTTGTGGCCGTGGTGCAGGCCGGACTCACAGTGTCGCTACAGTCACCATCAGGCATGCAACCCATGGTGAAACTTGGTGATGCCGTACCTATTGAAGCCGGTGCAAACGAAGCAGACAGCATTGCCCTGTTTATCAATGAACAGTATACCTCATCTACAACAGATCAGGTGCTGAGTTACACCTGGACTCCCGCTGCGCAGGGTGCTGCCCACATTGAAGTGGTAGCTTATGGTGCTGATGCACAAACCGAAAAAGATGCAGCCACCGTTTATGTCATGGGCGAGATTCCTGAAGCTGATCTGCCCCAAGGGGTTATCAATGGCATCAATTACATAGATGACCATACCGTAACCCTTGTTTTGCATGACCCTCCGGCATTGAAAGAATATGTGTTCGTTATTGGTGACATGAACCAATGGGAACTTTCAGATGATTACCTGATGAACCGCACCCCCGACGGAACCCATTACTGGGTAACCATCACAGGGCTTGAAGCGGATACAGAATACGGATTTCAGTATTATATAGACGGTGAATTGAGGCTGGCTGACGCCTACGCCCGGAAAGTGCTTGATCCATGGAATGATCAATGGATTAATGCATTCAATTATCCCAACCTGAAACCCTATCCTGAAGGCAAAACCACCGGACTGGTGGGCATTATGCACCCCGGAAGGGAACCCTACCAGTGGGAGGTAACCGATTTTACACCCCCGGCCCCCGAAGACATGGTGATTTATGAGTTGCTGATTCGCGACTTTGTTGAAACAAGCGCCATCAAGACAGTCATGGACTCACTTGATTATCTGCAAAGACTTGGCGTGAATGTGATTGAGCTTATGCCCGTAAACCAGTTTGAAGGAAATATTTCGTGGGGATACAACCCTGCCATGTATTTTGCAACTGACAAGGCTTATGGCACCCGTGAAGATTATAAAAGATTTATAGACGAAGCCCATAAAAGGGGGATGGCCGTTGTATTGGATATTGTACTGAACCACAGCTTTAACCTCTCACCCATGGTGCAGATGTATTTTGATCCTGAAGCAGGAAACTGGGGAAAACCAAGCCCTGAAAACCCCTGGTTTCTGACAGACTGTCCACACGAGCCCTGGTGCTGGGGTAATACCTTTGACCAGGACAGTGAGTACACCCGCGAATTTTTCCGCAGAGTTACTGAATACTGGCTTGACGAATTCAATGTGGATGGTTTTCGCTTTGATTTCACCAAAGGATTTACCAACCAGCAAACGGCTAATCAGGGCTGGAATTATGATGCGGCCCGAATTGCCAATTTGAAAAGAATTGCCGATGAGGTATGGAGTGTCAATCCGAATGCCTATGTCATCCTGGAACATTTCACCGACAATACTGAAGAAAAAGAACTGGCCGACTATGGCATGTTGCTCTGGGGCAATATCAGCCATAACTACCAGGAAGCTGCTATGGGTTGGGTCAGCACCAGCAACTTTGACGGGGTATCATATCAGCGAAGAGGCTGGTCAGAACCCCACCTGATCGGTTATATGGAGAGCCATGATGAAGAAAGGATGATGTTCAAGAACCTCCATTTCGGTAACTCGTCCAACCCAAACCACAACATCAAAGAACTCACCACAGCCCTGCGAAGGGCTGAACTTGCGGCTGTTTTCTATTTTCCCATTCCCGGGCCCAAAATGATCTGGCAATTTGGCGAACTGGGTTATGATTATTCAATCAACCACTGTGCTGACGGCTCAATCAACGACGGGTGCCGTACAGATCCGAAACCCATACGCTGGGACTACTATGATGACTGGCGGCGGAAAAGGCTGTATGATATTTATTCGATGCTGACCAATCTGAAAACATCGCATGATGTTTTCAGAACCGACGAATATACGGTGAGTCTGAGCGGAGCCATGAAACGCATCCATTTGCACCACCCTACCAACCAAGTGGTTATTTTGGGCAATTTCGGGGTGCAGGCCGGTGAAATAGACCCCTATTTTCAGCAGACAGGTACCTGGTACGAGTTCTTTAGCCGCGACCAGCTGGAGGTAACCAATGTGAACCAAGGTATAAGCCTTCAGCCGGGTGAGTACCGCATGTATTCAACATCGGCTTTCCCCAACCACGGTATCGCCCTGCAAAATCCAAAACCCGACATGCCTGAGAAAGGTAAGGTCAGCGTATTTCCCAACCCCGCACAAAACAATCTGCATATTGAGTCAGATGATGAGATCAAAGAAGTGCGTATTATTGACATGGTTGGCAGGACAATAATTGTGCAGCAACCCGGACAACGTCAAACCAGTCTTGAACTAAACCAGGTGCGCAACGGGATATACTTTGTCAGGATTCTTACCACATCAGGCCTTACCACAGAAAGAATACAGGTGGTTCGCTAAACACACAACAATCACACATAGTAAACGTTATGCTGGCGTTTTAAAACAATTTATTTGTTATGAAGTCAATCAAAACCATTGTGGCCGTAATGATATTGGCCATCGCCATGTCATCATGTGTTTCTCAACGCAAGTTCAATGAGCTTGAGGCAAGCTTTGCTGAAAGCCAGGCTGATAACCGAACCATAAGTAGCCGTCTTGAGGCCGTACGTGAAGAAAATGCCCGGATGTCTGAAGAATTGGCCGCCCTGAGAGTTCGGGTTGAAAGATTAAGCGAAGACACCCTGGCCATGGGGCAGCGGATGCGTCGCCTGCAGGATTCATATGATCAGTATGTGCGTCAGACCGAGGCCCTCATGGAAGGCAAAACAGAAGAAACCCGTCAGATCATGGCCAGGTTGCAGGTTACACAAGAAGACTTGCAACGGCGTGAAGATGAACTGGCCAGGGCCACACGCGAAATGGAACAGAAAGAAAGAGAACTCAATGCCCTGATGGCTGAAGTTTCAGAAAAGGAACTCAGAGTCAACGAGCTTGAAGAAATTTTGCAGCGGCAAGACTCGATTGTTGAATCACTTCGTCTGACCATTTCAAATGCCTTGCTGGGTTTTCGCGACAATGGCCTATCAGTGGATATCCGCAATGGGAAAGTATATGTTTCAATGGAAGAAAGCCTGTTGTTTGCCACCGGCAGCACCAGGGTTGATGCACAGGGCGAAAGGGCTTTGAGCGAGCTGGCCAAAGTGCTTGCACAGAATCCCGACATCAATATCATGATTGAAGGCCATACCGATAATGTACCTTTCAGGCCCGGTGGTCAGATTCAGGATAACTGGGAACTCAGTGTGCTTAGGGCAACTGCCATTGTGCGCATTCTGCTTAAGCATGGAGATATTGATCCAAGCCGTCTGATGGCTGCAGGGCGTGGGGAGTTTCATCCCATTGACCCGAATGACACACCTGAAGCCAGGCGGAAAAACCGCCGCACGGAGATCATCCTGACGCCTCAACTGGATGAGTTGTTCCGCATCATCGAAAGCAGGTAGCTCGGCGCGGAGCGCCTCGCTGTTGGCAGGGCGGAGCGCTGCTGTTATGCGGCTTCGCCGCTGTTAGAAAGTTGGGCCGTCGCAAGCGACGGTGGTTGGGTTTTGGTCAAATTTTTTTTTGAGGACCTCAAAAAATTATATCTTTATACCGAACCAAACCCAAACACCCATGAAACATCTGAATCTTACTCTTGACAACATTGAAGATTTGTTCCCTGAGTCGTTTACCCAGGAGCAAAAAGCAAAAGCGAAGACACTTTTCTACAAAGAATTAGCCTTGCGGGCGCATCGCTTCTACAATGGAAAAATGCAGACCATCCCTAAGGCGCCCGTGATGGGATTTAACTGGTTCAACGCATGGTATACCCCAGGGGTATCGAAAATCTCCACCACCATACGTGAAAACAACGACACTTCGTATGAATTATCTAACCGTGGCAACCTGGTAGCCGTTGTCAGTGACTCTACCCGCGTATTGGGTGACGGTGACTGCACGCCTCCCGGCGGCATGGGCGTAATGGAAGGCAAAGCCTTTCTGATGAAATACCTGGGCGGTGTTGACGGCATCGCACTCTGTGTTGACAGCAAAGGGCCCGACGGCAAGAATGATCCCGAAAAAATCATCGAATTTGTCAAAATGTGCCAGCACAGTTTCGGAGCCATCAACCTCGAAGATATCTCACAGCCAAACTGCTACCGGGTACTGGACGTATTGCGCGAAGAGTGCGACATTCCTGTGTGGCACGATGATGCCCAGGGAACAGCCTGTGTAACCCTGGCGGGCCTGATCAATGCCCTCAAGCTGGTGGATAAAAAGATTGGTGATGTAAAAATTGTTTATTATGGTGCCGGGGCTTCAAATGCCACCATTGCACGCATTGTAAACACTGCCGGAGCTGATCCTGCAAAATCAATCATGTTTGATTCAACCGGTGCACTTCATACAGGCCGCAAAGACATTGAAGACGACAAGCGCTTTTACCGCAAGTGGGAACTTTGCCAGATCACCAACCCCGACAAAGTGGAAACCATGGAAGAAGCCATGAAAGGCGCCGATGTTCTCATTGCCCTTTCAAAACCAGGTCCTGATGTGGTAAAAAAAGAATGGATTCAGGTTATGGGCGACAAACCCATCGTTTTTGTATGCGCCAACCCTGTGCCCGAAATTTACCCCTACGCAGCCAAAGAAGCCGGAGCCTACATTGTGGCCACCGGAAGGGGTGACTTTCCGAACCAGGTGAATAACTCAGTGGGATTTCCGGGTATCCTTAAGGGCGCATTGCTTGTAAGAGCCAGAAAAATCACTGACAATATGGCCATTGCCGCAGCTGAAGCCATTGCCAGGTTTTCTGAGAAAAGAGGCATCCATATTGAAAACATCATTGCCAACATGAACGAATCGGAGGTGTTCCCCCACGAAGCCGCCGATGTGGCCATGCAGGCCATCAAAGATGGTGTAGCCAGAAAAGAAATGAACTGGCAAGAAGCCTATGACCAGGCCAAAGAAGATATTGACCAGGCCAGGGCAACCACAAAGGCCCTCGTTGACGGAGGGTTTATTGCAAGTCCGCCCCAGGCCCTTCTGGATGAAGCCCTGAAGGTGGCCATCGACGCTGTAAAATAATAATACATTAACAACAATTTCAATGATCTCATTCATTGAAGGCAACATTGAAGAGAAAAACCCGGCCTTTCTGGTTATCAACTGCCAGGGGGTCGGGTATCTCATTCACATAAGCCTGCATACTTTTGACGCCCTGCCCGCTACGGGTCAGGTAAGGATTCATACCGTTCAGGTAATCCGTGAAGATGCGCACACCCTTTACGGGTTTGCCGACCTTGAAGAAAGGGAGTTATTCAAGAACCTGATTACAGTGAATGGGGTTGGACCCAATACTGCGCGTATGATATTATCATCGATGAGCCCTGGCGACATAAAAACAGCTATTGTCAGCAACAATATCAGTGTGTTGCAGTCAATCAAGGGCATTGGTGCCAAATCGGCCCAACGAATCATTGTTGATCTGAAAGACCGCCTTGAAAAAGAAGGCGTTTTTAGTGGTGAAAATTTAGCCTTTACAAACAATACAATCCAGCAGGAAGCGTTATCTGCTTTAGTAATGCTGGGCTTTGCCAAAAATACGGCACAAAAAGCCATCGGAGCCATCCTCAAAAAGAACAAAGACACTGCCATTAGTGCGGAACAACTTGTGAAGGAGGCATTAAAAAGTTTCTGATCTGATTTTTAAACATTGTTTTAGTGCTAATCAGGCGATTTTTCAGTTTTTTTCCGGGATATTGGATTGTTTTGGTCATTGCCCTGCTCCCCGCCCTGGCCCTGGCATTTCAGCCAGCGGTATCAGTTGTTACAGAACCCGGCGCATCCATACTGCCCACTGAACAGTTAGCTGACGCATCCATACTGCCCACTGAACAGTTAGCTGACGCATCCATACTGCCCACTGAACAGTTAGCTGACGCATCACAACCCCAGGCTGAACAAACTGCCAATGCACTGCAGCCTCCTGCAGAACAAACCACTGCCACTGATACGATTACAGCCCCCCCCATCATCCCTTTGCTGCCGCTTGAAAGTCCGGTTATATACAACCTTGAAAAATTTCCCGTATCCGGACTCTCCCTAAGAAACCCAAGCCCCATCAAGACCCATTACGAGTACGATCCGGTTACCAACAGTTATATCAAGACCAGGCGCATAGGTGATATGGTGATCGGCACCCCGGTTTACATCCCTTTTGAGGAGTACCTGAAATACGACATGGACAGGCGGCTTCAGGAGTATTGGCGTGAAAAGGCAACACCTCAGGGTTTTGAACGTCGTGCAGGGCTGATACCAGAAATCCATGTGGGCGGAGAATTCTTTGACCGCATATTCGGAGGCAGTACCATTGATATCAGGCCCAGCGGATCGGCTGAGCTGATTTTCGGGGTGATGACCAACTATCGTGAAGACCCCGCCCTGGATGAAAAAAGGCGGCGTACCACCAACTTCGATTTCCAGCAAAAAATTCAATTGGCCGTTGAAGCCAATATCGGAACAAAAATATCACTGGGAGCCAATTATAATACTGAATCGACCTTTGATTTTGAGAACCGGATGAAGCTTGAATACCGGGGAACTGAAGATGAAATTGTACAGCTTATAGAAGCCGGCGATGTGACCCTTCCCCTATCGGGAAGTCTGATCCGCGGCACCCAGGGGTTATTCGGATTCAAGACCCAGCTCAAGTTCGGAAATACCATGATCACCAGCGTATTTTCACAGCAAAAGACCGAATCATCAACCATTGAAGTGGCCGGCGGTGCCCAGCGCACCCATTTTGAAATCAAAGCCGACGAATACGAAGAAAACCGCCATTATTTCATGGCGCAATATTTTCGCGACCAATATGATGGAGCCCTGTCGACCCTGCCCGTTGTGACCTCAAACATCAACATCACCCGCATTGAGGTTTGGGTAACCAATGTGGGGGCAGCCACCCAAAACAACCGAAATATCGTTGCCTTTGCTGATCTGGGTGAACACCAACCGCACAACCCACAGCTCACAGGCAGCGGCAGAAGGGCACCCGGCAACAACTCCAATAACCTATACGCCAATATGGTGGGCTCACCCATCAGGAATATCAGCCAGGTGAACAGCCATTTGCAAGGCCAGGGATATACTTCGGGAACAGACTATGAAAACGTTGAGAATGCCCGTCTGCTTCGCAGCAATGAATACACATTCAACCCAAAACTAGGTTTTATATCACTGAACCGGTCACTGAATCCTGACCAGGTGCTGGCTGTGGCATACCAATATACCCTTATCGGAGATACCACCACATACCAGGTAGGTGAATTTACCAACGAGATCAGTGCCCCGGGCGGGCTTATCGTTAAGCTGCTCAAAAGCACCGCCACCAACACCAACCTGCCCATGTGGGATCTGATGATGAAAAACGTCTACAATCTGGGATCGTTTCAGATTAGCCGTGACCAGTTCAGGCTGAACGTTCTTTACGAAAGTGAAGAGCTGGGCGTACCCGTCGGATACCTTGATGAAGGACCGGTGCAGGGCCAGCCCCTGATCCGCGTAATGGGGCTTGACCGTCTCAACACCCAGCTTGATCCCATACCCGATGGCGTGTTTGACTTTATTGACAATGCCGCAACGGCAGGAGGTACCATCCAGGCCGATAACGGAAGAATCTACTTTCCGGTGGTGGAGCCCTTCGGCAGCCATCTGCGGAAGCAACTTGAAGAAAAAGCCCTGGGTGATAAATATGCCTTTGATTCTCTTTACACCACCACCAAATACAGGGCCAGGCAATTCCCTGAAAAAAACCGCTGGCTGCTTGAGGGAAGTTTCCAGTCGGCTGCCGGTTCGGAAATTCCGCTGAATGCCATGAATGTCCCCCCCGGGTCGGTAGTTGTAACGGCAGGCGGGGTGCCCCTGGTCGAAAATGTGGATTATACAGTTGACTATGTCCTCGGACGGGTACGCATAATCAATGAAGGCATCCTCAATTCAGGAACCCCTATCAGGATCTCACTTGAAAGCGCCAACCTTTTCAACCTGCAAACCAAAACCCTGATGGGTACCCATATTGACCACAGATTCAACGAAAATTTCAATCTGGGGGCAACCATCATGCGGTTATCGGAGCGCCCGCTGACCCAAAAAGTCAGCTACGGTGATGAACCCATTGCCAACACCATCTGGGGGCTGAACACCACATACACCACAGAGTCAATGCTGGTGACAAGGATACTTGACAGGTTGCCTTTTTACAATACCACCACGCCCTCACGATTTACCTTCAATGCTGAATTTGCACATCTGATTCCGGGCCACTCGCGCCATATTGGCAGTGCAGGGACAGCCTATATAGATGATTTTGAGGCGAGCAAATCAGCCATTGACCTGAAAAACGTGCAAAGGTGGCATATTGCCAGCACCCCCCAGCACCAGACCACCCCCGGCATGTTCCCTGAAGGAGCCCCCGGTACAGAGCTGGCTTTCAGGTTCAATGTGGCCAGATTGGCGTGGTACGTGGTTGACCCCCTGTTTACCAGAAACAACAACCTGACCCCGTCACATATCCGCAACGATCCTGACCAGCGGTCAAACCACTTTGTCAGAGAAGTGCTTGAAACAGAGATCTGGCCAAACAAAGAAAGCCCCACAGGTATCCCTTCGCCCATTCCAATTCTGAACATGGCATTCTATCCCACAGAAAGGGGACCCTATAACTATGACGCCAGGCCTTCACCCTTTAGCAGCGGGATGGCACAAGACGGGACACTCATCAATCCGGCATCACGCTGGGGTGGTGTTATGCGAGGCCTGCCCATGACAGATTTCGAAGCAGCCAACATTGAATATGTGGAATTTTGGATCATGGACCCCTTTGTCTACAACCCAAACCACAGTGGTGGTGACCTGTATATTAATTTGGGTGATGTATCAGAAGATGTACTCCGTGATGGCCGCAAAAGCTTTGAGAATGGTCTGCCCATTGATGACGTGGTACTCAATGTGGATACCACCATCTGGGGTCGTGTACCCACCGTACAGGCCGTGGTGAATGCCTTTGACAACAATCCGAATTCGAGAGAATTTCAAGACGTGGGTCTTGACGGGCTCAGTACCGACGACGAAAGAACATTCTTCAATGAAAACTTTATTCAGGTACTGGCTGATATGTATGGCACCAACTCTGAAGCCTATCAGCAGGCCTGGCAGGATCCCTCAGCCGACAATTACAGGTATTACCGGGGTACAGACCTTGATGCCGCCGAAGTGAGCATCCTTGACAGGTATAAATACTATAACGGACTGGAGGCCAACAGCCCCACCGCCGATCAGTCGCCCGAACCCTATCCCACTTCAGCAACCAACCTGCCCAACACCGAAGACATCAACCAAGACGGTACCCTCAATGAATCAGAAAGATATTTCCAGTACCGCATCAGCCTGAGGCCAGAGGATATGCAACCCGGACAGAACTACATCACCGACGTGATGGAAGCCACCGTCAGGCTGGCCAATAACCAGGTAGAGACCGTTCGCTGGTATCAGTTCAAGGTGCCCCTGCGTGATCCCAACCGCCAGGTAGTGGGCAATATCCAGGATTTTAAGTCAATCCGCTTTATGCGTATGTTCTACAAGGGATTCGAAGAACCCATCATTACCCGTTTTGCCACACTTGAGCTGGTCAGGGGCGACTGGAGAACCTATGACAGAGAACTGATCGAGCCAGGCGAATATGTGCCCGGCGACAATGAAGAAACCACCTTCGAGGTGTTCACCGTAAACATTGAGGAAAACGGACAGCGCTTTCCCATCCCCTACGTATTGCCTCCCGGCATTGAACGTGAACAAGACCTGGGAACCACCACCATGCAGCAGCGCAACGAACAATCACTGTCAATGCGTGTGTCGAGACTGCAAGACGGTGATGCGAGGGCTGTTTACAAAACCATGAACCTTGATGTAAGGCAATACCGCCGCCTGAAAATGTTTGCGCACGCCGAGGCCCTTAACGAGATGGAAGATCTAAGAGATGGCGACCTGACTGTCTTTATCAGAATGGGTAGCGACTTTACGGGCAACTATTATGAATATGAAATTCCCCTGAAAGTCACTCCGTGGCATCCCCGCACATTCAATCCAGATGTAATCTGGCCTGAAGAGAATAACTTCGATGTTGAGTTTGCCAAACTTCAGGAATTAAAGTTGCTGCGTAACACCCTTGCCAGAGAAGCAGACAGCGGTGTGTTCACCAGCAGGCCTTTCTCACAAAATGACGGTGACAACAAGATGACCATTGTGGGTAACCCCACCCTGTCGAACATCCAGGTACTTATGATCGGTATCCGCAACCCCAAAAAGACCAGCCGTACTCCGCAAGATGACGGATTAGCCAAGTCGGCCGAGATCTGGGTGAATGAGCTGCGCCTGTACGACTTTAACGACCAGGGAGGCTGGGCAGCCAATGCCCGGATGAACGCCAACCTGGCCGACCTGGGTAACCTGACCGTGGCCGGTTTTATGAGCACACCCGGATTCGGCAGCGTAGAACAAAGGGTTAACGAGCGCCAGCAAGAAGAGATCTTCACCTATGACATTGCCACCAATCTTGAGCTGGGGCGGCTGTTCCCGGAAAATTTCGGGTTGCGTATCCCCATGCATTTCAGTTATTCTGAATCTGTGAGCAATCCGCTATACAATCCGTTGAATCCGGATATATTTCTTGAAGACGATCTGGCCTCATACGAGACCCAGGCCGAACGAGATTCAATCTTACGATTGGCACAAGATCTGGTCAGGCGCAAGAGCTTGAATTTCAGCAATGTTTCTTTTGCAGGACCACAAGCCTGGCGAAACCGTTTCTTCAGCCCGGGCAACTTTGATTTCACCTATGCCTACACAACCCTTTTTGCGCGGAATGTGGATATCCAATACGACCGACAGACCCATTGGCGGGCTGCAATGGGATACAATTACTCCACTTCACCCAACAATGTAACACCATTTGCAAACTGGAGTATATTTCAGCATGACCTGCTGAGGCTTTTCAGAGATTTCAACTTTTATTACCTGCCCCGCTCAGTCAGTTTCCGCTCAAATATGGACAGAGGCTATGCAGAGTCGCTCATGCGGGCCAAAAGCACCGGGGTGGTGTTGCTTGAGCCCAATTATATCAAAAACTTTGACTGGAACCGAATTTTTGACCTGCGCTTTGACCTGACACGTTCGCTTCGCCTTGAATTCTCATCAACCACCCTTGCCCGCATTGATGAGCCGGCCGGACCCATGGATCAGAGGGCTGATGACTATCAGGCCCGAAGAGATACCATCTGGAGTAATATCAAGAGCCTGGGGCGCACCACTTTTTACACCCACAGGGTTAACCTGACCTATAATATCCCGACCAACCGGCTGCCATTGCTTGACTGGGTTAATGCCACAGCTGGCTATGCGGCTGATTTTGATTGGATAGCAGCACCGCTTTCGGCCATTGATTTGGGTAATACCGTTGAAAACTCACAAACCCTCAGGCTGAACTTCAATGGTAACCTGGTGACCCTGTACAATAAAATAGGCTATCTGCAACGCATCAACCAGCAAGGAGCCGCAAGGCCAGGTGCCCAACCGGGCAGAGGGCCGCAGCCACCTGCCCAGCAACAGGAGCAGGAAAGGCCAGACTTTGCCCGGCTGATGCTTGAAACCACATTACGTATGCTCATGGGGGTGAGGAATATCCAGATCAACTATACTGAAACCAACGGCATCCACATGCCAGGATTCCAACCCACCCCCAGTCTGCTTGGACAAGACTGGAACCTGGATGCCCCCGGATCAGGCTTTATTTTTGGGAGCCAGCGTGATATCCGCGAACAGGCCGCCCGCGAAGGCTGGATTACCGACAATCCAAACCTGAACACACCCTATATACAAAACACCAACAAAAACCTTACGGCCCGCTCGTCGATTGAACCCATCCGCAATATGCGCATTGAGCTAAATGCCCAAAGGCAACAAACAAGAAACCATACCGAGTATTTCAAAGCCGACACACTGGGGAATTTCGGATCATTTAACCCCGTTGAAAGGGGCAGTTTTACCATCTCATTCCTGACCATCCGCACAGCCTTTGAGTCGGTTGACACCAGGTTCTACACCTCTGAAAACTTCGAGAATTTCAAAGATTACCGTCTTGAGATCGCCATGAGGCTGGCCCAGGGCAACCCCAACTGGGATGGGCAAATGAATGACACCACCGGCTTCCCCGTAGGTTATGGTCAAAGCTCACAAGATGTATTGATTCCGGCCTTTTTAGCTGCCTATTCAGGATCAGACCCCTCGAGTTCAACACTGAATCCGTTTTTGCGCATACCCATTCCGAGCTGGCGATTGACATATGACGGACTGTCACGCATTCCTGCTTTTCAGCGGGTGTTCCAGTCATTCACCATCGGGCACGGATACCGAAGCACGTTTACCATCGGTAACTTCCAGTCAGATTTGCGTTACCGTGAACTAGACGGTTACCAGGCAGCCAGGGAGGCAGCCACACAAAACTTTGTTCCGGAATATGAGATTGCCCAGGTCAGCATCAATGAAAGATTTGAGCCACTACTGAATGTGGATATCACCTGGCAGAACAGCCTGATGACCCGTCTTGAATACCGGCGGTCAAGGGATATCACCATGAGTTTTGCCAACAACCAGCTTACCGATTTCCATAGCAGTGAGATCATCATCGGAGCCGGTTACCGCTTTCAGGATCTGGCCTTCAACATCAGCTCAGGAGGAAGCAGACAGCGCATACAGAGTGATCTGGTTTTAAGGCTGGATATGTCGTTGCGTGAGAACCGCACCATTCTGCGCAAGCTTCTTGAAGAAACCGATGTAATTTCAGCCGGACAGCGTGTAGTGGCCATGAACTTTTCTGCCGATTACCAGATCAGTGCCAGGGTAAACTTCAGGTTCTTTTTCGACCGCACCCTTACCAATCCTTTTGTGTCAAACCAGTTTCCCAACACCAATACGCATGGTGGGTTTAGTCTCAGGTTTATTCTCATATAGTTAGGCTCGGCGCGGGGCGCCTCGCAGTTAGCACCTCGCTCTGCTCGGTGTGTTAGCACCTCGCTCTGCTCGGTGTGTTGGCACCTCGCTCTGCTCGGTGTGTTAGCACCTCGCTCTGCTCGGTGCAGTTATGCCCTCGGCTTCGCCCCGGGCTTGTTAGCTCAGCCCCGAAGGGGCTTCGCTGTTAGCAGCACTGCGGGCCGTGGTTGGGCAACGCCAGGCGGAGCGGTTTAGTGCTTGCGGAGGTGGTCCCAGCCCTGGGCGGTAAGTTTTACCAACTGGCCTGAGCTGGTGAATAAATTGGCTCCTTCGCCTGCTTCGGTTATGTGGCCGATGGGATGCATTTCTTCCAGATCTTTAATCTTTTCGAAATCGGCAGGGCTGATGGTAAACAACAGCTCATAATCTTCGCCTCCATTCAGGGCACAGGTGGTAGGATCCATATTGAACTCATGGGCAACCTGGCCCATGCGGTGATCGAGCGGGATTTTCTCTTCGTAGATGGTGGCTCCGGTTTTGGAGTTATTACAAATATGCAGAATCTCTGAGGCCAACCCATCAGAAATATCAATCATTGAGGTGGGCTTCACCCCGGCCTTTTGCAGCAACTCAATAATGTCGCAGCGGGGTTCAGGCTTTAACTGCCGCTCAAGGATATAGGCATAATTCTCCATGCTGGGCTGCATGTCCGGATTGGCTTTGTACACCTGCTTTTCACGCTCCAAGACCAGCAAACCGCAGTAGGCAGCACCCAAATCACCACTAACAAATAAAATATCATTGGGTTTGGCTCCGCTACGGTAAACAACATCTTCTTTTTTTGCTTGCCCAATGGCCGTTATACTAAGGGTCATCCCAAAAGGACTGGTGGTAGTGTCACCCCCCACCATATCAACCTGGTAACGTTCACAGGCCAGCAACATCCCCTCATAAAGTTCCTCCAGTGCCTCAAGGGTGTAGCGGCTTGAAATGGCCAGACCCACAACCACCTGAAGGGGCTTGGCGTTCATGGCATACACATCTGACAGGTTTACAGCAACAGCCTTATATCCCAAATGCTTTAAAGGAGTATAAACCATGTCAAAATGCACCCCTTCAACCAGCAGATCTTTGGTTACAATGGTAAGCATGTCACCATTGTCAATAACAGCTGCATCGTCACCAACACCCTTGATGGTCTGCTTGTTCTGAACCCGGGCATTTTTGGTAAGACGATCTATCAATCCAAACTCGCCAAGAGAGGCAATATCTGTAAGTGGTCTTTCATTATTTTCACTCATGCTCAAAATTCTTTTTCTGTATAACAACCGAGGCCTCATGCAGCAATTCAAGGAATGTTTTCACAAATTCGTGATCCAGTCCAAGACCGGTGCCTTTTTTCAGCCTGTCTTCAAATATTTGCTTTTGTCGCGATGGCTGCACCACCTGCTCGCCGAATTGTTTTTTCAGCAAGCCTATTTCGGCCGACAAGCCCATGCGCTTTGACAACAACTCTAACAATTTGTCATCATTTTCATCGATGCGCATCCGAACCTCGCGCAACAATTCTTCAGAGCGGATCTGGTTATTTGCAGGCAAGTTATCCAATATGCCGGCAAACCCGGCAGGTGTGAGCTGCTGCAGCGGATCAGTCAGTGCATTATCAGGGTCAGGATGAACCTCAATCATCAACCCATCCATGCCCAGCCACATGGCTTTCGCGGCTACCTCTCCAACCCACTGCCTTTTGCCTGCAATATGGCTGGGGTCGCAGATAACGGGCAGAGATGGAATCTCTTTTTTCAAGGCCAGGGGGATGTCCCAAAGGGGGATATTTCTATAAAGGGTTTGCTCATGTGTTTTGAACCCCCTATGGATGGCAATCAATTTATTTGATCCGGCCAGGGATATCCGCTCAAGGGCACCAATCCACAAATGCAGGTCAGGACTCACAGGGTTTTTGATCATCACCGGAATCCCGCTGCCTTTGATGGCATTGGCTATCTCCTGCACCATAAAAGGATTTACTGTGGTTCTGGCACCCAGCCAGATGATATCAACACCATGTTCAAGGCATTGCAGGGCATGGTCAGGCCTGGCCACCTCAACGGCCATAAGCATACCGGTTTCATGCTTCACCTGCTTTAACCAGGGCAGGGCTTCGGCACCCTTGCCCTCAAACTGTCCAGGACGGCTTCTTGGTTTCCAGATTCCTGCCCTGAACACCTTCACCCTCCCAATTGCCTTAATTCCGCGTGCAGTGGCCATAAGCTGTTCGCGGCTTTCAACACTGCATGGGCCGGCAATGATCAGAGGCTCATCACCTGCAGTGAGCCAGACCGGTAAAGGCAAGATGCTGTTGGGGTGTGTCAGAGGCATAATCTCTTTTTTGCAAAGTTACACCAATTCAACATATATACCAGCCACGGCCCACAGGGCTATTTTCACTGAAGATGTATCAATTTGCACAAAAATGACTTTATATAAAATTATTGGTACATTTGTCGTACATAAAATGGGTGTTCATATGGATATTCAATCTATTGGTCAAAAAATTCGCGGGTATCAGAAGGATGGCAAGCGTTTGTTTGCCACATCGAGCTTTCAGACCCATAGTGTGGTACTTTTACACATCCTCAGCCATATTGACAAAAGCATCCCCATATATTTTATCAACACAGGCTACCATTTTGCCGAAACCATCCGATACAAGGATACAGTAAGCCAGAGGCTGGGCATCAAAGTAATTGACCTGCATTCACACGTGCCCAAGGTAATGCAAACAAATGGGGCAGGTAATCTGATGTTCACCTATGACCCTGACTATTGCTGCTACCTGAACAAGGTACAACCTGTTGAGTCACTGCTTGATCAATATGACGTCTGGATCAATGGCATCCGTGCCCAACAAAATGAGTACAGGAGCCGATTCAAGGTTGAAGACAGCACCACAGGAAAGATCCTCAGGTTTCATCCCCTGATTGCCTGGAGCACCAAAAAGGTGGAATCATATATCAAAGAACATGATTTACCGATCCATCCCCTTGAAAGTAAAGGTTATAAAAGTATTGGCTGCGAGCCTTGCACCCGGCCGACAAACGGAACCAACATCAGGGATGCCCGTTGGGCGGGCATGCAAAAAACCGAATGCGGGCTGCACAAAAAAACATTTCTCTAGAACATTAAATACCAACTGTTAAAATGCGAATTCTCATCACAGGCGGGGCAGGTTATATCGGCCACCAGTTGATCCACGCGCTGGCCAACAGACCCGAAGTGGAACACATTCTGGTTTATGACAACCTGAGCCGCAAAGATTTTAGTTTGTTTCTGGATGCACGCTACAATCCGGGCAAGGTCAGTTTTATGGAAGGAGAGTTGCTTGATTCAAAAAGGCTGCGCAAGGTGTTGAAAGATATTGATGTGGTTTACCACCTGGCTGCAAAAGTTTCCACCCCGCTGGCCACAGAAAACTCTCACCTTTTTGAACAGATTAACCACTGGGGAACAGCTGAGCTGGTGTATGCCGTTGAAGAAAGTTCTGTAAGCAAATTTGTTTACCTGAGTACCACATCGGTTTACGGGGCCTCAGAACAAATGATTGATATATCAACCCCACCCGACCCAAGGACATTTTACGGAAGCAGCAAGCTCCGTGGTGAAGCCCATGTAGAACGACTGTTTGATAAAAAACAGGCCTGGATTATCCGCTGTGGAAACGTTTACGGATACAGCCCAAGTGTGCGTTTTGACGCGGTGATCAACCGCTTTATGTTCAATGCCAATTTTAACGGACGCATCCAGATAACCGGTAACGGTAAACAGCAAAGGGCTTTTGTGCATGTTGACAAAGTTGCCACCATGCTGGCCAACCTGCTGGAACTTCCTTTGGCGCCCGGCATCTACAATTTCAGTGAACATAATTTATCCATTGAATATATTGCCGGGGTTATCAGGGAGATTTATCCTGAAGTGGATATTATTTTCGTGAATCAGCATCTGGTTATGCGCGAGATCAAAGTGTTGCCTGATGTGCGTCTTGAGCCGCTGTTTTCATGGCCGGATATCAGCTTTAAGGCGGAGCTTGAAGCCTTTAGGGAGCAGTTTGCATTTTAGTGCCATTCAGCAAAAAACCCAGTGCCGGATATGCTTCGCATATATGCGCTTCGTATTTTTTTTCCTGAACGCTACACAACGTATAACGCTGGCTGAAACAGCACATCAGCATAGGAGCAGAGGGGTTATTTGCGGCCGAAATCGGCGGGGATTTCGCCCCAGGCTTCGGTTTCCCACTTAAGCAGGGGGTTATCCCAGGTGTTGTTTTTCAACCACTGCTCGGCTCGTTTGATCAGGTTAAACAAGTTTGCATTTTCAGGAGTGGGTTCAACCCTGGTCTTTGCTTTTTTGTTACGTACCCAGACCATGGCCGTACGTGAGTCGGTATAAATGGGCAGTTTGATATTGTGTTTTGCGCACCATGACAAGGCATGGACTATGGCCAGAAATTCACCGATATTGTTTGACCCGCCCTTGAAGGGGCCCATCTTAAAGAGTTTTGCACCGGTTTTGGTTTCAACACCCTGGTATTCCATCAGCCCATTGGTGCTGTTGCAGGCCGCATCTACTGATATGCTATCAAGGTTGGGCTTACCAATGGCTTTCAGTTCGGCTGCTGACAGCTTGCTTACATGCTTTTTTTCTTTGCCGACATAATCTGCATAATTGCCGTCAAATGCCTTCCAGGCCTGTTCCTGGTCGGGGAATGACTTGTAGATTGCGCCCTGGTATCCCTCAACAGCTTTACGGCATTCTGCCCAGCTTGTGAACACACCGGTTTGGTTGCCGCGCCAGACTGTGTAGTATTTTTTCGCAGACATTTGGTTAGCAGTTAGGGGGTTGAAGGTTTGATGTCTTTGACATTGAGTTGCAGCATGGTTTTGCCGTTCCAGACATTTTCTTCGATCTGGTAGGCCAGGTCAAAATATTTCTGTTTTTGGATGAGGTAAAGTTGGTTACCTTGCTGAAAAGCGATGCACGGAAATTCAACATTGCTTACCTCAGGCTGAACCACCTTGAACTTCAGATGTTTTTTACCTACAATCCGGGCCGGGCCCTGGAAAGAGCAATTGCGCGACACAAATATGGGGTTGGGGTTACCTGGTCCAAAAGGAGCAAACTGTTTCAGTACCCTGAAAAACTTGCCTTCAAGATCCTTCAGATTAAGTTCTGCATGCACTTCAATTTGTGGGATGAGCATTTCATCTGAAATGGTTTCTTCAACCACCTCATTAAACCTGCGGGTAAAACTTTCAAGGTTTTCGGGTTTCATGCTCAGACCCGCTGCATATTTATGCCCCCCGAAATGTTCAAGCAGATCGTTGCATGCATCAATGGCATCATACACATCAAAGCCCTTGACCGACCTGGCTGACCCTGTAATCAACCCGTTTGACTCAGTGAGGATTACCGTGGGGCGGTAATAGGTCTCAATCAGGCGTGATGCCACTATCCCAATCACCCCCTTATGCCACTCGGCGTCAAAAAGTACCGTTGCTTTTGATTCTCTGAGTTGCGGATCTTGCACAATGCGTTGCAGAGCCTGGCGGGTGATATCCACATCAAGGCTCCGGCGCTCGGTGTTGTTGTCGTTGATCCCCTCGCTCAGTTCATGGGTTTGCCCCATTTTGGTGCAAACCAGCAGGTCAACTGCCTTTTTGCCCTGTTCGATACGTCCGGCCGCATTGATTTTTGGGCCAATGAGAAACATGAGGTCACTGACATTGATCTCACGTGTAAAAGCAGTCAGATGGTCAGGTTCTGCCTTACGGTAAACATTGCTGTAAAACAGTATAGACTCCAGCCCCGCCCTGGGATGAAAGTTCAGACGTTTGAGCCCGAAGTGGGCCAGGATGCGGTTTTCGCCGGTAATGGGCACCACATCGGCCGCAATACTTACCACCACCAGATCAAGAAATTTTTCCAGCTTTTCAGAGGGCAGCTGCCTGTGTTGGTAAAAAGCCTGGGCCAGTTTGAATCCGAGGCCACAGCCAGACAATTCCTTAAAGGGATAAGTACAATCATGTTGTTTGGGGTCAATCACAGCCAGTGCGGCAAGCTCGGTATCACCGGGGCGGTGATGATCAATCACGATAAAGTCTATGCCTTTTTCGCGGGCATAACCAACCTGGCTGTGCGCCTTAATGCCGCAGTCAAGCGAAATGATCAGGCCTACATCTTGTTCCTGGGCAAAGTCAATGCTTTGGTATGAAATGCCATAACCCTCTTTGTACCTGTCTGGAATATAATAATCGAGGTTCTCGTGAAACTCCCTGAGCAGATCATACACCAGAGCCACAGCTGTTGTCCCGTCTACGTCATAATCGCCATAGATCAGGATACGCTCATTTTTTTCAATGGCTTTTTCGATACGCTCAATGGCTGCTTCCATCCCCTTTAAAAGGAATGGGTCATGCAGGTTATCAAGTGACGGCCTGAAATAGTCGCGTGCCTCTGAGTATGTCGTGATGCCCCTTTGCACAAGCAAACGAGCCAGCGTATGGTCTATTTTTAGGGAGGTGGAAAGCTTTTGAACAATTTCCGGGCTGGCATCATCCTTCAGCACCCACCGTTTTATTAACATCAGTCTTTTTTATGTAAAGATACAAAAAATGAAACTTTATCTCAGATCAGTTTTCGGTAACGATGGTGATCAGGTTATCGCGCACATGCACCACACCCGCCTGTACTTGCAAATAAATAATATTTCTTTCTTTGTCAATGATCTTGATCCGCCCCTTTTCAAGCAGGGCCACAATGGGTGCATGGTTTTTGAGAACCTCGAATGATCCCATCTGGCCGGGCATTTGCACCAGGCTAACCTCGCCCCTGTATAGGATCTCTTTCGGACTGATCACTTCAAGATGCATCGCCTGAGGTTTTACCTGGTTTATCCTTTTCAAGCCCGGCCTTCTCTTTCACCTGCTCGATATTCCCTACCAGGCTGAAGGCCGCTTCGGGGTATTCGTCCATCTGGCCGCTGAGAATTTGGGAGAACCCCTTGATGGTCTCTTCAACAGGCACAAAAACCCCTTCAATGCCAGTGTATTGCTGGGCCACATGGAACGGCTGGCTTAAGAACCTTTGCACCTTTCGGGCCCGTTTAACCACCAGCTGGTCTTCATCTGACAACTCATCCATCCCCAAAATGGCAATAATATCCTGCAGTTCTTTGTATCGCTGCAGTATCTCTTTTACCTCGCGGGCTACATTGTAATGCTCATCGCCCACAACATCGGGTGAAAGCAGTCTGGATGATGAATCAAGTGGGTCAACAGATGGATAGATACCCAGCTCGAAAATTTTCCGGCTAAGTACCGTGGTGGCATCAAGGTGGGCAAAAGTGGTTGCAGGGGCCGGGTCGGTCAGGTCGTCGGCAGGCACATAAATGGCCTGTACCGAAGTAATTGATCCACGTTTGGTAGATGTAATCCTTTCCTGAAGCTGACCCATTTCAGTTGCCAGGGTGGGCTGGTACCCCACGGCTGAAGGCATGCGCCCCAGCAGGGCAGATACTTCAGAACCAGCCTGTGTAAAACGGAAGATATTATCGATGAAAAACAAGATGTCGTTACCACCTGAATCGCCCTCACCGTCGCGGAAATATTCAGCCAGCGCAAGACCCGAAAGGGCAACACGGGCCCTGGCACCCGGAGGCTCGTTCATCTGTCCGAAAACAAGGGTAGCCTGTGATGAAGCAAGAGCCTCATGGTCAACCAGCGACAGATCCCACTCCCCCTTTTTCATGCTCTCGGTAAAAGCCTTTCCGTAATTGATTACGCCAGATTCTATCATTTCACGGAGCAGGTCATTGCCCTCACGGGTTCTTTCACCCACACCGGCAAACACACTTTTGCCCTGATAGCTTTTGGCGATATTATTGATCAGCTCCATAATGAGGATGGTCTTGCCTACCCCCGCACCACCAAAGAGGCCAATCTTGCCTCCCTTGGGGTAAGGCATCAGCAGGTCAATCACCTTGATGCCCGTAAGCAATATCTCATCACCTGTTTGCAGCTGATCATATTTTGGAGGGTCGCTATGGATATCATAACGTTTTGATGTCTTTACCGGGCCCAGTCCGTCAATGGGTTCACCAATAACATTGAACAGTCGCCCCCTGACCTGTTCTCCTGCAGGCATGGTAATGGGTCCGCCGGTTGAGTGCACGCGCATCCCCCTTGAAATACCATCGGTTGAGTCCATGGCAATGGTACGCACCGTGTCTTCACCCAGATGCTGCTGACACTCCAAAACCACACGATACCCTTGCTCATTGAACACTTCAAGGGCTTCATACATATCGGGCAGGCTTTTTTGCCCCTCAAAAATCACATCTACCACAGGTCCGATTACCTGTGCCACAGTTCCGAATTGTTCTGTATCGCTGGTCATGTATTTATTATTTGATTAAATCGGTCACAAGAACCGACACCCCTTGCAAACATTGGTCAAACAAGGCATCTAACTGACAGCAAGAGGTAGTGGTATCTGACGAAAGTAAGGATTTTTTAAAATAAATGACTTGTAATTAGCGTATTTAATTTTATAACTTTACCTGCATTGGAACGAAATTTGAATACCATTCATTGCATATGAACGCACACGGAGTTTCAAATAAACTGATAGCGCCCCTGACTGAGGAGCAATTGCCAGGCAAAGAGAGATTTAAAGCCTGTGTGCTTTCATTTTTTGACGGCATGCATCACCACCACCAGCAACTGCTGGCCCACGGCAGCAACCTCTGCGATGCAGACCGGAGCAAACTACTGGTGATCATGGCCCACACAGAAAACACGCCGACTTATACCCCCGGTAGACAAGAAGTGCTGTTAACCCCCGGTGAACGTATCCAGATGCTTCTGGGGATGGGATATGAACATGTATTGCCATGGGCTGTTCCGCATCACCATCAGGGCGCAGCCCATATTGACTGGCCGGCAGGAGCTGCCATTATGGATGAAAAAACCGACAAACTTGTACCCGGTGCAGATATTTGGACAAACCCCCATTTTAAAAGGCTGGTTGAACAAACCCGGAAGCAGCAGCCCGGTCTTACACAAAAAACTGACAACAGTTTCTTTGGACAAACAAGCCACGAACATGAAATGATCACAAACATGATCGCCAGTGGAGAGGTGGCTGCAACCATGGAAAAGCTCGGCTATGCCTATCCCCTGGGTGGGCATGTGGTTGAAGGGAATAAAATTGGACGTACCCTGGGATACCCCACAGCCAATTTAAGGGTGGCCCATGTGGATAAAGTAATACCCGGACAGGGTGTTTATGTGGCCCTGGTACAGGTTGAAGGCCATTGGCACCAGGCCATGGTGAATATTGGCATCAGGCCTACCCTTGATATGGAAAACGTGACCATTGAAGCCAATCTGTTTAACTTCAACAAAGACATCTACGGCCAATGGATTACCATCGGTTTTCTGTCCAGGATACGTGACGAGATGCGTTTCAGCTCACTGGCGGCCCTGAAAAATCAATTGGACAGAGACAGGGAAAATGCCAAAGACGTATTGCGGCAACTGGTACCCCAAACCACAACGGGTGATTTTGTAACCGCAGCCATCAAATGGTCATGATGTCTTTTTCTTTTACCTCAACCATTTGATCAATCCTGGCGGTAAACTCTTTGGTAATTTCGTCAATATTGTGCTCAAACACCTTGACCAGATCTTCAGGAACACCCTCTTTTTCAAGCTTTTTTCCGGCATCCATTGCCTCACGGCGGGCATTGCGAATACCCACCTTGGTGTTCTCTGCCTCACTTTTTACCTTTTTAACCAGGTCGCGGCGGCGCTCTTCAGTTAATGGCGGAACCGAAATGCGTATCTGGGTTCCGTCATTCTGGGGATTGAATCCCAAATTGGCAGCCATGATGGCTCTTTCAATGGGCTCAAGCATGTTCTTTTCCCAAGGCTGAACCAGAATGGTTCGGGGGTCGGGGGTGTTGACGTTTGACATCTGTGAAAGCTTGGTCATAACGCCGTAATAATCAACACTCACATTGTCAAGCATTTGTGGATTGGCCTTCCCTGCCCTGATCTTAACCAGCTCTTTTTCGAGGTGGGATATTGATTTGGACATCTTCTCCTCGGTTTCAGCGTACAAAAAATCAAGTTCTTCGTTCATTGTTGTTTTTGTTGGTTGTTGTTGAAGCAAATTTAAGAATATATTTAAAAGTCGAAAGGTCAAAATGTCGAAAGGTCAAAAAGTCGGAAGGTCGAAAGGTCGAAGGGTCGGAATGTCAAAATGTCGAAAAGTCGAAAGGTCGAAGGGTCGGAAGTTGGGGGTTTTTTGTAAATTGCGGTAGGTTTTTTAAAATGATGATGTATGGCACATTATAAAAGGATATTGCTGAAACTCAGTGGTGAATCACTGGCTGGTGTAAACCGTTTGGGGATTGATGCCGGGGCATTGGACAATTATGCCGGTGAGATCAGGCAGCTTATTGATAACGGCGTTGAAATTGGGGTTGTTTTGGGCGGGGGCAATATCTTCCGCGGCCTGCACGGAAGCCATCAGGGCTTCGACCGGGTGCAGGGAGACCAGATGGGCATGCTGGCCACCATCATCAACTCTATGGCGCTGCAATCGGCCCTTGAGGGCATGGGCATTAAAGCATCCATCCTATCAGGCATACCTGTGGAGAATATTTCAGAGAAAATGAACCGAAAAAAAGCATTGAAACTGTTTGGCGAAGGCCATGTGGTTATCATGGCCGGAGGTACAGGAAATCCTTTCTTTACCACTGACTCGGCGGCAGCGCTCAGGGCTCTGGAGATTCAGGCTGATGTCATCTTGAAGGGAACGCGGGTTAACGGCATCTATTCAGCCGATCCGGAAAAAGACCCCGGTGCCACTTTTTTCAGCACCCTGACCTTTGACGAGGCCATTGAAAAGAACCTCAAGGTTATGGATCAGACAGCCTTTACCCTATGCAAAGAAAATACCCTTCCCATTATTGTCTTTAACGTTAATGAAAAGGGTATTCTGTATGATATTGTTGTCAGCGGACAACAGCGGGGGACACTGGTTACGACAGCGACACACGCTTAAAGGCGACAACCGTAAGCTCTTTATCAGCAGCTTTGAGCATATCACCAACTGAAATTTTGGTATCCTTAATGAAAGCCTGGTTTATCAGGGTATTTTCCTTGAAAAACCTGTTGAGTTTGCCCATGGCAATTTTCTCAAGCAGTTCTTCGGCTTTACCTTCCTGACGGGCCTGGTCTTTGCCAATTTCAATCTCTTTTTCAATGATTGTAGCATCAACGTCATCTTTGTCAATGGCCACAGGTGCCATGGCTGCGATCTGCATAACCACATCTTTTCCAATGGAATCAATGTCATTTACATCAGCCTTGTTCAGGGCAGCAATGGCAGCAATTCTGTTTCCGGGGTGGGTATAGGCAAAAGCTCTGGCACCAGCAACAAGCTCGAATGCACCAACTTCCATTTTCTCACCTGTCTTGCCTACCATATCGGTTACATTTTCAGCTACGCTACGTCCATTCATGTCAGCAGCTTGCAGCTCTTCAAGATTGGCACAGTCTTTTGCAATGGCCAGATCAAGAATAGCGTTGGCAAAGTCAATCACTTCCTGGTTTTGGGCCACAAAGTCAGTTTCGCAGTTGAGCATCACTGAGTAAGCCTTGTTACCATCAGCATTTACCTTGCTCAGCACGACACCTTCATTGGCATCACGTCCTGAGCGGCTGCTGGCCAGTTTTTGGCCTTTTTTGCGGAGAATATCGGTGGCTTTTTCAAAATCACCATCAGACTCCACCAGCGCTTTTTTGCAATCCATCATACCAGCACCAGTCTGCTTACGTAGTTTGTTTACATCAGCGGCGGTAATATTTGCCATATTTATTTTGTTTTAACGGTTTACAATCTGATTGTTATCGTTCAGGTATTATTTTCTGGGACGCTTGCCTGCTGGCCTTTTGGCGGCTGACTTTGGTCCTTTGCTACCTGAATCATCATCCTCATCCAGCTTCACCTTTCTGGCCTGATGGGCCTTCTTTTCAGCGAGCTCTTCATCGGTCAGGTCTTCGTCATCAGCCTCATCAAGGGCTTTCAAACGCTTCCTTTCCTTTTCCTCTTCCAATTCCCTTTCTTCTTCTTCTTCTATGGCCTTGTCTTTCTCAAGCTTGCGCTCAGCCAGACCTTCTTGAATGGCCTCAACCATCAGCTTCACAATAATGTGAATGGATTTAGAGGCGTCATCATTGGCCGGAATGGGGAAATCAACGTCAAGGGGATTGGCGTTGGTATCGACAATGGCGAAAGTGGGGATGTTCAGTTTTTTGGCTTCAGCCACAGCAATGTGCTCTTTGCAGATGTCAACCACAAAAATGGCAGCCGGCAGCCTGTTCAGATCGGCGATGCTGCCAAGTTGCTTTTCAAGCTTGGCGCGCTCACGCATAATCTGCAGACGCTCACGCTTTGACATATTGTCGAAGGTGCCATCAGTGGCCATCTTGTCGATGGAGCTCATTTTCTTGACCGCCTTGCGGATGGTAGCAAAATTAGTCAACATACCACCGGGCCACCTTTCGGTAACATAGGGCATGTTAATCTCTTTCACCAAATCAGCAACCGTGTCTTTTGCCTGTTTCTTGGTCGCCACGAAGAGAATCTTTTTTCCCGACTTGGCGATCTGCTTCAGGGCGTTGGCCGCTTCATCCACCTTGGCAATGGTCTTATTCAAATCAATGATGTGGATTCCATTCCGTTCCATGAAAATGTAAGGAGCCATATTGGGGTTCCACTTCCTTTTCAGGTGACCGAAATGTACACCAGCATCCAAAAGTTCGTTATAGTTTGTTCTTGCCATGATCTCAGATAAATAAAAATGTGATTAACGTTTGCTGAACTGGAATTTCTTCCTGGCCTTGGGTTGACCCGGCTTCTTACGTTCCACCATCCTCGGATCTCTTCTGAGTAATCCTTTTTCTTTAAGGGGTGGCCTATATTCAGCATCGATCTCAACCAGGGCTTTTGATATGGCCAGACGAAGTGCTTCAGCCTGTCCCTTTATGCCACCTCCGTTGAGGTTGACATACACATCATATTTGCCTTCGTTCTTGGTGATCTCGAAAGGTTGGTTTACAATGTAGCGTAGTATCGCGGTGGGAAAATACTCCTGGTAATCTTTTTTGTTGACAGTGATCTGTCCGTTGCCCGGCTTCAGGTAAGCCCTTGCAATAGCCTTTTTCCTTCTTCCTGAGGTGTTGATTACTTCCATGCTTATTTGGTTGGGTTGAGATTGATAACTTTGGGTTGTTGTGCCTCGTGGGGATGCTCAGCTCCGGCATAAACATGAAGGTTGCGGAACAGCTGGCTTCCGAGACGGTTTTTGGGAAGCATGCCTTTCACGGCCTTTTCCACCATGGCAGTAGGTTTTTTAGTCATCATCAGCCGGGCCGGCGTAAAACGCTGCCCACCAGGATAACCTGTGTGGCGGACGTATTCTTTCTGATCCCATTTGTTTCCGGTCAGTCTGATCTTGTCAGCATTGATGACAATCACGCGGTCTCCGCAGTCAACGTGGGGAGTGTAATCAGGCTTGTGCTTACCCCTGATCATTACCGCCACCTGGGTAGCAAGGCGACCCAGAACCTGGTTTTCTGCATCAACCACCACCCACTCATTATTGGCTGTGGCCTTGTTTGCAGAGACAGTTTTATAGCTTAATGTATTCATCGTTACGTTATAATTTGCTGTGTAGGTTTACTTCATGCACATCAAGCCCCTCAAAACAAGGGGGTGCAAAGATAAAATTTAGTTTCGGTTCCGGCAAATTTATCAACAATTAATTGTTAATAAGTAGCCGCGGATCGTATTTCGGATTATAAACGGGCTCAAATTCAGGGTGCAAAGATAGTGATTTTTTTCTTTTTGGTGTAAATATTATGTTGTTAAGTGTTCTTTATCAAATTTCATCTTTAGTAATTCGTATAGCAAAAAGTGCTCAGTATCGGATATGCTTCGTAAAGCAAAAAGTGCTCAGTGTCGGATATGCTTCGTATAGCAAAAAGTGCTCAGTATCGGATATGCTTCGTATAGCAAAAAGGCCTCAGCATCGGATATGCTTCGTATAGCAAAAAGTGCTCAGTGTCGGATATGCTTCGCATATATACACTTCGCATCTTTTTGCTTACTTCTTCATTGATTATTTAAAAGAACAATAATACTTACAACATAATATTTCTCCACCAGTCTTATCAAAGACTATCTTGTGCTACTGAATAATTATATAATGGAGGGGGATATGGGGATTTTCTTTAAATTTGGTATTCTAATAATTGGTAACCAACATGATTCGACTGGTTTGTTCTTTTTTGATTGTTCTGGCATTAATATGTGGAACAAGTAAGACCCATGCCCAGCCTTTTTCAGATCAGGCTAAAATGTCTCTGCTTACTGCCGGACCGGGTGAAGATTTATATGCCGTATTCGGGCACAGTGCCCTGTGGGTTTATGACCCTGAACTGGGCATTGATGAAGTTTACAACTGGGGGGTTTTTGACTTTGACACACCTAATTTCTACCTGAAATTTTTAAGAGGCAAATTACACTATAAGTTGGTGGTTACCTCCATGAGGTCGTTCATGTTTGAATATCAGCAAGACGGCAGAGCTGTGTATGAACAGGTACTGAACCTTGACCCTGGGCAGATGCAAGACATTTACAGTTTACTATTGATTAACAGAAGGCCTGAAAACATCTATTATTTATACGATTTCTTTTATGACAACTGCGCTACCCGCATCCGCGACATCATCGACAAGGCCATAGACATCGACTGGGGGCCAGATCCGCACCCACATCGTACACGATCGTTCCGAGAGATGTTACATCCATATGTTGACCATATTCCATGGATCAGGGCAGGAATTGATCTGGCGCTAGGCCTTCCATCTGATAAAATAGCCACCCCCTGGCATTATATGTACCTGCCCGATGAAATGTTCATTGCTTTTCAGCATGCCAGACACCCCGACGGACGTTTGTTTGTTGATGGTTATGAAGAAATTATTCCCACACGTCTTGAGCGCAGCAAGGCAGGTTACGTTACGCCAACGAATGTATCATGGTTACTACTGCTGCTGGGCGCATTAAGCCTGTTGCGCAGAAAAATATCGAAGAAATTTGCCGCAGTTTACATGGTCTTTCTGGGCTTGCTGGGTATTCCTGTATTTTTCATGTGGTTTTTGTCTGACCATGTTGCCACGGCCATGAATCTGAATCTTCTCTGGACTCTGCCAACCCATATATTCTTTGTATACCGGGCCACAAAGAAAGAGCCCGGACGCATGCCCGGGCTGTACTTTCTCTCCATTTTTGCAGTTAACCTACTTCTACTCGCCACCTGGTCAGTAAATCCCCAGGGGTTTAACCATGCTTATTTCCCACTAATTGGCCTGTCAGCTATTATGTCATGGGTGCTGAGCAGACATATTATTCTCGGACCGGACGAACCAGAAACCGTTACTTTGGGCTAGCCCCCGGGAACAGGTTGCTGGTTAATCCCACCTTTTTCGAAGGAACAATCTCTGAAAGCCCATCCTGATCTATAAAGATCCTGCATTCTCCATTATTGATATATCCGCTATACCCTTTGTTGTCGACCATGACATAGGCCAGGTGTAGCTCTTCAATTCCGCTGGATACCAATTTGCCTGATATAATCATAACCATATCAGTTACTTCTTCACCCTGTGTGGTTTGATTATCAACGAAAACAGTAAATAAATTGTTCCTGCCAACAATGTACGACGTCATATTATTACTGTAGCCTCCACCGCTTTCGTAATCCATGGTGATGGTAAGCTCATTGTTCTTCTGATTATAAAGTTTAAAGGTCAGATCGGCAAAAACATGTCCAATAGCAAAGTCATTTTCAATATTGGTAGCTTTCAATGCCATTGGTGAGATCATGTAGGTGTTTTCCACTGAAGGAGGGCTAGCCCCCCCATTGATTGGCATGCCGAGAGCCTCAACGGCGTCCAGGATATCAGAGGGAATCAGGTCACGAATATCACGGGTAAGGCCCTGATCATCAACCTTCACACCTTCATCATCACAAGCAATAAGCATTACAACAGCTACTGCCATAATACTAAACCTTATGAACGTTTTCATTAGATTTGAATTTAGTTATGAATAAAAATGCTTATTACAAATCGTAATTCAGATAGATTAAAAGTAGAGAATAAACAAGCAGAATCCGTTGCTTCATTATTCTGAGCAACGGATTTATACTTATTGGGAAAGGATGTTGACATTTTGACAACACGCGGCCATGAAAAAAGGGGAGTTCCTACCTGGAACTCCCCTCTTTTGGAAACAAATAACTGTTACTTGGTAATCTGAACCCTTTCGGTGATAAAGCCGTTAGCAGTTATTACCTGAACAAAATAGATGCCATTTCTAAAACCATGCACATCCATTGTGTAAGAATTATCCTGAACTCGAGTAGAGTAAACCATTCTTCCAACCATATCGACAACCCTAATCTCCATGATTTGGGAGTCGGACTCTATGGTTAAAATACTACTAGCTGGGTTAGGATACAGTTTAATAGTAGCAACATCAATCTCGGGAACATTAACTTCATTGTCTCTGTAAGCAAACATATCATTGATAATGGTATCGTTTACTATAGTTACAATTCTGTCATCTCCTCCGATCCATTCTCCACCATTCCAGCCTGATCCAATAAGATCTGAGAAATACTTATATGCATATTCTCCGGCAGGTAAGTAGAAAGTCTTGCTATAGACAATGGGATCATCACCTGTTTTAACCATGATTTGTTCATCGTTTGTACCAGGTTCAGCCCATCCAAGCAGGCTACCAGTAATGTAAATGTTATGTACCGCCGGATCAAAACCAAGCAGGTTTTCATACTCGATGGCGGGATCAAGATCCACATTGAAAGTAACCTCTTTAAATACCTCAATATCGGCAGCAAAACGGGGTACTATCTGCAGATCATCCCAGAACTGAAGAACAACTCCATTAACATTTACAGGTCCATGGGGAATTTCTTCTCCAATGTAATCAACGTTCCAAAAGTCTGTGCGCAAAGTATAGGTAACTACACCATCAGTGATAACATAGTTGCGCCCATTTGCAAACACCTGACCATCAGTAATGCCTTCAAAGGTAACCCCCTCAAAGCGGATCAGTTTTGCCTGATCATCCGGGGTAACCTCATCAATTGCAAAAAGTGTCGGGTCAACAGGGGTGTTTTCATCTGCTTCAGCTGTGTTAGCTAAAGGTTGATATTGCACAAGATTTCTGAAAACATTGATTGTACCAGCTACGTTGGTGATCACATCATAGAGTTCATACTCAGTTGTAATTATACCGGGCTGATCATCGATCAGGATGGCAGCAGTTTCGTCTTGGATAAATTTCCTGTTACGGAAACCATCCATGGCAACGATAACTGCATCACCAACGTAAATATAAGACATACCATGAGGCATGGCACGAAGTTCAGCAAGTGTTTCCACTTCGGTTAATACCACATTGATGGTTGCCCTGTAGAACTCTTCAGGAGTTACTACGGCGCATCCGTTGGCATCAACAATAGCGGTAACAACCAATTCGTGCTCACCATAAGGTAGTTTGCCTTTAAAGAGTTCAGTCCCTTCTACAGCACCTGTTATAACGGTTTCAACACCATTCAATTCATATACAATATGGAATGGAGCTACACCGGCATGTACAGTGGCCAAAGTAACAACGACTTCTTCATTGGCATTATATTCAAATTCAGAATCAGTAACCGCAAGAACACCATTGAATTCAAAGGCAAGAACTGGTTCTTCACTGAAAACAATGACGCCGCCTTCAATCCCTTTCAAGATATCATTGGCATCTTTGTCACTGACAATGGCATTGTCAATTCCAACTTCATACTCTACACCGGGCACAACCTCTACTGCATCAAGATAAATATGTGCAATCACACCTTTTGTATCAACAAATGCAGCATTGGAGATTGAATAGGCAATGAGTTTCACAATGCCTGTCTCTTCATCGAAAGTGGCGTCTAACTCATGGTCAACTACGCGGTTGGCATTCAATTCTGCCTTGATGAATTCAAATCCTTCAGGGATATGAATGTCTGCCTGGAAGGCTACAGCTTCTGTACTGTTGTTCAGGTGAAGATCAACAATAACATCGTGTCCGCCGCATGCAAATGCATCATCAATGATAAGATCTACTTCAAGATTTACAGTGATCACACCATGAATAACGTCAGTAAGGATATTCTGCTCTTCCTTATTGGCAATAATGGCATTCTCAAGTTGAATGTTGAATACACCTTCAAAGGATGGGAGCAGCACATCAAATGTGGCAACAGCTCCTTCAAAACCAACCATATCTGAGTTACTCATAGAGTAAACAATCAGTTTATAACCATCTTCAAAAGGTTCGAAACTGTATTCATGGTCAGCCAGCCTGGCATCATTGATGGCGAATGTACCTGTAACCAGGGTCAATTCATCATCGAGAATAATTTCTGTTTCGAAAGCCGTAAACGGCATGCTGTTATCTATCTCTAACTCAATGGTAATTGTTTCATTGGTAAGGGCAGTAACAGGTTCGATAAGCAGAATATTGTGGTCAAAAACGGTAACTTTACCTGGATCAGGATCCATGGAGATGATGTTATCACCATCCACATCACTGATAATGGCCTCCTCAAATGTCAGGTAGAAATCACCACCTGCATCAGGAGCAGCATTTACGGTAAAACTAGCCACCACACCCTTTGAACCCTTAAAAAGGGTATTTGTCTGGGAGAAGCTGTAAATTCTGAGTACATCATCTCCGATAAGGGCTGTTTCAATTTGGTGGTCATCTTCAACTGCACGGTCGTAATTCAATTCAGCATATTTACCCAAAGTATTTGATACTGGGGTAAATCCTTCCGGCAGTTTGATATCTACCTGGAAAGCTGTAAATTCCTGGTAGTTTGATATCTCTATGTCAATGGTGACATTTTGATTGATATTGACTTCAGTGTTAGGTAAATGGATTTCGTTCCCACTTAACCCAATGGAAAAGCTGGGATTCGGGTCATTCAAAAGAATAGACTCAGCGTCTGCGTCAGAAAGAACAGGATCAACAATATCCAACTCGTAAGTGCCAGGTTCCTCGGGCGTTAGCAATTGAAACGTTGCAATAACTCCTTCTTTTCCCAGAAACGCTTTAGTTTCCTCCTGATTGAACACGAAAATCCTAAGAGTGTTTGTCCCGGGTAAGATATTGGCTGAGAAGATATGCCCATCGATACGGCTGGGTGTCAGTGCAAAAGACTCTGTTACAAGCCCAAAGCCTTCGGGCAAAGGAATATCCAGACCAAAAGCTACAAACTCACCTTCGTTGGTAATTTCCAGCTCAATGTCTACGACTTCCCCTGCTATGGCCTGCACATCTTTGATCTTCACATCATAGCCTGTGCCATTCCCAAGCAACACCGTACTGTTCATCAACATCAAAATGATTGTAAACAGTCGAAGTATTTTCATAGGTCGTATTTTTAATGATTTGAAACTTGGAGGAATATTCCTGTATTTGCACCTTGCCTTTAAAAAGAATTTTAGTTTTTTAAAGAACCAGCCTGTCGGCCGCTTTCACGGCCAACAGACTGGTATTGATCTATTTAGAGATCAGGTACATTACAGGGCACCTACTTATTGATAAGTATTCTGACCTCACGAGATACCGACTGTCCTTGCTGACCTTCTGGTGTTGCCACCATGCGCATGATATAGAGACCAGCGCGCAAGTCGAGATTCCAGCTTACTTCTTCCTGGCCATTGACCACAAGGTTCTGCTGGGCGACAACGCGTCCACTCAAATCATACAATTTCAGATCAACATTAGAACTAACCGGAGTTTGGATCGCTGTTGTAAACTGACCAAGAGAAGGGTTCGGGTACGCATTGACAGTTACGTCGGCAATGATGCCGGGTACGTCAGTGGTTCCCTGTGTGCGTACGTCAACCATATAAGGAGTCTGGTTGGCGCCGATAGCATCACCCCAAATGAGGTTGGTTGCACCAGAAATGCTCAGCAGGTTTCCATCTGTGGGAAGAGTTTCACCCATACCAACGATGATACCTTTGATGGTGTTTCCTACCACTTCGTAGTGGAACACGAATCCATCAGGCAGCATTGAGGTCAGGTTAACCATCTCAAGATTGGCACCTTTGAGTTCGAACTGGATAGCAGCCAGTGTACCGTCACTCTGTAGTGAGATATATTCATTGCTCATGAACAGATCTGCAGTTTCAGAAATGATAGCAGCTTTGGTAGCATCACCCATGAAAGCGTTCACCCAAGCAACAATGTCAAGTACGTTGATGATACCATCTTCGTTGAAGTCAGCAGCATCAAAGATGAATGTTGCGTCTTCAGCAAGCGTACCGTTCATGTACTGGATCATTGCAATGAGGTCAGCTACGTTGATGTCGCCATCAGCGTTCACATCACCCATTTGAACTGTGGTAAAGCTCATGGTCACAGGGGCACTGTACTCAGCAACACCAGCGGCATCGCAAAGTGCACGTACACCAATTACATAGTCTTCACCTGGGTCGAGGTCTTCAAGGGTCGTTTCGCCATCAGTGAAAGCTCCAATGAAAGTACCATCAAGGTAGAGGCGGAAATCATCCACACTTACTTCAACAGTAACTGTCTTGGCAGTAACTGAAAGCTCAGCAACTGGAACTGCACAAGCGATAAATTCAACTTCAACTACTTTATCAGCACCTGCAACAACCACAGCGCCTACATAGTC
>SKRM01000011.1 GCA_007118495.1 Bacteroidales bacterium
AAAATAATCTAACCTGTTTCTTTCGTCAATCCTTTCACTAAAAAAAAATTAACGGGTTTGCTACTTTGTTTGGCTTCCCAATTCCTCAAAGATCTTTTTTACCCCGTTTTACTTCCGGGTAAGAACCCCCGTTTGGGGAGGGCAAAGATACAAAATGTTTTTTGTAATAAACAATGTTTTTTTTAAAAAAATTACCGGTTTAAAAACATAAAGCTGGTATTGAACCAGTTAAAAAAAATTCAATAAATATGATGCATTAAGAAGGTAGGCCGTTACCTTCAGGAGCATCATTATTGAGGTAAGCAAACCTGGTCAATGATATGCTCTACTGAAACATCTTCAGCCTCAGCCTTAAAATTGCGTACGATGCGATGTCGCAATACGGCATGAGATATGGCCTTAACATCTTCGATGTCTGGCGCATACTTTCCGTTGAATGCTGCATGACATTTGGCACCGATAATGAGATATTGAGAGGCCCTGGGCCCTGCCCCCCAATGAATGTACTCATTGGCAAGCTTGTGCGCATTGGATGTGCCCGGTCTGGTTCTGGCAGCCAATCCAACGGCATATTCCATCACATGATCCGTTACCGGAACCCGTCTTACAAGATCTTGAAAATACTGTATTTCTTCGGCCTGCATTACCACATTCAAGGATACATGCTTTCCGGATGTCGTATTTTTAACTACCTGCATCTCTTCAGCAAATGATGGGTAGTCAAGGTACACATTGAACATAAAACGGTCAAGTTGCGCTTCAGGCAATGGATACGTACCTTCTTGTTCGATAGGGTTTTGGGTGGCCAGTACAAAAAATGGCTCCTGAAGCCGATGGGTTACTCCTCCTGCTGTAACAGAGCGCTCTTGCATTGCTTCAAGCAGCGCCGATTGCGTTTTTGGAGGCGTCCGGTTAATCTCATCCGCCAAAATAATATTGGCAAACAGGGGTCCTTTAATAAATCGGAAATTCCGGGTTTCGTCAAGGATCTCAGTTCCTATAATGTCTGAAGGCATCAGGTCAGGAGTAAACTGTATTCGGTTATATCTTAATCCTAAGACTCCTGAAATAGTGTTTACCAAAAGTGTCTTGGCAAGACCCGGAACTCCCACCAGCAAGCAGTGCCCCTTGCTGAAAATTGAAATGAGAACATTTTTAACTACATCTTCCTGACCTACGATAACCTTTCCGATCTCACCACGTAAAAGTGAAAATTTTCCGGCAAGTGCATCAAGGGCCTCTACATCTGAGTTATATTGCATCATAGTTTTTTACTTCCTAACCTACTCTTTCAGCCAGCCCACCTCAAATGTGCAATGCTGAAAATCTTCATGTACATAAATGTATGTTGTCTGCAGTCTTCTCTCAACCCATCTTTTCACTGCCTGTTGTTTTTTCTTTTGCAGAGCTAACTGTTGTATAAAGTCATAGTCTTGCTCCAGGTTTGCCGGATGGGGATCTATCCGTTCAACTACCTTGATAATTTTGTAGGCCTGCCTTCCTCCTTCAGTCATGGTATCAATGGGCCTTGAAATCTGTCCCTGCTCAATTCTGTCAACCACAAAGAATACCCTGGGGTCAATTTCATCTGACCTGAACCGGGTTGTTCCGGTGTAAGGATTGATCATATTCCCTCCGGTACGTCCACCGGGATGGCTTGAAAACCTCCTGGCCGCTTCGGCAAATGTCATTTCTCCATCCATGACCAATGTGCGGATACTGTCAAGCTTGTTCTTTGTTTCCTGCTCAAGCTCCGGACCAACCTTTGGCTGCAGAAGAATATGCCGCACATTTACCATTTCTCCCCTCCGGGATATTAACTGGATAATATGGTATCCTGATCTGGTCTCAACAATTTCAGACACTTCACCTGGTCGCAGTCCAAAAGCAACCGCTTCAAATTCGGGGTGAAGGTCTCCTCTGCCATAAAATCCAAGCTCACCTCCGCGTCTGGCCGACCCAGGGTCTTCAGAATATAATATGGCAAGGGTTCGAAAACTTTCTCCCTCGAGTATGCGCTGACGAAAGCCCTCCAGTCGTTCCTTAATGGCATTGATCTCTTCTTGTGGAATCTGAGGTTCAATGAGGATCTTGGCCAATTGCATTTCACTTTCAACCATGGGGATGCTATCTTCAGGAATATTCTCAAAAAAAGCCTTGACTTCAGCAGGGGTTATGGTTACATTTCGTGTGATTTGCCCTTCCATCCTTCGGCTCATTTCTTGTTCTCTGATCGGCTCACGAAATTCGTCCCTTAACTCTTCGATGGTCCGACCATAATACTCCTCCAGACGCTCTCTTGATCCAATTTGCTGGATAAAAAACCGAAGTCTTCTTTCAATCTCCTGCTCAACCTGACTCTCACTGACCTCAACACTGTCAATCAAGGCCTGGTTGAATAAAAGTTTCTGAAACATCATATCATCCAACAGGACGCAGTATGGTTCAGGACCTAAATCAATGCCCTGTGCTTCTATTTGCTGTCTTTGTGCCGTCAGGTCTGAACGAAGAATGGCACTATTTCCAACCACTCCAACAACCTGGTCGATGATTACCCTTTCTTGTGCCAGCCCTGATCCGCTGCCAATCATCAGAATTGAGAACAATACAGGTAATGCTTTTGATAAAATATTCATTGGTTCTGGGTTTAATTTTTTTTTACAATTGATCGCATCAAATAAATTTTTCAATGCTACTGGCATTTAAGGCCTGATTATACAATTCAAGCCTTTTTTGCTGGATAAACTGTTTTTTCCTTTGATTGAGCAGTAACATGCGAATATTAACCCGCTCAAACTCTATGGGAGGGATATCTCCCGTTAACCGGTAATCATGGATGTAAAGAAAGTAACGATAATAATCATCGGTTATTTCCACATATCTGTTATTGCGCAAAAAACTTGCCGGGTTAGAAGTCTGTATGGGCATATCCCGCAAAATGTCACTAAACAGCATCCAGGTGTCTTTACCGAGAAAATAGGTGGCAGCATGCTGCAGACAATATTCTTCAAGCTGTGCCAGGCTCTCATCATCTGTACGTCTGTATAATGACCGGGCCTGATTTACGTCAGGTGCCTGCAGGGGCAATTTTATATAGGTTACATGGACAATATTTTCCTTTAAGGTAAACTGCCTTTCATGTTGCTGAAAATATTCTTCCATCTGTTGTTCTGTCACAACGGTATCCATTTCTTCTCTGACCAATACCGATTCATAGGCATGAACCAGGAGCGCATCACGATAATCCCTGACCTGCTGTTCAATGTCAATATCATCAGAAGATAAACTCTGCAAAGCATGATGCAGCAACACCTGTTGATTGATCCATCGATCTACATATCTGTTGATCAGCGTTATACTGTCTATTGAGGATGAACCTGGCGGAACAACTCCCCGGATATCCTCCAAATAAAGCCTGCTACCGTGTACCCGGGCAAGCATGGTGCTCTCGGAACGAAGCTCAAAAAAGCTGCACGACATCATGATAAAAACAAACATAACGGGTAATAGCTTGAAGACCATTACATGATATGAACCTCTGATATCTGTGCTCTTGTTCATTACCACTCTTCTTTAATGCTGTTTAATACTTCATAATCAATGTAGACATGATAAGTTTCACGCAAAGAGCTGATCCATTTTTTTTCCAGGTAGTTCTGGTAGTCTGAAATAACCTGTCCTCTGACTTCAGAAAGTTTCATTGGCCGCGCAGGCAGTACGTCGGCAATGTCCAGAATTTTATATTGTCCCCCCACCTGTAATGGGCCATATATTCCTGTTGAGACATTATCAGGTAGCGGTAACTCTTGCATCTCAAAGACACCTTCAACCATAGTAACCCTGGGTAAAGATTCTCCGTCATTTAAAGTGTGCATGATCATTGTGTGATCGGTATCGCTTGATGTATCACTGATCAACTGCATGATTTCATTTGCTACAGGCGACGAAGTTGTGGTAAAAACAACAGCTTCAATCCTGTCTGGCAAGGTATAATTGGCTCCATGCTCGTTGAAAAACTCCCGGAGACCGAGTGTGTCTTCAACCGCATTACTCCAAACCATTTTATCGGTTATTTCAAACAGCAGTATTCCGTCATGATACTCCTGCATGAGCTGCCCAAATGCGGGATATTTTTCATCAAGAACTGATCGCTCGTATGCAAGTAGGCGTTCTTCAGAAAAACGCTTGAAAGTTGCATTTATATAGGCTACCAGATCAGTTTGATTTTGCCTGGACTGATTGTCTGCAATATGGTTTGCAAATTGCTGCTGGGTGTAAGACCGCTCTGCGAAGCGAAATAGCTCGTCATTCATATTGGCTGCAACTTCTGCGTTCCAATTGGCCTGAAAAACTGATTCATCTATAAGTTCGTAAAATGGAGTCAGTGCAGCATAGTTCTCCTCGTATGCATATTCTTTTTTAAGTCTTTCAATGATAGATCTTTCACCCAACTGAGACCGGCTATCCTGCTTGATTTTTGACTGCAAGCTGACATAAGCTTCATCAAATCCGGGAGGTGGTACTTTCTCAATCAATTGTATTATATGCCAACCGTAGGCTGTTCGAACAGGAGGTGAGAAATCTCCTGTATTGGCTAGTTTACTAATGGCCTGGATAAATTCAGGAACCATTCTGTTACTTGTAAAAGGATTCATCTCACCTCTTCTTCTGGCAGTAGGTGAATCTTCAGAATACCCTGAAGCAAGTTCGCCAAAATCGGCTCCCTGAACTAATTTATTATATAATTCCCTGATTTGATTCTCCTTACGATCAATCTCATCATGCGGCATCTCCGGGGGTGTCATCAACATGATATGTGCAACTTTAGCCGTGCCCATGGCAGGGAGTTTGTCAACAACCTTGATCAGGTGATAACCAAAGGCAGTTCTGGCGGGCAATGAAATTTCACCAACAGGGGTATTATAGGCTGCTGTCTCAAATGGATACACCATATTAAAGACGGAAAAATAGCCCAGATCACCTGCGTTTCCTGGTCTAATTGGGTGCTGATCTGAGCCCTCAGCAGCCCGGGCAGCCGGATCATCAGAATATTCTCTGGCCAGTGTCGCAAAATGCTCACCCTGTAATGCCCTTTCTCTCACCATCATGGCAGTTTCGTAGGCAGAGAGGGTATCATCCGGGTGGGCATGCTCTCCAACCGCAAACAAAATATGTGAAGCCCTGATGTCATATAATGACCTGTTATAGGCCTCTACGATCAGCTGTTCGGTTACCTCACGGTCAACCATATATTGAGCCGCCAGTTGTTCTCTATAACCTGCAAGCTCGCGGACAAAACCCGGGTCATTGTGCATACCAAGTCTTTTGGCTTCTTCAACCTTCAGCCTGAAATCAATATACACCTGAAGGTATTCTTCAATTGACTTGGGTTCAGCAATGAGGTGTTCAACATTGTTTCTCCGGTAAATAGCTTCAAATTCAGAGCGGGTCAATTCAAAACCATTGAGGCGAAAGAGTACAGGATCATCACTTTGTATTGATTCAGCCCGCAAAGCACCCTGAAATATAAGAAAAAACGAAACTAGAAAAATAAGTATGCGCATAAAATAAATCATTCAGACATATTCTGGCTAACGGCTGTAATTGGGAGCCTCCCTTGTAATAGTCACATCATGGACATGGCTTTCGCGAACGCCAGAGTTTGTGATGCGGGTAAACCTGGCCTTCTGCAATGTATCTATGCTTGAGGCACCACAATATCCCATACCTGCACGCAGGCCACCAACCATCTGGTGAACAACCTCAGAGAGGGTGCCTTTATATGGGACCCTGCCCACTATGCCTTCTGGAACCAGTTTTTGAATATCATCTTCAACATCCTGGAAATACCTGTCTTTGGATCCCTGCTGCATGGCCTCAATAGAGCCCATCCCCCTGTAAGTTTTAAATTTTCGCCCTTCAAAAATGATTGTTTCACCGGGTGATTCTTCCACTCCGGCAAACATTGATCCGGCCATAATAGACGAAGCACCCGCAGCAATGGCTTTAACTATATCACCAGTATAACGAATACCTCCATCTGCAATGACAGGCACACCTGTATCTTTAACTGCCATCGCCACATCATAGATGGCCGTTAGCTGGGGGACCCCAACTCCGGCAATAATTCTGGTGGTACAGATGCTACCTGGCCCAATACCTACCTTAATACCATCTACGCCGGCCTCAACAAGATCCTTTGCTGCCTCGGCCGTAGCAATGTTCCCCGCCACAAGATCCAATTCCGGAAATTCTTTCTTAATGGAGGCCACCATGCTGAGAACCCCTTTAGAGTGCCCGTGGGCTGTATCAACTACCACTGCATCAACTCCTTCAGCAACCAGTGCCCTGACCCTGTCCATGGTATCAGCAGTTACTCCTACTGCAGCAGCAACCCTCAGTCGGCCACGGTTGTCCTTGCAAGCATTAGGCCTTTCTTTTATCTTGATGATATCCCTGTATGTGATCAGGCCAACAAGTCGGTAATCGGCATCTACCACAGGCAGTTTCTCAATTTTATACTCCTGAAGAATTTCTTCAGCCACTTCAAAATCGATAAATTCTGAGGTTGTGATCAAATTTTCGCGGGTCATGACGTCGGCCACTGGTCTGTTGTGGTCTTTTTCAAACCTTAAATCACGGTTAGTCACAATGCCCACAAGACCGTTGTCATCATTTACCACGGGGATGCCGCCGATCTTATTTTCTTTCATGATCTTAAGGGCATCTGAAACATATGCATTCTCATGCAGGGTTATGGGATCGATGATCATCCCGTTTTCTGACCTTTTTACCTTTCTGACCTTGATGGCCTGGTCTTTAATGGTCATGTTTTTATGAAGTACGCCAATACCTCCTTCTTGCGCAATGGCAATGGCCATGCGCGACTCGGTGACAGTGTCCATGGCCGCTGAAACCACGGGGATATTTAATCGGATGTTCCGGGAAAAGTAGGTCCGGGTATCCACATCACGAGGCAATACTTCTGAATAAGCAGGGATGAGAAGGACATCATCATAGGTCAGGCCTTCACCTGAGAATTTTTCCAAATAGGGTTCCATGGCACATCCTTTTAAATTTAGTTAGCAAAAGTAGGAAAAATATGCCACAAACACCTTTTAAAAAAGCTTAAAACAGTGACAAACAGCCGATGCTATTGTCGCCTGGAGTCATCCAGCCTCACAGGCCCTTCATCTTTGCCACCACCAAAGTAGTACACCACAGTATAGGTAACCCCGTTTGAGGCAGTAATGGTTACCCTGTCCATAACACCAGGTTGTGCTCCGGGAATATTAAAGGTAGCTACACCACTTGCATTGGAAGTTCTGGTTCCACTATTTGAATATCCGTCAGTACCAATGATACTGAAATGTACCTGGCAGTTTGGAGTGGCCGGAAGCAATGATCCAACTACAGTAACACTCTGGTATGGCTGGGGGTTAGACGGAACAGGATGGCCTGTTACAAACGCCACCATATCGCAGTTTGTGCCTGATGATGGCTGTTGATAATAACAGACCTGCACATTTGAACTAGCTGACTTAACAGAATAACCCGGCTGAACTGCTGCTTCGCCTTTTACCGAATAACCTGCAAAATCAATTTCAATAAGCATCTCATTGCCCTGCTGGGGATACCTGAAATTCTCGAGCAGTACAGGGGGTTGCCCATCAACCAGGATGGCCATATTACTCCCTGGCGGCAATAGTGTGGCAGGAAAAGGATCATTGAGGCCATAACCCTCGATGATTGAAAAAATGGTAATATCATCTCCTGATTTGTTCTTGGAGGTATACCAGTTCAGCAACCTGTATGAGCCATAGGCCACAGTGCCACCAATGGCCCCTATGGCTGCAAGTGCAGGCCAGGTGGGGGCTGTAATGATGAGTGCAGCGCCATAGGTCGCTCCGGCACCCAATGACCCTGCTATGCCCATGTTTACAACACGCATTGGATTATTGATGCGCAATTCATCCATACGCTGCTTATATTGGGCATCTGTAATCAAACCTTCTTTGTGGGCCTGCGCAATGGCTGCAGCTTCGGTTCTTGTTTCACCGATAATATCACCCAGTCTTTTGATTGTGAGTGGATCCAATCCTGAAATACCAAAAACCCCTGCAACTACACTTTCGCAATATTCAGCCACTTTCAGGGATTCATGTTTGAGCGTTTTCCCTTTGCCTGCAATAAGCGCTTCCATTTTAACGGCAAAATCATCAACACTTTGGAGGTATTTTACCGTAATATTGTACACTTCGTCATTGCTCATGTTCGCAAAATTGGCCGATTCATATTCGACCGAGATCAGGAGAAAATCAGCTGTGGTATCCATAACGATTCCCAGCTCTTTTTTAAATTGCTCTACCTGCTTTTCAGGAGAGCTATTGTCCAGATCACAGGACACAAAGCCCAACCCTGTAATCAGGATCAGACTTAAAATAATTGCCTTCGCTTTCATTTTTATATGGTATTGTTTAAGGGCTAAAAAATGCATGTTGCAGACGATCAAAATACTGACCGACAATTAAAGCATTGTCTAAATTTATTGATAATATCAATCTGCAAATTGCTGTGGATGAGGTTCAATACGGCAAAAACCCTGGTTTTTTACCATTTGATATTAATAGTAAAAGAATTTTACTTTTTGGGAATCAAAGAATGGGACTCACAGGGACATTAACGAACCAGGTAGACCACCCCTTTTCTTTCAGCTGGTTCACCAGAAGGCAGGGTAAAGCGGACATGGTACATATAGGCACCATCAGGCAGGGCTGAACCGGCAGTTCCTGATCCGTCGCCATGTAAACGGCCATCCCAGGCTGTTTCCAGTTCATTTGTTGAGAAAATCAGCAGACCATGGCGGTCGTAAACAGACAATGTGTAGGTGGATGGGGTAAACCCAATAAAGCGGGGCTGAAAGTATCTGTTTTCATCTACATTACTGTTGGGGCGAAACGCATTGGGGATGTTGACTTCTGGTTCAATGGACAATACAAGCAGATTGGAAAAGCTTTCTCCATCAGACATGTTCACCCTGAATGTGACATCTTCGCTGAAGGGGAGCGGGTGGTCAAGAGAAATTTGCTCAGAGCGATTGCCGGTAAAGAAAAATGGTCCCGAGGCTATTTCAAAGACTGGGTTTCCAGCAATTTGGTATTCTATATAATATTCCGCTGAGATTGGTTGGACAGGATGCGTTATACCAAGTATTATATCCCAGCGGCTTTCATCCATCTGCATATCTTCCAATTCAAGGAAAATGGTGGACATCACTTCAGAGACCATAAATTCTTCATCACAAGCTTCTCCACCATCATCAACCAAATAGGCCACCACCCTGTAATACCATGGACCCACATCAAGAGTCACATCCAGGTCAGTAAAATTTAGCTCTCCGTCTTGACCGGGGGTCTCACGGACAACTTCTTTCCAATCATTGGCATCGGGGCTGCGCTCCAGGGCAAATTCAAAATCACCAATGTCGCCCCTGACTATGGCAGAAGCTGTGACTCCTTGATTTCCGGCAACGCTTAAATCATTCATATCCAGCATTTCCAGTTCGGGAAAAATAATTAGTTCTGTAATGATATTGGAAAACGAAAACCTGCCAGGGTTATCCGGATCGTCAAATTCGGCGGCTTGCGCCCTGAAATTGAATGTACCCGGTGTCAGTAGTTCGTGAACATATGATTGGAGGGCTAGCTCCCCCTCAAAATCAATGCTTTCTTCATATTCATCGTCAATGTAAATGTGATAAAATGCAAAAGGCACCGGTTCTCCCCTGCTTTCAGGGTCGTTTTCAGCAAATTGATTGTGGGTTTGTATCCTGTATTGCGTCCATTCAATGGTAATCTCTCTTGTGCAGGCATTAAAATGAGAATCTTCTTGCAAATAAATGCTCCGGTGTATAAGTGACTGAAGATATGAGCCTCCTGCACCAGGTTCAGAACCAGAAGGCTGGTAAGCCAGATAATATAAGAAAGGTGGCTCAATGCCAGCTGGAACCAAATCTATGTGGTGATAAACATAGTCCTCAACAGGATCACGTTGTACAGTGGATAAATCAATATCGATGGGCTCAAATGGACCATCATCAATAGCATAACCTTCGCCCTTATATCTGTTGATGATCAATGTCCCCGACAGGTCATCAGCGCGCAGAAAAAATCTGATTTCCACCTGGCGGTTATTCTCATCTGAAATGCTTAACTCTAAAAGTTCCAGAACTTCATTAACGTTTACCTGGGTCTGGGGCTTTGTTCCCGTCACCCAAAAAGGTAGTAGTACGAACAACCAAATGAGCAATATGCCAGCGGATTTTTTCATAGGTAATTAAAGATTCAACATACTGCAGGTCTGATCAACCCTGCCCTCCGGCAACCACTTCCATCATGCTGTCTTCATGCAGGTAATCTGCGGCAGTGAGCATGATTTCTTCTGCTTTTATTGTCTTAAGTGTGGTCAGATAGTCTTCGTAATGCCGTTGATCCAATCCAAAGACCAATAGTTCTTTGAGTCGTTCGCTTTGTGCAAACGGACCATCAAACGACCTGAGAAAACTTCCTGAAAGATAGTTTTTCAAGGTCTCCAGTTCATCATCCGAAGCCGGTACTGTCCGCAGTGCTACCAACTCCTTGTATATTTCCTTTATGGCTTCATGGGTTACAACAGTTCCAACCTGGGTAGATATAAAAAAGTAACCGCTTTTGAGTAATGACACAAGGTTGGAGCCGATTCCGTAGGTAAAGCCCTTGTCCTGCCGTATGTTCTGCATGAGTCTGGAACCAAAATAGCCGCCAAACAGCGCATTGGTGATCTTCAGCTTGTGAAACGACGGATGGGTGCGGTTCACCAGTTGTTTTCCTATCCTTACGGCCGACTGGACAGCTCCCGGCACCTCAAGGTGTACCTTTCGGCTGCCGGTTGATAACATTTTATAGAATGGTGAAACTGGCTTGTCCTGACCCAACCATGAATCATCACCAAAACGATGGGCCATGGCCTGTGTAATATGATCAGGCAACTTTCCGGACACAATGCAAAATGCATTTTCAGGTCTGTACCAATGGTGGTGAAATGCCAGCAACTGATCACGGTTTACCTGGTCGAAATCTTCCACTTTAAGCTTGTATCCATAAGGGTGCGACTCACCGTACACCAGCTCATTAAAACAAGTTCTGGCCAAATGTTGCACCTTTTTCTGGTTGATGAGGTGGAGTTGTTTTTGATTTTTCAGAAACGCCAATAACTCTTCTTCAGGAAACAGAGGGTCTCTGATCAATTCTGCCATCAGGTCAAGGGCTGGCTCAAGGTGCTTGTTCAACACAAACATACTTACAGAGGTAATGTCCTTTTGGGCATCCAGTTGCAGGTGCGCACTGTAAAAGTCTAGCAGTTCATGGATTTCTTCGCGGTTTTTATGTCTCGACCCGGATCGAATCAGATTGGCTGTTGCATAAGCAACCAGGGGTTGGAATTGTTGATAGCTGCCGGCAAAAAACACCATTTCAACCTTTAGGAAATCTTCGGTGCCTCCTTCCATAAAGTATATGGGCAATCCGTTGGGCAATCGGGCACCCGTTGGGTTTATGAATGGGATACTGGTTATCAGCTCTGTCTTCGGTGGCTTTTTTCTATCAGGCATGGGATCAGTTTTTGGTTATAAACCGGGCTGGTCTTTTTTTACGTAATGAAGCACCGATACATTGCGCAGGGCAAACAAATCAGCAGCCACACGTTTTATATGGGATGCATCTACACTGAAGTAAGCGTCTGTCTGTTTATTGATCATAGCGGCGTCGCCCAAAAGTTCATGGTATGACAGATTCATGGCCTTTGCCAGCACATTGCTTTCTGAAAACGTTTGTGTTGCCTCAATCTTGTTTTTTACTTTTTGTAATTCGCGTACCCCTATGGCTTCATTGGCCATGGTTAAAGCTTCACGCCACAAAATCTCTTCAGCCTGCCTGGCATCTACGTGACTATGGGGTTTACCTGTAATGACAAAGAGACCAGGATCAATATTGCCTGTTAAATAGGCATTGACCTCGCTGAACAACTTTTGTTCATGTACCAGCTTTGCAGGCAAACGGGCTGAATCGCCATTGGCCAGGATATCACTGAGCAGGTCTGTAGCAAAAAAATCAGGATGGGTTCTGGCGCACATATGAAATGCCATAAAAATCTGATCTTGCGGAACATCTCTTTCAACCACCTGCCTGCGCTCTTCTTTTTGAGAAGGTTCCCGGGGCAGATCTCTGATGTTCCCCTGTCCGGCATCGATTTCTCCAAACCACTTTTCAGCCAGTTTAAACACATGGTCAGGGTCAACGTGCCCTGCCACCGTTAAAATGGCGTTGGCCGGATGATAAAAACGCTTGAAGAAACTCTTCACATCTGCAAGGTTTGCATGGTAGATATGGTCAATGCATTGTCCGATTGTGGCCCAGCGATATGGGTGCTCTGTATATGCCAAAGGACGCAACATAAGCCAGGCATCACCGTAAGGCTGGTTCAGATAAGATTGCCTGTACTCTTCAACAACAACATTTTTTTGGGTTGCCAGTTTTTCTTCAGAAAAGGCCAAATTCAACATCCGGTCTGATTCAAGCCAAAAAGCGGTTTCCAGATTTTGCGCTGGAAGGGTCAGGTAATAGTTTGTTATATCATTGGTGGTAAATGCGTTGTTTTCACCACCTGCATGCTGAAGATGGTAATCGTAGCGGAGGATATTTACTGAGCCTTCAAACATAAGGTGTTCAAAAAGATGGGCAAAGCCTGTCCTGTCAGGGTCTTCATCTCTTGCGCCAACATCATACAATATGTTAACCGCGGCCATGGGGGTTGTAGTGTCCCTGTGAACTATTACCTTCAATCCATTGGATAAGGTATGCTTTCTAAATTCTACCATCCTTGCATGCTTTCTTTATCTGACAGTAAATTATCTCCATTCAAAAATATCTGTTTTATCTAAGGGTCGTCGGTAATCGAGCCAACGAAAATTTTGCAGCATACGCTCTCCTTCAGGCAGCTCATCAGGTGGGTACAATACTGCATCCGGCTGGCGTATAAACCGAAGTCCTGTTACCTCTGCTCCTTCTACGAATATAATAATATGTGATGCAACCGCTTTATTAATCCCAACCAGGCTACCATCGTCTTCTCGTATATGGAAAATGGTTTCACCATTTCCATCAACCTCTACCTTCCAAAGCTGGTTGTCTCTAAAATACCCCTGCATAAACCGGCCTTTCATCTGATTAAACCCAATGTCTGCTTCTTGTGAAACAATAAAGGCACCATCATGCATTTTGATCCATTCTACTTCTTCTCCAGTTGTTCTGATTTCTAACGTTGTGGCAGTAATTTGGTAATTATCAGACCACAATACAGGGTCATAAAACATATTGATCACTGAATCAGCCATATTATAGGCAACCGAGTCACTAAGCCCCTGCAGATCTTTCCGGTAAAACCTAACATGATGGTAGGCCAGTAATTGCCGGTCTTCTGTATCCCGGTCAAAGATGGTCTCGAGGGTGTCTGCGTGCAGGAATAATGAGTCATTATCAGCAACAATAGTCAGCACGGCATCAAGGGTAACCACCGAACGCTCTTCGTGCTCAAAGTGCTCAGCAAAATGCCCCGTAATAATCACATTCTCTATGCTATCACGTATCAGCACATTTCCCATAACCTTTCCATACCCCAGGTTCCTGTCATAATAGACTGAATCACCAGTGAGGCTCTGCTCCTGATTGGTAAAATAGGTATCCCTGCCAAAACTGGCTATGTCTTGCCGGGTATCATACCAACCATTGCGGCAATAGATGGTGTTTTCATCGCTGACAATGGTGGTAGGCCCGAAAAAATAGGTTACCTCCGTCCCCGTATTGTATTTTAGAGTGTCCGATGACATGGTATATTCTGGGTTGACTAAAATGACATTGTCTTTGAAAAAAAACTCTCCCAGGTCGGCAAAATAAAAACCCCATTGGCTGGTGAGTTCGTTTTCTGCATCAACAATACGCCCTCCCCTGGTGTAGGTGGCTGTATTGGCCTCAAGGTCGTACTCAAGGTAAGGTGTATATAAAGTCATCTGAGGGTCAACCATCCGGACATTACCTGTCAATTCAGCCCACCGCCTGTTACCATCATAAAACAACTGATCGCCATAAATAGTCACTGTATCACTCACCTCGATAACAATATTGCTGAATGCACGCAAACTATTGTCAGCAGTGTACAAATAAGCACTGTCACAAAACATCCTGGTATCCTCATGCACAAAAACCACCTCTCCGATCAATCTTCTTACATGCTCACCGATACTTCGATCATGCAACATTGAAGAGGCCTCCCACTCAATAGGTGTTCTGTCTTCCTGAGCCCCGGCATAGCCTGCGGCCAGCACCAGTAAAAGTCCCAGCATCCTTACAAATAATTGCAAATGGGGTTTTGACAACATAGGCATTTACTGCTAACACGATGATACACCAGAAGGTGTCTGAAAAATCAGACACCTGCTGGTGATATTAAAAACTCAAAATAAATCAAAATGTTTTATTCCAGCGACAAAATCTATGCCTGACCTGACAAAGCTTGTCATATTACCCGCCGCCGAATCAGGGCGATCAGGCTGAAATGTCATCAGGAAATCCGCTTGTTATAATCGGGCATACTGAAGTAATTCTTTATTTCGCGCTTCATAACCGGTGCCAGTAAAACTATGGCTATCAGGTTAGGTATGGTCATAAAGGTAATAACCATATCAACAAAATTCCAAACTAACTCCAGACCCCAGATTGAGCCAAAGAAAACAAACAAGGCATATACATAATAATAAGGCTTTATGGCTCTGAAACCAAAAAGATATTGTGCAGCCCTGGTTCCATAATATGACCAGGAAATAATGGTAGAGAAGGCAAACAATAGCAATCCAACCGAAATAATGTGGGGGGCCAAATAGCCAATGCTGATCTTGTCAAGACCCAGGCCAAAGGCTTCAACTGTCATTCCTACGCCTTCAATACCTGACTGCCATGCACCTGTCATGATAATCACGATAGCTGTCAGGGTACAGATAAACAGGGTGTCAATAAAAGGTTCCAGACTGGCAACCAAACCCTCTCTCATGGGGTATTGGGTCTTGGCTGCAGCATGTGCCATTGCAGCAGAACCCTGTCCTGCTTCATTTGAGAACAGCCCCCTGCGAACGCCCATGGTAAGTGTAAGTATAAATACAGATCCTGCAAATCCGCCTGCTGCCGCAGTGCCGGTAAAAGCGTCGGTGAAAATGAGTCCAAATGCAGGAAGCAGGTTCTCAATATTGAGAACTACCACCAGAACAGCGGCCAGAAAATAAATAACTGCCATTATTGGAACAAGCTTTGAGGTTACCTCTGCAATACGCTTGAGCCCTCCGACCACAATAACCAGTACCAGTGATGCAATGATCAGGCCTGCTATCCAGTGGGGAATATTATAGGTTGAGTTCAGCACATCAGTCATTGAATTGCTTTGCGCCATGTTACCCGTACCCAGCGAACATAAAACGGCTGCAGCCGCAAAGATAATGGCAAGGGTTTTGGCATGTTTGCCCAAAATATCTTTCAGGCCGTGCTCCATATAATACATGGGGCCTCCCGACACGGTACCATCAGGGTTGAACTGTCTGTATTTTAAGCCAAGCGTACATTCGACCATTTTTAGCATCATGCCAAAAAACCCGGTTACCCACATCCAGAAAATAGCTCCCGGACCTCCCCAGTGTATGGCTAAAGCAACACCTACTATATTGCCCGTTCCTACAGTAGCAGACAAAGCTGTGGTAAGGGCTCTGAAGTGATTTACATCACCTGACTCGCCCTTTCCGGTAAAACGCCCGGCCAGAATGGCAAATGAATGCCAGAATTTTCTGACATGCAAGAACCTGAATTTAAATGCAAAATAGATCCCTGTGGGTACCAGCAGAAACAGTAACAAATACCCTCCAACAAATTCATTATACCATGAAATTATGTTGTTCAGACCATCCAGCAAGGGTGAACCGAGAGTCGAAACAGCCACTTCAGCTTCATTGACAATTTGATCTTGTGTTAGAGACATGGGTGGAAAAGTTTTAGATTGTATGTGATATTAAATAATACCTAAGCTATCAAAAAGCACAACGGCAATGGCCACTGGTGCCACGAACCTCAATATAAACCTTAATGCGCCTGTAAATCGGGCCCTGACAACGCCTCCGTTGGTAATTTCATCTTTTACATCCACACCTTTCATGTACCAGCCAACAAACAAAACAATCATCAGGCCTCCCAGGGGAAGCAGCAGATTTGAGGCAGTAAAATCAAGAAGGTCAAATACGTGCAGCCCACTAATTGTAAAACCTTCAAGGGCTCCGAATGAGAGCGTACAGAACATCCCGACAAAAGCTGCAGCTGAAGTTGCCATAACAGTGGCCTTGCGACGTGTCATGCTAAGTTCTTCGGTAAGGTAAGCCACGATCACTTCTAAAATACTGATGGATGAAGTCAGGGCTGCAATGGCGAGTAAGATGAAAAAGATTACCCCAAAGAAATAGCCCCCTGGCATTTGCTGAAAAATACCGGGCAATACATTAAATATAAGCCCTGGTCCTCCTGCAGGATCAACCTGAAATGCAAAAACAGCGGGAAAAATGGCAACCCCTGCCAGTAAGGCTATCAGGGTGTCTGCCACTGAAACTTCCACGGCAATATTACCCAACTTGTTGTCTTTTCGAATATATGATCCGTAGGTAATGAGTGTTCCCATTCCAATACTCAGTGAAAAGAAGGCCTGCCCCAGGGCAGCAAGTAATACATTGGAGTCAATGGCAGAAAAATCAGGCCTGAAAAGAAAAGCAAGGCCCTCACCCGCCCCGGGCAATGTGAGTGATCTGACGGCCATAATGATTAGCAAGATCACCAAAAAAGGCATAAGTACCTTGGCATATTTTTCAATACCTTTTTTAACTCCTGAAACAATAATCCAGGCCGTCATAAACATGAACACCAACTGCCATACCAGTGGCCAAAGGGCCTGGGTGTGGAAGTTATCAAACATCAGGGCTATCTGATCTGGCGATTTACCAGAAAATGAATTGGTCAGTGACTTGACAATATATTCAAGCGTCCAGCCGGCTATGGTACTGTAAAATGCCAGGATCATGAATGCAGCCACAATGCCCATAACACCTACAAGATACCAGGGCTTTCCGGGAGCAAGCCTTTTGAATGAACCAAGTGCATTTCGCTGGGCCCTGCGACCAATAACAAACTCTGACAACATAACGGGAATACCGAGTAACAGGATAAATCCAAGATATATTAACAGAAAGGCGCCTCCTCCACTCTCTCCGACAATGTATGGGAAGCGCCAAATGTTACCCAGCCCGATGGCCGATCCGGCTGCGGCACATATGATGCCAAACCGGCTGCTGAAGCCATCACGGCCTTCATTTTCAATTGAAGACATAGATTTGTTATTTGTTGTTGTTTTGGTTAAGCCGGTGGGGTTTTTCCGCAATCATCCCAACCAGAAAAAGGCCAAAAATATAAAATAATAAGCAAAAAGCAATTTCAACCTGTTTTTTTATCCGCTCAGGAAATTCATCGCTGAAAACCCGAAATATTTATGCAGTCCATTGTAATTTTAATCCGATGTTTTTATGTTTTCGTATGGATTTTCTCGCTTATAAAGACTGGTTATATTTTAGCAAGGGGCAGAGACAAGGTATTCGACTGCTCATTATGCTAATCCTGATGACTCCGCTGGCAGGAAATTTCATCAGGCATACTGGCTATGGATCATACAATGACCAGGAAAAATTTATGGCTGAAGTCAGACAGTTTATGCTTGAAAAACATTATAAAAATGAAACATCAGGCAATGATGAAGATATAGGGTTTTCGCCTGGAGATACAGTGACCAGTATAAGCATTGCTGATACATCTACACCCGATGCAAATACCCCAACTATAAACATAAACAAGGCTGACTCACTGGAACTTCAGGCCATCAGGGGTATAGGGAGCGTTTTGGGAAGCAGGGTGGTAAGATATCGCGAATTGCTTGGGGGGTTTTACTGTACATCCCAATTGGGTGAAGTGTATGGAATTGACAGCCTAAGGCTGCAAAACATTCTTCCATATGTGATCACTGACACCCTGACTATCAGAAAAATCAATATCAACACTGCCCGATTCGGAGATTTGCTCCGGCACCCATACCTGAGTCGTGACCAGGTAGCTGCCATCACCACATGGAGAGAAAACCAGGGGGTTTTCATCCATACATCACAAATTCTTGAAGCCACAGGCATGGATACATCAGATTGGGAAAAGTTGCGTCCATACCTGCGTTTGGAATAGATCACAATAATTTCTATTTCGATCAAAAAATCTTTTAAACATTTCTGACTGATTTTTGTTATTTAGACAAAGACTAAATATGGACAACAAAAAACCCCAAAAAAAACACAACGTCATGAAGAGGATAAAAACTTATCTGTTCATTGTCATGGCCCTTGCCATTTTTGCTGCATGCCAGCAACCAGCACAAGAAAGAAATTCAAATGAAGATAAAACAGGAGGAACAATTATGACCACACAAAACGGAAAACACGAACTGGCACCATTGCCATACGCACATGATGCACTGGAGCCTTATATCGACCAAAAAACCATGGAAATTCACCATGGCAAGCACCATCAGGCATACGTAAATAACCTGAATGCAGCCATTGAAGGCACAGAACTTGAAAATAAAAGTCTTGAAGAAATATTTAAAAACATGAGCCAATATTCTGCAGCGGTAAGAAATAACGGTGGAGGACATTGGAACCATGATCTATTCTGGAACATTATGGGGCCCAATGGTGGAGGTAAACCATCCGGAAGATTGTTGTCGGCCATTGAAGACACCTTTTCATCATTTGATGCATTCAAAGAAGAATTTAAACGTGCAGGAGCAACCCGTTTTGGCAGCGGCTGGGCCTGGCTAAGTGTAAATGCCGATGGTAAATTACAGATAAGCAGTACTCCAAATCAGGACAACCCCCTGATGGACGTAGCTGATGTTCAAGGAACCCCCATTTTGGGCGTTGATGTTTGGGAGCATGCATATTATCTTAAATATCAAAATCGCCGACCTGAATACCTTGACAACTTTTGGAGTGTTGTCAATTGGGATGAAGTTTCAAGAAGATATGAGAAATTGGTTCAATAATATTTGAAGATACGGGTGATGAGTGATGGTGACCGGCAGTACCCTTTTACAGGGTCTGCCGGTTTTTTTATTTTCAATTGGTTCCAGATCATGACAAGTTATACAGCTCTGCATTTTTTTTCAACAAGGCCTTTTGTTATATTTGCCGGAGTTAATTCTGTAAAACAACCGGTTTGGACTGCCCGCCTGCGGTCCTTTCATTAAATTATAAAGGAGATTCCATATGAGTATGACTGAAAAGATCACCACACAAGAGGCCATTGCCCTGGAAGAAAAACACGGTGCACATAACTACCATCCACTTCCGGTGGTACTGTCAAGGGGTGAAGGCGTTTACGTATGGGATGTGGAAGGGAAAAAATACTATGATTTCCTTTCTGCGTATTCAGCCGTAAACCAAGGGCACTGCCACCCGAAAATCGTCAAAGCCCTGACCGAGCAATCACAAAAGCTGGCGCTCACTTCAAGGGCTTTTCACAATGATGTTCTGGGTGTGTACGAAAAGTATATCACCGGTTTGTTTGGCTACGATAAGGTATTGCCAATGAATACCGGAGCAGAAGCAGTTGAAACTGCCATCAAACTTTGCCGCAAGTGGGCGTATAAGGTAAAAGGCATACCTGAAAATCAGGCAAAAATTGTGGTCTGTGAAAACAATTTCCACGGCCGTACCACAACCATAGTGAGTTTCTCAAATGACCCTGACGGTTACAGCGATTACGGACCTTTCACACCCGGGTTTATCCGCATCCCCTACAATGATGTAGATGCCCTGGCTGAGGCCCTTAAAGACCCCAATGTGGCAGGATTTCTATTTGAACCCATTCAGGGTGAAGCGGGTGTATTTGTTCCTGACGAAGGCTACCTGACAAAAACCTACGAGTTGTGCAAGCAGCACAATGTGCTGTATATTGCAGATGAGGTGCAGACAGGAATTGCCCGGACCGGAAAAATGCTTGCATGCGATCATGAAAATGTAAAACCTGATGTTGTTATTCTGGGCAAAGCAATCAGTGGCGGACTGTATCCTGTGTCGGCCGTCCTTGCCAATGATGACGTTATGCTGGTGATAAAACCAGGACAACACGGATCTACCTTCGGAGGCAATCCGGTTGCAGCCAGGGTCGCCATGGCCGCCCTTCAGGTGATAGAGGATGAAAAACTCGCAGAAAGATCTATGTACCTGGGTGAGCTATTGCGAAAAGAATTACGTGCAATAAAATCAGACATGCTAACCCTTGTCAGGGGCAAAGGCTTGCTGAATGCCATTGTTGTTAAACCCAGGGGCGACAAGGAGGCCATGGATGTTTGCCTGAAAATGGCAGAAAATGGCCTGCTTGCAAAACCCACCCACGGTGACAAAATAAGGTTTGCACCACCACTTGTTATTACCGAAGATCAACTAATGGAGTGTGTGGATATTATTCGCAAGTCAATCCTTGCATTTGAATAATCCCCCAGACCATCCCCAAAAAAAAGCCGGTTTTTTACACCGGCTTTTTTTATATTTGGTGTACACTAAGTTATTCGCAACGACATGAACAGATACAAAAAGTTAAGAAAAAACGATGACCGCATGATCTTTGGAGTTTGCGGCGCACTCGCTGAATACTTTAACATGGATCCAACCCTGGTCAGGATTCTTTTTGTTATAGGGTTTTTTCTCGGACTCATCGGATTGCTGTTCTACCTTATCCTTGCCATTGTTATTCCTTCACGCTAAATGATGCTTGCATCGAAATTGCAGGCTTGTTTTGGCGACAGGGTAATAATTTCTATATTTGTCTTTATTGTTATATACATATATGCATCTTTTAAAACACAATCAATTATTCCATGAGTGATTTGTCAGGTAGTATTGCAAAAAGATACGATGCGCTCTCAGCCAAAGATTGCTGCCTTTCATGTGGCGGAGCTTTTTCACTTGCAGAAATAAAAGCCGGAGATGTTTGCATTGATCTTGGTTGCGGAAAAGGACATGACGTTCTCCGCATGGCCACTTTGGCCGGAGATAACGGCATGGCATGGGGTGTGGATATTTCTGACGGGATGCTGGATACAGCTATCAGGCATGCCCAGGTTATGGGATTTGAAAATGTCAGGTTTATTAAGTCAGAGCTGGAACAGATTGATCTTGCAAGTGATTTTGCAGATGTTGTTATTTCAAACTGTACCATCAACCACTCCCTTGAGCAGGATATGGTTTGGCGGGAGATATTCAGGATACTCAAACCCGGGGGCCATTTCGTTGTCAGCGACATATATGCAACAGAAAAGGTTCCTGATATTTTCCGCAACGACTCTGAAATGGTTGCCCAATGTTGGGCAGGTGCAGTTACAAAAAGCCAGTATATGCAGCATATAGAAGATGCAGGTTTTTCTCAGTCAGAGGTGTTGGAAGAATCGAATCCATATGATAAGGGCAGCATTCAGGTTGCAAGTTTTACAATAAAAGGAACAAAGCCAAAAACATAAAAATCATATCCAGATGAAGAGTCTTATCAAAAAAACAAACAAAAAAGAAAAGCAGCCAACGACAAAACAAGCACAGTGCTGCGCAAAAACCACCATTGCCCAGGCAGGTTGTCACGATTAATGACAAATGGGTGCTTCCAAGTATAATATTGTTGCAGAAATTCCTGGAACAGAAAACTACATTCTGGCTAATTTGCTTTCTGGTCAGGCAGATATCATATCAAAATCTGAACTTGACCAATTAAAGCAATGTAGCGGGCATTTGCAAAATGCAGACTTTGTATCCAAAGGGTATATTACTGATCCGGATCAGGAAAAACAACGCCTGCGCCTTGCCTATATAGATTTTCTGGAGCAAAGAAGCAAAGAGGAGGTTCAGATTTTTTTCGCACCAACCTACAATTGCAACTTTGAATGCAGTTATTGCTACCAGTCATCATACCATCACTCACCGGAAAAACTTTCAGAAGAGCTGATTGACGGTTTATTCATATTCATCAATACTCACCTGGCCCAACAGAAAAAATACATCACCCTTTTTGGAGGTGAACCATTTTTATCGGGCAAATCGTACATGACTGCTCTGGATTACTTCCTTGAGCTTTGTGGCAGGCATGACATGGATGTTGCTGCTGTGTCTAACGGATATTACCTGGATCAATACCTACAGATGCTTGAAAAGGTAAATATTCGTGAAATTCAACTTACACTAGACGGCCCCGAAAAGACACACAACAGACGAAGACCTTACAAGGGAGGCAAACCAAGCTTCAGCAGAATCGTTTCAAATATTGAAGAATGCCTGTCAAGAGGAATCACAGTAAATCTGCGCGTTGTGGTCGACAAGGACAATATCGGCACCCTTCCTGAGCTGTCGAGATTTGCCATAGACAGAGGATGGACAACATCTCCCGGTTTCAAGACCCAGCTGGGACGCAATTATGAACTTCACCACTGCCATGCAGGCGCAGAAAAGCTGTTTTCAAGACTAGGCCTGTATGGTGAACTATACATGCTTATTCAAAACCATCCTGAAATACTTGAATTCCATCGACCGGGATTCAGCGCAGCCCGCTTCATAAAAGACAACGGAGCATTACCTGCTCCCCTTTTTGATGCCTGCCCGGGTTGCAAAAGTGAATGGGCCTTTGATTACCTTGGAAATATTTATAGCTGTACTGCCACCGTTGGGAAAAAAGGTGAAGAACTGGGCAGCTTTTTCCCAAATATCAAGCTCAACCACGAAGAAATTGCCAAATGGCAAAGCAGAGATGTCCTTTCCATTAAAGAATGCAGAGAATGTCATCTGCAACTCTTGTGCGGAGGCGGCTGCGGCGCCATTGCCAAAAACAGCAAAGGGAGCATTCTGGCAGCTGATTGCCGGCCAGTTGACAAGCTTCTCGGAATGGGCATTTCTACATATTTTTGATCTTTTTTTCTGGCTTAATCAGATTTTACATACCTTTGTCGCGTACAGGTTCCGGCATCCAATTCGGATCAACCGGATGAAAAGGGAATCGGGTGAAAGTCCTGAACAGTTCCCGCTGCTGTAAGCTCCTGCATATATTGTTTATCTCTGCAATGCCACTGCCCAAAAGGGTGGGAAGGCGATAAACATGGAGTAAGTCAGAAGACCTGCCTGCACTATTAATGATTTGTAGCTTTCGGGAAAAAGGCAAAAATTTACCGGAAACCAATCGTATGTTTCGTGTTATATTGTTGTGTTTATTGCCACTTCAGGCATTGGCTGGTAATGTTTACCTGCCTGATAGTCTTATCACATTGGATGAGGTGCAGGTAAGTGCGTCAAGATACCAATTGTTTGATGCCGGCTATCAACTGATGCAAATCCAGGATCATGCCATCAGTGGTCATCAGCATCAGTCAATTGATCAGTTATTGCGCCGGCACAGCGGAATTTTCATAAAAAGTTATGGGCCTGGAATACTTGCCACCACCTCATTGCGTGGAGGGTCGGCAGCCCAGACTGCTTTGGTGTGGAATGGATTTCATATACAAAACCCGATGCACGGGCAAACAGACCTGGCTCTGATACCCGTTTTTTTCACTGACCGCATCAGTGTTCAATATGGAGGAGGCAGTGCCATATGGGGAAGCGGGAGCATGGGAGGGGTTGTCCACTTTCAAAATGACAGATTCAGCGAACAAGGGGTACAAACCACCTTCGGGTTAAGCGGTTCTGACACCGGAGAGCTTTTACAGCAATTGTCACTTGGTGCTGGTTTCGGACGTATAAGCACCAGAATCAGGTTATTCAACCTGAGAGCAGATAATCGCTATCAGTACATAAACACGGGTTTTGCTCATCAACCTGTTATGACGCAAGAATTTGCCGGTGCCAGACAACAAGGTATCCTGCATGAAATTTATTATCAACCCCATCCAAAACACCATGTGGATATCAGGTGGTGGCTACAAGACAACGCACGCCATATTCCGCCAGGCTTGATGCAAATGCATCAAGGTGGCTTCCAGGAGGATGCATCTCTTCGACTCACCGGGCAATGGTCATATGCCGGAAAAAACGGTATTGTAAACTGGAGGGGGGCATTTTTTGACGAACAACTTCTATATATTGACAGCCTGAGCCATAAAAGCAATTCATCTGCTGAAACCCTTTCGCAAGAAGCAGATTTTATCTTTGGCCTGGCTTCAGGATTGGTTGGAAGTGCCGGCTTTCATACCCAACGGGTCAGGGCATGGTCAGATGAGTATGCAGACCGAAAACAGCAGTTGACCCACGCATTATTCGCATCGCTTAAATGGGATCTGGTGGCAAACACCATACAACTGCATGCCAATGCCAGACAGGAGTTCCTTTCAGGCCATGACGTTCCTTTTGCTCCATCTCTGGGTGTATCATGGAGGGTGAAATCAGGAATGTATGTAAAAGCAAACGCCGGAAAGAGCTATCGAATCCCCAGCCTGAATGACAGATATTGGGTACCGGGGGGGAATCCTGACTTAAGGCCCGAAAGGGGCTGGAGTCAGGACATGGGGATCAACCTGGAACGTTCAGATCCAAAGCGTCCAGGTGCTTTCGAACGGTTTTCCCTTACAGGTTTTCATAGAATGATCAATGACTGGATTATCTGGGTGCCTGTACAGGGTAGCATGCACTGGAGACCTGAAAACATCATGCAGGTGAAAAGCTATGGAGCTGAAACCCGTATGCAGGGTCAGTTACAAAGAGGAGAAACTATTTTTAACTGGGAAGTTTTGTGGGATTATACAAGGACTGTCAATACAGTGGCGAAAAGTCCCAACGATGCTTCAAAAGGAAAGCAACTCATATATGTTCCACAAAACCAGTTGGGTATTAATATGCATGTAACGCACAGGCAATGGCAACTTTCAATGAATCAGTCATATACAGGGAAACGCTATACCACTACTGACAACAGCCAGTGGCTCGAAGCTTATCACCACACTGACATAACTCTCTATTGGAAACCCACTTCATATCAATTGACTGTGTTTACATCAATAAACAATGTGTTCAATGAATCATACCAGATTATGTCCGGAAGGCCAATGCCCCTTAGACATTTCAGGGCAGGGGTCAGATATTCAGTAAATCTTTATACACAAAACAAATCAGATGGTCTATGAGAACTACTACTAAAAAAGTTCTGCTTACATTCGTTGTCTTATTTCTTACACACATGACAGCCTGGCATGGAAATGCCCAAACCATTGCAAATTTTGATGAAATTCAACTAGATCCGGAAAGTTACTGGAACGGGGCAGATGGTTCTGGCGGATTTGTCAGTGGCCACATATTTTTTCCAAATTTTTTTACCTGGTGGACGGATGAATTATACAGCTGGAGTGGGTTTGCGCTTTCCAATATAACAGACAATGAGACACCTGGGTTTGGCAATCAATACAGTGCCTTTACCGGAGGGGGTTATGGAGAAAATAAAAATTATGCCGTTGCCTATGTGTCTGATCCTGTAACATTTGCCAATAGCATATTCCTCGTTCCGAACGGACCCGCAAAAGGTGGTTCCCTAAAGGATATCGTAGTAACAAATACAACGTATGCAGCTTTGGCCATGCAAAACGGGGATGATTTTTCAAAGAAGTTTGGTGGTGCAGACGGCAACGATCCAGACTGGTTCATGTTAAGCCTGGTAGGCTGGCGTCATGGGGAGGCCATGGAAGATAAAATAGTAGAATTTTACCTTGCAGATTATCGTTTTGAAGATAATAGTGAGAATTACATCATAGATACCTGGGAACGCATAGAGATTGCAGAGATGGGTCCATTGGACAGTCTTGAGCTCAGACTCAGTTCATCTGATGTTGGTGAGTGGGGCATGAACACACCTGCATTGATCTGTATCGGACAAATCACTACCATGGATAATGAAGATACTACCAATACCCCCTTTGTCAGTGATGTACGAGATGCGGTGATATACCCGAACCCATTCAGGGATAGGGTCAATGTACGTTACATCGGATTAAGCGGATCTGACCAGGTAAGTTATCGTATAGCTGACGCCGCGGGGCGACTGCTTCAATCTGGCAAGACAAGCCAGGGGCAGTATATTGATCTGGCCGCTTTGCCTTCAGGTATTTACATCATGGTGCTCGAAGGTGCCCATTTTCGCCATACACAAAAAATCATCAAGAAATAATGCAAAACCCAGGACAGCCCGGCTTATGGTAAAAACAAACATATATATCGGATGGATTGCATGGCTCTGGTCCATTTTGGTTCCGGGCTTGTTCCTGGTGTTTCCGTTGGCGCTCAATGCACAATTCTCACCGCCGGCAGGTCGTCAGGGGTCAACTGCCATCCATAAGGATTCTGCCGTGTTTGTTGGATGGGCCGTGGGGTGTACCGTACAGCGTGGTTATATTGATATATCCAGACCTTCGCTGGGACTTGCTTCAGCAGGCAGCTGCGAAGATGCAATTGGCATGGCTGGTACAAAGGGCACCCTTAGTCTGGGAGACGCTGGATATGCAGTCCTGACATTTGATCCACCCATTGCCAACGGCCGGGGCTATGACTTTGCTGTTTTCGAAAATGCATTTGATGACTATTTTCTTGAACTTGCCTTTGTTGAAGTAAGTTCAGATGGTAAAAACTTTATACGGTTTCCCAATACCTCATTAACACAGACCCATGAACAGATTTCTTCATTTGGTACTTTGGAGGCTGAGAAAATCCACAACCTGGCAGGAAAGTACCGTTTGTTTTACGGGGTACCTTTCGATCTGGATACACTTAAACATGTCGCCGGGTTGGATGTGAACCATATTACCCATATTCGCATCGTGGATGTGGTCGGCAGTCTTAACCCCGATTACGCCAGCTTTGATAGCCACGGTAATATGGTGAATGACCCCTGGCCAACGCCTTTCCATACAGGAGGTTTCGATTTGGATGCCATTGGGGTAATACATACGGCCGCAGTTACGCACACATCATTGCATGCAGACATCAATCCCAATCCCATGGGAGAAGACGGAAGAATCAGGGTATATATGCCCGAAAAGGGATCACTTGCTTTGGAAATATTTGACATTTACGGACGCAAAATTTACCGTCAAACTGAAGTATTCACTACCGAAGGATATCATGAGTTATCCCTTAGAGGCTTATCGCTTCGAAGCGGAACATACATACTCCGTCTTTTATCCGGATCGCAGATACATACTGAGAAATTCATATTCAATAATCAGTTATGAGAGTAAAAAGTCCACTACATATGGTAAAATTTTGCGCATCGTCCCCTCTTCAGCTTATCTGTATACTGACCCTGTTCAGTGTGCTTTTTACCGCCTGCGAAACTGATACCCCGGCACCAATAATCAGCATGCCCGAAGTTATAAGCGGAGACGGGGTATTAATTGTGAATGAAGGAAATTACGGATGGGGCAACGCTTCATTGAGTTATTACCAAAAATCATCTGATGAAATCTTTCACGAATTATTTCGTCATGCCAATGGTGACAAACTGGGGGATGTGTTTCAGTCTGTATACCTTGGTGACGAATATGCCTGGCTGGTTGTGAATAATTCGGGAAAAATTGAATGTATTGACCTCAAAACCTTCAACAGGGTTGGTAGTATTCATGGCCTCATTTCACCCAGGTTTATGCTGTCTGTGGGCACAGACAAAGCCTATGTCAGCGACCTGTTTGGGAACCGTATTACCATAATAAACCTGGCTTCGCTTGAAATAACAGGAAAGATCGAGGTAAATGGATGGACTGAATCATTGGTTTTGCATAATGACAGGGTTTTGGTAACCGGAGTTCAGTCTGGCTTTATTTATGCCATTGATCCGGCTACTGACCAGATAACAGACAGCCTGGCAGTGCCACCTGGGCCCATCTCAATGGTCAAAGATGCCGACGAGCATATTTGGGTATTATCGGGCGAAGCCCCTATGCTTAAAAACCGGCCTGCATTGTACCAGATAGCCGGTGACAAGTTCAAGGTAAGCAGGCATATACATCTACCAGGCGAAAACACCAGTTATAGTAATCTGGCTGTTTGTCCCGCGGGTGAATTCCTTTACATACTCGGAGACCATGTTTACCGTCTTGACTTGCTTGATTCTGAAGCAGATATTGAAGTCTATATTCCGGCCAATGGCAGAATACTCTACGGCTTATCCGTCGATCCGGCCAATGGAGATATTTACGTTACTGATGCCATTGACTTCGTGCAACCAGGGATAATGTTTCGTTACCATAGTGATGGTACTTTAATCACTTCACACAAGACGGGTTTGATCCCCGGGGGCTTCGCTTTCCCATGAAAAAAATTCGTGTACTTTTGCTACTGTATAACTCAATTCATGATGAGGAATAATTTCCGCAAACCTGCCTTATTTTTGATCAGCTTAGTGGTCGTCGTTCTGACCGCTTGCCAGGGAGACGAAGTATGCGAAGACCAGTCATCAAATGAACTCAGGATAAGATTTTACACTTTGGGCGCTGAGGATAACGCCACCATAAGTATTGATTCGCTGATTATTTTCGGGGTTGGGCAAGACGATAAGTTAATATACGACGGCAGTGATGCGGTGTCGCTGGCGGCCCTGCCTATGGATCCCGGTGCTGATTCATGCGGGTTCGTTTTTGTGGCAGGAGAACAGGCAGACACCCTTTGGCTTACATACCGACGCGAATTACATTTCATTTCAGCCGAATGTGGGTTCACCATGTTTTTCAATATCCTTGATAAGGATTACTCAACCAATATTTTTGAAGCCATTGAGGTAAGCAACCCTCTTGTAAGCAATATTTTCGATGAACACATCAAGGTTTTTGTTCTTGTTACTGATCCTGACGAGTAGTTTTACTCTGATGGCGCGGCCTGATACGCTATTCAGCCCTTCAATCCGCCTGGGAGTTGATCTGGGAGGATTTGCCAGGCAGGCTTTTGAGCCTGAGACAAAGCCCCTGGAGCTCACAGTAGACGTTGAATGGAGGCAGCATTATTTTGCGGTCATTGAAATTGGTATGCTTGATGTTGATATTGACAGGGAAAGTCACCGTTATCAGGCCCAGGGGCTTTTTATCAGGGCAGGAATGGATTTTAATATTCTGGGACAAACTTCTACCAACCCCCATGATGGTGTTTTATTATCAGTCAGGTATGGTTATGGTTCACTTGACCATGAAGCACCCATGGTGATGATAACTGATCCATATTGGGGTAACTATACCACCAGTATGCCAACTGAAGCATATCAGGCGCACTGGCTTGAAGCAGGCATAGGCCTTAAAACACAAATATGGGGGCAATTGTTTCTGGGATGGAGCCTGCGTGGGAGGCTGCTCGTGAGCCGTCCATCATCAGCAGGCATGGAACCATACTACATAAGTGGTTTTGGGAAGTCAGGCAGTTCTGGAAATCTAATGCTCCACTACACAATTTCATACAGAATTCCATTCAGGTAGTTTTACTTCCTTCTTTTTACTACAGGCCCATATCGGTTTTTTTTGTAATTTGTGTTCGTCAAAAGGTGCTTTTTTGTAGAAACAACCAACTTACTGCCTCATGGAACAAGAAAAAACCCCTACCATACTCGTAACTACTGATTTTACAGAAATCAGTCAATTTGCCATTGACCATGCAGCAACCTTTGCCAAAATTTTCTCTGCAAAAGTGCTGATACTGCATGTGATGGATAAATACACCCGCAAAATGCTCGGCAAAGAGGGCAAGTCAGAAGATTATGCCAACACATTACTTGAGCAAAAAGCTGAAGAAGTAAAGCGAAAATTTGGAGTTGAAGCCTACCCCATGCTTGAAAATGGCAGGCTGTTTCATGTAATTGGCCGGGTAGCTGATGAATCAGGAGCTGTTGTTCATTTTTTGGCCACACATGGCAAAAAAGGTATTCAATGGATTTCAGGCAGTTTTGCACTAAAAGTTGTCAAAAGATCACCAGTACCGGTCATGATTGTCCAAAAGCCTGTTGAAAATATTGACTATAAGCGCATTGTGTACCCTCTTGACCTCCAGGTCGGATCAAAACAAAAGGTTAAATGGGCCAGGATACTGAACGAAACAGCCGGTTCTCATTATGAGATTCTGGTTGACAGTTATAATGACGAATCAACAAACCGCAAATTAAGGGCCGACCTCAAACAAGTAAGCAACATACTCGACCAGAGTAATATCCCCTACTCTGTCTCATTCGCAAACTCCAAAGGCTCCTTTGCCAACCAAATCATTGAGTTTGCCCGCACAACAAATGCTGACGCCATCATGGTCACTTCCGACCCTGATAAGTTAACATGGAATCCGTTCAACAAAGAAGAAGAAAGGGTGCTTTACAACAAAGAGAAAATCCCTGTAATGTTCATTAATTCCAAAAACCTGAAACTGGTGATAGGAGGTGTTTAAACTGTTTCGTTAGCATGAATATTACCCAGGCAAAAAAGCGGGTCAAAGAACTCACACGCCAGATAAACGAGCACAATTACAGATATTATGTCCAGGCCAGACCAGTGATCAGCGATCATGCTTATGATATGCTGGTAAAAGAGCTGGAGAAAATCGAGCATCAATATCCCGAACTACGCGAAATCAATTCTCCAACCCAACGCGTCGGTGGACAGATTACGAAAAAATTCCCCGTAGTTAAGCATGACTACCCTATGCTTTCACTGGGAAACACATATAGCAGAGAAGAATTAATTGCCTTTGACAACCGAGTTGCCAAATCACTGGGTGAAGTCTATGAATATGTATGCGAGTTAAAATTTGATGGCATAGCCATCGGACTGACCTATGAAAACGGTTCCCTATTAAGGGCAGTAACAAGAGGTGACGGAATTCAGGGTGATGAAGTAACCACCAATGTGAAGACCATTCGCAGCATCCCCCTTCAGGTCAATCATCCGGAAGTGCCACCAAAATTCGAGGTCAGGGCAGAAATAGTAATGCCCCACCAGAGTTTTCAACTACTCAACAGTGATAAGGAAATGGCGGGAGAACTGCCGTTTGCCAATCCCCGGAACGCTGCCGCCGGAAGCCTCAAACTACAAGATTCGGCGCTGGTCGCGAAAAGAAATCTCGACTGCTTCTCCTATGGACTGCTGGGTGAAAAACTCGGCTTTACCAGTCATTGGGACAGTATCAAAATCATAGAAAAGTGGGGGTTTAAAGTTTCACAGTACACCAGGCTTTGTCAAGATATGGAGGCTGTATTCAGCTTCATCGCTGAATGCGAAAAAATGAGACCATCGTTACCTTTTGATATTGACGGTGTTGTCATCAAGGTCAACGAATATAAACAACAAGCCAAACTCGGCTTTACCAGTAAATTTCCCAGATGGGCTATCTCATACAAATTCAAAGCTGAACAGGGTATTACCCGGCTAAAGAACATCACTTACCAGGTGGGCCGCACTGGGGCAGTCACACCCGTGGCTGAACTTGAACCCGTCCTTATAGCAGGTTCAAAAGTAAAAAGGGCTTCGGTTTACAATGCTGATAAAATGCATGATTTAGACCTGCATATCAACGACATGGTATATGTGGAAAAAGGTGGTGATATCATTCCCAAGATAACAGGCGTAGACAAACAGAGTCGGCAACCGGGAGCGGCTAAAATAGACTTTCCTGAAAAATGCCCCGAATGTGGGTCAGGGTTGCTGCGAAATGATGGTGAAGCTATCCACTACTGCCCCAATACCACTGAATGTCCTCCGCAAATTCAAGGTAAAATTGACCATTTTACAAGCCGCCGGGCCATGAATATCGAAAGCCTGGGGCCTGAGAGAACAGCCGTTCTAATAAGACATGGAAAGATCCATCAGATTGCTGACCTGTATGAATTAGGCCATGAGGATATTCTGGGGCTTGAGAAAACATATACAGATCCTGATACAGGCAAATCACGCAAAGTCAGTTTTCGTGAAAAGACTGTAAACAATATATTGGATTCCATTGACAAATCAAGGCAAGTACCTTTTGAACGTGTGTTATTTGCATTGGGAATAAGGCATCTGGGTGAGACCATGGCCAGAAAGCTAACCAGACATTTCGGACATATTGATAAACTCATGTCGGCCACCCGTGAAGAGTTGCTGGCTGTTGATGAAGTTGGTGATAAAGTGGCTTCAAGTATCATAGACTATTTTAGCGATCAGGCAAATGCAAATGTCATCGAAAAATTGAAACGCGCAGGTTTGTCGTTTCAAACTGATATAAAAGAGCAAAGTGTAACAGGGGTATTACAAGGACAATCCTTTGTTATCAGTGGCGTTTTTCAGCAGTATTCACGTGATGATATAAAATCGTTAATTACTTCGCATGGAGGTGAAATAAAGGGTAGTATTTCAGCAAGAACCAATTATTTGGTAGCAGGTGAAAATATGGGACCTGAAAAACTAAAAAAAGCAAACAGTCTGAATATTCCTGTCATCAGCGAGGCAGAGCTTGGAAGAATGATCAGACAATAAGGCCGTCGCGTATGCTCAACTTACGGTCTGCCATAGAGGCAAGGCCTTGATTATGCGTCACAATTACAAAGGTCTGGGTTAAGCGCTCGCGAAGCTCAAAAAACAACCGGTGCAAATCTTCTGATGATTGTGAATCAAGATTACCGCTGGGTTCATCCGCAAGTATAACTACCGGGTCATTCACCAACGCCCTGGCAACAGCTACCCTTTGTTGTTCTCCGCCACTTAATTCAGAAGGCTTGTGTGTAAGCCGATCTTCAAGGCCAAGCAACTTAAGCAATTCTCCGGCTTTTGCTCCGGCGGCACGCTTTGATTTGCCTGCAATAAATGCCGGAATGCAGACATTCTCAAGGGCAGTAAACTCAGGCAGCAAATGGTGAAACTGAAACACAAAACCAATATGCCTGTTCCTGAAATCAGACAACTGCCGGTCGTTCAAGCCAGACATATCCTTAGCATCAATAATAACACGTCCGGTGTCATATCCGTCAAGGGTGCCCAAAATATGAAGCAGTGTGGTCTTGCCAGCTCCTGATGCTCCAACAATGGATACGATTTCGCCTTTTTTAATCTCCAGGCTGATCCCCTTAAGTACCTCGAGGCTGCCATATGATTTATGTATGTTCTCAGCAATGATCATGATATTGTCTTTTGTAAAATCTTCTGGCCCAATGTTGCAAACTACGAAAGTAAGCAAAATCAATTTATCCCTGGGTTAAGGTTGCCATATGCTGAAATTTTAGTTCATGCGTCTATGACACTCAGATACATGAAAAAAAATCATGTACTTTTGGGTATAAAATGTTCTTATGCGAAGAATAGCACGTATCATTGCCATTCTGATTGGCATAGTAGCCGGGTTTTTGCTTCTATTCATTCTTTACGCTGAAACCACAGCATTTCGACCGGAGCAGTACGCCAGTTTATATAAAAATGAGCAACCGGATAGTTTGCGCAAAGGTGCTGTTTTTAGTATTATGACCTGGAACCTTGGGTATGCAGGTCTTGGTGATGATATGGATTTCTTTTTTGACGGCGGAAGGCAGGTTCGCACTACCTATGACAGGACCTTGGCTAACCTGGAAGCCATTCGCTCATACATTGGGTCAAGAGATGATATTCATTTCTTTTTTTTCCAGGAAGCTGATAAGCATTCAAAGCGTTCTTATAGAATACATCTTCCAGACAGTTTAAAAAAAACCCTCATGGATTTTACCCATGGGTTTGCCCTAAACTACAGGGTTGGGTACGTTCCTGTTCCCTTGTACGCTCCCATGGGAAAGGTTGCTTCAGGGCTTGCAACAGCAAGCAGGTGGCAACCATCTGAAATGAAACGTGTTAGCTTACCAGGCAACTACCCATGGCCGGAGCGCCTTTTTAACCTGAAACGTTGTATTTTGGTAAGCCGCCATCCAGTCAGCAACGGAAAAGATCTTGTGCTGATCAATACGCATAACTCAGCTTTTGATGATGGCGATTTGCGTCAATTACAGATGGAATATATGCGCGAGTTGATGCTTGAAGAATATGAGAAAGGACATTATGTAATTGCAGGGGGTGATTTCAACCAATGCCCCCCTGATTTTGTCCCAAAATTCGAATACAATCTCTTTGACACCACTGACCTGATGTATTTAAGTGAAGATCTGCTGCCCGGGTGGCACATTGTATACGATCAATCAACGCCCACTAATAGGAGACTTCTGGAGCCTTATGACGCATCTTCAACTAAAACCACCTTGATCGATTTTTTTATAGCTTCGCCCAATATCGACCCTATCGGTGTTGAAGGAGTACATCTGGGGTTTATTCACAGTGACCACAATCCTGTTGCAGCCACATTCAAACTTCAATAAGCCATGGACCATACAACAATTTTCAACAAATTCTGGGAGACATACAGCACCCAAAACCCCCTGGTCAGTAAAATATACAATTTGATTTCGAACCGGGGTAATCAAATTGTTCATGACCATATAGCTCTCAGGACATTCAATGACCCAAGGGTAAACATAGATGTAATTGCCCGTATCTTTACGGATAATGGATACGAAGCACGCGGTGAATATGATTTTAAAGTGAAAAAAGTGTATGGCAGGCATTATGAACACACAACCAATCCCGACGCGCCAAAAGTATTTATCAGTGAGTTGATGCTTGAAAAATTCACTCCCACATTGCAGGATGCCATATTGAATAAGCTTGACAGCCTGCCCATAAAAGCTTATGCAGACCCCATGCTTGTCTATGGAGGAAGTATCTGGGGCAAAATTCCGTTTAAACTTTACAACAAAATCAGAGAAGAGAGCGAATATGCTGCCTGGACTCTCGTTTATGGATACAGGGCCAATCACTTTGCCATCAAGGTGAATGAGTTAAAGAGTTTCTCCACATTGCAACAGGTGAATGAATTTATTAAATCAAATGGCTATCAGATGACTACAGTGGCGGGGAAGGAAATTTATGGTGCCCCTGATGAGCTGCTTGAGCAATCAGCAACCCTGGCTGAGATCCGGTCAATGAAGTTTTCTGACGGCATTTTTAAAATCCCTTCTTGTTTCTACGAATTCACACTTCGGTACCGCGATGCAGATGGGAATTTTTACCAGGGGTTTAAGGCTGCCAATGCGGATAAAATTTTTGAAAGCACCAATTATTATAAAAGAGATGAAAACATGTAATGGCCGCATCCGGTAACCGAATGAAACAAATGACCACGACTTATCCCTTTGACCAACTTGCTGCGCAGCTTGATGGTGAGGTTTTTCACGACCAGGTTTGGCGATTGCTCCACGCCACCGATGCCTCTGTTTTTAGAGAAATTCCTGCCGGAATATGCAGACCGGCAAGCACAGATGATTTGAAAGCGATCATGGGGTTTTGTCGCGAACACAAACTGCCCATCATCCCAAGAACTGCCGGAACATCACTGGCCGGACAGGTTGTAGGGCATGGACTTGTCGTTGATTTTTCAAGGCATATGAACAAAATACTTGAACTCAATACCGAAGAAAATTGGGTCAGGGTGCAACCTGGGGTGATTCTCGACGACCTGAATCGCCATCTGGAGCCCCATGGCTTGTTCTTCGGGCCTGAGACCTCTACTGGCAACAGGTGTATGATCGGAGGCATGGTTGCCAATAACTCATGTGGATCGCATTCATTGGTCTATGGTAGTACCCGTGATCACACCCTCGAAATTAAGGCCCTGCTATCAGACGGCAGCACGGCGATATTCAACTCACTTAACAGAGAGGAGTTTCTGCAAAAATGTGTGGGCTCCAGTTTGGAGAATAAATTATACCGCCAGATACTGGAGCTTTTATCAAATCCTGAAAACCAGTCAGAGATACTGAATCATTATCCCGACCCACGTCTGCATCGTCGCAATACAGGATATGCCCTCGATCTTTTGCTTGATTCAGAAGTTTTTAAAGGTGCAGACACCTTCAACTTTTGCAAGTTGCTGTGCGGTTCAGAGGGTACACTGGCTTTGTTTACTGAAATTACCCTAAACCTGGTGCCGCTCCCTCCTGATGAAAAGGCGGTAGTATGTGTGCATCTTGAAAATATTGACGAAGCCCTCGAGGCCAATGTTATCGCCCTGAAACATCATCCGGTTGCCGTTGAACTTATTGATAAGATTATCCTCGACTGCACAAGAGATAACCTGAGTCAGGCAAAGAACAGGTTTTTCCTGCAGGGTGACCCTGGAGCCATTCTCGTTGTTGAATTTGCCAGCCATGACACCGTTGAACTATTTGAAAGGGTAAAAAAACTTCAGGAACACCTTCAATATGAAAATTTAGGTTTCCATTATCCCATGCTAAGGCATGGAGATATCGCCAAAGTCTGGGATTTGAGAAAGTCGGGGTTGGGGTTATTGTCAAATATGCCGGGTGATGCCAAACCAGTGGCAGTAATTGAAGATGTGGCAGTACATGTGGAACAGCTCAAAGACTTTTTGGTTGATTTACGTAAAATTTTGGCTTCGCTGGGTCTTGAATGTGTATACTACGCACATATTGGCACGGGTGAGCTTCACCTGCGACCCGTATTGAATCTTAAGAGCAGGCCAGATATAGAGCGTTTTTACCAGATTGCCAGGCAAACTGCTCTTCTTGTTAAACAGTACAGGGGATCTCTCAGCGGTGAACATGGCGATGGAAGACTAAGGGGTCCTTTTATCCCCATTGTCATTGGCGAAAAGAACTATCAGATGCTGATTCAGGTTAAGAACACCTGGGATCAGAACAATCTGCTGAATCCGGGTAAAATAACCGGTGCACCCGATATTAAATCATCACTCAGATACGAAGCAGGGAAACCTGAAAAGAAACTAAAAACGTATTTTTCGTACGATTCCAGTTTGGGTTTTATCAGAGCTGTCGAGAAATGCAATGGATCAGGTGACTGTCGTAAACCCCATCAGGCTGGCGGTGTTATGTGTCCCTCATACCATGCTACACTTGATGAAAAAGATTCCACAAGGGCAAGAGCAAATATTCTGAGGGAGTTTGTTTCTAACTCTGCAAAGGCTAACCCATTCAATCACAAAGAGATCATGGACATTCTTGATCTTTGTCTAAGTTGTAAGGGTTGCAAGGCTGAGTGCCCCTCAAGTGTTGATATGGGTAAATACAAAGCCGAAGTGCAGCAGCAGTATTATGACGCCAATGGAACACCTTTCAGGTCAAGGGTTACAGGTGCCTACGCAAAGTTGTCGAAAGCCGGAAGCCTCTCACCAGTATTGTACAATTTTCTTGCACAAAATAATCCCGGTGCCTATTTCATTAAGTCGCTTCTGGGTTATGAATCAAGGCGCAAATTACCTGTAATGAGCAAACAAAGTTTGCGAAAATGGGCCAACAGAAACCTGCCGCCTCTAAACCGCAAGCTTAAAGGCAATAAAAAAGTATTTTTATTCTGTGATGAATTCACCAACTACAATGACACCAATGCAGGAATTAGTTGCATCATGCTGCTTCATTATCTGGGCTATCAGGTCGATATTCCTCAACATCTTGAAAGTGGTCGCACCTACCTGTCAAAAGGACTCCTGAAAAAAGCAGAATCGATTGCAACTAAAAACGTCCGGTTGTTGAACCAGGTGATCAATAAAAACACTCCGCTTATTGGTATCGAGCCTTCAGCCTTACTGTGCTTCAGGGATGAATACCCTGATATGTTAAAAGATGAATATAAAGATCAGGCCCTGTCACTGAGCGAGCATAGCTTTTTGCTGGATGAGTTTTTCTGCAATGAACTGGAGCTTGGACATATTGACAATTCACTTTTTAACACGAAGTCTATGAGCATATACCTGCATGGACATTGTCATCAAAAAGCTCTTTCATCAACAAACCATACGCTTCGTATGCTTTCATGCATACCTGGAGCAAAAATCTCTGAGATTAATTGCGGATGCTGCGGTATGGCAGGTGCATTTGGTTTTGAAAAAGAACATTATGAAATAAGTATGCGTATTGGAGAGCTTAGTCTTTTTCCTGCTGTCAGAAAAGCAGGAAAAGATACTGTTATTGCTGCAAGCGGAACAAGCTGCAGACAGCAGATACTGGAGGGAACCGGACGCAAGGCCTGGCACCCGGCTGAAATAATGTATCATGCCTTCAGAGGTTATCCATTGGAAGATTAATAATTGCCATACGTTAGGAATTCAAACGCTTTACATTTACTTTTGCAAAAAATATAAATACCTGATCAACATGTTACACAGGCTCAAAATTGCCGTTATACTACTTTTCCTATGCCTGAACAGCCTGCAAGCACAAGAAGCAGACAGGCCCATATTCAACAAGGGTTTTAGCCTGTACTCCTCTGGCGACATGCAGGGAGCCATCAAATATTTCTCCCAATCACTTGAATCAGAAAAACGGTCTGCACAGACTTACCTTTACAGAGCCATGGCCTTTAAGTCAACAGGCGAGCTATTAGCAGCCATCAACGATCTGTCGTCAGGTATCTCCATCGATTCACTAAATCCACACTATTTTTTTTTACGGGCTCAATTGTATATGGAGCTGCGAAAATCAGACCTTGCATATGATGACTGCACGCGTGGGATAGACCTTGATGAAGATCATCTTGAATTGAGAATTCTCAGGGGGACATTGGCATTAATAAAAGGAGAACACGAACTTGCCGTTGAAGACCTGCACCAGGCTGTGATTCTTGGTGCAGATCAGCCTGATATATTTTACATGCGGGCTGAAGCCAATGCCGCAACCGGACAATGGGCTGCCGCGGCCGAAGACCTGACAACCCTGATCAATCTTTATAACAGGCGAGATACCAATCTTTACTTTTCAAGGGGAGAGGCATTTTACTTAACAGGGGCGTACCAATCAGCTATTCGCGACTTTACAACTGTTATTAAAAACAATCCGGACATGCAACCTGCATACCTTTACAGGGCTAAAGCCAGTTTTTGTCTGGAAAGATACAGTGATGCCCTATCTGACTTACAAACAGCACTTAATATGCAACCCGACTGCGAGGATTCCAGAGAATTAAAGCAAACCATTGATACCATTCTGGGATACCGTCAATAAAAAATGGCTTACCAGTAAAACCGGCAAGCCATTTTTAAAAAACTCAGACGGGATGCTTATTTGTCCTCTTCTGTTTCGTCAGATTCTTCAGCTTCTTTTTTAGCTGATTTGGCCCGGGTCTTCTTTACAGGCTCAGGTTTATCATCGGTTCCAGCTTTCTCCTCTTCCTTCTCTTCAGTCTCAGCTTTCTCATCTACCTTCTCTTCAGTCTCAGCTTTCTCCTCTACCTTCTCTTTAGTCTCAGCTTTCTCCTCTACCTTATCCTCTGTCTTAGGTTTCTCTTCAACCTTTTCCTCAGCCTTAACCTTATCCTCAACCTCAGCTTGCTCTTCAACTTTATCCTCTTCTTTGCCCTGATCCCTGACCTTAACTTCTTCGGCCCTGGCTTCAAGTTTCTTAATGGCCTCCTCTTTCTTGGCGGTGCGTGCAGTCTTCTCTGATTTCTCAAACTCCGACTTCAGGTTGGCCAAAACATCAAGATCACCCAAGGTGGTTTTCTCCAGGTTATCCTTCACTTTTTTCACCGTTTTCTTGGTGGCTTTATCTTTCGATTTTCTATCAGCTGCCTCTGACGCCCTTTCAGCGTATTTGGCATCCTGGTAAACCTTGGTATGGGAAACAACGATCTTCTTGCTTTCTTTGTTAAACTCAAGCACTTTGAAGTCAAGGGTTTCATCCATTTTAGCGGCAGAACCGTCTTCTTTCACGATATGCCGTGTGGGAGCAAATCCTTCTACTCCGTACGGAAGTGCAACAATAACTCCCTTATCGGATGTACCCACAATTGTTCCCTGATGTACTGAGTCAATAATAAATACTGATTCGAAAACATCCCATGGATTTTCTTCAAGTTGTTTGTGTCCCAGACTCAATCTGCGGTTTTCCTTGTCAACGTCCAGTACAACAACTTCTATGCTCTCACCAATTTTGGTAAATTCTGCAGGATGTTTGATTTTCTTGCTCCATGAAAGGTCACTGATATGGATCAGACCATCAACGCCTTCTTCCAGCTCAACGAAAATTCCGAAGTTGGTAAAGTTCCTTACAGTAGCAGTGGTCTTGGTTCCGTTTGCATACTTTTCATGGATGTTTTCCCATGGATCAGGGATCAGTTGCTTGATACCAAGTGACATTTTTCTCTCTTCCCTATCAAGGGTGAGGATTACCGCCTCAACTTCATCACCTACTTTGAGGAAATCCTGGGCAGTACGTAAATGCTGTGACCAGGACATTTCTGAAACGTGGATCAGACCTTCAACGCCTGAAGCAATCTCAATAAATGCGCCATAATCGGCAATCACTACAACCTTGCCTTTTACTGTGTCGCCAACCTTCAGTTCCGGGTCAAGCGAATCCCATGGGTGGGGTGTAAGTTGTTTAAGACCTAGTGCAATACGCTTCTTGTTTTCGTCAAAGTCAAGTATTACAACATTGATTTTTTCATCGAGCTTGACAATTTCTTCAGGATGGTTGATGCGTCCCCATGACAGATCGGTAATGTGAACAAGACCGTCAACACCACCCAGGTCAACAAATACTCCGTATGAAGTAATATTTTTGACAGTTCCTTCAAGGATTTGCCCTTTTTCAAGCTTGGCAATAATTTCAGCTTTCTGTATTTCAAGTTCAGCCTCAATGAGTGCTTTGTGCGATACAACCACATTTTTGTATTCGTGATTGATTTTCACCACTTTGAAATCCATGGTTTTACCCACGTATATATCGTAGTCGCGAATGGGTTTCACATCAATCTGAGAACCGGGCAGGAATGCCTCAATTCCAAACACATCCACAATAAGTCCACCTTTGGTACGGCATTTAACAAACCCCTGGATAATCTCATCATTGTCCATGGCCTGGTTAATACGCTCCCATGAACGTAAAGTTCTTGCCTTTTTGTGAGAAAGTACCAGCTGTCCTGTTTGATCTTCCTGACTTTCAACATAAACTTCAATGGTATCACCAATTTTCAGGTCAGCATTGTAGCGAAGTTCTGCAGCAGGAATAACTCCATCAGACTTGAACCCAATGTTCACAACAATTTCACGGGCGTTTTTTGATACAACAATACCATCAATAACTTCACCCTCACCGATTGACTTCAGGGTTTCTTCATACATGCCCTCCATGCGCTTGCGATCTGCATCTGAATAGAGATCCAGCTTCTTATCTACAGCATCCCAGTCAAATTCACCAGGTACCTGCTCCGGAAAAGCACTTTCATGTTTAACAGGAATCTCTTCTTCAGCTATCGGGTTTTGCGGATCTTCAATCTGTACTTCATCCAGATTGGCTTTGGGCTCTTCAGCCTGATCCGACACTTTTACAACTGGTTTTTCTTCCGGTGAACCGGTTTGTTTGTTTTCTTCTGACATTAAAATTTACTCTTCTGTGGTTGCCCGAACTGCCGTGCAATGGTTATAAACAGGCAGAATAGTTTCAGGGAACCGGGTTATACAATAAAAACATGGGCCCGCAAACGGGACTGCAAAGGTAGAAAAAAAGAAACAAACAAGAAAACTAAAAACCAGAAATTTAGGTGTTTTACAAGTGATAACTGCCTGAGCTATTTCACTTTCTGCTTATACATACACAGATCAACCACCTCTATCATGTCCTTAACATACTTAAATTCAAGCCCTTTAATGTATATCGGCTTAATTTCCTCAACGTCCTTACGGTTTTCGGCTGACAATATAATCTGCTGAATACCTGCTCGTCGGGCAGCAAGTATCTTATCCTTAATACCACCTACAGGCAAAACCTTGCCCCTAAGGGTAACCTCACCTGTCATAGCCACTGCCGATTTAATCTTGCGCCGGGTAAAAGCTGAGACCAATGCAGCGAACATGGTAATACCCGCCGACGGGCCGTCCTTGGGGGTTGCCCCCTCTGGTACATGGATATGTACATGGCTGGTACCAAATATGGCCGGATCAATTGAAAGTAAGGCAGCCTGTGACTTCAGGTATTCGTAGGCCAGCGTGGCTGATTCTTTCATCACATCACCGAGGTTTCCAGTAAGTGACAATCCACCCTTGCCCTTACTTACACTTGCTTCAACGTACAAAACTTCACCTCCGGTCTGTGTCCAGGCCAAACCTGTCATTACACCGGCAATATCCTTGAGCAAGTCCTGATCTCTCGAGAACCGGGGTACACCAAGAATTTCATGCAAATCTGCCGGTTTCAGTCCCGGATCAATTTCCTGCCCAAGAACGATTTGCCTTGCCCTTGAACGTATCACCTTGGCGATGGTTTTCTCCAGGCTCCTCACACCCGATTCACGGGTATAGTCTTGAATAATTCCCTCAAGAACTTTCTTATTAAAACGAAGTTGATCTTTTTTCAGCCCGTGGGCTTCAAGCTGTTTAGGGATCAAATGACGGCGTGCAATTTCCTGCTTCTCTTCAAGAATATACCCACTCAGATTAATTACTTCCATCCGGTCACGCAGCGCAGGTTGAATTCCAGACAAGGTGTTGGCTGTGGCAACGAACATTATATTAGACAAATCATACTCTACCTCCAGGTAGTTGTCATAGAAAGTATTGTTTTGCTCAGGATCAAGCACTTCAAGTAGCGCCGAAGACGGATCGCCTGAAAAGGTCTGATACCCCACCTTATCTATCTCATCAAGCACGAAAACGGGATTCGAAGAACCGGCCTTTTTAAGATTTTGAATGACCCTTCCGGGCATGGCACCCACATAAGTTTTCCGGTGTCCTCTTATTTCGGCTTCATCTCTGAGTCCACCTAAAGACATGCGAATGTACTTACGACCTACAGCACGGGCAATTGATTTTCCCAGTGACGTCTTACCAACTCCGGGAGGCCCGACAAAACAAAGTATGGGCGATTTCATATCCCCCTTAAGCTTTAGCACCGCCAGGTATTCAATAATTCTTTCCTTGATCTTTTCCAACCCATAGTGATCCTGATCCAGAATTCGTTGTGCTTTTTTCAAGTCGAAATTATCAGGGGTGAACTCATTCCAGGGCAACTCTACCATGGTTTCAAGGTAGTTCATATGAACTGTATATTCCATGGCAGCGGGGTTCATTCGCTGAAGCCTTGATAATTCTTTATTAAATGTCTCCCTGACCTGTACATTCCATTTCTTTTTTGATGCCCTTTCCTTTAGGTCATTGATCTGCTCCTCATGTGGGTTGCCTCCAAGTTCTTCCTGTATAGTTTTTAGGTGCTGTCCAAGAATGTAATCTCTTTGCTGTTTGTCAATATCAACCTTAACTTTTGACTGGATCTGGCTTTTAAGCTCTGCCATCTGCAGCTCACTATTCAGGTGACCTAAAACAACATTGGCCCTTGTTTTTAAATCTTTTATTTCCAGCAATTTTTGCTTTTCCTCAAGCTCTACATTCAGGTTTGATGAAATAAAATTTACCAGAAATACCGGGCTTTCAATGTTTTTTAAGGCAAATGCAGCCTCACTCGGTACATTTGGCGACAACTTGACAATTTGTATGGCCAGGTCTTTGATGGTAGAGATGAGGGCCTTGTATTTATCTGTTTTGCGGGGTTCATCCGCGGCCTCATATGGACCGATCCTGGCCTTGAAGTATGGATCGGTGCTGATCATTTCAATGAGCTCAAAGCGCTTTTTCCCCTGAATGATCACGGTTGTGTTCCCGTCGGGCATTTGCAGAATCTTAATAATATGTGCAACAGTGCCAATTCTATTCAAATCATCTGCCACCGGATCTTCAGTTGAGGCATCTTTTTGGGCAACAACTCCAATAACCTTTGTCTGCTTATAAACCTCCCTGACCAATTTGATTGATTTGTCCCGGCTAACTGTAATGGGTATAACCACTCCTGGAAACAGAACTGTGTTTTTCAATGGAAGAATGGCCAGCTCTTCAGGCATTTCCTCTGCAGCCATTTGCTGCTCTTCTTCGGTTGAAAGAAGGGGTATAAATTCGCTGTCGGCATCAAGTCCTTCAGGCGTTAAAAAAATATCACTATCCAAAAAATTCCCCATACGGATTTCAGTCAATTTGTCATGAATATATGCTAAATAGTCACACCAGGTTCATGCGTGCTGTCAGATGTTTCAACAGAACTTACACGTAGTGCGCTGTCTTTGTGGTTTATCGGCTATAATACATTGAACCTGTGCTACCAATATGTCCACGCTCATGGTGAATGAATCAACCAACGTGCCATAATGATCATTTCAATGTATTAACCAAGCTGATCAGGTAGAAAAGGAGACCTTCCTGCTTAAAAGATTTTTCTAAAACCAAATGTTTGTGAAAATATATGCCTCAGTATTGCCTCATCAACCTTCTGAAACTCCAGGTCTCTTCTGGCATATACCCTTCGGGCAACCACTATGGCTTTTTCGATTTCAACGGTGGTATATCCTGATACACTTCCCCATGTAAATGAAGGAATGAAATTGCGCATGAAGCCGGCTCCGAATATCTGTGCATTGACACCCACAACGGTTCCGGTGTTGAACATGGTATTAATTCCACACTTTGAATGGTCTCCCATAAACGTGCCACAAAACATCATCCCGGTATTTACAAAACTTTCTTCAGCATAATCCCAAAGCCTTACCTCATCGTAATTATTCTTCAGGTTGCTTGTATTGGTATCTGCACCAAGATTACACCATTCTCCAATTACGCTGTGCCCGAGGAATCCGTCATGTGCCTTGTTTGAATATCCAAAAATCACCGACGACATCATCTCTCCCCCCACTTTTGAATAAGGACCAATCGAAGAACCTCCATACACCTTGGCGCCCATCCTGACCACTGACCCCTCACCCACCGACGCAGGCCCCTTGAGCAATGAACCATCCATAATATGGGCATTTTTTCCAATATAAACAGGACCTTCAGTAGCATTGATAAAGGCCATATCAAGTTTGGCCCCTGCCTCAATAAACACATTTTCAGGATTCATAACCCGTACATGCTCCGGAATGGCCTGACTCTCCCTGCCCCTGGTAATAATCAGAAAGTCATCAACAATTTGCTTCTCATTAAGCCCAATAATGTCCCAGAGTTGAAAGAGCTTTTTAAAATTGCTCCTGGTGTGCATGGGCTCCACATCCTCCAGTAACTCAACATCCAGGTTATCAATATCTTCGGCTCGCAACCTGTGGGCTATTAATATATCACCCGCAATGAGTGTCTGGTTTGGCGTAAGTTGGTGAATTTCTTCTACCAGTGTGGCATCAGGAATCACACTACTATTGATCAAAACATTATCAGCTTGCTTGACAAGGGGAAATTTTTCAGACAGATAGGGTTCTGTCAATGTTGAAGTGGGTTTATTTAAAAGCTTTTCCCATTTTTCTCTGATGGTCAAAATACCAACCCGGATATCTGCGATGGGTCTGATAAATGTAAATGGTAAAAGGTGTTCTCTTGCCTGTGCGCCAAATAAAATATAATTCATGGGGATATGCTTGTAGTATTGTTAAATATCGTTTTCAAGCATAAAAATAAACAAAAAAAGCCCTTTAAACAGGGCTTTTTTTGAATTATTTTTAAAACAGAGACTGACTATACGTCTTGCTTCAGATGCTTTTTGTATTTAGTCCTGAATTTATCCACACGTCCGGCGGTGTCAACAAGCTGTTGTTTACCGGTGTAAAATGGATGGGATGTATGTGAAATTTCCAATTTGATCAGCGGGTATTCGTTTCCATCCTCCCATTTGATTGTTTCCTTACTGCTCGCAGTAGACCGTGTAAGAAAACTGTAATCGTTTGACATATCCTTGAAAACGACAAACCGGTAGTTTTTGGGGTGGATATCTTTCTTCATCAGAATCTTTGTTTTAAAGTTTATCTGGTATTACGCCTGATGTAAACAGGCAAATTCACTTCATTTGTTGAATCCCAGTTTGGGATTGCAAAGATAGCAATTTATTTTAAAAACAAAATGCAATTCCAAATAAAGTTTCAATCAAGCACATTCACCACAAGACCGCTTCTGAGCTTGGGCTCAAACCAGGTGGTTTTTGGAGGCATGATATTGCCTGTATCGGCAATGTCCATCAGTTGCTTCATGGTAACAGGGTAAAGCGCAAATGCAACCTGCATCTCACCACTGTCAACCCTTCGCATCAGCTCCTCCAGCCCGCGTATCCCTCCAACAAAATCAATGCGTTTATCAGTACGCAGGTTTTTAATACCAAGTATTGGCTCAAGAACTGACTTTGACAGAATGGTCACATCCAGCACGCCAATGGGGTCATTGTCATCATAGGTGTGTGGCTTTGCTTTCATGGCATACCAGGTTCGATCAAGATACATGCTCATCTCATGTAATTCCTGGGGCTTAAATTCTCTTTCTCCCATGGGTTTGATCTCAAAGTCAGCCTCCAGCTTTTTCAAAAAACTTTCCTTGTCCAGACCGTTCAGGTCTTTGACCACGCGATTGTAGTCAATGATTGTCAGCTGGTCATCAGGAAAAAGCACAGCCATGAAATAATTATAGGGCTCTTGCCCAGTATGGGCAGGATTGTTTTCTTTTTTCTCTTTGCCCACTAATGCTGCTGCAGCGGTGCGGTGGTGGCCGTCAGCCACATAAAAAGAGTTAACACCGTCAAATAGTTTCTCAAGCTTTGCTATGAGTTCATCGTTATCTATAACCCAAAAGTGGTGTCCAAATCCGTCATCGGCTTTGAAATCATACACCGGACGATGCTGAACAACCCCAGCTACAATTTCATCAATGGCCTTCTGGCCCGGATAAGTAAAGAAAACTGGTTCTGCATTGGCATTGGTGATGCGTACATGTTTCATCCGGTCTTCTTCTTTGTCTGGCCTGGTCAGCTCATGTTTTTTAATCACATCATTAAGATAGTCTTCAACTGCTGCGCAGCCCACGATACCATATTGGGTTTTATCTCCCCATGTTTGGGCGTAAACATAGTAACATGGTTTCTCATCTCTGACAAAATAGCCCTTTTCAATAAAAAGTTTAAAGTTTGACAAAGCCTTGTCATAAACCTGCTGTGAGTAAAGATCTGTATTTTCGGGAAGTTCTATTTCGGGCTTGACCACCCTTAAAAAGCTGTAAGGGTTATCACCGGCTTCTTGCCTTGCTTCTTTAGAGTTCAACACATCGTAGGGCCTTGATGCCAAGTCTTTCACAATTTCATGCGGGGGTCGGTACCCTCTGAAAGGTTTTAAAATCGCCATAACTATATATTTATTCTTGCGTTAATTAACCTGAAATGTCTTGTCTCCCTTTTCAAGGAAGTTAACAATTTGAGTCGCCGCAGCGATACCGGCATTTATGTTGGCCTCAGCTGTCTGCGCACCCATTTTCTTAGCCGTAAACACCACACGGCCCGGATACTTTTCTTCAAGTATTTCTCTGCAATCAGGGGCTATATCTGACAAATAGTTAAAATCCTGTCGCTCTTGCATCAACCTGACAAGCCCTTCTTCATCAATCACTTCTTTTCTTGCAGTATTAACCAGTGTCCCATTTTTAGGCATCAGAGAAAGCAAGTCAAAGTTGATTGACTTTTTTGTCTTCTCATTTGCCGGAATATGCAGTGAAATATAATCGCAGGTTTTGTACAGCTCTTCAACCGTATCAAATGGTGTAATTCCGTCATTGACCATATCACCCTTATCAACGAATGGGTCAAAGGCAAACAATTCCATACCAAACCCCCTGGCTATGGCAGCTACAAATTTGCCAACGTTGCCATATGCATGGATACCCAGTTTTTTTCCGCGCAATTCAGTGCCTGAACTGCCATTAAATCCTTTACGCACAAGGTAAAGCATCATACCAAAAGCCAGTTCGGCAACGGCATTTGAATTCTGACCAGGTGTATTCATTGCGACCACGTCATTGCGGGTGCATGCTTCAAGGTCGATATTGTCGTAACCGGCACCAGCCCTTACGATAATCTTCAGATTATCAGCTGCCTCAATAATATCAGCTGTAGCTTTGTCACTGCGGATGATCATGGCGTCCACACCTTTTGATGCTTCTTTCCACTGCTCGGGGCTGGTATATTTCTCAAGCAAGACCAGTTCATAACCGGCTTTATCAAGAACATTTCTTATCCCATCAACAGCAATGGGGGCAAAGGGCTTTTCTGTTGCTACCAATACTTTTTTCATGTTATATTTTTTTTTCAATTGAGACCCTGGGGCAGCCTCTTTGGCCGAAGTCTGTTTCAACGAATATTCGTGTCGACAACAGGGGTACAATTAAGTTGGTTTATAAAGACCTTTTCCAACCGAAAGCTGTCCGGTTGGAAAAGGATTAATGGTTACAAGAGAAGCCTATTTGGCATGCATTTTCTCAAACTCTTGCATGACATCGATCAAGGCCTGCACACTCTCTTTTGGCATGGCATTGTATGTAGATGCACGGAAGCCGCCAACTGAGCGATGACCTTTGAGGCCAACCATTCCTCTGGAGGTAGCGAACTCAAGGAATTCTTTTTCAAGTTCCTGATACCCGGGCTGCATCACAAAACAAATATTCATAAGAGAGCGGCTGTCGTTGGCAGCAGTACCTGTAAACAAGACATTGCGTTCAATTTCACCGTAGAGTAAAGCTGCCTTTTCCTGGTTCATTTTTTGCATCGCGCCTACGCCACCCAATTTCTTTAACCAGCGCAGTGTTTCCATACAAGTATAAATTGGAAGACAGGGAGGGGTGTTAAACATTGACCCTTCTTTAATATGGGTCTGGTAATCAAGCATGGTGGGAATGTATCTGTCAACCTTGCCAAGAATGTCATCACGGATAATCACAAAGGTTACTCCGGCTGGCCCAAGGTTCTTTTGTGCTCCCCCATATATCATTGCATACTTTGAGACATCAATAGGACGGCTGAAAATATCTGAACTCATATCTGCAATCAATGGCACGGGGCTGTTATAGTCTTCGAATATTTCAGTACCGAAAATGGTGTTGTTTGTAGTAATATGAAAATAGTCAGCATCTTCAGGAATCTTGAATCCTTTGGGGATATAGTTAAAGTTTTTGTCTGCTGATGACGCCACTACCTCAACTTCACCAAAACCCTTTGCTTCTTTGATAGCTTTTTTTGCCCAAGTACCTGTTTCGAGGTAAGCTGCCCTGGCCTTTAGCAGATTGTAAGGTATCATTGAGAACTGCAGGCTGGCGCCTCCACCAAGGAAAAGCACGTGGTAATTTTCGGGTATTTCGAGCAATTCACGAAACAGGGCTACTGTTTCATCCATTACTGCCTGAAAATCTTTACCCCTGTGAGAAAGCTCCATGACCGACAAACCAATGCCGTTTAGATCAAGTACTGCCTTTGCAGTGTTTTCGATAACTTCCCTGGCCAGAATTGAAGGTCCGGCACTAAAATTATGTTTTTTCATTTCTTTGGACTTTTAGGTGATTAAGTAATGTATATTATGACATCTATACCAGATATGGTTATTCGCAAGCAAAGATCATAAATTAAAACATAATTTCACAGTTTATTCACCTCTTTCAGGCAAACGTGCATCCACGTCCCTCATAAGATTCCATTTCCCTTCTGAAAAATAAAGGCCATCAAATATGTTTGCCTCCGGAACATAAAATTGAAAGTTCCCCTTTAGTCTCTCCTGAAGCGGAGCCAGGCGGTCAAATACCACCATATCATGCCGGCCAGACTCTGTTATAAAAAAATCATCCTCAACCAGCAGGCTCATGGAAACCGATGAGGAATACTCAAAGATAATTCGCCACATACCCTCATAACTTTGTCCAAAAACTTGTGCCCCAAAAAGGGCTTGACCATCAAAAACCCCAAATGGCTCTATGATGCGCACCCGGGTAAGTGGATTGTCTCCCTTCCATCCCAACAGTAAATACCAGTCACTGTTGTTTGCTTCAAAGTGGACCATATCATAATACCAGGCACCCGGCCACTGTTCAGGGCCAAGCTCCCCGGCCTCCCGCCAATTGATTTCTGAGGTAGCATCGCGAAATTCTATCAGTGAAGCTTGATTTGGTTCTGATGTGGGCAACTGTAGCACACCAAAATAATGGAACCTTTGCCCTGAAAGGGGCACATACCACGTAAACATCCTAAAACGTCCCAATGGACATGTTTGAATTGATACTGTTTTAAGAGAGTCAAAGGGGTATGCGAATGAGCCTTCTGTTGAGAGAACATCGAACAGTGACTCTCTGAATATTTCATTTTGTTCAAGCCGGGCTGCATCTGAAGCCGGTACAATGATTTGCTGTGCCATCTCCATCAAAACCTGCTCTTCAGCAGTAAAAGCAGCAAATAACTGCTCCTGATCAGGTTGATCAGAGGTGCATAAAGCTGTTGCCAGCAAGGATATAATTAACAGGAATTGCACCATTTTGGGCTAAAAAAAACATTTTACTACTACGGGGTTAAAGACAGGATTCACTAACTTTACAGCAGTGTTGGCCTGCACCAAAGATATTCCAAATTACAATGCCATACAAATCAGCAACGTGTCAAAACACCACTTTAAAAATCAATTAAACTTTCTCAACGAAATGGGCAGACAAATGGACGTTGCATCCATATGTCTAACCGAAGGCACTCCTGGTGATCATAAATATGACATCAGCAAAAGCCTTGTGCAATCGGCAATGAAAGCTTATAACGCAAACCCATGGTTTACACCTGGAGAAATTTCGCGTGCCTTCAACGCACTGGCCCATATGCTTGAACCCGATAAGTTGAGCAGTTGGCTGGGTACATATGCGATACCATTGCTTACACCTTCAAAAAGAAAGATAATCAGGGTAATCATGGCTGGTAATATTCCATTGGCCGGATTTCATGATATGGTATGCGTCGTGTTATCAGGTCATGTCCTGGAAATGAAGACTTCATCACAGGATGCATTTTTACCCCGAACTGTTGCAGAGATTCTTGCTGAACTTCCGGGATCTTCTTCCATCAGACCCTACAACAGAAAGAATGAGCAGTTTGATGCAATCATCGCCACAGGGAGTAATAACAGTGCCAGGTATTTCAAGGCCATCGCAGATAACAAACCTTCTATTATCAGACGAAACAGAAACTCAATGGCCGTGCTTACGGGTGCTGAATCGGATCATGACCTGCACATGCTGGCAGAAGATGTGTTTGCCTATTTTGGGCTGGGTTGCCGCAATGTCTCCCTTATCATGGTTCCCCTGGATTATGACCTCAGCATACTCGCAAGTGCCTGGGAGTCATACGCCCATGTTAAGCATCACCCAAAATATCGAAATAACCTTTTACACAACAAAGCGTTGTTTCAAATTAAAGGCGAACCTTTCGTTGATGCAGGGGTGTGTTTATTCAAAGAAAGTAATGAGCTGACTCCCCCTCTGGGTGTTGTACACTTTATGACATACAAGCATTTAAGCGATACGAAGCGGTTTTACAACTCCCACCACCATGATTTGCAGTGCGTAGTGGGCTCGTCTCTGGTCAGTGAATTCATACCACCTGCGATTCCATTTGGTACATCGCAAAAACCCGGTCTGTCTGATTATGCCGATGGGGTTGACACCATGGCATTTTTACTGAGTTTGTAAATGGATTATAGTTGGTCCCTGTCTCTGCTGAGAGACTTAAACAATAATTTACCATGGGCATCCATACCCTGCATGATGATATAAAAACTCTCCAGCTTTTCCGGAAGTGGAAAATATACGGTTGTTCCTCCATCCTGCTCCGGAACAAGAGCTGAATCCCAGAATACGGTAAACGGCACACCTGATTCTTCATAATGATAGGGATCCATAACTGCCTGGAAAAAGGTTCTGGGCAAGTTATAACCAAGCAGTTGGAACTCAAAATACACATCTCCCTGACCTGTCCTTGTGATGGCATTCAAGGCACCAGGCCCACCCCTCCGTCCAAATATGGCCGTACTGGGGCCACGATAGGCCTCAATTCGTTCAACATCGCGTGGATTCATATTGAGGAAGACATTGCTGTGCACAATTAATCCCTCAACAAGTGTGATTGGCTCACTTGACAAATTGATGCTTGAAGGGCCATGGAAGTAAAAAGTACCCCGGTCAATCCTTAATCCGGGAATGCGACCGGGCAATAAGCTGGCCAGATCAGGATAATCCATACTTACATCATCCATATAAAGTATGAAGTCAGGCTGGCCCCATGTACCACTGCGGTCAGGTTCTGATGTACGATCGGGAAAATCTGACAGCAATACCCTTGGTCTGCGTGATCTTTCCCAGTCATCACCACGGCTTAGCACATAGTGTGATTTCGTTTGCAGGCCAAAATAAGGTTCGTAATCAACCCTGTCATATTTGCGGCCTTTCATGTCAATACGGAAACGCCGGTTGCTCATATCTCCTCTGGTAGTCAACTCTGCGACAAAAGGGCCCTCAACATCAAGTCCGGTAAATACGAATTCTCCGTTAAAGTTTGTCTGTGTGGCATAATTTGCATACACCCTGTCTTGAATAACCGACATATCCACTGTAATGTTACCCGTTGGCTGAGATGAACTGACCGGAACAACCTTACCTCTTATGGTCAGGCCTTTGGGGCGAGGATGAACGATTTCAGGGAATTCATCCGCAAGGACACTGCCCCACTCATGTCGACTCCATCCATGGGTCAGCATCAGCAAATCTAAATGATCAAGCCTTTCATCACCATTGCTGGCAAAATAATACCAGGGATTCTCAATAGATTGCCCAAGGTCATTCTCAAGGTAGAACCAGGTAATGATATTACTCCTATACTCATTCTTTGGGTTACCCTCAAGCATTGCAAGAGAATAGCTGCCTGGAGCATTTAGGTCAATATCATACCAGTCAAGCTCTAACGACATAACCTGCTGGTCTGTATCTATGCTAAGTTGCAAATCAGCATGGTCATATTCAATCTGGTCTGCATTGACAAAAACGAGGCGTTCGGCCAGAGGTGTGGTGTTGCCATCAAAAAGGGTAATTTGCAGGATGCCTGCCGGAAGCTCATCTGTCGGTATTACGGTTGAATACAAACCATCATCTAACTGACCCTTACCTGTATAATGTACAACCCCCCTCTGCTGCGCCAACACAAAGACATCTTTTGGCAATCCATAATCAGAAGGGTTAAAGTTTGACCTGACTGTGATTTCCACGCCCCGGGATGCTGTTTCAGCCTGCAAGACATATCCCTCAGGTTCAGATTCAGGAAGGGGAATACGCATGCTTTTTCCGCCTTCAAAACCTATCTCGGCCATATACATTTCACCCCATACCGGGGTGAATGAAAACACACCCATACCATCATGTGTAGTTGCAAGCCGGGCAACCTGATTGCCCCGACGGTCGGTAACAACCCCTTCAGCCACAATTCCGGCTCCCAGATTATCAGAGGCCTTGAAGGCTATCCTGTTTTCCAAACCGGCAATAAGATGCCCCCCCTCAGGGAAGAACGCAAATCGCCTCTCGTCTTTTTGTCTTGAAAGCTCTCTGTTAAAACGTCTGTTCTGACGGATCTCACTGCGGCGTATATAGTTCTCTTCTTCAAGATTATGGACAAACAACTGTTTCTCAAATATGAGATCATCTCCAAAATTCAACATCCAGTGGTTATGGGCACGGATAATGTAATTACCCGTTGGCAGTGAATCATGCAGAGAAAACTGCCCCCTTGCAAATCCGTCTTTAATTCTGAGAACTGTACCTGACACAATCTCCTCTCTGTAGTTCAAAACTTCAACCATCAGGTTGGTGCTGCTTATGTCTGGTTTATGTGTGTCAGCGTTGATTACATAAGCCTTCATCCATATAGTTTCTCCCGCCAGGTATTCGTCTTTGTCTGTATGTAGAAATATTTTTTGCTGCCGATAATCAGTGTTCAATACTTCCAATGCTTCAGTTGCCTTAATAAGCGGGGGAGGAATGCTGGAATCGGCGGTCGTGACAAACAGGCCAGTCAGTAAAAGCAGTAAAGGAACGATATTAGGTTTACACATATTGATCATGGCTAAGACCCCCCGGTTAAAAGTGAAACTAGAAAACTACCCGACAACCATAAATGTACAAAAAAACGAAACAAACTGCAAATCAAAGGCCGGCTTACAATCACCGGCCCTTCAGATTCTGTTATTTGAAGATGCTTACTTAATCATCTGCTCGGTAAACACAATGCGGCCTTCAGAATCAACACCCTGGAATATCAGCCTGACATAATCAAAATCATCAAGACCAAGAAACACATACCTGCTTCTACCTCTGGCATCGGGTCTGACCCTGTTATCCCACATGATGGTTTTTTCAACATTCAATTCTCTGTATTCATGGTACTGTATTTCATGCTGATAAAACCTTCTGGGAATATGGTAACCAGTTACTGTAAATTCAGAAGAATAGCCTGTATCACCTGACTTGCTTACAGCATGTAAGGCACCTGCTGCTCCGCTGGCACCAAACCTTGCAGTGCTCGGGCCGGTAAAAATTTCAATCTTCTCCAATTCAAGCGGATTGAGGCTCATAAATGCCTGTTGCGAGACAGTTGTCCCATCAAGCAGATAGACAGGTGTGGTTGACAGGTTTATGCTCACCGGGCCCCTGAAAATCTGCACCCTTCCTATCAGAAGACTTTCCATATTATCAGGTTCACCTCTTATGTCATCAATATACAAAACCTGATCAGGAATTACACCTAGCATTGAAGGCGGCTCACTTCGCTTCGCTTCAGTATGTGATGGCAAGGTGGTAATTGGTTGGGATATCCTGCGCCAGGAAGTACCCCTTCTGGTAATATCATGTGACTGGGTGTAAAACCCCTTATTATAGGGTTGCCTGTCATATTCACGCCTGTCAAGTTCAACAATAAGCTGTCTTTCTCTTCTCGACTCAGGAACTATCAGGCTTACCCTGGTCAGTTCATCAAATTCAAGCCCGTCAAACTTGAATTCACCAGTATGCCGGCTGGTAGTGCGATACACTTCAGCAGCAGTACCGTCATACAGACGAAGCTCTACAGTTTGCTCGCCAGGAGAGTCTTGCGCTCTCAACAAGGCTACATTGCCTTTGATGGTTAGTCTGTTCTCAGGTTCAGCATCAACGTTTCCAAAATCGCCGGCAAGTATGTTGTCCCAGTCAAATCGTCTCCACCCGTGGGTTAACATCAGTAAATCAGAAGCCTTAAGGTGTGCTTCAGTGGTTCCCGACAAATAATACCAGGGTTCTTTTATGAGATGCCCTATTTCACTGGTCAGGTAAAACCATGTGGCAATATTTTCACCATATGATGGTGGCTTGCCGAATCCGCCCAGCAAAGCTGTGGAAAAGCCAGCCCGGTCATCGCCAATATTCACCTCGCCAAAAAAGGCGTTGGCTTCCACTCCTTCTCTGCCGCCAATAAACATGGGGGCGGTCTGGACTGACACCTGGTGTATGTCGTCATGATTAACAAACACAAGACGCTCAGCAAGCGGTGTACTGTTTGCATCAAAAACAGTAATTTGTGCAACACCGGTTGGAAGCATATCAAGTGGCAGGGTTGTGCTGAAACGTCCCTGGCGGAGCTGACCCAGCTCATAAAAATAGGCATGCCCCCTGGTTTGCACAAGGATAAAAATATCCAGGGGGATATTATACTGACGGGAGTCAAAATTTGTCTCAACGCCAACCCGCAGATTCTCTCCCTCGCGGTCAACCTTTAATGCATAACCCTCGTCCAATGCTTCCGGTAAAACTTTCTCAACTGACCTTCCATCAGGAAACTTAACCCTTGCAGTATATGACTGGCCGCGTTCAGGTGTAAAAGTAAAACTCCCCATGCCATCATGAAAACTCTCAAAGGTTAACAGCTTGGTCCCATCGGCAGCATGAAGGCTTCCCGAAATGTCCAGACCATTACCCAAACCATCGGCAGCCTTGAAAGCGACACGTGAATCAATGTCTTTAACCAGGTGCCCCCCTTCAGGGAATATGGCAAACTGTCTGACAGACTGCAGCTTATCAAGATCGTTGTTGAAACGACGATTCTGCCGCATGCCGGCACGATTGATATAATTGGCTTGTCCTTTATTATGGACAAATATTTTTTTCCTAAACGCTTCATCCTCACCCCATGCTTCCATCAAGTCTGTATATCCCAGAATATGGTAGTTTCCATCCGGCAATGAATCAGGCAATTGAAAGTCGCCAAAACCATACCCGTTTTGCATACGTACAAGTCCAAAATCAATAAGGTCGCCCTGTACACTCAACAGGTGTACCTGGAGGTTGGTGCTGATATGGTCTGGCTCATGGGTATAGGCATTTACAAGGTATGCCCTGAACCAGATTGATTCACCCGCCAGATACTCATCCTTGTCTGTATGGATAAACAATTTTTGCTGTGGCATTGCCTGCGGCACCTGCCTGAGAGCCGTCAGAACTTCTCCCGCCACTTCAGTTTGACCATATGTCTTTGACAGTGAGGGAATAACAAAGACCAACATGATCAAAAAATACATAATTCTAGGCATACTTCTCATAACTGGGATATTAAAACTTATTTAAATAAAGCACTTACATAAAAAAACGCAACCATAATCATGCCAAAACAAATGCTTTTTGGCCAACAAACCTGCTGCCAAAAATACAAATCCCACGTAAGTACCAGAAAATTATTTTATGAAGATTCTGGAGTATACGGGCATTCCCTTATTGGTCAGCCCTTCAATAACGACCATAATCTCCTCTGCACCACCTTCAACCGGAATATGTAAGCTATTTATTTTATCAGTTTCAAGGTCAAGTTCGGGTGTCCAGAAAATGGTGCGAGCCATACGTGTTTGTTCGTATATTTCAGATTCTATCCTTGAAAGATAAAATTCACGCGGTTCATGGTAGCCACCAAGTGAAAATTCAAAAGTACGACGACTGGTCTCATCGCCTTTTTTTGTAAAGGCAAGGAGTACTCCATTACCTCCTCTGCTTCCGAAAATGGCAGAACTGCTTCCCCTGAGCACTTCCAACCTCTCAAGGTCAGAAGGTTGCACCGCCATAAAGGTAGATTTATGCACCATGATTCCGTCGACTACGTACAAGGGTTCGTTATCCATCAGAAAACTGCTTTGCCCCCTGAAAGTGAGGTTCCCGCCTTCAATGGTAAGCCCTAAGACTCTGCCCATTAATAACTCAATCATGTGGTTATAATGGCCCTGAATATCATGTGCATAAATAACCTGATCAGGCCGCCCGAAATATGGGTCAGCAAGTTGAGGTTTTGATCGCTGATGTGCTCTGAGCCATGTAAATGGGGGTCTTTTTCGCTGCCAGTTTTCACCTCTTTCAGTCAAAGACATGATCCTGGTGTTATGGTTAGGGACATAAGGTACTTCAGGATAACTGGCAGGAGCCAGATCAATCCATAAATTTCTTCCGTTGGTTTGATCAGGGGTGCTTAACCTGACCCTGAAAGATCCGTCATAATCAAGACCGGTAAATACAAAATGCCCCTCTTTGTCAGTTTTGGTTGTGTAACGGTTTCTGGTATCCTCGCCCACTATCATTTCAACCCCGACGCCTTCAGCCGCTTCAGCAGAAGAAAGCGCCCTGACGCTTCCTCTGACGCTTAGTCCCCGGGCGAAACCATAACGTATATCCGGCGTTTGGCCTGCAAGTAAATGTTCCCACGAAAACCGTCTCCATCCATGGGTCATCATCAGCAGGTCTGCGGCCTTTTTCACATCTTTATCACCAGATTGTATATAATAAGCCGGATTGGAGATGGTAGCGGCAATATCAGCTGTAAGCAAAAAGTATGAAGCTATATCCGATTGCGTATAATCTTCAGCATATTCAGCTGACAGAATGGCCATGGAGAACGAACCTTCAGATTTCACCCCAGACCTGGTATCAAAAAACAAATCAAGGCTCAGTATTGTTGTGTCCTGCTCATGACTAATGTACGGGTCAATGCTCACCCGGCCAATGTCATCGTGATTAATAAAAACCAGGCGCTCAGCAGCGGGCTCGCCATGGCCATCGAACAGGGTAATATGGGTAACACCCGTTGGGAGCAATTCATCTGAAATAGAGAAACTAAGCTGGTCTGCCGGCTCAGTGATCTGCTTCATGTAAAGCGGGCTACCTCCTGAATGAGCAAGAATAAACGCATCATGCGACATATTGTAGCGGGCAGGATCGAAATTCTTATACACCAATACATCCAGGCCTTCACTGGTTTGGCTGACAGCCATGGCATATCCATGCGACTTTGGCATGGGCAAAGGATAGGTTTGGTATCCCCCCTGTTCAAAATTAACTTCAGCCTGGTATGTATATCCATGTTCCGGAGTCATGGAAAAAGAGCCCATTCCGTCATAAAATGTTGAAAAGCTGGCAATTTCTCTTCCTGTTTGATCGGTGATCCGGCCATTGACGTCAACTCCCCGACCCAGCCCATCTGCAGCTTTGAATGCTACCCTCGAAGGTAACCCATACACCCAGTTTCCACCCTCCGGAAAAATGGCAAACTGCATCGATGATGTCAACTGTTCAAGATCACGGTTAAACCTCCTGTTACTTCTCTGGGCACTTCTGGTAATATAATTGGCCTGCTCCGGATTATGAATGTAAATATGCCTTGAAAAGAAAAAATCATCAGAAAAATTGTGCATCCAATTTGTAAATGCCCTGAGTACATAGTTTCCATCCGGCAGGGAGTCAGGAAAGTTTAATTGACCGTGTGCGAGTCCATCATGCAGCCTAAGGAGCTGACTCCTGATATGTTTTCCTTCTGAGTCGAGCAACTGAACATACAAATTACTGCTCAGGGTATCGGGTTTGTGCCTGAAAGCATCGACAATATAGGCCTTGAACCACAAAGTTTCATGGACATGGTATGTATCTTTGTCGGTGTGAAGAAAGACTTTTTGCCGGGGATAAGCCAGATAAGACTGCTCATAAGCACTGATTACTTCTGCATACGAAGGCACTGGCTGGGAAAACCCATAGCCTCCCGTTGAGAAATTCAACACAAGAATAAGCAATAGTGTCAGTATGTCTGGGTTGGCAATTTTCTTCATGACACTTGGAATATTATTTCAATCCTCCTGCCATAAAATTACAAAACAAGTGGCAAAACACAATGATTTTTAACGGTTTTTGGCACTCAGACATGAACTGATCATTTTGACTGTATGCCGAATTCTAGTATTTTTGTCTGAGTGCAACTCTTGATGAACAATCAAAACAAACTGTAAAATAAACCACCGCACCATGATCTATAGACTGACATGCTTTGTGATGTTTTTATTACTGCTTGCGATAATGGGATATGAAGTCAGGGCGGATGATTTCAGAAGAGAACGAAACAATATGGTCAGAAACCAGATCCAGGGCAGGGGAATTCGTGACCAGGCCACCCTTCAGGCCATGAGATCGGTGCCGAGGCATTTGTATGTCCCTGCTGTACAAAGACGTTTCGCCTACCAGGACAGACCCCTTCCCATTGGGTACGGGCAAACCATTTCTCAGCCATATATTGTTGCATACATGACTGAGATCATTCAGCCACACTCAAACCAAAAGGTTCTGGAGATCGGCACCGGTTCGGGTTACCAGGCTGCGGTTCTTGCAGAAATCATTGATCAGGTTTACACCATTGAGATCATCAGGCCACTCGGAGAGCAAGCCCGCATTAAGCTTGAGGCACAGTACAGCAATGCACATGTAATGATCGGTGACGGCTACCATGGATGGGAAGAACATGCACCTTTTGACGCCATTGTTGTGACTGCTGCAGCAGAATATATCCCACCACCCCTGATTGAGCAACTTAAAGAGGGCGGGCGGATGATAATCCCTGTAGGGTCACCCTTTCAAATGCAGCAACTTATGTTGGTTGAAAAGAAAAAAGGTGGAGAAATTTCAACCAGAAGCCTGATGCCTGTGCGTTTCGTTCCTTTTGAAAGAGACAGGTAAAGTCTATGGGAGCCAAGTTTAAAACACATCACCCTCTTTTATTGAGCCTCGGGCTTCAGTCAGCATCTATTATTGCCTTTCAGCTGACGCTTATGCAATTGTTATCCATTGCGCAATGGCATCATTTTGCGTACATGATCATATCAGTGGCCATGTTGGGTTTTGGTGCCAGCGGAACCCTGCTGGCCCTGGCTCGCAAATGGCTAACGGCCAGAGCCGAATGGCTCATCCCCTTGCTTATGACCATTAGTGGGATTTGGATGATGTTTGCCTTCCGTCTTGCCAGGACCGAGATTTTCCGATTTGACATTTATCTGCTATTTGTCGACTACTCGCAATTTCCAATTCTTGCCATCAATTACATTATCTATTTTTTGCCATTTTTCACGGGGGCACTGGCCATAGGAATGCTCTTTATCATCCATACCAGAGATATCGGCAAATACTATTTTTCTAATCTTTTGGGATCAGGAATGGGCGGTTTGCTGGCCCTTTTCCTGTTCTTCATTTTGACGCCACAACAAATACCGCCGCTTGCCGGGTTGTTGTCGGTGATGGCCGGTCTGTTGGGAATGGGAAAAAGGTTTAAGAAAATGCATATAGCATTGGGAATAGCAGCCTGCTGCATGGCTATTTTTTTTATTGCCAGACCAGGAACCATCCCCGTAAGCCAGTACAAAGGTATTGCCAGAGCCCTGAATCTGCCTGATGCCGAGGTGGTTTACAGACAACCTCATTCACACGGACTGATTGAAGTGGTGAGTTCTCCGGCACTTCGTTATGCCCCCGCTTTAAGCCTATCCTATACAGGCCAGGTTCCGGTAAAAAAACACATTTTTGTCAACGGTGATTATGCGGGTGTGGTTCCAAAATACAAATCCGGCCAGGAAGATCACATATTAAACTACAGTACACAGGCTTTACCATGGGTGTTGGGTAAACATGACAGGGTACTGATGTTAAACGCTGCAGAAGGAGCCACCCTGTCTCAGATTTTTACAAAAAACCCGCTTCATGTTGATGCAATCATTCCCAATGCCGGAATTATTGACGCTTTAAGAGAAAAATTCAGCAGTGAAAGTGCAGATCTGATCGCACATGAAAATTTACACATCCACCATATCGAGGGAAGAAACTTTCTGGCTTCAACACATCTTGCGCCATTTGACCTGATCCTTCTTCCACTGCAAGATGCATTCGGAGGCACTTCTGGTGTTAATGCCCTGCAAGAAAACTATATGCTGACACAAGAGGCTTTCGGATCTATGTGGCAAAACCTGAGCAATGACGGAGTTATATCCATATCGTCATGGATAGATTATCCTCCGCGAACAAGCTTGAAAATCCTGGCCACACTGGTTGGCACAATGACTGAACATTCGCCCCACGACCCCTCAGACCACATAGTTGCTGTCAGATCATGGGGAACCATCACATTTATGGTAAAGAAATCGCCCTTTACAAAGGGTGAAATGGCAAACATCAGAGAATTTTGCCAAACCATGTATTTTGATCCCCTGCTGATGCCCGATCTGGAAATTGGTGAAAGAGACCACTTCAACAAATTGGATGATGGCAGTTTCTTCAATTATATCGACAGGATCATGGCCTTTGATGAGGCTTTTATGGAAGAGTACACCTTTATGATCTATCCTGCAATTGATGACAAGCCCTATTTTTCACAATTTTTAAAACCAGGAACCTTTCGCGAATTATCAAGAACTTTCGGAGCAGATCAGTTTCCATTTCTGGAGTTAGGCTACCTTATTGTACTGGTAACCCTTTTGCAGAGTGCTCTTCTGGCATTTGTGTTTATTATCATGCCGCTATTGCGGTTGAAGAAAAAAAGCCGGGAAGGGAAAATGGCCACTGTGCTATATTTTGGTGCATTGGGTATCGGATATATGTTTGTTGAGATTATCCTGATTCAACGCTTTGTTTTATATTTTGGCCAGGCGGTATACGCCATTTCTGCTGTCATCAGCACCATGCTTATTTTTAGCGGGGCCGGCAGTCTTGTATCCGGAAGACTCAGACCCACATTGAACAACATGACAATAAACGGCCTGATAGTTGCCGGCATGCTGAGCCTGTACGTCGCCTTTTTAACCTCATGGCTTCAATATACAATTGCAGCACCCCTGGGTGTTAAAATCCTCATAAGCCTGCTAATCATCGGCATTCCTTCGTTTTTCAAAGGCATGATGTTCCCCCTTGGTATTCGCCATCTGGCCGGGTACGATATCAGGCAGGTGCCCTGGGCCTGGGGCATTAATGGCTCCTTCTCGGTTGTCAGCACATCTCTGGCCATGCTTATAGCTGTTGAAGCAGGTTTTCGGATGGTTTTGTCAGTGGCTGTCATTTGCTATGTGCTGGCAAGTATGGTATGGGTGCTGCACAAACTGGTCATAATGAAAAGAAACAACAGGGAGAACATTTTATGAAAGAACCCATAACAAGCCTTCAGAACAATCTGGTAAAATACATCCTCAGGCTGCAACAAAAGGTCAGAGAGAGGAAAGATTCAGGCCTGTTTGTCACCGAGGGGCGGAGAGAAATTTCCTTGGCTCTGTCAGCCAATATCAAAATCAAACATCTGTTGATCTGTAACGACATATACACTGAAGACGAAGTCTACCCCATCAATACAGAGAGCATAGAGCCTGAAAAAATAATTCATGTAAGCAGGAGTGTATACAACAAAATGGCATACAGAGAAAATAATGAAGGGGTAATCTTGTTGGGAGAACAGCGTGAACATGCATTGAATAATATCGTCACCCAAAGCAATCCCCTGGTAATTATTCTTGAAGGCGTTGAAAAACCAGGTAACCTGGGAGCCGTGTTGCGCACAGCCGACGCTGTAGCTGCTGATGCTGTTATTCTGGTCGATCCGCGCACAGACTTTTATAGTCCAAATACGCTGCGGGCAAGCCTTGGTTGTGTTTTTACGGTACCCTCAGCCATTTGCACGGGTGACGAAGTTATTGAATGGCTTAAGGCTGAAGCAGTCTGGAGACAAGAAGATGCAGTTATCCTGGCGGCATCTTTAGGGGCTGACACATCCATATATGAAACCAGTCTTACCGGGCCGGTGGCTCTTGTATTCGGTGCTGAAGACAAGGGATTGTCAGGGCAATGGATAAAGGCTCCCTGCAAGCCTGTACTCATTCCAATGTCGGGGAAAATTGACTCACTTAACCTGTCTGCTTCAGTGGCCATCGTGGCCTTTGAAACAGTCAGGCAAAGAAAACATAGCCCCTAAGCTTTCCGTCTGGCTATTTCCTTTTTGATCAGATATAACTCACGTGAAGTCTGACCGGCCACAGAAGTATTTTCTTCAGCTCGACGAATCAGGTAAGGCACCACCGTTTTAACGGGGCCATAGGGAACATATTTGCACACATTGTAACCGGCCGCTGCCAGGTTGTACGAAATATGGTCACTCATCCCCAGTAACTGGGCAAATGAAATATGGGGGTGCCCTGGATCAACAGACTGGCCCGAAATATGTGCAGCGGCCTTTGCGCAGCTGTCTTCATTGTGTGTTCCAATACAAACCGCTGTAGTGTAAACATGTGTCAGGCAATAAGCCGTTGCCTGATCAAAGGCCTGATCGGTGGCATCTTTGTCAGGATAAACAGGAGATGGATAGCCCATATTCTTTGCCCTTTCCCTCTCTTTTTCCATGTAGGCACCACGAACAAGCTTGAAAGCTGCGAAAACCTTTTGCTCCTCAGCCTTCCTTATGAAGGCCTTAAGGTATTCAAGCCTGTCATGCCTGTACATTTGCAGGGTGTTGAACACCATGGGTTTTTCCTTGTTGAAGCGAAACATCAAATCTTCAACAATCTGATCAACCACATCCTGAATCCAGCTTTCTTCAGAATCGATCATGATGGGAATATCCCTCTTAACAGCATAAGTACACACATCTTCGAAGCGTTTTCGGCCCCTCTCAAATTCTGACTGTTCGGTGTCAGAAAGTGATTCTCCGGCCTGAACTTTTTCAAGCAGCGCAAATCGTATCAGACCAGTTGGCTTAAACACGGCGTAGGGCACATACTGGTTGTCTACAGCCTTATCAACGGTTGCCATAATCTGGTTCCTGGTAAAATCAAAATCGCTCTCTGTATCCTTGCCCTCAGCGGAGTAATCTAAAATGGTCATGACCTGCGAAGCACCCAACTGTGTGATGACGTTCTGGCAATCATCAATGGTTTCACCTCCGCAAAAATGTCTGAACACTGTCGGCTTCAAAGCCCAATTTACAGGCAAATGAAGCCAGATGGCAATCCTTAGCAGACCTGATCCGACTTTTACAAGCAACGGAGACCCAACCATATTAAATAGCCAGTAGGCCCTTCGTAATGCCTGATTACTCTTATCTTTAAAAGCAACCTCTGTATTTTCAAATGCTGTTCGCTCCATAAGGTTATTTTTCATTACGTCCCGGCTTCTTGTGTAAAAAAACCAAACGGATCAACAAAAGGGGTTATGATGCCAGCCTTACCCACATCCTTCTCAGCTTTGATGTCCTCATCGGTTGGTGTGATGGTAAGAACCGGGATATCCACATTATCAATAATTTTTTCAGCGTAGTTCTGGGTAAATATCTCCTGGATACGGCCGCCACGCTCTGCAACAATCATCAATAGGTCTGCTTCCTTTTCTCTGGCAAATGACATTAGCGCTTCAGGCCAGTCCATGCCGGGATTAATCATGAGATCTGTAGTAACCCGCACACCATTTTCTTTGAAAAAATCTGTTACACTCTTCAACAAGGCCTCTTTGTTGATGATTTTGGCCTTGTTTTCTGATGACAAGAAACCAAACACCCTGATGGTGGCCCCAAAAAAATGGGCAAACTTGATGGCCTGTGATACCTTTTGTGCACTGCGCCGGGAAAAATCAATGGGTACAACAATATTTTTAAACCCGGGCTGCTTGTGCATTTCTTTTATAACCAAAACCGGCACTTTGGCGCAGCATACTACTTTATAAGCATAACTCCCCACCAAATGCTGCACCCCTTTTTTTCCGTGTACGGCCATTACCACAAAAGCCGCCTGCAGATCGTCAGCCACCTCTCCGATGGTGCTAAACACATTCCCTTCAACCAGACTGCTCTGAACCAGTAGCCCCGTATCCTCTGCAATGCGGGCAGCTATTTGTTCGAGCAAAGGCATGGCCTCTTCTTCGTCCAGGTTGCTTTTTTGTCCCTTTCCGGTAACATGCAAGACATGAATACTATACCCAAAACTTCTTGCAAGGGTTTCGGCATAGTCAATGGCAAGCTCGGTGAGGTCTGTGAAGTCAACCGGCACAAGAACTGTTCTGCCTTCGTGTCTGTTCATCAATCAGTCTTTAAAATTCACACCATAAAAATATAAAAAAGATGGTTCACTAATCAATATAAAACAGGCACCCGGGCGTATTTCCCAGGTGCCTGCAGATAATATTTCGGCGTTTGTGTGCTTTTAAAGCTGATAGAATAGTGGAGAGCCAGGTCCAATGGGCAGTCCAAGCAGGATCCAGAATACCAGCATGATTAACCAGGCAACGAGGAATATAACCGTATACGGAAGCATGGTTGCTATAATGGTGCCGATTCCGGCATTTTTATCATACCTTTCCATAAATGCTACAATCATGGCAAAATAAGACATCATGGGTGCGATCATATTGGTCACACTATCACCTACCCGGTATGCAAGCTGGGTGAACTCTGGCGAGTAACCGAGCAACATAAACATGGGGATAAATACAGGAGCAAGAATGGCCCACTTGGCACTGGCACTTCCAATAACCAGGTTAATAAGTGCAGAGATCAATACCAGTGCAATCATCAGGGGGATGCGCCCCAAGCCCAATGACCCGATAAAATTAGCCCCCTGAATGGCAAAAATCAACCCCAGGTTGGTCCAGTTAAAATAAGCCACAAATTGGGCTGCAAAAAACACCAGCACAATATATGTTCCGAGGGTCGACATGGATTTTCCCATACCGTTGATAACATCATAATTGCTTTTCAGGGTCTTGGCTGCTATACCATAAACAATTCCAAGAATAGCAGCAACAAGGAAAATGATGGCAACAATTCCGCTCATGAATGGTGAACGGAGCAAATCACCTGTTACAGGATCACGCATAAACCCTGAGCCGGGAATTGATGACCAGATGCCGCCCTCAATAGGCACCGCGCTCCACAGCAAGAGCAACGACACGCCAATGAGAGTCCAGAAAGTGGCTCTGATTCCCCGTTTTTCATCACCGGTTAACAGCTTGATCTCTTCGGGCTGTGCGTCACCTTTATATTCGCCCAAACGTGGCACCACTATTTTTTCTGTTACCCAGGTACCGATATAGGCAATAAAAAAGGTGGATATAAACATGAAATAGTAGTTGGCCGTCGGGTTGACATTGTATATCGGGTCAATAATCCGTGCGGCCTCTTCAGATAAACCTGCCAGAAGCGGGTCAATTGTACCCAACAGCAGGTTGGCTGAATATCCTCCGGATACACCGGCAAATGCGGCAGCTATACCAGCAATGGGGTTACGGCCAACGGCAAGAAAGATCATCCCGCCCAGGGGAACAAGGACCACATAGCCAACCTCGCTGGCTGTATTGGATAAAATTCCGGCAAATACAATGGCAAAGGTCAACAGACGTTTCGGAGCCGAGATAACCAACAGTCGAAGTGCTGTTGACATGAGTCCGCTGGCTTCAGCTACACCTATACCCAACAGTGCAACCAATACAGTTCCAAGGGGTGCAAATGAAGTAAAATTCACTACCATCCTGGTCATGATCAGATGCAACCCCTCTCTGCTCATAAGGTTGAATGCCGCAACATCTTCACCGGTTCCGGGGTGAACGGCTGTTACCCCAAAAAGGGCTGCAATGCCACTTAAAAAAACGATGCCCAGGGCAAAAAGGGCAAACAATGTCGCGGGGTGGGGCAGTTTGTTTCCGACCCGTTCAATAGCTCCAAGCATGTTGGAAACCGCGTTGTTATTATTCTTCTCCATATGCGAAAGAAATTAGGTGTTGGCTTAATTGGCTAAAAAGAGGCCAAATTTAAATAATTTCCAAGACCCTCCAAAGCCTTAACTATCTGAATTATAATTAACAGAACTATGAACTAACAAACTAAACATTAAATCACATCAATTGATGTGGCTAAAGGCATAATTTAGCCTGAAATGTATCTCTTTCTATCATTTTGTTTTCTACCATTTGCAAAAGAATATCCGAACGAACCCTGCCCCAGCTTTTTCCTTCAATAAGTCTGGTAGGGATCTCTCCAGAAAACCTGTCAATGGCTATGTGGGGGCTAAGTCTTTCTATAAATGAAATGACAAAATCAACATATTCATCCAAATCAAACAACTGGTACCTTTCAGGATACATGGCATATTCTTGAGCCATGGCAGTATTCTTTACAATTTGCAACTGATGAAACTTGATGGTGTCGATGGGTAATTCATTGATTGTGGCTGACTGGTCGAGCATTTGTTTTCTGGTCTCTCCAGGAAGCCCGAATATCATATGGATACCTGTCATCAGTCCCCTTTCGGCAGTCATGGCAATGGCCCTCTGTGTATCCGCAAAACAATGGCCACGGTTAATCAGCTTCAGGGTTGGGTCATGGCATGATTCCACGCCATATTCAAGTTTGATAAAATATTCGCCAGCAAGAGTTGCCAGGTAATCAAGTTTTTCTGCGTCCACACAATCGGGTCGGGTACCAATGACCAAACCCGAAATATGGGGGTGATCCAATGCCTGTTCATAGATGTTTTTGAGCTTTTCAAGGCTGGCATAGGTGTTCGAATATGTTTGAAAATAAGCCAGGAATTTTCCTGCCCTCGGATAACGTTTCCTCATGAATTGCAAACCTTCATCAATTTGCTGTTTAATGGGCTTTGAGGGCTGACAGTAAGAGGGGCTAAACCCTTCGTTGTTGCAGAAAGTGCATCCTCCCCAGCCCACCGTACCATCACGATTTGGACAGCTGAAACCGGCATTGACAGATAATTTCTGTACCCGAGTGCCGAATCTTTGACGACATTGGTCTGACCAGGCGTTAAATCTTCTGTCACTTCCCCATGGATACTCCATACGTTTACATTAAGTTCCTTTTGTGTCACATTATCCGGATTCAGCATTTAAACACCTTTGGGTTTTTGCTACATTTCTCCGGCTCTGCCTGTGCAAAAGTAATGAATCCCCCCGACTTCATAACACACAATGAAGCAGGAAGTTAGCCCTATGATTTGGCACTTGTCTTTATTTTTGCTACCTTTGGCGTACAATAATCCATTGTAAAAGCCTAATGCATTTTTTGGACATTCTTGTGTTCACCTTATACATGATGGGGGTGATAGGTATCGGAGTATACTTTCTCATTCGCAACAAGGGGGTGGACGACTTTTATGTGGGAGGCAGAAAGATCGGCAGTGTGCATATAGGCCTTTCGGTTGTCGCCACTGATGTGGGAGGAGGTTTTTCAATCGGGCTTGGCGGACTGGGATTCATCATGGGGTTGGCCGGATCATGGATGCTTTTCACCGGCTTGATAGGTGCCTGGCTCAGTGCTGTATTACTTATACCAAAGGTAAAACAGCTGGAAAAAACAAATAAGTTTTACACTTTCCCACAGTTTTTGGGCAGCTTTTACAACCCGAATGTTGCATTTCTCGCAGGGATTATCTCTGCCATTGGCTATCTGGGTTTTACCAGCTCACAAATTCTTGCAGGCGCCATACTGGCCGAAGCTACATTTACTCCCTTGCTTAATCGACAAACTGCACTGATCATCATGGGTGCCATTGTCATAATATACACTGCCATGGGAGGAATCAAGGCAGTGATCTATACTGATACCATCCAATGGATTATCCTGATGTCAGGACTCATCTTTATCGGTATTCCGATCGCTTTTTACAGTGTCGGTGGCATGCAAGGCATACAGGAGACTCTGGGTTCTGAGTATTTCAGTCTGGCCAATGTAAGCTGGCAACAATTGCTTAACTGGACTGTCACTATTATCCCCATTTGGTTTGTGGGGATGACTCTTTATCAGCGTATATACGCATCAAGAGATCGGAGGCAGGCACAACGGGCATGGTATATCGCCGGTTTGTTTGAATGGCCGGTGATGGCATTCATGGGGGTTTTACTCGGACTCTTTGCCAGGGTAGCCATCGAGCAGGGTTTATTTGCCCATCTTGGTTTTATCACTGCAGGTGACATCGACGCAGAGCAAGGACTCCCCCTGCTTTTGCGCACCGTGCTTCCGGTTGGTCTGATGGGTTTGATGATGGCGGCATATTTCTCAGCCATCATGTCGACAGCCGATAGTTGTCTGATGGCTTCAAGTGGTAATTTCCTGACAGATATCCTTACAAGATGGATCAGGGTGCCGTCAAGCAACAAAGGATTTCTTCTGGCATCCCAGTCGCTGACCCTTATTTTGGGCTGCCTGGCCCTTTTGCTGGCGAGCCAAATGCCCAATGTGCTTGAACTCATGCTCTACTCATATGCTTTCATGGTATCAGGTTTATTTGTTCCGGTCATAGGCGCCCTGTTTCTTAAAAAAGCGCACCCCATTGCGGCGTTCTGGTCTATGCTGCTTGGCGGAGGGACAACTATCACACTAATTATCGGAAACTGGGATCTGCCATTTGGACTTGATCCGAACATTTTTGGCATATCAATGTCATTTGTGTCATTTACAATCCTTAACTTGTTTATTAATAAATTTTATACGTCATGAATTACAAAATTTACACACCAGCAGATCAAGTGTCTGAAACAACAAAAAAAGAAATTGCTGACTTTCTGTTTGAACACCTGGATGAGTTTGGTGATGAATATAAATTCATCATGAAATGTATTGAGTTTGCTCTGGATGACAAGGACAAATTTGGCGGATTCATTGTGGTGTCGGGTGAAAACAGTAAAATAACCGGTGCCGTGGTAATAAACAAGACTGGCATGGGTGGCTACATCCCGGAGAATATCCTTGTTTACATAGCCGTCCACAAAGACTACAGAGGCAAAGGCCTCGGAAAAGAGCTCATGATCAAAACCTTTGAGAAGGCTGAAGGCAGCATCAAACTCCATGTGGAGCCGGAAAATCCGGCAAGATTCCTATATGAAAAACTTGGGTTCACCAGCAAATACCTTGAAATGCGACTGAACCGCTAAAACACCGGATATGGCCGAAATAGCGATCAGCCGCAAAAAGCTGAAACACAATTACGACTTTCTAAAAAGATTGTTCGAAAAATATGATATCCACTGGGGAGTGGTATCCAAACTTTTATGTGGAAACCCATTATTCATCAAAGAGTTGATAGGGTTGGGAGTTACTGAACTCATGGACTCAAGGATATCCAATTTGCGCACCATCAAACGTCTGGCACCTGAGGTCAAAACAGTTTACATCAAACCACCTCCGCGCCGAAGCATTCGAAATGTGGTAAAATACGCAGACGTAAGTTTGAACTCCGACCTTGAAACCATGAAGCTGATCTCGAAAGAGGCCCAGAAGCAGGACAAGACTCACCAGGTGATTATCATGGTTGAAATGGGGGAGCTCAGAGAGGGAGTGATGGGCGACAACCTGGTAAACTTTTACGAACAGGTTTTTGATTTGCCACATTTGGAAATTCTGGGGTTTGGGACCAATCTTAACTGTCTTTACGGAGTTATGCCCTCAAGGGATAAACTCATACAACTCAGCCTGTACAAGCAAATCGTAGAAGTTAAGTTTAACAAAAAGGTCAAATTTCTATCGGGTGGTACCTCTGTGACCATCCCCATGTTAGCAAAAAATCAGGTGCCCCCGGGGGTGAATCATTTCAGGGTTGGTGAAACACTATATTTTGGAGCCAACCTGTGGACTGGTAAAACAATCAAGGGGATGAAGGACGATGTGATCACCTTCAAGGCCGAAATCATTGAGCTCATAGAAAAGCCCATAGTCCCTGAAGGGACGATGGCCGAAAATCCATCAGGAGAATCATATGAGATTAATGCTGCAGATTATGGTAAAACCTCGTGGAGGGCACTGCTTGATGTGGGACTGCTTGATATCAGCCCCGATTTTCTGATTCCAAACGATAAAAGCCTCGAACTTGCCGGGGCCAGTTCAGACATTCTGGTAATCGACCTGGGGAAGAACCCCAAAAAGTATAAAGTTGGAGACTTTGTCAAGTTTAAGCTTAAGTATATGGGTGCGCTGGGCCTGTTCAATTCAGATTACGTAATCAAACGGCTTGAGGATTGATCACCGCAGCCTGTCCGCTGCCCTGACCAGGTTTTCATCCTTTCGTATGGCCTTGTTGCTCAGCAGAATAAAAATAAGGGAAATGACAGGGAATATTACAGCCGGGCCATAAGAAAAATCTGTAGCGTCAACCTGGCCACGAATGGTATCCAAAAAGAAGAAAGTTGCCATAATAAGCACAACATGAAGCAATATATTCAGCTTGCCCATGGCAATCTGATGCAGTCGATTTTTGTACTGAAATGTAGTGTATACTGTAATAAGCATTATGGCTGAAAACAAAACAATCAGGACACCACCAAGCCATTGCCCGTACATTTCAGCAAACGCATCCATAAAAACACGGTATTGCAAAAGGCGCAATGGCATTTCGGGTGCGTCTACCGGAAAATAAGCCAAAGGCAGCACCCCGAATAAAACGGCAAAAATAAATACAATGAAAAGATATACACTCTGAATTCGCTGTAGCATGGCTTTGTCAGGATTGGTTAGATTTTGTTGTTTTGCAAAAATACAAAATTAGCCGTAGGTGAAAAACAGGGAGGCCGGGCATATATTAAAAAATATTTTGTGTTTTGGGAATAAACCTTATCTTTGCATCGGTATTTGCAAGTTCTGCAGTTTCCCTAAACACACCAACCATCTTAAAATTATTTCTTAGCACAGTTTTTGCTGTAATTTCCCTGGTCAATTGACCACCGCCATCGGGCCAACTTCTTTTCTTATATCAGACAAATATTGTACACCCATATACATCATATGTACGACATCGTAGAATTAAACAGCAAGCTCTTACCAGAGCTTAAAGAGATAGCCAAGGGATTGGATATCAAAAAAGTAGATTCTTATAAAAAACAGGACCTTATTTATAAAATTTTGGACGCACAGGCACTGAATCCAAGCCCTGTAAAAGAGCCCAGAGTCGAGAAGCAACAAGACCGAAGGCCTGGCCGTCCACGCAAGCGAATACCTGCAGGTACTTCAACTGACAGGACAGGCAAGGATCAGGCCGAAAAACCAAGGCAGCAAGTTGAGAAGCCAAAGCAGCAAGGCGAACATCCAAAGCAGCAGGGCGAAAAACCAAAGCAGCAAGGCGAACAACCAAAGCAGCAGGGCGAAGACCCGAGGCAACAAAGTGAAAAGCCAAAGCAGCAGGGCGAACACCCGAGGCAACAAAGTGAAAAGCCAAAGGAAAAGTCAGAGCCCATGAACAAGCCCACTGAATCGCCTGTCCAGGAAATCAAGCCCAAGACAGACGATGACCAGCGCCAGAAACAAGCTGTACCGCAAACTGATACCAGAGACTCCGGGCATAAGACAAAGCAGGATCATAATCAGCGGCAAAAACCGCACAGACAACATGATAAGCGTAATCAACAGCAGACAAAAACCGGCCTGGCACAGGACAAACAGACAGGCAGGCCTGTAGATCAAACTGAAAAGCCTGAAAATATAAACAAGCGAGCCGATACAGAAAACAGACAGGATAAAGAACCTAAAACGCCACAAACGGAGCAGCAAACCAAAGAGGGAAAAGAAATCATCCAGAAGCCCAAGGGTTTTGATCGCCGTACAGGTGATCCTGTATATGAGTTTGATGGTATCATCAACGCTGAGGGTGTTTTAGAGATTATGCCCGACGGATATGGATTCTTGCGGTCATCTGACTACAATTACCTGAACTCACCCGATGATATTTATGTTTCGCAAAGCCAGATCAAACTTTTTGGTCTGAAAACCGGTGACACAGTAAAAGGTGGTATTCGCCCACCCAAAGAGAATGAGAAATACTTCCCCCTGATAAAAGTTGAACTAATCAATGGTCGGGTTCCTGCCGAAGTACGCGACAGGGTTCCATTTGACTTTTTAACTCCCTTATTTCCTGATGAAAAATTTAAAATCACGGGGCACAAGCAGGCTACGCTTTCTACGCGAATTATTGACATGTTCGCGCCCATTGGAAAGGGACAACGCGGGCTTATTGTCGCCCAGCCTAAAACCGGTAAAACCATTTTGCTACAGGAAATAGCAAACGCCATTGCGGCAAATCACCCTGAGGTTTACCTCATCGTCTTGCTGATTGATGAAAGACCAGAAGAAGTAACGGAAATGGCCAGAAATGTTCGTGCAGAAGTTGTCTCATCAACATTTGACGAACCGGCTGAAAGGCATGTAAAAGTGGCAAGTATCGTGCTTGAGAAAGCCAAACGGATGGTTGAGTGCGGACATGATGTGGTCATACTCCTTGACAGTATCACCCGCCTGGCCAGAGCATTCAACACAGTTTCACCTGCATCAGGAAAAGTTCTGTCGGGTGGTGTGGATGCCAATGCCCTTCACAAACCTAAACGTTTCTTCGGAGCAGCCAGGAACATTGAAAATGGCGGTTCGCTGTCAATTATAGCGACTGCATTGATTGACACAGGGTCAAAAATGGACGAAGTTATCTTTGAGGAGTTCAAGGGGACAGGAAACATGGAACTGCAGCTTGATCGCCGTTTATCAAACAAGCGGATATTCCCATCAATCGACATTGTTGCATCAGGTACCCGTCGCGAAGACCTCCTGCTGCACAGAGAAATGATGAACAGGATTTGGGTATTGCGTAAATTCATTGCAGACATGACTCCCCTTGAAGCCATGGAGTTTCTTTTGGAACGGATCAGGCACACCCAGGACAATGAGGAATTCCTCATGTCAATGAATGGATAAAAAAGAAAGCTGCCCTAGCGCAGCTTTCTTTTTTTAAGTCTGAGTGAATTCAGTACCACAATAATATCTGAAGCAGCCATTGCACCCGCCGCAACAATGGGGGTCAACAAGCCTATCATGGCCAGGGGGATGGCGGCGACATTATAAAAGAAAGCCCAAAACAGGTTTTCCTTTACGGTACGCAGGGTGGTTCTGGTGGCTACAAATGCTTTCTCGAGCAGATTGAGGTCACCCTTTAAAAGAATAACTTCGGCCGATTTAACAGCCACCTGCGTAGCATCGCTCATACTTACACCCACATAAGCGCGGGCAAGTGCAGGTGCATCGTTTACCCCATCACCTATCATGGCAACTTTTCTTCCTTCAGCCGATAGCCTGTCGATCACTTCAAGCTTCATGGCCGGCATCTGCTCTGCATATACCTCATCAATACCAATGCTGGCTGCTATGACATCACAGCGCTGCTGACGGTCACCACTTAACATGACTATTCGTATTCCTTTGCGTTTTAGCCTTGCAATAGTTTCTGCAGCACCTGGTTTCAGTTCATCGTCCAGGTCAAGCACCGCGATCAGCTGATCATTCATAAGCAGGTAAACATTGTGGCTGTCATCAGAGGTAAGGTGTGAGGCAATCCGGAACGATCCGGCAATAAACACATTCCCCTCTTTGTCAACAGCTTCAACACCAAGGCCTTTTTGTTCGTTTACCTGCTCAAAACGTATTTCTCCTGCACCCTTGAAGTACTGTGTAATAGCTTTTGCAATAGGGTGAGAAGAATGCTTTTCAAGACTATAGAATACACTGCGGACACTTTCTTCAGTTTTTCCGAAGCAAGTCAGATTCCTGATCCGGAATTGACCGGTGGTGAGGGTTCCGGTCTTGTCAAAGACCATTGTATCAACTGCTGCAAATTTGTCAATGGCAGTTCCACCTTTAATTAGAATACCATTTTTTGCCGACCGCCCTATCCCCACCACTACAGCAGTAGGAATCGCCAGGCCCAGTGCACATGGACATGCTATCACAAGCACTGCAATGCCCCGCATGAGAGAATCCCTGAACGGAAGTTCTGTTCCGACAAACCAATAACCAATGGTTAACAAGGCAAGCATGACCACAACCGGAACAAAAATCTGACTTATCTTATCGGCCAGGTTCTGCAGTTTAGGTTTATCCCTCTGTGCCTCTCTGACCAATTCAATGATCTGCGCAAGAACCGTATCCTTACCTGTGGCAGTGGCAACCACCTTCATAGTGCCTGATAAAAGTACTGTACCACCAACTACCTTGTCACCTTTTTGCTTTTCAACGGGTATGCTTTCTCCTGAAATTATACCCTCATCCACACTGCCGCTGCCCCAGTAAACCTCACCATCAACAGGAATTTTATCACCAGTATTAACAAGTACCCGCTGCCCCTTTTCCAATAGTGATGCATCAACTTCTTCAACATATTCCTGACCTTCATGCATTTCTGAAGTTATGAGTCGGGCCGTATTATTCTGAAGCCGGGCCAGATCATCAATGGCTGAAGAAGTTTTCTTTACTGAGCGGTGCTCAAGCATATTTCCAAAAAGAACAATAGAAATAATACTCGCTGATGTTTCATAAAACATATAATCATGGCCCAATCCGTAGATGGTTCCAATAAGGCTGTATATAAATGCTGCTGTACTGCCAAGAAAGATGAGCACATCCATATTGGTCACTCCTGCTCGTAAGCTGAACCAGGCACTGCGGCCAAAATGCCAGAATCCCACTGCAAACACCGGGATGGTCAACGCAAGCTGGAAGAGATCATTGTGCAGAAAGTCAATCGGGATGAACATGGCCAAAACCAGTGGAATGGTAAAAATGACCGTGAACCAAAATTTTTTTTCAATGGGGGCCAGACCTTTTTTTTCTTCCATATCGGCAGATCTTTCAGCAACAGTATATCCCAGTTCTCCAATTCTTTTCAGTGCTCTGGGTAACATATTATCATCACCCGTAGAAAAACTCACCTCTCCTGAAGTAAAATCAACCTGAACCTCGCCAAATCCCTCTTTTTCAAGACTGCGCTGAATTCCAAGTGCACAATTGGTGCAAGTCATCCCCTCAACCTTGTAGGTATATGTTTTGAATAGTTTACCAGACATAACTCAGAAATGTATTTATAACATAAAAGACACCTCCAATAGAAACACGCAACAGTTACCAAAGTTCATCCTGAAAAGACAAACAAAGGCTGTTGTATGAAATGTTGGTGTGCAAATAATATTTATTCTCCCACCAAAGTCAGGGTGAGTTTTCTTCTCCCCCCATTATCTCTGAATTCACATAGAAAAATACCTTGCCATGTCCCCAGGCTGATCTTGCCTTTTTTGACAGGGATGCTGAGGGAGACACCGCTGATGGCTGATTTAATATGTGCAGGCATATCGTCGCTGCCCTCCATAGTGTGGGTGTAATAATCCATATTTTCAGGTGCAAGAACATTGAAACTGCTTTCAAGGTCTGCCCTTACTGAAGGATCTGCATTTTCGTTTATCATGAGGCCAGCTGACGTATGGTGTATAAATATGTGCAAAAGGCCTTTTTCTGGCAGTTTACCCAGACAATCAAATATGTGCCTGGTTATCAAGTGGAACCCACGCCGAAACGGAGGAAGCTGTAAATCATATTGTTGAATCATTATTTTTTTTGATAAAGTTACACTTTTTTAAAAAAAATGTTAAAATATTTGGACTACGATTTTCTTCGTATTATATTTGCTACGAAGTTCGTCGTACTAAAGACACAAAAGAATGAGCCAAAAAAGAAAATACCAGCCTACAGAAAGTGAACTTGAAATCCTTAATGTATTGTGGGATAAGCGTTCTGCAACAGTACGTGAAGTTTTTGAAGCATTGACCGGCAATCGCAATACCGGCTATACAACTACCTTGAAAACCATGCAGATTATGACAGAAAAAGGTCTGCTGACAAGGGATACCAGCAGCAGAACACATATTTATTTACCTGCGGTAAGCAAAGAACAAACCCAGCAGCATTTCATCAACAAAATGGTGAATGGTCTTTTTGATGGTTCGCCCGGACGCCTTGTAATGGGTGCACTCGATAACAAAAAACTATCCAAAGACGAACTGGAAGAAATCCAGAATTATCTCAAACAATTTGAATAGCGATCAACATGGGTATCACTGAACACATTGCACATCCATTTATCAATGCGCTGGGATGGACCTTGCTGCACAGCCTCTGGCAAATATTGCTCATTACTGTTTTATGGAGGCTGGCTATGGCTATCACCACAAAAAGCACGGCATCACTCCGCTATAGGCTAACATTATGGGCTATGCTGGCAATACCAGTTTCTTTTGTCTACACATTTACCCGGCAGTATACTCTGTACACACAAGCACGCCAAATTGTGTCACTTGAGTTTGAGACCATGGAGTGGATGGTGTCACCCGGTACACAGTCGTTTTATTTGCTCGACAGAACTCAGCCTTTTGCACTCCAGCAATTAGATGCCTATACACCTTACATATTCTGGATATATATAACAGGGCTTCTTATTGTATCACTGCTGGCCATTCTTGATTATACAAGGATTTTCAGCCTGAAAAGAAAAGGATTAAAACCCCTGCCCGATCAGTGGCAGCAAAGGATATCATCGCTCATCGAAACGAGCAAGCTTAGCCGAAAAGTTAAAATTTGGCTTTCTGCCAGAGTTGAGGTAGCTATGGTAGTTGGGTTTTTTAAACCAGTCATCCTGCTCCCCCTGGCAATGCTTTCGTCCATGACCACCGAACAGGTAGAATCAATTATACTCCATGAACTTTGCCATATTCGTCGAAATGATCATTATATCAACGCTCTGCAAACCCTGCTTGAGATTGCCTTTTTTTACCATCCGGGCATATGGCTTATAAGCCGCAGAATCAGGCAGGAAAGAGAGCAATGCGTTGATGAATGGGTGGTTGGCATAACCGGGAACCCTGTAAGCTATGCAAGGGCACTGGTAAGCCTTGAAGAAAATCGCAGCGCAGCGGCTCCGCAACCAGCCCTGGCTGCAACCCAATCAAATAGTCAGTTATTAATTCGTATTAAACACATGATGACCATGAAAACAAGAAAATTCCATGCTGGCCAGAAACTGGCCGCCATGATGGCCATTTTGGCCGCTTTCGCATCTGTTGCCTGGGTTAGTCCATCAAGAACCATCGACCTCCAGCAACTTTCTACCGATCATTCTCCCGATTACCAAGAATCACGACCTTCATTTGACCTTGCAACCATGCTCAAAGAAGAAGTGGCTCCTGACACACCCCCCGCCTTAAACAATCCTGAAATGGAAAAAAGTGAACCCAAATCGCTTCGTCTTCTCGACGGTACCGTGATCCAATGGCAGGATATAAGTCAGCAAAACCGAAAGGAGCTGGAGAGGGCCATTGAAGAGGCCCGGATTACCATCGAACGCGAAGTAATGGACAGGTTCAAATCAGAAGAATTCAGGCGTGAAATGCAGAAAGCCAGTGAGACATACCAAAAAGCCATGGAGGAAGTGATGGAACAGTTTAACCACGAGGAGTTCAAACGGGAAATGGACAAATTGGGAGAAGAGCTCCAGAAAGCCATGAAGCAGGTTGAACAGGAATTTCGCATCGAAGAGTTTCATGAGCGCAGAAATGAAATGTCAGCCGCTTTCCAGAAAATGGCTGAAGAACTCAGAAAGCAGTTTCAGGGAGAAGAATTTCAGAACAAAATGCGATCTATTGGAGAAACACACAGACAAACCATGGAAGAGTTAAAAGACCTGTATGATATGGATGCATTTCATCAGGAAATGAACAAGGCCATGGAAGATCTCAGAAAAGCCATGGATACTCTCAGAAAAATTGACTGGGAAGAAGTAAAAAGGCAAGAAGAAGAAAAGCAGAACAAGTAATTGGTACTATTTGCAGAAAGTCTCCCCAGACATGGCCTGGGGAGACTTTTTATTTTTCCGTTTCAGGGTGGGCAGCGTTCAATACAGCCTATGAGCCAAGAGTGGCTACCATAACTGCCTTGATGGTATGCAGACGGTTTTCGGCCTGATCAAATACCACAGAGTGATCTGATTCAAACACTTCTTCAACCACTTCCATCCCATCCAATCCGAACTTCTGGAAAATGTCTTCACCGATAGAGGTTTCACGGTTATGAAAAGCCGGCAAACAATGCAGGAACTTTACCTTGGGGTTGCCTGTTTTCCGAACCACATCCATATTAATCTGGTATGGTTTCAGCAAAGCAATGCGCTCTTTCCACACCTCTTCGGGCTCACCCATTGAAACCCAAACATCTGTGTATAAAAAGTCGGCTCCTTTTACGGCTTCATCCACATCTTCAGTAATGGTAATCTTTGCTCCGGTCTCTTTGGCTATTTCACGGCATTGCGCCACCAAATCATCACTGGGCTGAACTGATTTCGGCGCAGCAGCACGGAAATCCACACCCATTTTGGCGGCCCCTACCAGCAAAGAATTACCCATATTGTTGCGCGCATCGCCCAGATAGCAGAATGATACCTGGTGCAAAGGCTTATCACAATGTTCCATCATGGTTAAAAAATCAGCCAGAATCTGGGTGGGGTGAAATTCGTTGGTCAATCCGTTCCATACCGGAACCCCTGCGTAAGCAGCCAATTCTTCAACCGTTGTCTGTGCAAAACCGCGGTATTCGATACCATCATACATTCTTCCCAACACCCTAGCCGTATCTTTCATCGATTCTTTTTTGCCAATCTGGCTACCGGTGGGGCCGAGATAAGTTACCTGGGCACCCTGATCAAAGGCAGCCACCTCAAATGCACATCGGGTACGGGTAGAATCTTTTTCAAAGATCAGGGCAATGTTCTTGCCTTTAAGTTTTTGCTGCTCATAGCCTCCATATTTGGCTTTTTTAAGATCGGTTGAAAGATCCAATAAAAACTTGATTTCTTTCGGAGTAAAGTCAAGCAACTTTACAAAGCTTCTGTTTCTGAGATTGAATGCCATTTTTTTTCTCCTCTTTGGTTTGAATGTACAAGAAATAAATATTTATAATATCAGGGAATGATGATGGTGCCTCCCCCGGGGCTGCTGAGTTGCTCAGCTGTCGTGATAATGGCGTCTTTGCCACCATTTTCAACAAATTCAACACATGCCCTGACCTTGGGCGCCATACTCCCTTCGGTAAACTGACCGTCATGTAAGTGCTTTTTCATTTCTTCCACACTTACCCGGCCCAACTTCTGTTCACCAGGCTGGTGAAAGTTAATAAAAACATTGGAAACATCTGTCAGGACACAAAATTCATCAGCCTTTATCTTTGTAGCTAACATTGAAGATGCCAGGTCTTTGTCGATAACTGCATCAATACCCACCATTTTGCCTTTTTCATCAATGTAAGCGGGAATACCACCACCCCCTACGGTAATTACAATATGGCCCTCTCTGGCAAGTTTGTTGACTGACTCCCAATTGGGAATATCCAATGGCCTTGGAGAAGCAACCACCCGACGCCAACCACGCTTGCGGGGGTCTTCGTGAAACACCCAGCCATTTTCTTCGGTCATATGGTCGGCTTCTTCCTTCTCATAAAACGGGCCAACCGGCTTGGTCGGATTGACAAAAGCCTGGTCTTGCTTGTCGACAACCACTTGGGTTACAAGGGTTACAATATTACGTTTTATCCCGTTCTCAGCAAGCACATTGCGAAGTTGTTGCTCGATCATAAACCCAATAGATCCCTGTGTTTCGGCCACGCAAAAGTCAATGGGCTGTCTTGGCAATCCGTATATTTTATTCCCAGCCTCATGCTGAAGCAGTACATTGCCAACCTGGGGACCATTTCCATGTCCGATAACCAGGTAGGCACCCTCTTTGATCAAGGGTACGAGATGCTGGCATGTTTCATACACATTTTGCTCCTGTTCATCAATGGTGCCCATCTGGTCACCCCTGAGCAAGGCATTTCCGCCAAATGCAATAACAGCTAATTTCTTCATACTATAATTTATTACGTGTAACTGTGTATAAATAAATAATCCTTTGTCAACCTTTTCAGGAAACCAACAGCATTCTTACCCGCAACCCCCTGACAAACAAGGGGCAGACGCTCCGCCTAATTTGGGATGGCCATTACGGCCTGGTAAAAAATCCTACTGATCACCATAAAAGTCTGTCAAAGGATTATAATAGGATATCCTATATAAATTTCTAAGACAAAGGTATATATTTTATATACCATCCCGAAAACAAACCAATAAAAAAGGTTTTTTTTCAGGCCCCAATTTAATATTTTGCCGGTTCTCCGGCTGGTGGTATAGAATGTCGGATAAATTCACGTATGTCATCATTTGAAGTTTTCAGATCTTCTGCCCGCAAGTACATCATATGGCCACTGCGATATCCTTTAAATGACAGTCTATCCTTCATTTTTCCCGATGGATCCAGATGCCACATAGTATACTTGGCATCAAAATAGGTGGTTGCCCCATCATAATACCCTGCCTGTATCAAAGTATACAGAAACGGATTCTGGGCCATGGCCTGTCTCAGGTTTTCGCCCGTATTGTCTCCGCTTCTGTCCCACGGATGAACCGGGCCAAACATATTGTATTTAATATCTGTGTGAAAATCAAGCTCGTTTTTAAAATAGTAATTAATGGCTGGTGTGAAAGAATGCAACCAGGAGGTTAACTCAGAATTGAAGTCAGGCCTTATCCCGGCATCGTTGCGATCTAAACCCTTGTACCTCGAATCAAGTCTGCCAATGGTAAAGCCTTCTTCACGAAGCAATTCCTTCCAGAAAAATGATGTTGGCACATCCAGGTTGTGCTGGGCAATTACTTTTTCACCCAATCCTGAAAAACGACTAAATTGCCTGATGGCTTCCTTACGTTCAGCATCAGTTGCCCAGGCACCTTTGGCCATAATTGGCAAAAGCTCATTAATGGTATAATTTTCTGATTTCTCCAATACATCATACAAATCAAGCGACTGAAGATCAGCAGGCAGCATTTCGTGGTACCAGGCCGCCGCCGTATAATAGGGCAGTCTGTTGGCCATATTCACCGGGCCGGAACGATCAATGCCCAGCCCCGTTGGTGAGACCAGGATTACCCCATTCAGGTACATCCAGTGATTGTTTTGCAGTTCAAGAGCAAGCCCCGACACCCTGGTGGTTCCGTAACTTTCTCCTATAAGATATTTGGGCGACAACCAACGGTTTTTTCGCTGCACAAAGGTATTGATCCATTCAGCCAGGTAACGGATATCCTGGTTTACACCAAAAAATCGTTCACGACTGGCATCAGGGCAAGTGATACGTGAATAACCGGTATTTACCGGATTCACATAGACAATATCTGTCACATCAAGCACCGAGTAAGGATTTTCCTTTACTCCGTAGGGCTGAACAGGAAAACCTTCATCATCAATATTCAGAATCCTCGGTCCGGTATATGCCAGGTGCATCCAGACTGAGGCAGAACCCGGACCTCCATTGAATGAGATCAATAAAGGCCTTCTGTCAGTTTCTCTTATATCAGTCCGGCGATAATAGGTGAAATGAATGGCGGCAATGGGCTTACCATTTTCATCCCAAACAGGTTGTGTGCCTGTTTCAACTTCATACGAAACCCTCTGACCGTAAATATTAACAGTATGTTCTGTGACGACTGAGGATTCCGGTTCAATGCTCCGGTTCTGGGCTGTCAGACATAATACCGGTAGCAAAATAAACATCAGTGATAAGAGTAAATTTCTCATGAGAATAATATGGATTGGTGAAACATCAGATAACTCAATTTTCTTTGTGGAGGATATAATAATCTGCCAGTTCTCCGGTAATCAACCGCGCTTCTATGTCCAGTTTCCGGAGGTGGTTCTCACCCACCCTGTAAATATTTGGTGGTTCTTCTGATAAAAGTATGATGGTACTTCCACTATCAATCCAGTCAAATTTACCATCAGATTCAAAAATTCGGTCTTTGCCTATGCCCGGGTATAACTGCCGGAGTTGATAGGTTCCATCTTCAAAAAGTGAGATTTTTGTCTGTATCCCCTCACAATCAGCACAGGGCAATATTCCAGTATAGGTGCCATGATAGTCAAGTGAAATGCGTGATGTATGCATGTCGATATCAAGGTTCTCAAAACCGGAATCAGTTCTGCTGTCTTTCTCAGCTCGTTCAGCTTGTGTACACGCTGAAAACATGAATAAAACAACCCAATAAATGACCATTGTTGCCTTCATCTGCGCCATATTGATTTGACGAAATCCAGATTTCACCAATGTAATAATCTTTGGGAAAAGCCATCTAAAATACAAATAAAAAGATACGACCTCAAAAGCCCATGGGTTATATTATATATAAATTGATTATTTTCGATATTTCTAAACCAGAACTGATATAAAATGGCCCGGTTTTACAGAATACTTACATGGTTTTGTGCAGGCTTCATAATCATGTGGCTGCAATCATGTAGCACTGGCAGCCAAAAACAGGATACTGATGGCCAAAGACAAACGCTCTATATTATACATGCAGGAAGCCTGTCTTACCCTGTCAAGGTTATTGGCGACGCATTCATGCATGAAAACCCCGGTGTGCGAATACTTTCAGAAGCATGGGGGAGCAAAGCTGGTGCCAGAAGGGTGATGGAGCTTGAATCGCCGGCTGATGTGTTTATGTCGGCCGACTACCGTGTCATCAAAAACATGCTGATACCTGATCATGCTTCGTGGTATATGGCTTTTGCCGCCAATGAACTGGCCATAGTGTATAAGGCCAAATCAAAATTTGCAGAAAAAATTACCGGAGAAAACTGGTACCACATTTTACTCAAACCTGAAGTACACAGCGGCCGGAGTGATCCTGACCACGATCCTTGTGGAGTCAGGACCGTTTTCGCAGCCAAACTGGCTGAGATTTTTTATAAAGAAGATGGTTTGGCAGAAGCATTGCTCAGCAAAGCCGGTGAAAATATCCGGCCAAAAGAAACAGACCTGATTGCCTTGCTTGAAAGTGGTCACCTTGACTACATATATCTTTACCGAAGTGTGGCCCAACAACACCAGCTTCGGTACCTTAAACTCCCTTATGAGCTTAACCTGGGTGAACCATCACTGGCTGACTGGTATGCACAGGTCTCAACCCAAACAATGGGAAACAGGCCAGGACATAGAATCACAGAAATTGGCGAACCTATGGTCTATGGCCTGACCATACCCCATAAATCAACCAATGTGGAACTTGCACAGAAATTTGTTGATTTTGTTATGGATCGCGGCAAAGGGCAGCGCATTCTTGATGAGCTGGGTCAACCCCCGTTGGCTCCTGCTGTGTCAGGGTACTTTGAGCATATCCCCGAACAACTAAAAATGCATGCCAGACCCATTCCGGTCAATGGCCTACATCCTGAATGAAACCCCCACCGTAAGCACTCCCAGTGCACCCCAGCCAATTTCTGAGAAAATTGCGAAATCGTCAGAGAAGTAATAACGTACACCTGCAACCGGGCCAATAAAAAACCTGGCATCGTCAAGGAATCTTGTTGCAGGTTGTGTGTCGTAGGCTCCATATTGTCTGAACGCAATCCCAGACAACATGCTTGCATAAAAGTCAATCTTATCCACATCAATAGACCCGTCAAGCAAATCATTAAAAAATGGCGAAAGATGAAAACTGCCCCTTGCACCCAGACTCATGAATGACCGTGAACGGGTTGGGTATGACCACCTGCTAAAAGCAGCAAAGGGACCTGCTGTAATGTATTCATGTATGCCTATTTCAAAGTATGCCATAGCCGGGGGTATACTCAGGCTTCTGCTGGTGCCGTAATCATACCGATAACCCATGGATGCACCGATTCCAAAAAGCCGGGCATCTGAAAAATCACTTCCCTGGGCCTTTACAGCTGGTGTAGGTATAAACATTAGCAGTATTCCTGCCATCATTACCGAACGCACAAAATACTTCCTTACCATGCTTTGTTGTATTAAAAGTTTATTAATAAAAAGTTCTTTGTTTACTATGAAAAACCACCTGCGCCTCGGAACGCGAAGATACATAAGCTTTAAAAAAAACACAAACAAAAGGATTAACTTTGCAGTAGCATGAGAAACGAAAAAACCATCGCATTTCATACGCTGGGATGTAAATTAAATTTCAGTGAAACTGACACTATTAGCCGCGACGGAGTGGACAAAGGCTATAAGGTTGTACCATTTACAGCGCCTGCCGATATTTATGTAATAAACTCATGTACGGTTACAAAAAATGCAGAAAAGCGCTGCAAGGCTCTAATCCGCCAGGCCATCAAAACCAATCCGGCGTCGCATATTGCTGTCATTGGCTGTTTTTCGCAGATCAAACCAGATGAGATTGCAAACTTACCGGGGGTTTCAATGGTCATAGGCAATGCAGATAAATTCAATTTGTTTGAACATCTGAAAGGGCTGGCAGATGGAAAACCAAGCCACCCTGCGAGTCAATCGGCAGGCAAGAAACCCGAATCTTTTATGCCCTCTTTCTCAATGGACGGCAGAACCAGGTCTTTTTTCAAAATCCAGGACGGATGTGATTATATGTGTGCCTACTGCACCATCCCTATGGCCAGAGGTCGTAGCCGAAGCCAACCCATCGCATCCACACTTGAAACTGCCAGACAGATTGCCGGCACAAACATGAAGGAGATAGTACTTACGGGCGTCAATATAGGCGACTTTGGCAAAGCCCATAACGAAAGTTTCTTCGACCTGCTCAGAGAACTGGCGCTCATTGACGGACTTGAGCGCATAAGAATCTCATCGGTTGAGCCTGATCTGCTTCACAACGATATAATCCGGTTGGTGGCTAACGAACCAAAGCTTATGCCCCATTTTCACATTCCTTTACAGTCGGGCAGTGATAAAGTGCTAAACGCCATGGGCAGGCGTTATGACACCGGGCTTTTTTCAAGGCGGATTGAAACCATCCGAAAACACATTCCCCACGCATGTATTGCAGCAGATCTTATTGTAGGCTTTCCCGGTGAGTCTGAATCACTGTTCATGGATTCATACAACTTCATCACCGATGCAGATATATCATATCTTCATGTATTCACATACAGTGAAAGGGAAAACACAGCTGCTGAAAGAAGAACAGATCAGGTACCTCAAGCCGAAAGAAAAAGAAGATCAAAGCTAATGCAGGCAATTTCAGCGAACAAAAAGCAAAGGTTCATTCAAAAGAACAAAGGGTTGACAACCAAAGTTCTTTGGGAAAAAGAACAACACAATGGATTGATGTACGGTTTTACCGAGAACTACCTGAAGGTCAAAACACCTTTTCAGGCAAATCTTGTGAACCAAATCATGACCGTAAAGCTGAACAATACTGACCTTTCAGGAGTTTACATCATATGATAACAAATTTGGAAAGTCTTTGCAATCAGGTATGCGATCTGGCCCGAAATACAGGCCAGTTTATCCGTAATGAAGCACCGAAAATCAGAACAGAAGATGTTGAAAGCAAGGGTGTGCACAATTATGTCACTTATGTGGACAGGGCTGCTGAAGAACTGATAGTAAACAAATTACAAGAGTTACTCCCTGAGGCGGGTTTTATTGTAGAAGAAGAAAGCATTCAAAAAACCGGTCAACACTACCAATGGATCGTTGATCCCCTTGACGGAACCACCAATTTTATTCACGGCATACCTTGTTACAGTGTGTCTATCGCCTTGATGCATGAACAGCATATAGTGCTGGGCGTAATCTATGAGGTGAATCTTGAAGAATGTTTCTATGCATGGCAAGGTGGGGGTGCCTGGCTTAACGGAAGTCCAATTAAGGTATCCGGAGCCTCTTCACTTGAACAGGCCCTGCTTGTTACCGGCTTTCCCTATTATGATTACTCTCTCCTTGAAAGATATATGGAACTGTTTACATGGTGTCTGAAACATACACATGGTGTCAGAAGACTCGGCAGTGCTGCGGTTGATCTGGCCTGGGTGGCCTGTGGGCGGTTTGAATCTTTTTTTGAGTATGGTTTAAATGCCTGGGATGTGGCTGCCGGAAGTCTGATAGTTCATGAAGCCGGAGGCAGGCTTTGTGATTTTTCCGGAAAAGATCACTACATATTCGGCAGAGAAATAGTAGCTTCTGCCCCCGGAGTTCATGATGAACTTATGGGTAAAGTCAGAGAGGTTTTTTCATAACCCATAATTTATTAAGTAGTAATGGAAACACTGGGGAATTCATTCTATGAGTTTGCGGCCATTTTGGGTATTGCAGCTGCAATGGCCATGTTTGGGCGCATGCTACGCCAGCCGCTTATTGTGTCCTTCATCGCAGTTGGACTGGTTGTCGGGCCTTATGGGATAGGCTTGCTTGAGTCGATTGAAAAGATAGAGCTACTGTCTGAAATGGGAATAGCTATTTTGCTGTTTGTGGTAGGTCTGAAGCTGGATGTTACCCTGATACGCTCAACCGGACGTGTAGCCCTGTTTTCAGGACTGGGACAAGTCATCTTCACCTCTGTATTTGGCTACCTGATAGGAATAGGGTTGGGATTTGAGCCGGTGGTAAGCCTGTATGTTGCGGTAGCTTTAACGTTTTCATCAACCATTATCATTGTCAAACTCCTTTCAGACAAGAAAGAGATACAGTCACTCCACGGGCAGATATCCATTGGTTTTTTGATCGTTCAGGATATCGTAGTGATCATTGCCATGATCGTATTGTCTGCCATGGGAACACCTTCAGAGTACACCGTCATGGAAGAAGTGCTTGTGGTGGTAGCCAAAGGCATTGGTTTTATGCTCTTTGTCTTTCTGCTTATGAGGTATGTTGTTGGTCGCATCACCTCTTTTATGGCCAGAACCCCTGAACTGTTGGTGCTATTTGCTGTTACCTGGGCCATCGCGCTGGCCGCTCTGAGCGACTACCTCGGATTCAGCAAAGAGGTGGGTGCATTTCTGGGGGGTGTATCTCTGTCTGCTACGCCATACAGAGAGGTGATTTCGGGCCGGCTCAACTCTTTGCGCGACTTTCTGCTCTTATTCTTTTTTATTCACCTGGGTAGCCAGGTCAATGTTCCCCTGTTGGGCCAGCAACTGATTCCAAGTTTGGTATTGTCTCTATTTGTGCTTGTAGGTAACCCCATTATTGTCATGATTATTTTGGGCACCATGGGTTATCGTAAGCGAACCGGTTTTCTTGCCGGGTTGAATGTAGCCCAGATCTCTGAGTTCTCACTCATTCTGGCGGCCCTGGGTCTTAGCCTGGGGCAGATTGATGAAGAGACACTGGGTCTGATCACCCTGGTGGGCTTATTCACCATCGGCATCAGCACCTACCTGATCTTATATTCTCATCAATTATATGAACGTATTTCGCCCGTGCTTTCTGTCTTTGAAAGGAAAAATCCTTTTAAGGAGGTTGACATTGGTCCGGATTCAGCAAAATCATTTGATGTGATCATATTCGGACTGGGGATGTATGGGAACAATATAGCAAGAAGCCTTGAAGATAAAGGTTACAGTGTTTTTGGTGTGGATTTCGACCCCAGGGCTGTGGCCAGGTGGAAGAAAAAAGGCAGGATAGCCCAATATGGCGATGCAGATGACCCGGAACTCCCCGAGATATTACCCATGGATGCGCAATGTGTTATTTCGAGTCTTGAAGACAAGCAAATAAACATAGCCCTTATCAAGTTCTTGAAAGAGGCGAACTACCAGGGCAGCATTGCCGTTACTTCATACACCGGCCGCACTGCCAAAGAACTTGAGAAAGCAGGAGCTGACCTCATACTTTTGCCTTTTGTTGACGCTGCTGAAAATATCGCCGATAAACTAAAAACCTTAAAGAATTCCTCATAAGGCTAAAACAGCGTCAAAAAATCCCTATTTTCGTAGACTGAATACCAATTCTGTTAACCAAAAGTCTATGAAAAAATTACAAATTATCACACTGGGTCTGGCGTTGGTAGCCTTTTTTGCCTGCCAACCACAATCAAACCGAACAAGCACCTCTGAAGACCGTGCAGCTCTGTTTGATTACATTATACTGAAAACCATTGAAAGAGAGTCTATCTCTGAACCCAAGACCAGGGTAATGAACTACGACCCCCTCAAAGACATGCTCAAGTTCAGGGACGAAATGATTGCCGCTGATACCGACCAGGAATTGTTGCATGTACTTATGAAAATGAGTAATGTCAGACGTGACAGGCATGCCGTAGTAAATACCGTTGAAGGTGGACTGAAAGTCAATGAGGATGTCAATCGCAGTGCCCCGCTGGTTTTCCAGACAGATTATGCAGAACCGGGTAATTATTTCTTTTTTGTTGGCGATTATGCCGTGAACATGGAGCAATATGCCGGTGGACAAGTCCCTGAAATTGGCGATAAATTATTGGCTGTCAATGGCATGTCAATCGAAGAGTATTTTGAGGAATTGCGGTTATATTTAAGATACTCCAGCTACAACGGTTTGTGGCGGGTCATGGCCGAAGCACTGCCCAAACAACATTACCGGCTTCCCGTACCCCTTGATCAGACAGAAGTTTCATTTACCCTCGAAAACAAAAATGGTCAGGTTTACGATTTGACTTTGCCCTATCTTGATCTAAATGAAATTCAATGGGAAGGATATTATAAATTGCATGGAGATCATCGTTACAGTGATTTTCACAAGACCCTTTCAACCATCAGCTATGACATTTATGAGCATTCCAGGCTTCCGGTTATTATTATTGACTGGTATGGTTTCAGACCTTCGCTGATAGAAGATGTTGATTCACTCATCAGCTATGCACAGACCAATGGAATGCTAGGCTACGATGTCATTTTTGACGGAACACGTGCAAGGGGAGGATCAAATGGAGCTTATCTGATTCGCAGGTTATTTTCAGAACCCTTTCATGTCACCTACGGCAACCTGAAAATCAGCGACCTGACTCCTCTTTTCATCGAAGACCGTATCCAGGCATTTGAATCAGGCGAGCTTTATGCCAGCACAACAGATGGTGGGAAATGGCAAATCGAATGGCTGACCACAGACGTAGCAGAAGCTTATGAAAATGGTCTTAACTTCAGCAACAATGTTCCCCATAAACTGGCACACCTGCCCAAAGATTCGGATGGAATCCTGCAACCAGCGCCTGTGAGATTTACCGGCACAACGGTCAGTCTGCTCGGGCCTTTTGGGGGGTCTCACCTTGACCAGTATGCTTCTATGGTAATAGACAACAAACTGGGTCACACCATTGGCATGCCTGTGGGTGGGTTTTCAAGCACCTGGGAGTTCGGTGAAATCCTGCACTTCCCCATCAGTGGAAAACCGGTGGCTTATTTCGAATGGGGTATGGGGCATACCCTCAGGCCCAATGTTGTTGATCCCGTGAAGGTAGTGGATAAGTACGGCAGATATTATGGCGACGCCATGGATCCTGACGGAGTGGTACTTGAAGGCAATCCGCCCTCTGTAGACAAGCTTATTCTTCAGACACGGGATAATTACCTTAATTATTATGATATATTATTGGAAGAGGCCCTTCGTTATCTGGGTCACCGTCCTTAATCAAATATTTAACCAAAATCCATCAATCATGCAGCACATTTTGAAACTGATGTTATTGGCCATGGTTCTGTTTTCAGCATGCACACCCCGTCACGATTCAGGTGAACAAAGTCCGATCACCTCTGGCATGGCAGAAGCAGTCGTCGAAAAACTTATTGACATGCATGGTCAGGAGCACACCGAAAGAATTACCCGCGGGGTAAACCAAACCGCATCTCTGTGGCGGGATCATGACGGAAGTGTCGCCGATTTTGAATCATTTTGCCTTCATTCATTTATTGGTGACCCCCATGAACTGGACCAGGTATTTGACCGTCTGGCACACAGTTTTGAACATTTATTCGGTTATATGAACCGGATCAGTCTGGAACTGAACCGTCAGATCCACGAAGACAGGGGCTCCATCCACCGGATAGATCAGCTTTTTAGCGCTTACAGTCCTTCGGCCCATATCCAGGATGATTTATATTCGAACAAGATTGCCTTTGTTGTTGCCCTGAATTTTCCCCATTACACCCTTGACGAGAAGAATGCTTTGGGTGGAGATTGGGATGACAGGCAATGGGGCTATGCCAGGCTTGGTGATTATTTCACCGCAAGGGTTCCCCCACGCCTTTTACAAGAATACAATCAGGCCAGCAGCGAGGCAAGAATGTATATTTCTGAATATAATATATACGCGGGTAAGTTGCGAAATCAGGATGGTGAGGCTCTGTTTCCCGAAGGCATGAAACTACTGGCCCATTGGAACATCAGAGATGAGATCCGTTCTAATTACGGACAGCCGGGGGGGTTGGAAAAAAAGGATATGCTATATCAGGTAATGCTACGCATCATCAACCAGGACATTCCTACACAGGTTATTAACAGCAATGCCTTTGAATGGAATCCCCTGACCAACGGGCTTTGGCAAAATGGCCAGGCTGTTAGCCCCGATTACGAAAACAATGTGAGATACAGTCACCTGTTGAATATTTTCAATGGGCTTCACCGTATGGACCCCTATTATCAGCACCTTGACACCTATATCAAACGTCGCTTTGAAAGCAGTATGGAAATTCCACAAGAAGAGGTTGAAGCCTTGTTCCGCGAATATGCTGCATCACCACTGTTACGTCAAACCGCGCAACTTATCAGTCAACGGCTTGGAAGAGAATTGCGGCCATTTGATCTTTGGTACGATGGCTTTAAGGCGCGCAGCGGTATATCTGAAGAAGAACTTGATCGCATAACCAAAAGGAGGTATCCGGATGCAGAAGCCATGCAAAATGATCTGGCCCGGATTCTCAGGCAGTTAGGACACACAAACGATATGGCAAATTTCATTGCCGATCGCATTGAGGTAGATCCGGCCAGAGGATCAGGTCATGCATGGAGAGCATCCATGCGGTCAAAGCCTTCACACCTTCGTACCCGAATTGGAGCCGACGGCATGGACTACAAAGGGTATAATATTGCCATCCATGAGTTTGGGCACAATGTGGAACAGACCATCAGCACCCATTTTGTAGACAACTACTTCATCAGCGGGATCCCCAATACAGCCTTTACGGAGGCACTGGCATTCATGTATCAGCGTCGTGATCTGGAATTTCTGGGAATGCAACAAGACGACTCAATGCAAGAATACCTTGAAATTCTTGACGTATTTTGGGATAATTATGAAATGATGGGTGTCTCACTTGTTGACATGAATGTGTGGAAGTGGATGTATGACAACCCGGATGCCACTCCTGATGAATTAAAGGCAGCAGTACTGGAAATTGCCAGGGATATATGGAACGCATATTTTGCTGACATATTCGGTGTCGAGGATATTCCTTTGCTGGCCATTTATTCACACATGATACAGTCACCACTTTACTTGTCAAACTATCCATATGGTCGCCTGATTATGTTCCAGCTCGAAGATTACATCAGTGATAAAGATTTTGCCAGTGAAGAACTGCGTATATTCTCCATCGGACAATTGACTCCAAAACACTGGATGGATCGTGCTGTTGGCGAGCAAATCAGCAACCAGCCCATGTTTGAGGCCGTGGGGAGGGCCCTTTCTGCTTTTGGAAAATAAAACAGAAATTGCCGGCTGGCTTTTGCTTTCAAAAAGTTTATACCCGGCAATCCCAGATGGCCGCTATACCGTTTAGTAACAAACGATAATTCACTGAAGAAAATCCTGCCGCAAGCAGGATTTTCTTCAGTTCGGGGGCTGCATAATAATGTATGGCTGAATGGGCCAGATAGTGATACGCTCCGCGATGGCCTGAGATCAATCCTCCGATGGGCACTGTGATGCTCCGCATATAGGTGTGGTATAAAACACGAACCAAACCAGACTTGGGCTGGCTCGTTTCAACAGCCACGAAACGTCCGCCCGGCTTAATTACCCGAAGTATTTCAGATAGGAACTTATCTGTGTCCGGATTTTTCCATGTCAGGTTACGGAAAGCAAAGGCGATCCCTGCCGCATCAAAATAATTATCGTCAAAAGGCATATCAGAGGCGTCACCCCGTACAAACTCAATATGGCCATGTGGGCGTTTCTCTGCCTTGTTTCTGGCAATATTCAGCATGGGCATACTATAGTCAAGGGCATACACCTTGGCGTCCGGTTCTGACAGTCGCCTAAGGTGCAAGGCCAGATCAGCCGTACCAGTGCACAAGTCGAGTACCTTTCCGGGTCTGTCTGACAAAATCAGCCTGGCAGCCTTTTTTCGCCAGTACTCATCTAAACGCAGGGTTAATAAACGATTCAGCAGGTCATATGAGGGTGGCACTGCCATAAACATTTTTTGCAATGGCCTTTGGGCCTCTGCACTTTTGTCAGTCATTTCTGCATCTTCATTAAAGCAGTCCGGGGGGACAGCAGCTAAACAATATCAGTCAAAAGCAGGTCTGGGTGTTTCTGGCGTTGAAGGCGGAAGCACCGGAAGCTCAAGCGCATAGCCAGGTATTTCACCTGTCAGTGAGCCCAAAAAAGCCAGAATCAAGCTGTTTTCTTCACGGGTAAATTCTGTGCCCAGCATATCACTGGCCACGATATCAATGGTCTCAGACAAACTCCATACACTGCCATCGTGCAAATAAGGATAGGTTTTGGCGATATTCAGCAAAGAGGGGACCTTGAATGAATGCATATCCAGGGGATTGCCTGTTATATCAAAACGACCTGGATCACTCTTGCCTGATGCCCGCTCAACTGGTGTTTCAAAAACAGTAAATAATGTACCGCCAAGAGCCGGACCCCGATGGCAGGATTGACAGCCAGCACCCATAAATACTTCCAAACCCTCTTTTTGTTCTGCAGTCAGCGCACCATCATCACCATTCAAGAACCGGTCAAAGGGTGATGGTGTCAGCAATATGCGCTCAAAGGCCCCAATGGCAACCCCTACATTTTCATAAACCAGGGGATTTTCTTCATCGGGAAATGCCAGGTGAAATTTCTCCACATATGCAGGCATCGACTCAAGAACGGCAAGTACATGGTCTTCGGTGGCAGCCATCTCAAGCGGATCAAGTATGGGCATGATGGCCTGTGCTTCAACATCAGGCTCCCGCCCATCCCAGAATTGCGTTGAATGCAAAGCTGCATTAAGCACAGTGGGCGCATTTCGAGGTCCTTTTTGCCACATATGTCCAATGGACACCGGAAGTTGATCCACTCCAAAGGTTGCCATATTATGGCAGGTATTGCAACTTATCAATCCGCTTTTTGACAACCGGGGTTCATAAAACAACATCTTACCCAGCTCAATAAGATCATCAGACTTATTCATCCCTTCTTCAAATGCATGAACAGGCAGAGGAGAAGCAAAGGCCAGGGCTTTTTTCTGCAATTCAGACAATTCAGTTTGCCCGGCAGGGTCGGCTGGCGCACAACGGTTAAACACCATGGTGAGTGTCATGAATAACATCAAAACCATGGCCAGTGCCGGCAGCCTGCTTTTACGCGTCAATATTTTATTCATTTTCCGGAAAGTTTGATTTGACCCCACCAATATACCTATTTTCTCTTAAGGATGCAAAACGGAGGGCCGGGCTTCAAGGTGCTTATCCATCTCAAGCAGGGGCACCCCCTCCTGAAGCCATGTGGGAGCCTCTTTGCCTTTCAGGTAATGGTCAATAAACTCCATCATCCTTGTTGCGTAATCAATCTGGTTTGCCAGTTTCCTCAAACCATGGTTCTCACCCACATATTGCAACATAATAACTGGCTTTTCAAGGCGTCTGAGGGTGTTGTAATACTCTATCCCCTGGGTAAAGTCAACTGCCCCATCCTTATCGTTGTGCATAAGCAGCAGTGGGGTCTCAACCTGACTGGCAAAATAAACAGGCGAATTGCGTTTATAAGCTTCCCAGTTATCCCAATACCCTGATGTAAAGCGTCCCTGACTGCTTTCAAAAATGGCTTGATTGGTCCCTCCCGTATTCCAATAAATCAAACTGTACATGCTGATCATATTTGTCAGTGCTGCACCGGCAACAGCGGCTTTAAATCTGTTTGTCTGTGTGATCAGGTGTGAGGTTTGGTATCCTCCCCACGAATGCCCGTGTATGGCCACATTGTCAGCATCAACAATACCAGTTGCAATGGCTGCATCCAATGCCGGCAAAACACACCATACTGCTGACATACCCGGGTCATTTATCTGATAGGCGATGTCAGGCATCAGTACCACATAGCCGTTGCTGGTATAAATGCTCCTGTTAAATCCCCCTCCTGGAAAGGCCGGGCGTGCATATGAGAAAAGATTTTGGGTAAGTCTTTCGTAAATATAGACAACAGTAGGATAGCTTTTTCCCTCTTCATAGTTTGCCGGGAGGTAGATAGCGGCCTGCAATGTATCGCCCTTGTCGCTGACAAAGCTGATGAGTTTCTCACCTGGAGACCATGCAAAATTTTCCTGTTCGGGATATACTTCTGTGAGCCTGCGTGCTCCCCGAAGGTCTGCTGAACTGGTCACATAATAGTTGGGGGCGATCTGCGGAGTCTGCCGTGCATAAAAAAACAACCCGGCTTTATCAGCTTTTGTGAGTCCACTGATCATGGCTTCTTCCAGTATCAGCATCCTTGCTCCCGGTCTTCCCCTGTCAATACGTGCTATGCCGGTTTGCTTCGTGGCATTATCCATCACCCGCATGTATAAAGGCTGCCTGAGATCAATACCATCTTCGTCCTCATCCAGTCTGAAACGCATTTGGTAAACCATATCATCTGTCCGGCCGTTGAGCGTCAGGTTCTCTCCTCCCCTCCCGTTGGCCTGAACCCGCCATACATCATGATTATCGCGCAATACAACTTCACGTGAATCACTTGTCCAACCCCAGGCGGGCGTTGGCGGAAATTCCAAATTGATATCGCTTAGTTCGTTAACAAATGAAGTGGGCAGGTTCTCAGTAATGTTGATGATACGGTCATCAGCCAGATGGTAGGTATAGTAATGTCCCTGGTCGTAATACAACATGTATGTGCCGTCGGGCGAAACGGGGGTGCCTCCGACAGCCATGAGTTTCTCAAGGATCATCTTGCGTTCGCCTGTCTCTACATTGATTTTGTATATATCCCTGTAGTTCCGGCCACTTAAACTTCCCAAAAGTTCATAGGCCATATTGTCAAACCCGATGGCATAAGCTCCCCGCCTGTTAGTGCTTACGTTCTTTATCTGATCATCAGCAAGTTGCACAAAGCGTCCCGGTTGCACATGGTAAACTGAGAGGTAGTTGAAGTCCCTGTCCATCCGCTCGCGGGTCTGCTGCACTGACTGCAGCCTGCTATCCTGCCAATGCCACAACACTATATCAGGTTTTTCTTCATCATCGTTATTCCGGTTGGCGGGTGTCCTCCTTTGGTCGGTTGCTGTTGTATCATTGTCTGCAGCATCTTCTTTCTTTTCAACAAAATGTATCCCAAAGTATATGCTGGCCAGGTTGTCTGACCACACAGCAGCCCTGTTGGGACTAACCGTCATACCATCAGGAAAGCCATTTGTATTGGCCGGGTCAATTATGATCTTTTCAAACCCACTGCGGGTTGGCCTGAATGCAACTACATGATGCAGGTCATCCTTCCAGTTATCATCGCTAACCTCTTTCAAAACGGTAAAGCCTTCACCCTTTTCTGTCCAGCGCAGTGACTTGTATTTGGCTTTATCACTTTCAGGCACACTGATCTCACCTGTGCCCATATTCCTTAAAAACACACCATTTCCGGCCTTAGCGTAAGCATCAACCGTATAGGCAAGCCATTGGCCGGTCTTATTGAATGCAAATGAACTGACATTGCCAAAGTTCATCACTGTGCCCTCATTCAGTTTATAGAGAAGCAGGTCTGTACCAGAACCCGCATTACTCCCACTGCCACGCACAGGTGTCGACAGATGAATGGCCAGCCAGCCGGGATGCTGTTCACCGCCAAAGGAAAATGACCGCATATTCTCAAAATCCTTTTCCTCAAATCCATCAAGGTTTATAAGCCTGACTTTGTTCCTTGGCTGGTTATCTCTAGAGGCCCTTTTCCTGGCTTCTTCTGTTGGAAAAACAGTAAAGGCCAGGTATGTATCATCAGAACTAAAAGCAATGGCAGCACCGGGATTTCCTCCTGTTTCACCAATGGGCCAGTTTTTTTTGATATCCTGTGAGGTATGTTGAAGAATAAGCTCTGCGTTCCCCTTATTGGGACTATACCAGTAAGCCATCCATTGTCCATTTTCTGAAATGGTCACTGATTGAGGTTGTATAAATTTCCAGCCGGCAACATCTGACCATTGTACACCTGGTCTGGATTCATCAGCCATCACTGCACCAGACCAGATCATACCAGCCAGCAGTAAAATAAAAATGAAAGGAGAGGTTCGTTTGTTCATAACTACTTTTTTAAATAGGCGATTTAATACGATTCACCATTAATGGATTTAGTTCAATAGCATTGGGGGATAGAGCCGATAATCGGACGGCTTAAAGGTAAAAATATTTGTTGTAAATTTACTGCCCAAATAAAAAACCCTACAATAGGGTTTTTTGTATTTACCAACTTTAAAGCCAGATAAATTATGCAACCTTTAGTGAGTATCATCATGGGCAGCACTTCTGATATGCCAGTAATGGAACAGGCCGCAAAATTCTTTGACGAAATGGAGATTCCTTTTGAGATCAATGCATTGTCAGCCCATCGGACCCCTGAAAAAGTTATGGATTTTTCAGAAAAGGCACATACAAGAGGTGTCCGGGTGATTATTGCAGGTGCAGGCGGTGCGGCCCATCTGCCTGGAGTGGTGGCTGCAGGAACCATTTTACCAGTGATTGGTGTGCCGGTGCGCTCTTCATTATCCATTGACGGTTGGGACAGCATTTTATCTATCCTTCAGATGCCTTCAGGTATTCCTGTAGCCACCGTGGCACTGGATGGAGCCAGAAACGCCGGAATTCTTGCAGCCCAAATTCTGGCACAGTCTGACGAAGGTATCAGAAACAGACTCCTTGCATTCAAGGCCGACCTGAAGACAAAGGTGGTAAAGGCAAATGAAGACCTTAAAAAAGCAAGTTTCAAGTTTCGTGTCGTTTAAGGCGATTATTTAACCATTAACCAGCACCACTCGCTGAATTGTGGTTCAGGTTCCCATTCTTTGCTAAATTGGCTTTCGATTCAGAAATGTCATGCAAAGAGGCGGAATCTTTTTTTATATTTTACTGCTCCAGTTAATTTGCCAGCCCCTTCAGCTATTGGCCATGGCAGGGTGTCGCCCTGCAGCAATGTCAAACGCCTTTGTGGCCATGTATGACCTGTGGGCTCCATTTCATAACCAGGCTGGGCTGGCCAGGATCAGCAGGCCTGCAGCAGGGATATACACAAAAAGCCACTTTCTGTTACCGGGTGTCAGGACATCCGCGGCCGTCGCAGCAATTCCTTTCAGAACCGGTGTCATGGGTTTTATCACTTCCCAGTCAGGACATCCAAATTTTTATGAGCGAAAAGCTGGCATTGCTTATGCCATGCAACTAGGAACCAATATTTCGGCCGGAGTTCAGCTGACCTACCTCCACTATTCAATCGGCAAAGATATGGGGAGCAGGGGCCGGATGACAGGCGAAGCAGGACTTATTGCTGTGGTAAGCACAGGGCTATATCTGGGTGCCCATGTATTTAACCCGGCAAATGCCAGACTGATGCCTGGTGACGAACTATTTCTTGCTGAAACGCTGCCTTCAAGGTTTAGAACCGGAATATCCTGGCTGGTATCAGAGCAGCTTTGTTTGTCAGCAGAATTTTTCAAAGATCTCAGGTATAGACCCCGATTAAAAGCCGGGCTTGAATACCAACCCGTTGATCAAGTTTATATCAGAACAGGCCTGGCCACCAACCCAATGGTGAACAGCTTTGGCTTTGGGATACGCAGAAACCAGATCAAGATTGATCTTTCAACCTCTTTGCATGCTATATTGGGACATTCGCCTTCGCTGAGTATACAATATGAAATCAAATGATGACCTGCCTGAGCAAAAAGCATGTATCCGGGTTGTTGACATGGGGATGGCTCATACTTTTTTTGCATAAAGCCATGGCCTGCCTGCCACCACCCGCACAAGCTGACTCGACCACGAATCAATTATACTTTCCCTTCCTGACTATCTTTGAAAATCTTTTACCTGAAGGCACAGAAGATCAGAATATTTCCATATTTGATGAACTGGAATGGCTTACCAGGCAACCCCTGAACCTGAACACAGCCACCCCTGAAGAACTCAGGGCCCTGCCCATGCTTAATGAATTATTGATAACCAGATTACATGAGCATATCTACACAAACGGTTTCCTGTTGAGCATGCTTGAATTACAAAGCATTGAGGGTTTTTATCCGGAACTGATTGAATCACTCATGCCATTTGCCCATGTGGGCAGAGATGAAGCAAGGCCGGTATTTAGCCCAGGAACCCTGACCAGTGAAGGAGAGCAAGTCTTATTTGTCCGTTTTCAGCAACTGCTTGAAACCCAAAGAGGTTTCATGAAGAACAATGGTAATGAGCCCACATATCCCGGAAGCCCTTACCGCCTCTACGCACGCTATCGCTATACCTGGTACCGTCATATCAGCATTGGGATTACTGCTGAAAAAGACCCTGGAGAAGAATTGTTCAGAGGGAGCCAGGCTGTGGGGTTTGATTTTTATTCGGCCCATGTTTTTATCCGTGACATTGGAAAGCTAAAGGCCCTGGCATTGGGTGATTTTCTGGTTCAATGGGGCCAGGGACTAACACTGTGGTCAGGCATGGGCTTTGGGAAAAGCAGTAATACTTTGGGGGTGAAAAAGAATGGAAGCGGCATCAGGCAATATACATCAGTTGATGAAAATAATTTTTTCAGGGGCGTTGGGATGACCTGGTTAGCCGGCCCTGTTGAGGTTTCCGTTTTCTACTCTCCAAAAAAAAGAGATGCAAGTATTTTGACTTCAGATAATGGCCAGTTGGTCATTGGCGGGTTTCCTCAAACAGGTCTTCATCGCACTCCCGGTGAACTTGAAGGAAAAAATGCCGTCAGGGAAACAAGTCTTGGCGCCAAACTTTCCGGACATATTGGAGCCGCCAGAATTGGTATTACTGCAGTCAACACCTCATGGGATGCCCGGATAAGCAAATCAATACAGCCCTATAATCGCTTCACAATAAGTGACAACTTTTGTCTGAATATGGGGATGCATTACGATTGGTCTGTGCGAAATATGGCCGTTTTTGGCGAAGTAGCCAGTGGTGCCGAATTACATTTTTCATTTATCAATGGGATATTGATCGGGCTTCACCCTCGTTTATCCATGGCCTTGGTGCACAGGCATTACCATCACAAATACAAAGCTGTCTCAACATCAGCATTTGGTGAAAATGCCGGAGGTGCAAATGAAAAAGGCATTTATATGGGATTAGAAGCCAGGTTGTCGCCAAGCTTAATTATTTCAGCCTACGCCGATCATTTTCAGTTTCCCTGGTTAAGATATCGTGCGTCTTCTCCTTCAACGGGCAGTGACTACCTGTTACATACAGATTATAAACCAAACAGAGAAACAAATATATATCTGCGTTTCAGAATCAAGTCAAAGCCCTTGAATTCGAAAGATTCAAATGGTGTAGTTTTCCTGGATGATGTTCAAAGAATGCAGATAAGGGTACACGCTGGCAGAGAATTATCTCCTGCTTTCAGACTAAACAACCGCATTGAATATGTTCGCCATGCCAATGGTCAGCTAATTACCCATGGATTTCTTGTTTATCAGGACTTGCTTTACAGACCATCGGGTTCTCCGGCAGCAATAACCTTCAGGTATGCCATGTTTAATACCGACGGCCATGACAGCAGAATTTACGCCCATGAGCATGACGTGCTTTACGCATTTAGTTTCCCATTTTATAGCGACAGGGGAATCAGGTTTTACCTGCTAACACGCTATAATATCCACAAAAAGCTTGATCTTTATGCCCGTTTTGCCAGAACTGCCTACACCAACCGAGACCATACCGGCACAGGATCAGATCTTGTTGAAGGCAATCAGCGCAATGAAATCAAGCTGCAGCTACGCATTCGTTTTTAATTGCAGGTAGAAAAAGTTTTTTTTTACCTTTGCTCGCGTTGCATTCAAGCTAAACCTTTAAATCGAAAGCATATGATATTCTTCTGGGTTGTTATCGGGTATCTGATGATATTGATGGGAATCTCCATCTATAAGAGTTTCATGGTTAAAAGTCAGGAAGACTTCATGGTTGCCGGACGGTCTGTGTCAACGGCCAGACTGGTGGGCACACTGCTGTGCACCTGGATGGGCTCGGGCAGTTTGCTCGCAGGAGCAGGGCTTGCAGCCAATGTGGGGTTTTCAGAGCTTTGGATGGCCGCAGGTGCATGGATCGGAATCATTATAGTGTTTTTCCTGGCTGCCAGAGTGCGTCGCATTGCCGAATTTACAGTGCCGGATATCCTTGAACTACGTTACAACAAGTGGGCAAGAATACTTGGAACAATTGTCATTGTTATCGCCTATACAACTATCGTGGGTTATCAGTTCAGGGCCGGAGGATTTGTCCTTGACCTTGTGGCGGGCATTCCAGAATGGCAAGGTGTATTGCTTACCGCAGCTTTTATCATTACATTCACTGCCTTTGCGGGGATGATGTCAATTGTTTCTGTTGATATCATCAACGGAGCGGTCATCACCGTTGCCATGCTGATTGCAGCACCCATAGTATTTTTCCATATCGGCGGAGCGGAGCATCTTACTGCCACCCTTGACCCTTCTCATTTCAAGATTTTTGGCGACAAGAATTTTTTCTGGGCCATGGGAATATTCCTGCCTACCTTTTTCCTGCTTCTTGGCGAATCAAATATGTACCAAAAATTTTTCTCTGCAAAAAACGAGAAATCAGCCAAAAAGGCAGTACTATGGTGGGTGTCCGGAACCATTGTTGTAGAAACCGCGCTGGCATCACTGGCCATTTTCGCATTCAGCCACTTCAACCTTCTTGACAGGGCCAACGAAATGTTCCTCGCCAGTGAAAATGCCGAAAGAATTATCCTCCATACAGCCAGGTACAGTACCGAAGTTGGCCTGCCAATCTGGGGAGGATTGCTCCTGATTGCAGCCTCTGTTGCCATCATTACATCTACTGGTAACAGCTTTTTGCTAACTCCCTCAACCAACCTGACCAGAGATGTTTACCAACGGTTTATCAATAAGGCAGCCGACTCAAAAAAGATCATTGTTTTCCAACGGGTCATGGTCGTTTTACTCGGTTTGCTGGCCTACCTCATTTTAACACAGTTCCAGACTATCCTGGCCATGGCACTAACAGCTTACACCATGGTGGGTGCCGGCCTCACCCCAGCCCTTCTTGCTGCGTTTCTGTGGAAAAGGGTGACGGTTTCAGGTGGAGTTGCATCCATTGCCACCGGAATGGGCGTAACACTTTTCATCACCATTGCCAATTCAATCATGTCAAGCCTTTATGGCACCCAGCTTTTAAACGAGCAATATATAATACTACCTGCTGCGACAGCTTCTATACTGGCCCTGATCATTGTTTCACTGGCCACCAGGCCAGATCCTGAAAGCAAATGGGGCAGGTTTTACACTAAGGAAACCTCGCTTGCCGAAGCCATGGAAAAGGTAAAAGGTCAGGATTAAAAAAAAGCCGGCTAAAAAAGCCGGCTTTTTTATGCCTTTTATTTATTAACGCTTACCAGCCTGGCAAGAAGTTCAGCCCCCATACACCGCCCTGAATACCACGGTTATGAAACGGGAGGGCAAAATAGGGCTCCAGTATCAGAGCGCCAAAAACGTTCACACGTAAAGATGGACCCGTACTGAAAATAGGGAATCGTTTTCCTGGCGTATTCGCCAGGCTGCGGTCAAGGGTGATGCTTGAGTTATCGTCCCAGGCCACCCCCACATCAAGAAACCATGCCAACTCAGTGAAAAAGAAACCACTACCGATCAAAGCCAGTCTTTTTGGACCACTGAAAGGCAGCCTTACTTCAAGGCCACCAAGAAGTACCCTGGTTCCCAGTAGTTGATCAAAAACAAACGCATCGTCAAAGGTTGACTGGATCTGCCCAAGGGTACTGTAATCATAGCCTCTGACAAATCCGGGGTAACCCAGGTACAAGGGGTAGAACAGGTTGTTCTGTGCGTCCTTGCCATATCGTCCATAGTGGATCCCTCTGACAGCAATGGTCAGTGGCCTGAGCTGAAAGTAATGACGGTAATCAAAAATCATATTATATAAATCCAGGCGTCCAAACATTCGTTCAGCACTTACACGGTAACGATAACCCGCCATTGGTGAGGCCATCCCAAAATAGGAGTTATCACCCACATAGGCCAGGCTAATTCGTTGCAGTGAGAATCCGCTGGGAGCATCCAGCCGCTCACGGCTCTCTCCCACTAAAAAGCCCTGATAGTAGTAATTGTTAATGGCATCAAGCCTGAAATAATACCAGGCCAGGCTACCTCCTGCTTCAATACGCCTGGTTGTTGAAATGGGAAAATATGCAAAGGCGGTGATCTGGTCTTCAAAGGTTCGCTGCATGAGCAATTGGAAGTTATCGACCAAAACTGGTCCTTGCTCGGTTCCAAGTGTATCGGGGATAAATCGAAGCGATGCAAACGCGTAGGGAATATGTGAAACTGTCCCACCCCAGTTGATTCTTCCTTTTTGGTTCAGATAACCCACCATGCCGCCGAAATCATAAATTTCACCATTTACCGAGACTGCTGCGAACAATTGGTTGTCACCTATAATATCACTGAAGAGCATGCTCACACCCCCTGAAACACCTGTACCAAATCTACTGGTAGCCATACCAACACCCGAACTGCCAATGAAAGACAGACCGAATCTTGGATTAAATGGTTTTTCAGCAAAGGAATCAACCGGGAAAACTTCTGATGGCCTTGTTTCTTTCAGGAAATTATCAACGATTGATGGCACCGGACGTTCAAGCGGTGGTAGGGTGGCCACCGTCAAGTCCACATCCATCGGATCAACCTGTACCTTCTCAAACTCATCATAACCGGCACGGTAAATAGAGTATGCACCCGCTTTATAGTGACTGTAAATTATTTCTCCTGTTTGGGTGGCCACGCTCATAGAGGGGTTCATATGTGTAATACCACTTATACCTGTGAAATAATCTGTCATCTGAAATACTTCACCCTCTTCCATGTCCATATAATACAAATTGCGGTAACCATCTCTGTTTGAGAGGAAATAAATGCCTTGTTGGTCATGGGCAAAAACAGGATTCACGTTGTCGGCCCCGGGAAAGACATCAAAAACAGCTACACCGCGCTGTGGATCTTGCAAATCCATCAACCCAAGATTTTTGAGCATATTTGTTCCGTCGCGGGCCTGACTGGTCTGGGGCCTGTCTGTGGCAAACACCAGATAACGTCCGTCTGGTGAGTATGAAGCATGAATATATGAATACCTGTCATTGGTCAGCCAGGTAAGCTCTCTGGTCTCCAGATTGAGTTTATACAAGTTGGGTCTTCCATCTACCAGCCCGTTAAAAACCAAAGACTTTCCATCGGGCGACCAGGTAGGGTTATTGACAAAGGGAACTCCAGGCACCTTGATTTCAATTGTTCGACGCGGACGGTTAACATCTACGATGATAAATTGGCTCACCCCTTGTTTTACCCCGACATGAACAAACTGACTTCCATCGGGCGACCACGCACCCATTGATTCGAGAAAATTATAGCCATCAATATCACCTGTTCTGGTAGAACCGCTGAGTTTTCGTTTGATGCTTCCTGTTTGTGCGTCAGCCAGGAAAAGATCAATTGTTATGAGATCACGTTCAGAAAAGAAAGCCACAAGTTTACCATCGGGACTGATGGACGGGCTGATATTGATTTCTCCCCCATTGTCAGGAGTTATAACCGGTTGGCCAATGGGAACCATTCTGGTTGTGTCCTGCATGAGGGGCTCAAAATGTGTTTGATATGAAGTCTTCCAAAGACTGGATACCGTACTGGCAGATAAGCCAACTACCCTCTCCAGCGCTCGCTCATAACCAAATTTGGCCGTCTCTTTAAAAAGCGGAACGATCAGCGAATCGCCCCAGGTTCTGCCAAAAAATGAAACAAAAGCATGGCCGTATCTATAGGGATTGTATTGATAACTTCGGGTCATGTCTTGCAGGGTGGGAAAGTCATCTTCATGGATGGCATCACGCATGATCATGGCTGTATGTGGATCAACGCTACCCAATGAAAAGTATTCAGCCATGCCTTCAACCAGCCATAGGGGTAAATTCCTCATAGAATTAAGACCCAGTGAGTCATCCTGAAACATAGCCCTGTAATGGAATACGTGGACAAGTTCGTGCCCGATTACATGATCAGTCTGGCGGTTGGTTTCAAGTATGGGCATCACTACCCGGTTTTTCAGAGATTCCGTAACCCCCATGGTACCGATACCGATCATACCACTAATGGCGGTGGTTTGCTGAAAGTCAGGGTGATTTGCATAAATGATCAGGGGATTCTGGACCTCGAAGGTATCCAGAAATAATTTCTGATGCAAAACATACCACTTCTCAAATGTTTTGGCCAGAAACGTCGGGATAGAATCATCTTCAAAATAATGATAAATATCAAAATTCGGCGTTTGGTACACCTTGAAATCAAAAGTCCGGTAGCTGGGTTTATTCCGGCCAAAGTACTGTGCCATGCCCTCAGCATGAAACATGGTGGCAATCAGGCATATCAATACAATACGACCGATGAGATGCATATAATGCTTTTTATTCATTACGTATAAATTTGATAAAACAGATCTCCCCCTTGTGGTTTGGATGCCGATGACACACTGAGAACTCAGCACAAAAACTATTCCAAATTAAACAAGCATTTCAAGCATTTAAACAATAAACGATAGAAAATGGTTCATCGCATACCTCTTCTATCAAAGGTAATGAAAAACACAAAACCAAGGCACTGCCAACTCCCGATCAAGACAACTCAATGATCTGTCCAGGTAGCAATCGGAGCCAGAAACCAGCACTTGTACTCCATTCCAAACTGCATTTGTGACATTTACGTATTTTTTTTGCAACTTTGCAGAAATTTTTCAATATGCCAAACCTGGAGAAATACTTTGGACAATTTCGGAAACACATTATCGGTATTGACCATAGCTACATGAGTCCTTATGGGCGCCAGAAAATTATCTATGCTGACTGGATTGCCAGTGGACGCATGTATGGGCCTATTGAGAGGGCGGTTACAGAAAAATTCGGTCCTTTTGTAGCCAACACCCATACTGAAGCCAGCGAAACCGGGACCATGATGACCAATGCCTACCACCTGGCTCAGAAACTCATCAAAGAACATGTCAATGCGGGGCCAAATGATGTAATCATTACGGCAGGCAGTGGTATGACCACAGTAATCAACAAGTTTCAGCGCATGCTTGGCCTCAGGATTGTCGGTGAACTCTCAGGCAAGATAAATCTGGAAGAAACTGAAAAGCCTGTGGTTTTCCTGTCGCATATGGAGCACCACAGCAACCACACTTCATGGTTTGAAACCATTGCAGATATTGTACAGCTGCAACCAGGACCTGACTTACTCATTGATCTTCATGAACTTCGAAGGCAGCTTGAAAAATATAAGAACAGGAAGCTTAAAATCGGATCGTTCACCGCTTGCAGTAATGTAACCGGCATCGAGACACCCATACACGAAATGGCCAGGTTGATGCACGAATATGGGGGTGTTTGCGTGGCTGATTATGCTGCCTCAGCGCCCTATACCGATATCAATATGCATCCGGGTGACCCGAAGGAGAAACTGGATGCCATTATGTTCTCTCCACATAAGTTCCTGGGAGGCCCGGGTTCGTCAGGTGTACTGATTTTTGATTCAGCATTCTATAACTCCAGGGTACCTGATAACCCTGGTGGCGGAACGGTTGAGTGGACAAATGCATGGGGTGAATATAAATACACCGATGATATAGAAGCCCGGGAAGATGGGGGAACCCCAGGCTTTATCCAGGCCATCAGAACGGCCCTCTGTATTGATTTGAAAAACCAGATGGGTACTGAAAATATCAGAAACCGTGAAGAAGAACTGCTGGAAATTCTGTTTCACGGAATCCGGTCAATTCCTGATACGCATATTTTGGCAGACAATGTAGAAGAGCGGTTGCCCGTTGTTTCATTTTATTTTGACAATATCCATTACAACCTTGTGGTCAGACTTTTAAGCGACAGGTTTGGCGTTCAGGCCAGGGGGGGATGTGCATGTGCTGGTACTTATGGGCATTTTCTGCTGAATGTTGATTACGATAAATCACATGAAATCACAGAAAAGATCAACACCGGAGATCTTTCAGAAAAACCGGGTTGGATCAGGTTATCTCTCCATCCTACCATGACCAGCAGAGAGGTAAAATTAATCGTTGACGCCCTGAGACAGATACAAAAAAACCATGAAAAATGGGGCGGAGATTATAATTATGTCAGAAGGAAAAATGAGTTTGTACACAAGAGTACCCCTGATGCCGCTACAAACAAAATCAAGCACTGGTTTTATCTTCCACCTCCCGGCAAAAAAGTGGCAGCCTGGCTAAGGATTAAATAGCCGCTGTAATTTCCTGACCTGTGACTCCCAAATACGCTGGCTAAAATCAATATCAACCGGCTCGGCGAAATCGGTTATAATCAATGCCACTAAAGAGGAAACCGGCTCGACGTCGATTTTCATTTCAAGGCAGTGATCATGGTGAAAGTCATCAAGCCATAAAAATTTAACGTATTCGTTTTCTTTACATTCAACCAGTCTTGCTCTTTGTTCTGAACCTTCCCACCTGAATACAAAAACATCATCCTCAACAATCACCACATCGGCAAACCAGCGTGATAGTCCCTCAGGAGTAGAAATGGCAGTATACAAAAGTCTTGGACTGGTTCTAAAATCATACTCCAGGCTAAATTTTTCCAGAACGCTCATGTCCAGTTCTTTTATGCTCCACCTATTGCAATATACAAAAAAAACATTGCGACACCTTCTTTTTTTATTCTACGGTTAGATTGATTAATTTTGCCACTCAAAGATCCTTTTCTATTGAAGCAAAGCAAGGCATACATATATACCCTCGCTATCCTGGCTGTCATATTCTGGGGTGTTTCGTATGTATGGACAAAAATTGCCTTTACATCATACGGCCCAATAACAGTGATGCTAATCAGGCTACTTATCTCATCATTGCTGTTGATCATCATACAAAAATTCAGAAAAAAAAGACTTCATATTGACAAAAGCGACTACAAGGCTTTTATACTGCTTTCATTTTTTTCTCCCTTCTGCTATTTCATTGGTGAAAATTTTGGGGTATACCATGTTTCACCCACCATTGCTGCAGTGACCATTGCTACCATCCCGGTATTTTCACCCATGCTCGCCTATATCGCATTCAAAGAAAGGGTTACCCCTGTAAATATGCTGGGCTTCATCCTTTCATTTACCGGTGTTCTGGTTATGGTCATGGATGGTGAATTCAGATTGACGGCATCGGCTGTTGGTATTTTCTGGTTGTCCTTTGCTGTAATTTCAGCCCTGATAAACATCATTTTCCTGAAAAAGCTTGCAGCAAAGTATTCCTCTTTTACCATCATTCTGGTTCAGAACGTTTTGGGGGCATTGTTTTTCTTGCCGGTTTTTCTGTTTACCAGTCTGGGTGAATTTATCCGAACTACCCCTTCAATTGCAGCGGTTTTATCCATCATCGCCCTTGCGGTATTTGGGTCAACCCTGGCATTCATGTTTTACACAACATCTGTGAGGGCCATTGGTATAGCCCGCACAGCCATTTTCTCGAATCTTATCCCGGTGGTTACTGCCATTACTGCCTTTTTCTTTCTTGGTGACATTATTGAACCGGGCCACATTGCGGGTATGGTTATTGTCATATCAGGCCTCTTGCTAACGCAGCTATCCCACAAGAGGCAGCAAAAGCAGAAGCCAAAAAATTAAGAAAACACCTTGTTTTTTAAAATTGTTTGTTAATTTTGCACCACCTTATCCGGCGGGGTAGCTCAGGTGGTTAGAGCGTCGGATTCATAACCCGAAGGTCACGAGTTCAACTCTCGTCCCCGCTACAATCGAGTAGGAGGAAAACAAAATAGTTTTCCTCCTATTCTGTTTTCCGTCCTCTCACACCACCGTACGTACGGTTCTCGTATACGGCGGTTCCTTAATTCACAACTCTTACCGTTTTAT
>SKRM01000061.1 GCA_007118495.1 Bacteroidales bacterium
ATTGCTGAAATTACCCAATGGGCGCCCCCTTCAAAAAATCCCCACGGACAAGTCATTGAAGTATTGGGCACACCTGGTGACAATGAAGTTGAAATGCACGCCATTTTAGCCGAATATAACCTGCCAGCGCGTTTTGATCCGTCTGTAGAGCTGGAGGCTGAAAAAGTACCCGTTGAAATCTCCGACAAGGAAATTGCCAGCCGCCGCGATTTCAGAAAAACAGACACATTTACCATTGACCCCCACGACGCCAAAGATTTTGATGATGCCTTGTCTATCAAACAGCTTGAAGACGATCTTTGGGAAATAGGCATCCATATAGCCGACGTAACCCATTATGTAAAACCTGACACCATTCTTGAAGAAGAGGCCCAAAACAGGGCAACCTCCATTTATCTGGTTGACAGGACCATACCCATGCTTCCTGAAAAACTATCCAATATGGTTTGTTCTCTCAGGCCCAATGAAGACAAACTCACCTTCTCAGTGGTATTTCATATGAACGCCAGGGGGCGTATAATTAAAACCTGGATTGGTAAAACCATCATCAATAGTAACCACCGGTTTACGTACGAAGAAGTGCAAGACATCATCGAAAAAGGAGAGGGCCCACATAACGATCAGATCAAGATACTAAACTCTCTGGCCATAACCATCCGTAAAAAGAGAATGACAAACGGAGCCATTGACTTTGACCGTCAAGAGGTTAAATTTAAACTGGATGAAAAAGGGAAACCCATTGACGTCTATTTTAAACAACAAAAAGAAGCCCATAAGCTCATTGAAGAATTTATGCTGCTTGCCAATAAGGCTGTGGCCGAAAAGATTGGCAAAATCAAAAGCAAAGAAAAACCGAAAACTTTCGTCTACCGCATACACGATATCCCGAACCCGGAAAAACTCCATACCCTGGCAACTTTTGTGGCCAAATTAGGATACAAAATCAAAACTGATACAAGGGTCAATATTTCAAAATCATTTAATAAACTCTTGTCTGATTCACATGGAAAAGGAGAAGAAAACCTCATTGAAACACTGGCTATCAGGTCGATGGCCAAAGCCGAATATTCTACGGAAAATATCGGGCATTACGGACTGGCCTTTGATCATTACAGCCACTTTACTTCACCCATCAGGAGGTATCCCGATATGATGGTACATCGCCTGCTCTTCGACTATGAGCATGGCAAACCATCAGCTAAACAAGAACCCCTTGAAGACCTTTGCCGCCATGCAACCGATATGGAAAAAAAGGCACAGCAAGCCGAAAGAGATTCGGTAAAATACAAACAGGTTGAATTCATGGCCGACAGAATAGGCGAAGAATTTGATGGCCTTATTTCGGGGGTTTCAAAATGGGGAATATTTGTTGAAATCAAGGATAATAAATGCGAAGGCATGGTCAGGCTCAAGGATATGGCCGATGATTATTATTCGCTTGATGAAGATAATTTCCAGGTTATCGGTTACAATAAAAAGAAAGCATACAAGTTGGGTGATCCTGTACGCATAAAAATAAAGCGTGCTGATTTTCTGAAAAAAGAGCTTGATTTTGTACTGGCTGAATGAAAAGCCGGGTAAACAAACTTAAAACAACAGCAATTAAAAAAGGCAGCCCGGGGTAGTGAGCTGCCTTTTTACTGCTTGTAATATAACCACTGTTAAATCAGGTTGAGCCTGCTATAAAGCTCTTTCCTGTAGAGCCCGCCAATAGGCAGAACTTTCATTTTTCCTTCAATAACCAGATCGGGATATTTGATGGAGAATATCTTGTTCAGATTTACAATAAATGAACGATGGATACGGACAAAGTCTTTTGCAGGTAAAATACGCACCATTTCTTTCATGGTGGTATGTGTGGTGTAGCTGTTGTCTGAAGTGTTGATTACCACATAATCTTTCAGAGCTTCCACAAAATAAATATCATCAAAGTTGATTTTATTTAAACGGTAGTCAGCACGAACAAAAATGGAGTCTTTTGATTCTTTGTTCTCAATAAGCGAATGGTAAAGATCGCGTTGTTTTTTAACCTCTTCGTCTTTTTCGTATTTATACAGCGCCATTTCAATGGTTGTCTGTAATTCCTTCTCCTTGAATGGTTTAATAATATAACCGTAAGGCTCGGTGATCTTTGCCTTGTTCAAGGTGTTGTCATCGGCATATGCAGTTAAAAATATTACAGGCAGAGCAAACCTGTCCTTGATAGCTTTTGCGGCTTCAATACCTGTCATTTCGCCTTTAAGCATGATGTCCATCAAAATAAGGTCGGGACGGTTTTCTTCAACTTCACGCACAGCCTTTTCACCTGAGTTTACAACTGCAGTAATCTGATAACCAAGGTTTTTCAGGCTGTTTTGAATATCTTTTGCTACAATGCTTTCATCTTCGACGATGAGAATTTTTACTTTTGCCATATGTATTGATTTTTTTTAGTTGCTTCGTCTTATAGATAAAACCAATAAATAATTAAACCAATCAATCGGTTTTATGAATAAGTAATGTGATTTTCAGTATTTCCGCTCAAATTTACAACAAATTTCAATATATAACAATCTGAAAAAAAACCATTGAAAGAATACCAATATGTTTTCCATATGATGATAGATGATTATTTATTTAATTAAAAAATAAAAATACCATATTCATCAGGCTGTTTATACTGTTGGTAAAATTTTTTCAAAAAACTTGACTATCTGTGTTATTAATAAATATCCACAAATTTTGAACAATATTTTTTTCTTTAAAATGCTGATAATGTAAAAAGTTGGTTGATTATTAACAAACCGTCAATAAGTACCAAAGTCAATAAATATACACTTATGAACAGCTATCAAATCATAAGCATTTTGTCAATTATTTGTTAGAAAGTATTTAAAACATTTCACCTTTTGCTCTTGCAAAAAACAAAAAAATATATAGGCAAAACAGAAATGGATTTTGCAAGAAAAATTTATAAAAAAATATTAACAATGAACGCACAAAAACACACATACCCATGTTGATAAAACACAAACAATTCATAATCAAATCATCAATTATAATATACATGTCTAACATAATATGTATTTGATCGACTAATCAATTCAGCGTGAATTTTATATACTATCTTTGATATATTGAATATGTAAACCAGTAAAAATTAGTTTTCAACAATGAGTAAAAACGACCTACATATCGCCATGGGCAGTGATCATGCCGGTTTTTCACTGAAGGAAAAAATTAAAAAACACCTGAAAGAAAAAGGCTATGAAATTTCTGATTATGGTACAGATTCAGAACAAAGCGCAGATTATCCTGACTATATTCATCCCCTTGCCGGGGATGTAGATGAAGGAAAAATAGGCTGCGGCATTATTATGTGTGGAAGCGGAAACGGAGTAAGTATGACAGCCAATAAATACCAGGGAGTAAGGGCTGCACTTTGCTGGACCCCAGAAATAGCCCGGTTGGCCAGGGCACATAACGATGCCAATATACTTGCGATTCCGGCCCGGTTTGTTGATGAAAATACTGCCCTTGATATTGTGGATGCCTATTTGGAAACAACTTTTGAAGGAGGCAGACACCAGGGCAGGGTAAAAAAAATCCGCATATGATGAGCGAGCAAACTGCCATCCCGGCCCATACCAGGTTTTTGGAGCAAAGCGAGAAAAAGGCTTTTGATCTCAAGCACAGAGCCACCATATCATTCAACATGGCCAGGTATGAAGAGGCTTTTGCAAAAGGAAAAACACAATACAGCAAGCTTGACCTTGCCCGGAAAAGGGCAGCGGTTAAAAAACACCGGGTATTGGAACATCTTGAGGACCACCTTAAAACCTTCGAACAACAATTTACAAAAAGAGGGGGTAAGGTAATTTGGGCAGAAGATGCCGATGAAGCCCGACGGGCCATCTTGCGCATTTGTGAGCAGCACTATGTGAAAGAAGTGGTCAAGTCAAAATCAATGATCACCGAAGAAATTGGTCTGGCCGACTGTCTTGAAAAAAACGGGATAGAATGCCTTGAAACCGATCTTGGCGAATACATTGTGCAACTATCAGGAGATAAGCCCTACCATATTGTCACCCCCGCCATGCATTTGTCGGCCAGCGACGTGGCAGGTATTTTTCATGAAAAATTCGGACTTCCGGCTGATTCAACACCCGTAGAAATCACCCAATTTGTCCGCAAAAAACTCAGGGAAAAATTCCTGAAAGCCCAGGCTGGAATTACCGGCGCCAACTTTTTGGTTTCAGACTCCGGATCGGTGGCCCTAACCGAAAATGAGGGAAACGGACTCATGTCTGTATCATGTCCGCCGGTACATATCGTTGTGGCGGGTATTGAAAAGATCGTATCAAAAATGGACGACCTGGATCTTTTCTGGCCTCTGCTTGCAAGCCACGGTACCGGCCAACACCTGACCGCCTTCAACACCCTGATCAACGGACCAAAACAGGAAGGTGAAGCAGACGGGCCAAAGCATATGTACGTGGTCTTGCTTGACAATGGCCGCAGTCGCCTGCTGTCTGCAGTGCCACAAAGGCGCGCACTTGGCTGTATCCGATGCGGTGCCTGCCTGAATGCCTGCCCTGTATACAAAAACATAGGAGGTCACGCATATGGTACCGTTTATTCAGGCCCCATAGGTGCTGTAATCAGCCCGCATTTATCCGGCCAGTTGCGTGAGTTTATGCACCTGAGTTATGCTTCCAGCCTGTGTGGTAAGTGCACCGAAGTTTGTCCTGTGGGTATTGATCTTCACCACCAGTTGCTTCATAACCGTCGTTTGGCGGTTCAGCTTGGGTTTCCATCAAAGCTTGAGCGGTTTGGGATGTTGCTTTATAAGCGTGGGATGTCTAAACGCAAGTGGGTTGATAAACCTCCGGTTGGGTTGAAGAATTTTGTGGCCAGGTATTTCTTTGGCAAAGCGTGGGGGCCGAGGCGGTCTGTGCCAAAAGTCAAAGCTAGTTTTGCAAAACAGTACACGCAGGGATTAAAGTAAAAAAGCGTAGCTATACTTTTGGCATCATACCTTGTAGGGGGATGTTTTGGTGGGTCGTATAGAAAAAAACCCGAAGCCTGAACTTCGGGTTTTGTGGAGAATACCGGGCTCGAACCGGTGACCTCTTGGCTGCCAGCCAAACGCTCTAGCCAACTGAGCTAATTCCCCATGCTTTGATTTGCAAAATTAATATCTTTTCTTAATTTGGCCAAAAAAAAAACAAGCATGAAGCGATTGTTCTGTGCCGTCAAAGTAAAACCCGCCCAGCAAATCAGGGACATTATCTATACATTCAGGGAGGCACTGCAGGATGAAAAGATAAATTGGGTATCGCCTGATAACCTGCATCTTACATTAAAGTTTTTCGGAGATACCCCCCAGCAGAAAGAGGCTTCTATCACAGAAGCATTGCACCGGGCGGCAGCCTGTTGTCCACCCTTTTCATTTCAGGTGGCAGGATGTAGTATATTTGGCAACACACGCATGCCCAGTGTCTTGTGGCTGGGAATCAGGGAGGCAGAAGGGCTTCACCGGCTTTATGATTGCGTGAATGAAGAGCTTCGCCCCCTTGGCTATGAACCCGACCGTGCATTGTATGTACCCCATCTGACCATTGGGCGGATCAAGCACCTTGAAAACCGCCACCGCCTCAATGAGCTGCTGGCCGAACATGAGCATATGAAACCAGACCAGCAAGATGTTCGTGCATTTTATCTCTTTCAAAGCATTTTGCGGCCACAGGGCCCTGAATATAAAATACTTGAAACTTTCGAACCCGGTGAGGGACATAGAGCGTGAAAAAAATGATAATAGATTCAGTCACACAAACAGCCAGCCAGATCATTCATTCCTGTTCGGGTGAACAGGTCACAATCAAACGAACAGCCTCGGTAGGAGGGGGGTGTATCAATGATGCCCACCGACTGGATACCAATGTGGGATCATATTTTGTGAAGTATAACCATGCGGCCCGTTATCCGGGGATGTTTGAAGCAGAGGCCAAAGGCCTTGAACTCCTGGCCGCAGACACTGAAGATCCTGAGTTGTCGCCCCTGTATGTTCCAAAGGTGATAGGCCATGATGAGGCGGCAGGTTACGGTGTTTTGGTTTTGGAATATATCGAGGGCGGCAATCAGCGCAGCGACTTCTGGGAGGCTTTTGGCAGCGGCCTGGCCAGGATGCACCAACGAAGGCCTGACTCCGGAATGTTCGGACTAGACCACGACAACTACATCGGAAGCCTTAGGCAGTTCAACCAGGAATTTGATAACTGGATTGGCTTTTTCGTCAGCCAACGGCTCGATCCGCAGATCAAGCTGGCCCGGGACGAAGGGAAAGCGGGACCGGATCTTACCAATATGTTCGCCAGACTGTACAATCACCTTGGAGATTTCTTTCCCGAAGAACCACCCTGTTTGTTACACGGGGATCTGTGGAGCGGAAACTACATGACCGGAAACGAAGGTCAGGCCGTTATCCTTGATCCCGCAGTCTATTACGGACACCGCTACATGGATCTGGGCATGAGCCAGTTGTTTGGTGGGTTCAACCCCACATTCTATAAAGCCTATCACGAAACCTGGCCCCTGGATAAATCCTGGCAAAACAGCATGGATATTGCCAACCTATACCCCCTGATGGTGCATGTGAACCTGTTTGGCGGAGGTTACCTGGGCAGTGTAAAAAGTATTCTCAATCGGTTCAGGTAACCAGATCTCGTAACCTTTGGGAGTTGTTTTCCGTAAACTATTCTTAAGTAGTCAGGCTCAGCCCTGCGGGCTTCGCGTTAGTTCGGCCCGTTGGGCCTCACGGTTATGCCCTCGGCCAAAGCCTCGGGCTGTTAGCACCTCGCTTTGCTCGGTGTGTTTGCTCAGCCCTGCGGGCTTCGCAGTTAGGCTCGGCGCAGGGCGCCTCGCAGTTGGCACGTCGCTGCGCTCCGTGTGTTGGCAGCGCTTTGCGCTGCAGTTTGGCTCGGCCTTTCAGGCCTCGCGGTTAGGAAGTTACAAGTATTAAATCGACATATGATGAAGAA
>SKRM01000035.1 GCA_007118495.1 Bacteroidales bacterium
ATGACCAGAACCAGGCAGGCCCTTTTTGCAAACCAACAGATCAGTTTACAGATTACTTCGCAAGGATACAGGCGTATTTTTCACGCAGACGGTATATCATAAACACATTCATGGCAACCATCAGTACTCCCATGGTGGGTAATCCCACAATAAATACATCATACATCAAAATATTTACACTCACGGGCAAGATCAACAGCCAGGCCAGAGGCCTGCGGATATTGAAAAACAACATGCCGCTCACAGCCAATTCAAGAACTTTAATGGCTGTCATATACCCAGTCGATCCAAGTACGACAAAGTATGCCAACGCATTGCCTTCAAGCTCAGGCATGGGTAAAAAGTCAAAAAAGAAATTCAACCCAAATACCAGATAGATAAAGGCAAAAAGATAGGTGACAATTTTTTCAAGTAGGTTCATTTTTTTAAAATTCGTTTCACTTGTTTACAACATAAACACAGCAAGTATGAAATCTGTTCAACAATACCGGAGCATTTTACATGGCAGTTTCAGCTAATCGTTTTGGGATTTTTATAAATCGACGTAAAAAACATTGTGAAATAAAAAAAATGGTGTACATTTGCATCCGCTATTGCAGCAAAGCAGGGCGCTTAGCTCAGTTGGTTCAGAGCACCTGCCTTACAAGCAGGGGGTCACTAGTTCGAATCTAGTAGCGCCCACAGAAAAAAGAGTTACAGATCTAATGACTGTAACTCTTTTTTTATTGGCCCTGCAGACAAGATATCACCCTTTCACAAGTAATCTGAGGTGTTTTATTTATGGAAAAAATTCACTATATTTGGGTAAATACCATATATGTTTTCTGAATTGCTACAACCTGCCATTGCCCGTTCAAACGCCCCGGGCCGGGCGATGCCCAAATAAAGAGCCATGAAAAGGATTGTAACAGGCATTGATTTCTCAAAGACATCGGTGCTGGCATTTCGTTATGCCATACAGTTAGCAAACAAGACAAACAGCGACCTGCTGCTTGTTAATGTACAAAAACACCTCGATTACGAAGTTCCACGAAAGGTTGAAGAGATCAAGGGTCCTGACAAGGTTTTGGAACAGTTTGAAAAGCTTATTGCCAGGCACAAGGGAGAATACTATGGCCAGGTTGAGTTTACTGTAAAAGAAGGCAAGATACACGAAGAAATTGCCAATCAGGCCCGTTATGCTGATGCCTGGTTGGTAGTAGTAGGCGCACATGGGCTTTCAGGATTTGAAGAGTTCTGGATTGGCACACATAGCTTCCGCGTGGTTTCAACCTGTACAACCCCGGTGATAACAGTCCGCCAGGGTTTTGATGTGGAACGACCGCTGAAAAGAATTGTTATTCCCATTGACAACACCTTGGAAACCACCCAAAAAATCCCCTTTACCCTTGACCTTGCCAGGCAGTTCGACGCCGAAGTATATGTGTTGTCTCTTTACAGTGAAAGCACCCATGCGGTGAAAGAAAAGATAAATGCCAGTGCACATGAAGCTCACCGACTTGTAGGTGAAGCAGGGCTCCGGCTGGTAACACAAGAAGAAGCATGTGAAAACATCACCACCTCAACCATCGAATACGCAGTAAGTATTGATGCTGACCTGATCTCTATTATGACAGAACAAGAGTTTGCACCCCGCAATATTTTCCTGGGGCCCTATGCACAGCAAATGGTAAATAATTCGCCCATACCAGTGCTGAGCATGCATGGAAAAAACCTGATCCAGTCAAAACACATTATTTGAGCCAAATTAAAAGGGAATTTCAGCTCCATAACCCTTGTAACTTAACGGCATACGAAGTATTAAACTGCGTACTACCAAATTTGTTTTTTAACCCGATTGCCAGGTCTTGATTTTATTCTCATCGAAAAATAAAGTCGTACAAAAGACATTTTAACCGATATTTACAATCAAAAATCTACAGGCATTGATGTTTGTAAATAAAAAAGTGTCCACGCCTTGTCAATAAATGCATTTTATGGGAAAAAATCTACAAAGCACCAGGCAAAATTATTTTCTGCCGTTGGTTATCATCGGCATCATCTTTTTTGTAATTGGATTCGGAATAGGAATCAGCGGCTTTTTAACTCCGGCCCTGCGTTCGGCATTTGACCTGAATACCGGCCAGGCCTACCTTGTTACCACCGCCATTTTTTCTGCCTTTGTTATTTTTGGTCGCCCGGCTGCGTGGGTAATCACCAAAATAGGATACAGAAAATCAATGGTCATGGCCTTTGTGATTATGGCCCTGGGAATGTTTGTATTTGCCCCTTCGGCCATATCAGAGAGTTTTCCGCTTTTTCTTGTGGCACTTTTCATTGGTGGTATAGGCAACACCCTGCTGCAGGCTTCGGTTAACCCCTATGTGACCATTATCGGACCCATCGAAAGCGCCGCAACCCGTATGAGTATGATGGGCATTATGAATAAGCTGGCCTGGTTTGTGGCTCCGGTATTTTTAGGATTGTTCATTGACCTGCAAAACGTCAGGCTCGATGATGTGATCATGCCCTTTTATCTGGTCACCGGTATCTTGCTGATATTGGGCATTGGAATCTATTTTGCTCCCCTGCCCGAGGTGGTAGCCAAGGGGGAAGAATTGCTTGAGGATGAGGCCAGCCAGGAATCATCCTATTCAAGAGGGAAAACCAGTATCATGCAATTTCCCCATCTTTTGCTGGGTGTGCTTGCCCTGTTTTTATATGTAGGTATTGAAACCCTGCCCATGGCTTCGGTAATTGATTTTGCCAAAGCCACATTTGGCGATGCGCCAAACCTGGAACGTTACGCAATGTATGTCACAATCGGATTGATTGCAGGCTACCTATTTGGGGTACTGACCATTCCAAAAATACTTTCACAAACCAAAGCACTGATAATCTTCTCCCTGCTGGGAATCGGTTCAACCCTTATGCTGGTGCTTGCTCCCATTTCACTGGCATTTTACGGAATACTACTTGTCAGTTTTTCTAATTCACTGATGTGGCCTGCCATATGGCCCCTGGCCATTGCTGATCTTGGTCGTTTTACCAAAGTAGGATCATCACTGCTGGTTATGGGTATTGTTGGAGGTGCCGTCATCCCCGTATTGTTTGGCTTTCTGGTAGATTATCACAAAGGTGCGGCTGAAGTTGTAAGCGTAAGTAACTATCAGGCAGGATACTGGATCATGCTTCCCTGTTATGCCTTTATACTATATTATGCCATCTATGGACACAAGATCCGGACCAAAAACTAAGCCATGGGCATTGCTTTATTAACAATATATTCCTACCCATGTTAGAACGTATCGTACAGCAGTTTTTTCCCGGTGCCCCTGTTGCATCTGTTACTCTATTCGGCAACGGACATATCAACACCACCTATAAGCTTGATCTGAAAGACAATGCCAACAGCTATATTCTTCAACTGATCAATACCAAGGTGTTCAATAACCCCAAAGGAATAGCCGACACACATACCAGGCTTCAGGAGGCTATTTTTTCAAAAGAACAACCATTGGTCATTGCTGAACTCATTCCCACTGTCAGCGGAGAGAAACTATATACTGACCCCGAGGGTGGTGTGTGGCGCATGACCTCATGTATAAAAGATTCAATAAGCATCGAGGTGGTTGAAAAAGAATGGCAGGCCAGAGAGGCCGGCCATGGCTTTGGTTGGTTTGCCAGGGCGTGCACTGAGCTTGATGCCTCCACATTTAAAGAGGCCATCAAAGACTTCCACCGCCTTTCTTTTCGCATAGCCCAGCTGGATGAGGCCATTCACAACAACCGCGCTGACAGGCTAGGCGGGGTGATGGATGTGGTTAGTTTTTATAAAGAACGTCAGGCAACATTAAGCCGCATTGAAACCATGGTTGATGAAGGGAAAATCCCCCTAAGGGTGGTACACAACGACACCAAGATCAACAACATCCTCTTCAGAGATAACAAGGCAGTTGCAGTTATTGACCTTGACACTGTGGGACCTGGTATCTTGTACTATGATTACGGCGACGCCCTGCGCACTTCGGCCAACAAGGCTACAGAAGACGAGCAGGATCTTTCAAAGGTTGACTTCAACATGGAGGCATTCACCGCTTTCACCCAAGGATATATGGCGCAGGTAAAGTCTGTATTGAGCAGCAAAGAGGCTGAATACTTTTACCTTGCCCCCTTTCTGATGACTTATATCATGGGGATTCGTTTTCTGGCTGATTACCTGAATGGCGATGTTTACTACAAAACCGCCTATATCGAACATAATATTGTGCGCTCAAGAGTGCAGAAAAAACTCATTGAAAGCATGGAAAAGCATGAGGGAGCAATGAAACATATCATTGAAGAATCCCTAAGCCCGGTTAACAAATAACACACCGGTATTTACAAAAGCCGATCTCAACCCATTAAAACCAAACGATCATGAAAAGATTTACAGGTCTACTCCGCATCAGTGTGATGCTGTTGCTTGCTGCGGGTCTTTTTGCGTGCCAGTCGGGCAGCACCCGCGATGGATTGTTCACCGCCGTAGATGTATTCCCCACCCCACCACGTCCTGAGGGCCAGACCCATGTTTTGGAGTTAAGAGCTGACCCCATCGATACAGTGCGTGTGGCCATTATTGGTTTGGGGATGAGGGGACAAGGCGCTGTGCGCAGACTAAGTTATATTGAAGAAGCAAAAATTGTCGCCGTGGCCGATGTGGTTCCTGAAAGTGTGGAACGCGCACAGCAAACCCTTGAAAGAATGGGTAGGCCTCCCGCCGATGGCTATACAGCTGCCGATGCCTGGAAAGAGATAAGCAAACGTGATGATATAGATCTGGTATACATATGCACCCACTGGGATCTCCACGCTCCCATCGCCATATATGCCATGGAACACGGCAAGCATGTAGCCACTGAGTTGCCGGCTGCACTAACCATTGAAGAAGCATGGCAACTTGTCAACACTGCAGAAAGAACCCGCCGGCATATGATGATGCTTGAAAACTGCAACTACGATTTTTTCGAAATGGCTACACTGAACATGGTCCAGCAAGGCTTGTTTGGCGAGATCGTCCATGCTGAAGGAGCTTATATCCACGACCTGCGGTCACTGCTATTTGCTGAGGAGGGCGGATACTGGGATATGTGGCGACTTGAACACAATGCCAAATATGATGGCAGCCTTTACCCCATGCACGGACTGGGCCCCATTGCACATGCGCTCAATATACACAGAGGCGACAGGATGGAATACCTGGTATCGGTTTCAAGCAATCAGTTTGGTTTGACAGCCTACGCAAAAGAAAAGTTCGGTGAAGATTCAGACTATGCCCAAAGAGAATACAAAAAAGGAGATATGAATACCACCATCATAAAAACCGTCAAGGGAAAAACCATCAAGATCCAGCATGATGTGACCAGCCCCCGCCCCTACAGCCGTATTCATATGCTCAGCGGCACCAAAGGCTTTGCCCAAAAGTGGCCCCGCCAGGGGATAGCCCTTGAACCCAACGGTCACAACTGGCTTTCGGCAGAGGAGATGGCTGCCCTGCTCAAAGAATACGAACACCCCATTGTAACCGAAGTTGGAGAAAAAGCGCGCGAAGTTGGAGGACACGGAGGCATGGATTTCATCATGGACTACCGCCTGATTTATTGTCTTCACCACGGGTTACCCCTTGACCAGGACGTGTATGATGCGGTTGAATGGTCTTCAATTATCGAACTTTCAAAAGTTTCAGTAAAAAACCAGGGCATGCCGGTGAAGATTCCTGACTTCACCCGCGGTGCCTGGAACGAACTGAATACGGTTACGTACTATACCAAATAGTTTACTGCATAGGTTGCATGTTCAGATTGAGCCAGTCTTTTGGCGTGACAAACATTCATGCACATATTAAGTACTCAGGGCTCAACCTGTATTTTTTCAATGGCCAGGCCTGAATCGGTGAGCACCCTGACCACATACAATCCGGGGGCAAAACCACCCACATCAAGGGAGTAATTTTCAACACCTCCCGAATCGACCGTATAAACCTGCTGACCCAGGGTGTTTACCACCTGTATGCGGTAAATGGGCTCATCTGATTCAATGTGCAGTTTTGTACCTGCAGGATTTGGATAGAGTTTTACAACTGAAACATCCACTCCGGCTGAACTGACCACCAGGTAAACAAAACTATGATCTCCTGTGGTTTCACCCTCATCGGTTACGGTAACATGAAGATGTTCTCCGGGCATCAACCAAAACGGAGGACCTTGACCATCACTTGCCAAAGCGTTCCAGGCATAGGCTCCGGGCGGAATATTCAGGGTTACTGACCAGTTATGGGCAGGGTTTTCCATCAAACCAACCAGATCCCACCCTGTCATATCTCCGGCCAGATCAATATGCTTCAGACTCTCCGTATTGTCAGCCACAGTAAACACAACAGCATAAGCCAGTGGCATCAGCATGTCAGAAGCATATCTGGCGGTAACAAAAGTATGGGAGGCTGTTGCACCGGCAATACCCGTCAACGACATTGCCGCTTCAGGAATATCTTCGCCTATATAAGGAGCTGAAGCATGGGCTGCCCGAAAGCTAAATTCAATGCTTCCATCGCTCATGCGATAATAACTGTCAGCCTCAAACACAGCAGCTGCATCCACAAAAAAAACATCATCCAATCTGACCAATTGTGCCTGATATTGCTCAGCATCTGCAACCAGCTCACCTGCAGTTAACCTCAAAACCTCCACTTCGTTGCCGGTTGAGGAAACAGCACCCGGATCATCTGCCAGGTCAAAATAAAGCACTCCATCGTCGGTGTTCAGCCTGCCCCTCACATTTTCAAGGCCGTCGTACAACCCATAGTTTCTTGAGATCAGACCGTATGGATCCCTCAGAATCACCCCAGCCGTGGCATCCTGCACATAATATAACTTTTCTTCAGCAACAGGCCATGTGATTACCAGTTCACTTTCAACCTGGTAAACCACTTCATGACCTGATGAGCGCTGCCGCAAGGCAGCCAGGTTAGCAAGCAACATTTCAGCGGGCAACTGCTCCGG
>SKRM01000040.1 GCA_007118495.1 Bacteroidales bacterium
CTGAGCACATTGCCAGACCGCACAGAGGCGGCTGAAGTATGGCCATTTCTCCTGTCAGGGTTTAGCTGAAAGGAACCGGCCACATATGTAAAGCCCTGGGGAAGTGGGATGTCAAGGTTGAACCCTGTAAATGATCCTTCATTAATGATCTCAAGTTCAACCAAAATGGTTTCTCCGGGTTTGGCGGTAACCGGATGCAGTTTCATTACATAGCCTGAAGCCATAACTTGCCCGGCGGCAAGCATAAAAAACAAGCTTATGTAGATTAAGGGTAAAAGTTTACGCATATCCAGGTGTTTTGATTCTCACTTTTGGTTGTTTACTCTTATAAAGATACAACATTATATATAGACGAAAAAATAATCAATAGGGTTGGGATAAAAATAATATTAAATTAAAAAATGCCCGGTCACCATTGTGCCGGGCATGTATATTTTCTGATTGTGTGTTTTTCTAGAAAAACATCACCCGGTTATCTTCAATTCTTGCATTAGCCCTGATGGCCTGAAATGCCTGGGCAGGAACCCTGTTACGGAAAGCATTCTGCATGGTGCGCCTCACCTGGGTCAAATCATCAGGTACTACCGATTCAGACTTCCATACGACCTCTACTATAAAAACACCATTGTTTCCTTTAATCGGACCTTTAATTTCTCCTTCTTGCATGGCTGCCACTTTACCTATCACCCTCGGTTCGGGTCCGGCTTCGGGCAAACTGGTGGTTGTGAAGGTCACATCATAGGCTTCAAGCAGTTCAAGACCCAGCTGGCTACTCAGGTTTTCTAACGAGCCCCCGGCCAGAGCCTCTTCCATTTGCTGTGCGATGAGTTCCATTTTCTTTTCCTGCATGGCGATGGCCATGATCTGTCCACGGATTTCATCAAGGCTTGGGATGCCTTCATCACGTTTATTGGTGATCTGGGCCACAACAAAAGTGTCGTCCAGTTCAAAAATGCGCGAGAAGTTTCCGGTGCGGGTGTCTTCATCAAAGGCCCACTGGATAATTCTGCGTCCGTTGTCAACCCCTGGCAGGGTCAGATCCATTTGACCCACCCGTTGAGCTTCTCTCACATTCAGGTCGGCAGCCTCGGCTGCGGCATTAAAATCTTTGCGGTTACGCAGCTCGTTGGCAAATCCGCTGATGCGTGCATATGCCTCCTGGAAGGTACGGTTTCCGGGTTCAATATTTCTGGTAAGCTTAGCCACCTGTACCTTTTTGGTCAAAGGCGATTTGCCGGTAACATGTACCACGTGGAATCCAAAATCAGTTTCAACGGTCAGGAAGGAATTTGTTGCTGCCTCGACCACTGCTTCATTGAAAGGAGCTACCATGTCTCCGTCACGGAACCACTCCAGGTCTCCATCGTTCATGGCTGCTGTGGGGTCGGCTGAAAACTCCACGGCAAGCGCACCAAAACGGCCCGGATTGCGTCTGACCACATTCAGGATGCTGTCAGCCTTCTGGCTGGCCTCATCACGGCTTAATGTGGTTTCGGCCCCCGACGCCATGGAACCCTGGTATGCAATCAGAATGTGGCTGGCACGCATGGAGTCAGGACGCATCTGCGCATCGACCAATTTGGCCACCACATAGGCGTTGTCTTCCATATAGGGACCTATAATGGTACCCACAGGCACATCAAATATTTCAGGGTCTATCTGGGGTGATAATGTCCCCTGGGGCCTGTATGAGGGATCAAACCGCTGGTCAGAAACCGAATTTATAAATGACTGGATGTTTTCTGTCTCTGCCAGTTCATTTTTCAGTTGCGTGATTTCCCTGAGTGTGTTTTCACGGTCTTCGTCCGAAGGAAATACCGTCAGTGAAACATATTTCAAACCACGCGATGCTTCTTGCTTGAAGCGGTGCTTGTTTTCGTCATAAACACGGCGCAGTTCCCTGTCGCTGACACTAACTTCACTATCGGGAATATCTGAATGATGCTTGAAAACAAAGCGAATATCAGCGGTGGTATTTCTGTTTTTGAAATCTCTTGCAGCCATAGCTGAAGGGATGATGTATGATGACCCGATAAGCTGGTGGTATTTGGCCTCACGGCGCTCTTCTTTCATATATTGTTCAAGCATCACCCACTGGTTACGGATATTGGGATCAAGCCTGTCAAAGTTTCTCAGAAACTCAATCACCTGCTGGGGATCATATGTGCCGGTTGCCGGGTCGGTAAAGCTTTGCACCAATATGGGGTGGGGATCGGCTCCATGGATCATATCATACAACTCTTCTGCAGTAACATTCAGACCCAGGCGCTCAAATTCTTCTTCAAGCAAAATCTCACGCACCATTTCGTTCCAAACCTGCTGGCGAAACTGGAATGCTTCACGGGCTCCAACACTGGTAACGCCTGTCTGGGCCTGCCAGTTATCTATTTGCTGACTCACACGGTGTTCAAAGTGTTGAAACGGGATGGAGGTGCCCTCAACCCTGCCCACGTCGAAACGCTGCTGGCGCATGGGGCCGTATCCCAGAAAGTCACCCAGCACAAAGGCCGCCAGGCCAATACCAATTACGGCAATCAACAAGCCAGAGTAGTTTCTTATCTTCGTTATTACAGCCATTTTTTCAAATCGTTTAATTTTCGGAATGCAAATGTAAGAAAATATTATGAAGGCCAACACACACAGAACGTGAAAATTGGTTAAGGAGGTTGGAAAGTTATCGGTGCTGTGCTACATGTGTTGGCTCAGCCCTGCGGGCTTCGCAAGTTAGGCTCGGCGCAGAGCGCCTCGCAGTTAGCACCTCGCTCTGCTCGGTGTGTTGGCACGTCGCTGCGCTCCGTGCAGTTAGGCTCAGCCCTGCGGGCTTCGCAGTTAGGCCCTCGGCTGCGCCTCGGGCTGTTAGCGGCACTGCGTGCCGCAGTTAGGCTCAGCCCTGACGGGCTTCGAAGTTGGCAGTTTACTGCGCAATCTGCAAGTTAACAAGCTAAGTGGTTAGTTTCAGGAGTTCGATGCGTTTTTGGCTTACCTGCAAGATTTTGAACATATAGCCGCTGATGTGGATTTCTTCGCCTTTGGCGGGGATGCTTTCGTTGTGGTTGAGGATAAGGCCCCCAAGGGTTTCGTATTCTTCTGATTCGGGCAGGTTCAGGTTGTACTTGTCGTTCAGGTAGTCTATTTCAAGGCGGGCTGAAAAGATGTATTCATTTTCGGCTGTCTGCCTTTCGATCATGTCTTCAACATCATACTCATCGTCAATTTCACCAAATATTTCTTCCATGATGTCTTCAATGGTGATGATACCGGCCGTACCTCCAAATTCATCAACCACCACAGCTACACTCTTTCTCTGCTGGATCAGGCTTTTGAGCAGCTTGTTGGCATGCATACTTTCAGGCACAAGCAAAATGGGGCGGATAATTTCGGTAACCCCCGAAGGTTGGGAGAAAAAATCAAATGCGTGTACATACCCCACAATGTCATCAATTGACTCATTGTATACAAGTATCTTTGATAAGCCTGTTCTGGAAAAAATTGACCGGATGGCTGAAATACTCTCCCTTTGCGATACGGCCACCACTTCGGTTCGGGGGATCATACATTCGCGCAATTTTACATCAGGGAACTCAATGGCGTTGCGGAACATCTGGATCTCGCGCTGTGTTTCACTGTCTTCTTCACTGCTCTGGCCAAACTCGCGCAAAAAGTTATCCATATCAATGGCATCAAACACCTTTTTGTTATCGGCCATGTCTTCATTAAGCAAATACTTAATGATCAGGTTTGACAAACCCATGGTGAAAGCAATCAAGGGATACAATATATAATATATGAGTGTAACCGGCACAGCAAAAATGTCCAGAAAGGTGTTGGGATTGATGCGGAACAGCACCTTGGGCAAGAATTCAGCAAATACAAGGATAATGAATGACGAAATGACGGTCTGAAAAAAGAAAACCCCCACATCGCCACCAAGGGGTCCTGGCAGCAGGTTGTGAAGTAAGGGCCCGAGCAATACTGCAGTGGACATACCATAAACAACCAGTGCAATGTTGTTGCCCACCAACATGGTTGATATAAAACTTGATTCAGACCTTACAAACCTCGACATGAGCCTGGCCGAAAACCCACCGCTTTGTTTATCAACTTCAACCTTTAGCTTGTTGGCGGCCACAAAGGCGATTTCCATCCCGGAGAAAAAGGCCGAGAGGGTTAGGCTGATGAGTATGAGGGTTAAGCTATCCAAAGTAGGTTATTAGGTTAGCGGCACTGCGTGCCGCGGTTAGGCCCTCACTTCGTTCGGGCAGTTGGCACGTCGCTGCGCTCCGTGCTGGTTGCTGGTTGGGGCTCAGGCAAAGTATCGCGGGGTTCACGGGGGGTACCAGAAACGTCGATGCGAAAGGTTCCCCGGGGTCTGTCAAATGACCAGGTGTTGAACCTTTCATCGGCCATGAAGCCTTCACCGTACATCACCTCATCATCGGTTGTCACTTTTACAAATTTATCAGAATAAATGATACCCTGTCGCTGATCCCAGGTTAATTCTTCGGCATTGAGGCGCTCACCCAGTTCATTGATTACTACCACATCGTTACGGGCCTCAATAATCTCAGTGTCTTCATAACTTATGGCATACCTGGCCGACATGCTTGATGTCTCATGCATCAGGGTGTCATAAAACACCACATACAAGCCTTTTGGCAATTCAAGGTAGGGTTCTTCGCCAGCAAACCTGTCCATCTGCTCAGCTTGCAGTATCATCCGCACAAACCCCCTGTCACTATAAACAACCTCCACATTAAAGGCCGACTCAACCGGACCCTCATCAATACGGGTAAGCGTATCGATGGTTTGCAGATCATTCTGGCAAGAAAAAAGCATTGCCACCCCTATGAGGGCGACAATGCTTTTTTTTGCGATCCGCTTATACATTATATATATGTATCATTTAACGGACAACCCGGGTGCCATGTAGCACAAAGGCAAACTTTACAGCCCGGGCCGATCCTTTGTACATTATCTGTTGGGTTACGGTCTGGCCCGTACCCTGGTGGTCTCATTTATCCAGCATTCAACCCTGAAGATCTCTCCCTCAGAGAACCCAAAGAAGAAGATAGTCTCTCCGTCGGGGAAATACTGCCTGAAAGTGTTGATCAGCTGGGTAGCGCGCTCCCGAACAGCAGGATCTTCTGCAATGTTGCGGGCTTCAATAAATTTATCAACAGCAGGCCAGTAAGCAGCCCTTTTGGTCAGGTCATCATCACCACATTCGCTGGCACTGGCAGCATACATCTCACCAATGAGTATCAGCGGACGGCCGTCAGTTGGATTGGCTTCATGAGCCGACAGGGCCAGTCTGCGGGCCTGAGGCATACGGCGCAACTGACGGTAGCTGATTTCAGCCATCAACCAGTACGACCTGAAAATTCTGTCTCTGTTGTTAACAGCATCCTCGTCCTTATACAGATCAGCTGCCTGCTGAAAGTAATTGAGTGCAGCGTCATAATTATCCTGGTTGCTTTCAAGACGGCCCATCAAAAATGCAGACTCAGCATTGGGTTTGATTTTGTGTAGCTGTTTTGTGGCCAGATAAAAAAGTTCATCACCAGTACAACCTGATTTGTCAAGCATATCAGTGATACGAAGAAGCAACTCCACATCATCGGGGGTGGCTTCAAAACGGGGTCCGAATACCCTGACCAGGCTTTCACAGGTGGCATAGGGTTCAAACATCGCGTTAATATTATTTTTTGCGGGCAGATAAAAACGCTCCTCTTCAGGATTGTTTTCAAGGTTGAACTCAATAATATCTATGGCACGGTCAAATCTTTCAACCACTGCTTCAGGATCCATCAGGCCTGCTTCAACAAGGCGGGTGGTTGAATGAAAGTTAATAACCAACACCGGACCTTCGGCACTCATACCCTCCATTTCAATGGAGCGCTCTGACAGGTCAAAAAGATCTTGTACATTATTTGTTCTGTACTGATACATGTCAACCGCCTTGCGACCCAGTACATAACCCTCGTTTCCAAAGTGCTCGATACGCCGGTCGTAAATAAGCAGCAGGGTGTCAATCCAGGCCTCCCTTCTTTCAGGGTCGGTTTCATTGTTGTAAAAGTAGCGGGCCATGGTGGCTCCATGCAGGTATATGTTGATGGTTGCCTTTGGGCAGTCATCGTACATATACTTCCAGTAATCCCATGCCAGGTCATAATTCCGCTGGCGGTAATACTCTGCATATAGTGACCAGTTTCTGACACATTCAACACTGTCAAGTCCATATCTGTCCTGGTCATCTTGCATGACAGAAAAGCCCAGTTCAGCAAAATGAGCATCCATTTTATTCATGGTGCTTGCTCCGGCCATATTCAGGGCGCTTCCAAAAATGATGACCATGGCGGTCAGTACGGTTCTTCTTAATGCTTTCATCGGTGTTTGGTTGTTAGATAATTAAAAGAATCTTCTTCTGACAAACCAACGTTCATAAATGTTTATCCCAAAATTAATGCGGTAAAAGTTCTCTTGCATTAAGTGGTCAGTGGTTGATCCACGCTGGCTGTACTCAAAACCTAATTTTATTCCTGAAAAAGTCCATCTGACTGGTATATGAAGACCAAAAGCTATGCCAAACTCATTCAGGGGTTCTCCCTGTGGTTGGAAATACGCTTGCCCGTAGCGAATTCCGGCTGAATACCGTATGCTGTGGAAGATGGATGAATAGGTTTCAACAACAGGGCTGAAGCCCACACCAAGAGAAACTTGTTGACTATTGTTCAGGTTTTGGCTGCTGCCCATAATCTGGTACGACTCCCAGTTTTGCCGCTGGTAGTCAATTCCGCCGCTCCATTGCCGGTTTAACCGTCCATACAATCCCACCCCATAATAGGCAGGAAGCGTCAGCGTGCCAGGATCTGCCACATTGTGGTAAATGGTATCATAGTTCAACACACCAGGCAACATCCGGCGCAGGGTTTCTGTGCGAGACACATCCATATCCTGCTGATTTCCAAAAGTGGCACCAACCACAAACCATCTGTTGTCTGATATAATATGCTGGTACTGCATTCCAAAACCAAACATCCATCCAGTAACATCATTGGCACGGATCAGATTGGTCAGATACACCCCGACAGAATCAGACACCACCGAAGATTCATGGTTAAATTTTCCAAATATATAAGAGGCGTTCATACCAATTGAAAGACCCTTGACAGGCTCAAAGGCGTTGCCGATAAAAAGCTGGTTAAGCCCACCACTACCTTCATACACATAGCGGAATGCCCCGGGTTGCCCCTGGTCATCTTCACGAATCTGGTACCCGACCGCACTATAGGGTTTCAGGCCGGCGGCAAAAGACCACCAGGGGGTAACAGGAAATTTAAAGGAAAAATTTCCGAGTGATATATAGTCAGCCTGCTGTTTTACCGTATTGGTTCTCTGCTCGTAAAAGTGAGAAAACAGAGTTGTCTCAAAAACGAATGAGGTAGAATCGGTAGCTGTATAAGAGGCAGGGTTCACATCATTGACCGACAGGTTTGACCGGTAACCCTGGCTGATACCCCCCATGCCCATATTCTGAAAGTACTGATTAAACCTGAGTTCGCCCACACCGTAAATAGAATAGGGCAGGTTGATTCTTACCTGTGTAAAAGCCTGCGGAGCAAGCATAAGAGAACCAACAAAAAAGATAAGGGCTGTTGCCAGCCTCCTACAAAAGGGGTTATACATTATATTGTATCATTACATTCAATCCGTACAGGACGATATTGTCGAGTGCAAATATCCTATTTTTTAGCTTTTTGTCAAAAAAAATTCCATCTCCCCCGCTTAAAATAACGTTAAAAAATCTTATTTTTTGCATCCACGATTCGATCAATCCGTCAATTTCGTAGACCATACCATGTGTGACACCCGATAGAATAGACTCATGGGTAGATTGTCCTGGCATGGGGATATTTGTGTTATTCCCTTCCGGTGATGAAAGATCAGGTGCGTCAACCACCGGTAACTTTCCTGTATAATCATGCAGAGCCCTGAGACGCATGCTGAGTCCGGGCGAGATTGTACCACCCAGGTATTCACCACTGCTGTTGACAAAATCAGAAGTAAGACAGGTTCCGGCATTGATCACCAGCACATTTTCGCCAGGATACAAGGCGTATCCGCCCAATGCAGCTGCCAGTCGGTCACTGCCCAGGGTTTCGGGGGTTTTATACCTGATTTTAAGGGGGTGTTCTAAATGTAGTCCGGCTTTTAATACCGTGAAGTCCATTTCATTCAAAAACCTGTAACCGGCATCCACGCCTTTATCATCTTGCCTGACCGACGATATAATGGCAGCCCCAACCTGGTGCCCTTCAATGAAACCCAAAAGTGAATCTCTGTCAAGCACCTCACCTTTCCAAAGCGCCTTGAGCTCATGGCCTTTGAATAGCGCTGCCTTGGTGAGGGTGTTACCGACGTCGATGACCAGGTTCATGGGTTAATGGGTTAGGCTCGGCCTTTCAGGCCTCGCAGTTATGCCCTCGGCTGCGCCTCGGACTGTTAGGCTCGGCGCAGGGCGCCTCGCTGTTGGCACGTCGCTGCGCTCCGTGCGTTAGTTCGGCCCTTCGGGCCTCACGTTATGCCCTCACTACGTTCGGGCTGTTAAGCTCAGCCCCTGCGGGGCTTCGCAGTTAAAGGGTTATTACTGATTGAAAATGAGGTGCAAAGGTAGGCATAAATCCTGGTTCTGTGAATTATTTCACAGAATTTCATGCCGGGTTTCAAAAATCTTTGTTACATTTGCAGCACCAAGCGCAATGGTACCATAGCTCAGTTGGTAGAGCAACGGACTGAAAATCCGTGTGTCCCTGGTTCGATTCCGGGTGGTACCACGCAAAAAAGAGACGCCGTCAGGTGTCTCTTTTTTTGTTTATACGTTCAACATACAGTGCGCTCAATATCAACGGTTATGGATGTCAGGCAGATGTCATCATCAATGAAAACTAAGAAACGGAAGTGTAATGCCTGTATGAAGTGTCCACGGGGCCATGCCTTTACCCATGAGGGCAAATATTTTACCTACGCCCACAGACCAGCTAAGATACCCTACAATTGGCACATCAAAGTCAACACGGGCGCCAGACACAAGCCCCCCTCTGGTTTGGATCCCGGCACCGCCACCAGCGCCCAGATAAACCTCTCCCGAGGCCATCACCCTTTTGTAAACAGGCTGGGTGTACCCCACGCCAAGCAAGCCAAGCTGATACCCACCGGCATCTCCCTTGAATGCAGTATAGCCATGTCCGGTAACATAAAGTTGTTCTTTCAGGAATAAATCAAGTTTCGCTTCTATCATTATGGGAGCCTTTTTGGAGCTGGCTCCGGGAACGCGGTAGTGTTTATTGGGTATCTGAATTGCAATCCCGTTATGGGCCCGCCACCCATAGGTGAATCGGCGATCTTCTCTTCCTTCCCTTTCAAGCAGTGACACAAATTTCACCCCAGGCGCAAGCGCCAAAAAATCGCCATTGAGTGCGCGGACAGCATTCATCTCAACCTCCACAGCAAACCGGCTAAAAGCAGGTATTTCCACTCCTGCTCCGGCCAACATGAATAAGCCTCCCCCGGAGTTAACAGCTCCACCTCCGGCTGAACCAGAAGCAGCTGCCACAAAAACCCGCCCGAAATCCATATCAAAAAAATGGCGGTACCCCAATGCCCAGTCGGCATAACCTTCAGCATCACCGGCAAACACCCCATAGGCTTGAACAAAGGCCTCTCCATGCGGGTGAAGTTCAAACCCCACCTCTGTACCCATTCCATACATATTTCCAAGAGGTTCTGTGCTTCTTCTTTTTTTACTTCCCAGTGGAATATACACCCTTGCTGCAGGTTTGAATGCCCTTACAACAGTTGCTCCGCGAAGAACATTCATATTCCGGTTATGGCCGGGAGCGATGGCCAGATTCAACTGTCTCTGGATGGATAGGTGAGCCGCATAGGTTGATATGGGTGAGCCGGTTATATGTATGCGTGAAAGCCCGCCTGCAACATAGGTTCGGTCAAAAACAGGGAGTAACAGGCTGGCATTCGTTCTGAGCATCATGCCCTCACCCGGCACCTGGCCGGCACCTCCACCACCACCTATAAACCCGCTGACCGATAACTCAGAATTTTTTACAAAGGGGAAAATCCATCCCAGCTCAATACCACCCAGAAAAATGCCTCCACCCTGGCCAAATGCACCGGAATGTAAGGAGTTTCCCATAAAAAAACCGGCATCAGTGCGGTAAAATAATGTCAGTACCGCCGTACTGTGCACATCTGCCTGCCGCCTTCTGAAATAATCTGTACCAAGCTGAGCGTATAGCCCGCTTGTTCTCGGGCCGATAGACTCAGGAAAGAACCCCCATTCAGTGATTTTTTCGAATATTTGACTTTTTCCTTCTTCTGCCGAACAGGCAAGCAGGAACATAGCCAACAGGCCATATGAAATAAGTTTACGGGTAGATCTCATTCTATAAGCAAAACTGTTTAGGGAGATTCCAGCGGCCAAGATATGATTTTTTTCTTATAATTATCTGCGTTTGCCGATATTATTTTGCCCCACATATGAACTTGATGACATTTGAAACATCCACGCCAATCGAAAGGATTAATACCCACTGGTCGCACAAACATAAATAAGCATTATTTTTGCAGCATGGAAACAGTATTAAGTGGAATCAGATCAACAGGAAACCTGCACCTGGGTAACTACTTCGGGGCCATTAAGAATTTTATAAAGATGCAGCATGAGCATCGCTGCTACTTTTTTATTGCCGACTATCATTCGCTGACAACCCATCCCACCCCCGATGACCTGCACAGAAACGTGCGACAGGTTTTGATAGAATACCTGGCAGCAGGCATTGACCCGGAAGTGGCCACACTTTACATCCAGAGCGATGTTCCAGAGGTGGCCGAACTGTACCTTCTGCTAAACATGAACGCCTATAAAGGTGAGTTGGAGAGGTGTACATCATTCAAAGAAAAAATACGCAAGCAACCTGACAATGTCAATGCCGGACTGCTTACCTACCCAGTACTGATGGCCGCTGATATCCTGATCCACAGAGCCCATAAGGTTCCTGTGGGGAAAGACCAGGAACAACACCTGGAAATGGCCCGAACGTTCGGCAACCGTTTCAACCGGCTGTATAACACTGAATATTTTCCACAACCATACGCCTTCAACTTTGAAGGAGAACTGGTAAAAATCCCCGGTTTAGACGGAAGCACCAAGATGGGCAAATCTGAAGCCGAAGGCAATGCCATCTTTTTGGCAGATGACCCAAAGATTATCCGTAAAAAGGTGATGCGGGCCACCACCGACACAGGCCCTGAAGTTCCCGGCGACCCCATGTCGCAGGCCGTTGAGAATCTGTTCAACCTATTGCGGGTGGTCAGTACTGAAGATACCGTCAACCATTTTATGGATGCTTTTAACCAGGCTAACATCCGCTATGGCGACCTGAAAAAACAATTGGCTGAAGACATTGTTACCTTTACAACACCTTTGCGCGAGCGCATTCTTGAGATTGGTGCCGACAACGATTATCTGAAAAAAGTAGCCTGCATGGGCGCTGAAAAAGCCAGGGAGAGTGCCCGCAAAACCGTTCAGGATGTGCGCAGCATCATTGGCTTCAAACCATTTTAAGAACAAACCCCCTTTGCATGCCCCAAAATATCGAGATTAAAAAAGAACAGGAAAGCGCTGTACTGGTTGGAGCAATAACCGGCAATGATACCGAAGAAACCGTAGCCGAATACCTTGATGAACTGGCTTTTCTTGTGGATACAGCCGGTGGCATCACACTGAAACGCTTTACCCAAAAACTCGACAAACATGACCCGGCCACCTTTATAGGAAAAGGTAAGCTTGAAGAGATCAGACAATATGTAGAAGAAAACAAGGCCGACCTGGTGGTTTTCGATGACGAACTTAGTGCATCTCAACTCCGCAACATTGAAAAGGCCCTTCAGACCAGGGTTATTGACCGCAGCAACCTCATTCTGGATATATTTGCCCTGAGGGCACGTACGGCCCATGCCCGCACCCAGGTTGAACTGGCACAGTACCAGTACCTGCTGCCCCGGCTGGCAGGTATGTGGACCCACCTTGAAAGGCAAAAAGGGGGTATCGGCCTGAAAGGGCCCGGTGAAAAGGAAATTGAAACTGACCGCCGTATTGTGCGCGACAAAATATCCCTGCTAAAAAAGAAACTCCAGCAAATCGACAAACAGAAAGCCACACAGCGCTCAAACCGGGGCAGTCTTGTGCGGGTAGCCCTGGTAGGCTATACCAATGTGGGCAAGTCAACCATCATGAATATGCTCAGCAAAACCAATGTGTTTGCCGAGGACAAACTGTTTGCCACCCTTGACACCACTGTTCGCAAGATGGTGATCGGCAACCTGCCCTTTTTACTTTCTGACACAGTAGGGTTCATCCGCAAACTTCCGCACCATCTGATTGAATCATTTAAATCAACACTCGACGAAGTAAGAGAATCAGATATCCTGATTCACGTGGTTGACATCTCACATCCCAATTTTGAAGAACAGATTGATGTGGTCAGAGAAACCCTGTCAGAAATAATTGGCCAGAATGAAAAACAGGCCATCATGGTCTTTAACAAAATGGACAAATACACCTGGGTTGAAAAAGATGAAGACGACCTGACACCTTCAACCAGCGACAACATCAGCCTTGAAGAAATGAAGCAGACCTGGATGGGCCGGGTAAATGCTCCATGCATATTCATCTCAGCAAAGAAAAAAGACAACCTTGAAGCTTTCAGGCGGTTGCTTTATGATACCGTGGTAGAGATTCACACTGAAAGATATCCGCATGATAACTTTCTGTACTAAAGTTGGGCTCAGCCCTAAAGGGCTTCGCTGTTAGCGCGTCGCTATGCTTCGTGCGGTTGGGCTCAGCCCTGAAGGGCTTCGCAGTTAGCCGTCGCAAGCGACGGCGGTTGGCGGCACTTCGTGCCGCAGTTGGAACGTTAAAGGTATTGGGCTATGGGGTTAAATACGTTGATTGCAAATATTTTGTATGGCGTGGTGTGGCTTTTTTCGCTGCTGCCGTTCAGGGTATTGTATGTTATCTCCAACTTCCTGGCCTTTCTAATGGACAAGGTAATCAGGTACCGGAGGGAGGTTATTCTGGATAACCTGCGCAGGTCGTTCCCTGAAAAATCAGAGCATGAAATCAGCCGAATCAAACGTAAATTTTACAAACACCTGTCTGATGTAGTGGTTGAAAGCATCAAGTTGCTGCATATATCAGAAGAAGAAATTGACAGGCGCTGCCATTTTACTGTTGGGACCCACAAATTGGTACACAGTTATTACAGTAAAGGGCAATCTTTTATTACCCTGTTGGGGCACTATGGTAACTGGGAATGGATCCCGCCAAGTTTTTATATCCATCACCCCATTGAGATCGCCCCCGTATATCGTCCATTACGCAGCAAACCATTCGATTACCTTCTGAAAAGGATTAGGGGGAAGTTCTCAAATAACCTCATCCCCAAAAACCAGGTAGCCAGAAATGTGGTCAGACTTCAGAAGCAGGAAACCCCTACCATATATGGATTTATTGCCGATCAGGCTCCTTCTGGCCAGGATATGTATTGGGTGCAGTTCCTGAAGCAGGATACTGCGGTGTATTCAGGTCCTGAAAAAATTGCCAGAACATTTAAATTACCTGTGGTGTTCGCTGTCTTAAGGAAAAAAAGCCGGGGAAAATTCATTGTTCACGCAGAGCTCATATGCGAAGACCCCGGTCAACTCGCCGAGGGCATGATCACGAACAGGTTTATGCAAAAAATGGAAAGAGAAATCAGAAGGGAACCAGCCCACTGGCTTTGGTCGCACCGTCGCTGGAAAACCTTAAGGCAAGGAGCACTTAAGAGGGTTGACTTCGGGGCCATTTACCCTCGTGAATAAGCCCGGCATAAATGTACAACCCAGGTGAATCAATCATCATTACCGCTGCGCGACACCTCGAAGAAATTTCCAATGGCAAACTGCACCCTGCGCCCTTGTGCATTGGTCTCGCCATCAACCACCACAGGCCTTCCGGCAAGGTTGTTAAGGCCGGCTAAACTTCTGCCAGCCAACTCAAGCACATTGAACCTGTCGCTGGTTACAATTTCTTCTACACGCTGAAAATCAATACCAGAGGTCTCTTCTAACCGGTTCATTGCCAGCCTGGTAAGTGAAACATCCAGTTCACGCCTTCCGGTCTCAACTACAGCCCCGGCAGTTTCATCTTCAACTATTATATCGTCCTGGCCCAATGTGGCGAGTGCAGGCATGTTCATGTCATCGCGATACGCCATCCAGCTAAGTTCCATGCGTGATTCCATAGTTTCAGGCGCAGTTGCAGCCCGGGTTGCGGTAACTCCTTTTGAACGGCTTTCCATAAGGCCGGCTAAAAGAGGTCTGCCCGTCAAACCACTGTCAATAATCTGTCTACGGGCAGGTGCTTCTGCATCAGCAAGCCTTGTGGGGATGGTTTGCCGCCTGATATCAGTTTGAGCGGGAACCGCCGGTTGGTCCATGCGGGTATCAGGAGCTATCTCCTGCTGCGGGGAAGGATCGGCCGCAACGGCCTCCGGCACGTCCCCCTCCCCTTCAACAGGCAATTCATAAGCATATCTGGGCTCTTCCACAACCGGAAAGAGTGAATAAACCATCACAGCCATCAGCAACACAGCAGCGGCAGCCGAACTATACCAAAGCACCTGCCGTCTGATACCCCCAAGGGGGTGACGCTTCAGAGCTCCCTTACGCGGAAAAACTATATCCTGATCTGGCTCAAGCCTGGCTTTCTGCATCAGGTCAAGTTCTCTTTGCAGGATATCGCTGCTGCCGGCAAATGCTTCAACAGCTGCTGCATCAGCCGTAGCCAGATCACCTTCAACATAGGCCGCAAAAAGTTCTTCGTAATTATCCGGCCCAATCTCCAACTGCTTTTTGTGCAATTGCGGTCTGGTATATAGGTGGTCTTCTTCTGATTTTTTCAAAGAACCCTTTCCGGGGAAGGAAACTGAATCATCGCCTTCGAGGGTAATCATTTCAAACGCATCAAACTCTTCCCGCAGATCAGGATGGTCATCCAGAAACTGCCAAAGCTCCGCCGTCCTGTCTTCAGGCAGGTTTCCCTCGTGGTAATCGAGGAAGAACGCCGGGTAGTTGTCTCTGTTAATCATCGCAATTAGTTAAGAAGTTAGGCGGCTTCGCCGCGTTTGAAAGTTTGTGAGTTTGAAAGTTGCGTCGCTTCGCGACGGGTTTGAAAGTTTAAAAGTTAAAGAGTTAATAAGTTAATGAGTTAAAGAGTTTAAAAGTTATTAAGTTAAAGAGTTTAAAAGTTTATAAGTTGATACGTTTTGGGGTTTAGATAACCATGTCGATGCTTTTGATGTGGTTTTTTAAAAAGATTCTGGCTCTGTATATATAGACTTTTACCTGTGATTCGCTTAATCCGGTTACTTCTCCTATTTCCTGGTAGCTGTAGCCTTCATAGTCTCTCAGCAAGATGACCGATCGCTGGTCTTCTGGCAGTCGCGACAGGGCTTCATCCAGAATCTCTTTCAAGCCGGTGTATTCATGCCTGTATCCATGGTCATTCAATGTGCTTTCTTCCATGGGTGCCTGAAAGCGTTCTTTGCGGATGGCGTCGATCATGGTATGATAAGCCGTTGTAAACAAATACGAACGTGCTTTTTCAAAGTTGATCTCCTCTACTTTTACCCACATCTTTTCAAAGCTATCCTGCACCACGTCACGTGCCTTGTCTTCGTCACGTATATTCTTCAGGATGAAGCGATACACTCCATCAGAATACATATCTACGCATTGATTGTACTGGGCCGTTGTCATCTAATTGCTCTCTGGGTTGCTGTCTGTCTGCACTATTGTGACGGACAAATTGCAACAAAAGTTACAGGGTATTGTTGGTTTTTTCAAATATAATGAAAGTTTTTCAACACTTGTCGCTGTTAGGCCCTCACTTCGTTCGGGCGGTTAGGCTCAGCCCCTGTGGGGCTTCGCTGTTAGTTCGGCCCTGCGGGCCTCACGGTTATGCCCTCGGCTTCGCCTCGGGCGGTTAGCGCTACTTCGTGGCGCGGTTTTGAAGGTTGGGTAGTCGCAAGTGACGGCGGTTGTAAGGTCAGAAGCTTCGAAATCGAAGAGGTGGGTTAATAAAATAGCGTACGTGATCTTTCTATTTGTTTTTGTTTAAGGCCTTTGCGTAGGTTGGTTTGGTTTTTGCACAATAATTGTATGCCTTATGGGCTGATGAAAAATTTCTGTAACTTTACAAAATGAGCCTTTACCAACATCATATGTTTCAAACCAGCAGGGAAGATGCCCAGGCACTTTCTTTTGGATACCCTGCGTTGCTGTCCGGGTCGATTCGACTTGGTGTGGCATTATTGTGGATGTTGTTGATGGCAAGCATGGCCCCTTCTTTGTTGGCGCAAACTACCGTACCTTATAATACACCCGGTACCCATACCTTTACTGTTCCGGCAGGTGTCAACCAAATCACCATTCAAGCCTGGGGTGCAGGGGGTGGTGGTGGAAGAAGTGGTGATGCCGGTGGTGGTGGTGGTGGCGGTGCGTTTACAACCCGAACCATTTCCGTTACGTCGGGACAGACTTATACCATCATTGTCGGTGCCGGAGGTGCCGGTGCAACAGCGGCAAATGGAACAGCCGGGGGACATTCCATCATTAGTCTTTCAGCCACTACCATACTGCAAGCCAATGGAGGTGCAGGGGCCAGCGGCCGCGCAGGAGGAGCCGGAGGTTCTGCCAGTACAGAGCCATCAGGGGTCATAAGCTTTGCCGGAGGTAGTGGTGGTAGTGGATCGACAGCAGGTGGCAACAACCAACGTGTTGGTGGTGGTGGCGGTGGTTCTGCCACATCCGCAGCAAACGGTGGCAACGGCCAGGATGGAGGGAACCAGACAGGCGGTGCCGGAGGTATTGGTGAAGGTGATGGCGGGAGTGGATCCCAGGGCAACAATACCGCAGGAAATGTGGGTAATGCGCCTGGTGGTGGTGGCGGCGGTGGCGGTCGTAACGGGAACGGTGGAGCAGGTGCAGGCGGTCGGGTAATCATCTCATATGAAGAAGTTACCGGCCCAACGGACATGATCATTACGACCCAACCCGGACAATCGGTTGCTGGTCAAAACATTGCCGGACCCCCAACGGTCAGGGTGCTGGATATATTTGAAGACCCAGTTTCTGGTGTGGACGTGACAGTAAGCCTGAACAAAGGCAGTTTTGCGGCAGGAACAATCACAAGGAGTACCAATTCAGAAGGGTATGCCATATTTGACAACCTGGTAATCAATGCTGCAGACTCAGACTATCAACTGACTTTCAATGCTGATGCAACAGGGGTTGACAACGCCATAAGCAACTTATTTAATGTGGTGGCAGCGGCAGCCTCTAACCTGAGTATTACCGTTCAACCAGGAGAATCAGTAGGTGGCGGAATCATTCCGGGGCCACCCACTGTCCAGGTAACCGATGCATTTGGCAATGCTGTTTCCGGTCTCAATGTAACTGTCAGTCTGGTTGGCGGCACGTTTGCTGGCGGAACCTTTACAAAAGCGACAAACGCCAGTGGCATAGCTGTTTTCGACGATCTGGTCATTGATGAAGATGGAGAAAATTATCGGCTGCGTTTCAGCGCCTTGGGTGTCGATGATGTTGACTCCAATACATTTAATGTGCTTTCAAGTGAAAGTACTTTAACCCTACTCACTAGCCCGGGAACAACCACGGCGGGCATTATTCTTAGCCCAAACCCATCGGTAGAATTAAAAAACTTTGAGGGTACCCCCATTCAGGGAGTTAACATTACTGTTTCACTGAACAAAGGAATTTTTGCTTCCGGTACGCTCACGGTCATGACCGATGCAAATGGTGTGGCGGTATTTGATGATTTGGTTATCGAAACTGCGGACACCGATTACCGGATTATTTTCGACGCAGACGAGTCGGGCGTTGCTAACGTAAATTCCGCCTTTTTTGATGTGACCCCAGCTGCCCCAAGTCAAATGACCATGAGCACACAACCCGGCACCACCGTGGCTGGTCAGTCCATTGCAGGGCCCCCGGCAATTGTCCTGACAGATGCATTTGGAAATCCCGTTGGGGGAGTGAATGTTTCTGTTTCCCTGAACAAGAACAGTTTCTCATCCGGGACTTTCACTGTTGCAACAAACAGTGAAGGGATTGCGACATTTGGTGACTTGCAGATCACCGTGGCCGCTACAACATACCAACTCACTTTTAATGCAAACGCAACAGGCGTGGCCGACATTGACAGTGATTCATTTAACGTGGTAGCAGCTGCTGCCTCCAGCATGAGCATTACAGTACAGCCCGAAACTTCCGTTGCAGGTGATTTCATTCTCGGGCCGCCCACAGTGCTTGTCACTGATATTTATGCGAATCCCACATCAGGTGTTCAGGTTAATGTGACCCTGAATCAAAATACTTTTGCTTCGGGCACCACCAGCTTATCAACAAATACCTCAGGTTTAGCTGTATTCGGAAACCTGGTAATCAATACCTTAGCAACTGGCTATCAATTAACCTTCAATGCGGATGCAACCGGTGTTGCAGATGTGGGTTCAAATTTATTTGATGTCATTGAAGACCGCACCATCAGCGGAACCATATTGGACGGTGAAGGAAACCCTGTGGCCGGGGTCAGCGTGGCGGCAACCGGCGACCTGGTCCAAACAGTGAGTACCAACAGTGTTGGTTTTTATCAGTTTACCGGTGTACAGAGTGGTAACAGAACCATTGACATAACCCCTTCTTTAGCCGGCTATACATTTGATCCGGTCAGCATAACCCTCAATAATAATTTCTCCGGTACGCCCAACGTGGGTGGACAGGATTTTACCGCCATCGCCATTACAGGCACATATTACAGCCGGCAAACCGGCAACTGGAATGATCCGGCCTCCTGGTCAGAAAGCAGTCATACAGGTGGGGTTGCTGGCAGGGCACCTGTGGCAGGAGATGAAGTGATCGTGGGCAACGGCCACACCATTACGCTCACTGAATCTGTTTCAAACAATGAGTCCATCACCATTAACAGCACGGGGATACTCAGGCTGGAAACCAATCTTATAAGCGGAAGTGGTGGTTTTACCCTGGCAAGCGGTGCGACTTTGCAGATTGGTTCGGCAGATGGTATCAGCAGCAGCGGCGCATCAGGCAACATACAGGTGTCGGGTATCAGGAGCTTCAGCACAGGGGCCAACTATGCATATAACGGTGGTTCTGCGCAACAAACAGGAACAGGGCTGCCGACCGAGGTGAACAACCTGACCATCAATAACAGTTCAGGAGTTACAGCGGCTTCAAGCTTAACAGTAAATGGTACATTAACCCTTACATCAGGCACCTTTATTATGCCTGCAGGAGCAAGTCTGGTTACCAATAGTGTGAGCGGATCGGGACAGGTAAGAATGCAACTGTTAATCAACGGAGGAAAGGGTTGGTATATGGCCTCATCACCTGTAGGCACCACCTATGGCGACCTGTTTAACGGGTTTGTAACCCAGGGATACACCGGATCATCATTCCCCGACCTGCAGCCAAACATTCTTTGGTTTGACGAAACAGAAATCGGAACCACCAACATGGCATGGCGGACACCATCCAACAGCACAAACAGTGTAGTAGGTGGGCGCGGACATTTCCAATACGTATTTAATGGAGCCGAACGTCCTGACGAAGCTGTAAACTACCCCGACCAGCTGCCCATTACCATGACAGCAAATGGCCAGGAATTCATGACCGGCAGCAGCTTCAATTTCAACGTAAGCCATACATCAAGGTCGGCCGGAAGCATCACGGATACTGATATTGTAGAAATGAATACCGGATGGAACCTTTTAGGGAACCCAACAACTGCAAGTCTTGACTGGGAAGCCTCCGGATGGACAAGAACCAATGTGGATGACACCTATTACATTTGGGTGCCAGGGGCAAACGGAGGGAACGGCGATTACTTTGTGTGGAACCAATTAATTTCTGACACCGAAAATCCGGACTATATTCCCAATGAACTTAGCAACGGAGTAATTGCCCCTTTCCAGGCCTTCTGGGTAAGAGCCAATGCAGCAAGTCCCGCTTTGGGTATGACCCATGCTGTAAAAACTACTGGCGGTGAATATGTGCAAAACGGACTCAAGTCAGCCGTGGCTAAATCATATCCTAACCCCATCGTGCTACCCATGAAAATGTCAGCCGGTGGTATGCAGTCAAGGGCATATATTACATTCTCTGAAACCGGACGCATGGGCGAAGACCCCCATGATGGATACCGGCTTGAGCCCATGTCAGACAGCTTTATAAAGTTATACACTACTACCAGCCAGCACAACGAACCACTGGTGATAAACAACCTGCCCATTGAGCTGGATAAACAGGTCAGAATACCGCTTTATACAGGTGGTCAGAAAGCTTTTAACCCTGTTAACGGAACCTATACACTTGATTGGTCAGTGCCATCAGTCTGGCCAGCTAACTGGGGTGTGGTTCTGATGGACCATACCAAACAGGAAGCCATCAATATGCGGCATACCAATAGTATCCAGTTCGAACGTTTTGAAACCCGCAGTAATTTGGCTGCCATTCAGCAGCAGAACCAGCTTTCATTGCCGGAAAGAATCGTGGCCCACCTTGAAAATCCGGTGGCCAAGTCAAGCCTTGATCCGAACCGTTTCACCATTGTAATCACCCCCGGCGACACCCAGGAGCAACCTAAATATTCACCGGACACCCCGGCCCTGCTTATGCCCTACCCAAACCCCGTCAGGACAGATGTAAATATTGGGTTTACCCTGCCCGAAGATCAGCGGGTAAGGGTCGAGATTCTCGATCTGCACGGCAGGCGGGTTGCTGTACTGGCAGACCAGGTATTTCAGGCAGGTCACAACGCGCTACAAACCTGGAATGTGTCAGCGCTTCGCAGTGGAATCTACATTGTCAGCCTGCAGGCAGAAACCCACCGGGATACCCAAAAGATCACGGTCATCAGATAGGATTAAAACCCCCTGCCAAAGACCATGAAAACGAAGATATTTTTCTTTGGAAATGAAGAAACCTCCATGTTTTTCACATTTGACTTAATCGCTTTTATGCTGTTATATAGCCTATTAAAACGTGCGGCATAATAATTGTTCCTAATAAAGCATGATGAAAAAGAAAATTCTCTTAGTTGACGACATCAAAGAATTCCGCTCTCTGCTGAAGATTATTCTCTCAGGGAACTATGAGGTTGTTACCGCTGA
>SKRM01000043.1 GCA_007118495.1 Bacteroidales bacterium
ATGGTTGCCATGAATGTGTTTATGATATACCGTCTGCGTGAAAAATACGCCTGTATCCTTGCGAAGTAATCTGTAAACTGATCTGTTGGTTTGCAAAAAGGGCCTGCCTGGTTCTGGTCATTGACCAAACTCAGACAGGCCCGCTTATTTTTTGATTATTTGAAATCCGGATTTGTTTATGAGCGTTTACTGACCCAGATATCGATCCAGCCAGTTGTAGAACTCCTCATACCAATAAATTGAATTCTGGGGATTCAGTATCCAGTGGTTCTCGTCGGGAAAATACACCAGACGCGCATCCAGACCCATATTCTTGTAAATATTGTAAACCATAAATCCATGTGCCACAGGTACACGGTAGTCTAATTCACCATGGATAACCAACATGGGAGTGGTGAAGTTATGGGCAAACTGTGAAGGGTTGATGGCATTCACCTGATCGAAGTTTTCCCATGGCGACCCACCGTACTGATACATGCGGTTGGCCGAATAGTCAGAGGCAAACTGCAAATGAAGGTCGTATACGCCTGCATGGTTAATGAGGGCGGCAAAGCGGTCAGTATGTCCTGCGATCCAGCTTACCATATAACCACCATAGCTTCCACCAGTGGCTGCCATACGGGTTTCATCAACCAGGTCGCGGTCAATCATATAGTCTACAGCTTTCATGATGTCTCTGAATGGAAGCTCAGAATGGTTGCCGTGGATGCTTTGCACAAAGTCCTGGCCAAAACTGGTTGAGCCGTGGAAGTTGGGCAGAATGGCAATATATCCGGGAGCGGCAAACAACTGGCTGTTCCAGCGGAAGTGGAAAGTGTCGCCAAAAATTCCGTGGGGGCCGCCGTGTATCATAACCACCAAGGGGTATTTCTTGTTTGGGTCGTAGTCGGGTGGGTAGTTGATGAACATTTGTATATCAGCTCCATTGGCGCCTTTATAGGTTACGTTTTCAATTTCGCCCCAATGAATGTATTCAACCAGGTGGTCATTGAACCCGGTCATTTTGGTGAGGTCGCCGTTGCGCATGTTCAGTTTGTAAATTTCCGGGGGGGCGCTCAGGTTATTGTGTGAAAAGACCATGTGGCGGATGCCTGCAAGTGAAGCTCCGTTATTGGTGCCACCTCTGAATATTTCTGTGTGATTGCCACCGCGGGCAGGAATACTGAAGATTGACTTCATGGCACGGTCTTCAGCTATAAAATAAATGGTACGGCCATCTTCAGACCAGAACCATTGTTCTGCGTCCAGGTCAATATCTGCGGTAAGTTCGGTACGTGATCCGGTTTGGGTATCGTAGAGAACCATGATGACCTTATCGGCATAGAAATGATAGATTGTTTGTTTTCCATACAAGATGTATCGTCCATCAGGGCTATATACCGGATTGGAATCATTGGCCGGATTGTCGGCTGTTATGTTTGTAAGCCGGCCGCTTCCATCGGTGGGCACCAGATAAATTGCATGGTTAAGCCTTTCATAGGGCGGTTTTGTTGAGTTCTTACTTACGGCTATGGTCTGGCCATCGGGTGAGATATCGTACGATACCCCGCCCATTAAGCCAAAGAAATTACCGTCGTCTGGCATCAGATCTACCACTTCTTTGGTATACAGGTCAAGGGTAAACAACCTTGATACATGTCCGTCAGTAAGCCAACGGTCCCAGTAGCGGTACATATTGTTTTCTGTAACCTTTGCAGTGACTTTGCTTTCGCCCATTCTTTTCTGTAATTGCCTGTGGGTGTCCCAGTCACCATTGTAATCTGGTAATACATTGGCTGCAAAAGCTATGCGCTTTCCGTCAGGGAACCACTTAAGTCCGTAGACGCCTACTGGCAGATCGCTTGCTTTACGTGCTTCACCACCAGCAAGGTCGAGAATATACACCTGACCTGGTCCTCCATGCCGACGAGAGACAAATGCAAGTTTTTTCCCATCAGGGCTCCAAGCCGGTCCGCTATCCCTTCCACTGAAGGTAATCTGGCGCAAGTTGCCGGTTTCGTTGTGCATCAGGTAAAGGTTGCTGGCAGAGGTATTGCCCTCAACATCATATGATGTTACTGCAAACACAGACAAGGCCCCATCGGGTGAAACGACCGGATTGCCAGGTCGCTGCATCTCCCAGAGGGTTGTGGGATCAATCGGTCTTTTGTTCTGTGCATTGACAGTATGCAAGCCACAGATAAAAAGAATCAGAATAATTAAACTGTACTTTTTCATGGATATGAATTTAGATGAACATTTTTCCGTACAAAGAAACAAAATTTTCCCCAACTACCCGGGTGCAGCGAGGGTATAACAGCAACGCTAAACTGTTGTATAACTTTTTCTATTTTTGTAATATGATATTATTAACTGGCGGCACCGGACTTGTAGGCTCTCACCTCCTCTTTGAACTGGCTTCAGGGGGAAGGAAAGTACGTGCCCTGAAACGGGAGGGGAGCAACACAGCCACGGTCAGAAGGCTTTTTTCATGGTATGATCCCCAACAGGGAGACGAATTATTTGACAATATCCAATGGGTTGATGGTGATGTGAACGACATTGTCAGCCTGCAGGAGTGTATGGTTAATGTGGAGTATATATATCATTGCGCAGCCATGGTATCTTTTTTGCCCGAAGACCGGCAAACCATGATGAAGGTAAATGTGGAGGGCACGGCTAACCTGGTTAATGTGGCTTTGCTCAATAACATTAAAAAGCTTTGCCATTGTAGTAGCGTGGCGGCACTGGGATCACCACAGAAAGGAAATAAAGTAACTGAATCGCTGGTTTGGAAAACCTCGTCAAAACATTCCTGGTATGCACTCAGTAAGTACGGCTCAGAGCGCGAAGTATGGAGGGCATCAGAAGAGGGTTTGAATGTGGTTATCGTAAACCCTACTGTGGTAATCGGACCCGGTGACCCTGGCCGGTCAAGTGCCCAGCTTTACCAGTCGGTTAAAAATGGCATGAAATTCTATACATCTGGAGTAACTGGCTTTGTGGATGCGCGTGATGTTGCCATATCGATGGTAAAATTGATGGAAAGCGATATTGTGAATAAGCGGTTTATCATTACCAGCCAAGACTTGTCATACAAGGAACTCTTTGCGTATTTTGCGCATTTTTCAGGAACCCGCCCTCCAAAATACAAGGCTGGCCGCTTTTTGAGTGAAATGGCCTGGCGCGCTGAAAAGGTAAGGAGTTTCGTAACGGGTCAGAAGCCATTGCTTTCAAAAGAAACTGCCCGAAATGCAAACGTAAAAAGATATTTCTCAAATAAGAAGGTCAGAAATGCTTTGCAGATGGAGTTCAGACCCATAAGTGAAGCAGCTGAAAACACTTCACGATTCTTTAAAAAATATCCGGTTTACCTTTCGCCCGACTTCAGGATGCCCTCATAAGGCATTTATTTCATCGCTTTTTGATCACAGCCACGTGGAATATGGGGTTAGCGGTTTTGGCCTTTGCGGATTAATCCCTGTGATAGCATATACAGAAGTAAAAGTGCTGACATAAAAAGTGACAGCTTACCCAGGAAATTACCAGTCCGGCTGTAAAATGTGAGCTTGTTCTGTTCGTTTATGCTGGCTGAAATTGATGTGGCCTCCCACCACGATGTTTGCATGAGCACTTCACCCCTCTGGTCAATAAATGAAGATATTCCTGTGCTTGCTGCCCTGGCAACGCTTCGGCGCGATTCAATGGCTCTGAGCCTTGCGTATTGATTATGCTGTCTGTAGCCCGGGGTGTTACGCCACCAGCCGTCATTGGTTATTACGAATAAGAAACCAGCTCCACTTCGAATAAATGCTCCGAGATATTCACCGTAAATAGACTCATAGCACACGGCCGGAGCAACCAATGTTCCATCAGGCCCCTGAAAAACAGTAGTTTCATCAACCGTACCAAGACTGCCGGCCATGCCTCCAAACCTGTCAACCAGTTTTCCGACTGGTTTAAGCAATCTGAAATAGGGCATTCTTTCAATACCGGGCACCAGTTTGGCCTTGTGATGGTATTGAATAGGCCCCTCTGGCGGAATCATCACGGCTGAATTATACACATCATAATAATAGCCCGATTCTCTATAAGGTCTGGCTGTTGCCGGTGGATCTTCATCAGACCCGTAAAGTTTATAGGTGAAACTGCCCAGTATCCAGGTAATCTGAGGATGGGTTTGCATATGTTGTCTCAGGCGGGCTACCGTGTAATGTGATTCGGCTTCATGCATCCAGATGCCCCTCGGATTGGCTCCTTCGGGTGCAACAACAAAGCTTGTGGAGGGTGTGATGCTCTCATCAGCAAGACGGATCATATGTTCTACCCTCTCTTCCCATTCAATCATTCCTGTAACTTGCCCATAGGGGTCTTCAGCTGGCTGAACGATTACAACCTCAACAGGTGCAGACTCTTCATCATAGTTTATCCAGGTATAAATGGAAAATATGGATGGTATTACAAAAAATACCAGGGCAGTGATGACATTCCATCGTGCCTTTTTGCGAGATTGGCCCTTGATGGCTGCATGTCTTAAACCAGCAAAAAGAAGCAGATTGATAACCAGTACCCAAAGGCTCCCTCCGGCCACGCCGGTTATCTCATACCATTGCACCCAGGCTGGCCAGGCGGCAAAAACATTACCCAGATCAAGCCAATTCCAGCTTAGCTCCCATAAACTATGCAGGTATTCAAAGCTTAACCACAATAAAATTATGGATAGTTGCCCCTGGCGTCCGGGGAGCAGTCTGCGCGACTTATGCATAATCCACCAGGGAATGGCCATAAATGTTGAGTTCAGCAAAACAGCCACGATCATACCCGGGATGGTTGCAAACATAATCCACCAGGTGGTTAAAAGATTGAATGCAAAAAAAGCAACCCATGCGTGCAGAAAAAAAACGATTGATTTAAATTGCTGGTTTTTTTCATGCATTTGATCCTCAACATAAAAAAGTGGTATAAGAGCCACAAAAGCAATCAGGGGGAACCCTCTGGCTGGCCAGCTCAATGCCAGGAGTATGCCAGTTGCCAGGCTAAAGAGCAGAAATTTGTATTTGTTGTAACTAACTGCTTTCATGGGTTCTGGTGTATCAGAAGTCTGTTTTTTAACCGGGATAAAGATACGATTTTAAAGTTTTAAACGGTGTTTTAAACGGTCTAAATCATTATATTTGTGAGTCAAATATTATAGCCATGAGTAAGAGTAAAAATACAGAACAGAAAATTTTTGATGCAGCTACCGAGCTGTTTCTTGAGAAAGGTGTTGACCGGACAAGTGTTCGCGAAATTGCAGCCAAGGCCGGGATTAACCTTGCTTTGATGAATTACTATTTCAGGAGTAAGGAAAACTTGTTCGGTTCTATTTTTTCTATGCTAGTGCAGAAAAACTCAGAAGAACTAATCCGCATACTGGATAGTGATATGGAATTGTTTGAAAAGATCAGGCAATATGTGGGTGTTTACATTGATATGTTATCAGAGAATCCACTGCTTGTGTCTTTTGTGATGTCTATCCTGCACCGCAGCCGCGAACGGATTACTGAGATGAAGGTCATCAGCAGCCTGTATTCAACTGATCAGTTCACCCGACAAATACTTGATGAAGGCAAAAAGGGCAATATCCGCCGGACTGATCCCACACAGATTTTTGTTGACATGCTTTCGCTGATTGCTTTTCCCTTTGCCATTAAAATGCTCGTGATCGACAAGAACAATTTTACTGAAGAAGAGTTCGGGGAGTTTATCCTCGAACGGAAAAAACGCATTCCCGAACTTCTTATTGAGAGTTTGCGTCCTCCCCGTTAAGGTTGTTGCGCACCATGCTGATGTTTTCGGTGAGTTTGTTGTAGCTTGCCCTTGCCAGGGGTGACCCCTCTTTTTTCAGGGCATGTGCATAGACCTCTCTTTGTAGGGTTTCCCACTGAGAATTGCCCCATGTGCTGATGGCTTCAAGGGGTCGGAGGTAGTCGTTTTCATGGGGTTTGGCGTGTTTGTTGTGGGGGCAGGCCTCCTGGCAGATGTCGCAGCCAAATATCCAGCCATTGAGGTTTTTCAGGAATTCTTCAGGGATAGAATCTTTCAATTCTATGGTCAGGTATGAGATGCAACGGCGGGCGTCCAATACACCCGGTAAAACTATGGCTCCGGTGGGGCATGCCTCCATACAACGGGTGCACGTTCCGCAAAGGTCTTTTTTAAAGGGCTGATCAGGTTGTAGTTCAACGGATGTAATTAGCTCACCGAGAAAATAATAACTTCCTTTTTTTGGAATGATCAGACAGGTGTTTTTTCCTGTTTGCCCCAGTCCGGCCTCGATGGCCCAGGCTCTTTCCATAACAGGGGCTGAGTCGGTAAAGACCCTGTAATGATGCGGTCCATTGGTTTCGGTTATGGTGGCTGCAAGGCTCTCCAGTTTTTGCCGAATCAAGAGGTGGTAGTCTCTTCCGTAGGCGTAGCGTGCAATCTTATAATGGGTATTATCAGGCTGTCGGGTTCCGGGATAATAATTCATTGCCACGACCACCACCGAACGTGCCCCGGGAACAAGCAGGCCCGGATCGATACGCTTTTGGCGATGATTGGCCATATAGCCCATGCGTCCGTGGTAATTTTGCCCAAGCCAGTTGTCAAGATATTTTTTGTGTGTTTCTAGTTGTACAATGGAGGCAATGCCACAAACATCAAAACCCAGCTGGTTTGCTGCCGCCTTGATTTGTGATGAAAGCCTGAAGGGTGTCATGGGTATTGGGTTTTGCAGAATCACTGCACTCATTGATCGAACAGGGTGTTCTGATCTTTTGTCTTGATCTTGCCCAGGTGCTTGTAGGCGATTTCGGTGGCCTCTCTTCCGCGTGGTGTGCGCATGATATAGCCTTCTTGTATAAGGAAAGGCTCATATACTTCTTCAATGGTGCCGGCATCTTCACCCACTGATGTGGCAACATTACTCAGTCCGACTGGTCCACCCCTGAATTTATCAATAATGGTTGCCAATATTTTGTTGTCCATTTCATCCAGTCCGTGTTTGTCTACGTTCAGGGCAGACAATCCATAGCTTGCAATAGCAAGGTCAATATTCCCGTTGCCTTTCATCTGGGCGAAATCTCTTACCCTCCTTAGCAGTGCATTGGCTATACGGGGGGTGCCCCTGCTGCGTCTTGCAATTTCACCGGCTGCTTCATCCGAAATCTTTACCTTGAGAATCCCGGCCGACCGGATGATAATTTTGTGCAGCAACTGGGCGTCATAGTAGTTTAGCCTTGAGTTAATGCCAAACCTTGCCCTTAGGGGTGAGGTGAGTAATCCTGAACGGGTTGTTGCACCGATGAGGGTAAATGGGTTGAGGTTCAGCTGTACGCTTCTTGCATTGGGACCCGTTTCGATCATGATGTCGATGCGGAAATCTTCCATGGCTGAATACAGATACTCTTCAACAACCGGACTAAGTCTGTGAATTTCATCAATGAACAGCACATCACGGGCTTGAAGATTGGTAAGCAGACCAGCCAGGTCACCGGGCTTATCCAGTACCGGCCCTGAGGTTACCTTGATGCCAACGCCCATTTCATTGGCAATAATATGCGCCAGCGTGGTTTTTCCAAGACCGGGCGGGCCATGAAGTAAAACATGGTCAAGTGCCTCATTGCGTTGACTTGCTGCGCCGACAAATACCCTCAGGTTTTCTACTACCTTGAACTGGCCCGTAAAACTTGAAAAATCATCAGGTCTCAGGGTATGCTCAAATATCCGTTCTTCGCGGCTAAGGCGCTCTGTAGCAGGATCAAGGTTTTCATTTATCGACATAATCTGCTTGTTATATTCTCTACTGTATACAAAAGTACATGAAATTTTTTCATTGCAATTGATGTACTGCCAAGGTAATCAATTTCACTGCACTGGTTGGGTCATTGGCTTACCTGGGCTGTATAATGAAAAAAAGCGGTAATTTTGATATGCAACCTCCATATGCTGTGCCCGGAGCCAGACTGGTCAAGCTTGTTTTACTATGTCATTTGAAAAGGAGATTATTGAGCGGATTTTTTCAGTGGGCAAAAAAAATGCTTTCACAGAAGTTGCCCTGGAGGTGTTTGATTTTCAATATACCCGTAATGCAGTTTACCGGCAGTTTTGTACACTGCTCAACAGAACGCCCGGCCATGTGAGAGAGATGCAGGATATTCCCTTTTTACCGGTTGAGCTTTTTAAGTCAAAACGGATCACCTCATTTGATGGAAAAGAAGAAATGGTGTTTACCAGCTCAACCACCACTGGCAGTACGCCTTCAAGCCATTATATAAAAAGCCTGGCAGTTTACGAAGAGAGTTTTATGCACTCATTCAGGATATTTTATGGAGAGCCTTCTGAATATTGTATCTTGTCGCTGCTGCCGGGTTATCTGGAACGTACAGGTTCTTCACTGGTTTATATGGCAAAAAGATTAATGGAAGAGAGCGGCCACCCCCGGGGAGGTTTTTACCTGGACAAATTGCATGATCTGGCCAAAGTACTCGGCGAACTTGTGGCCAAAGGTGAAAGGGTCATGTTGCTTGGTGTAAGTTTTGCACTGTTGGAGCTGGCTGAAAAATTTCCCATGCCTTTGCCCGGTGTGGTTATTGTGGAAACAGGCGGAATGAAGGGCCGGCGTGATGAAATCACCCGAAAGGAGCTGCATGAGGTGTTGTGTGGTGCATTTGGCCAGGAGTATATTCATTCAGAATATGGCATGACTGAATTGCTTTCACAGGCTTATTCAAAAGGAAATGGACGGTTTGTTTGTCCGCCCTGGATGCGGGTTTTGATCAGAGACGGGAATGATCCTCTGAGCTATATGCCCAAGGGTCGATCTGGCGGGGTGAATATCATTGACCTGGCCAATTTGTATTCGTGCTCATTTCTGGCAACCCAAGATCTGGGCAGCATGCATGGAGATGGGATGTTCGAGATTTCCGGCCGTTTTGACCATGCCGATATCAGGGGCTGCAACCTGATGTTTTCAGATGAATTGGGCCACTAAGAATAAAGCCGATGCCATCAGCATGAAAGAGCCTCCGAAGTAGGCGGTTTTTTTTGCATAAGCCAGACCGAGCTGACTACCGCCTGCCATGCCTGCAATGGTAAAGATAAAAACGATAAGGGTTACCATCACACTGGGAAGCACCAGGCCGAGTCGCACCACTCCCATGGCAACACCGGCCAGAAATGCGTCCATGGCAGTTGCCAGAGACAATACCACTATGACCTTGGTCTGGTTGATGTCAAATACCTTGGTTGAGGGGTGCCTGCGGCGAACTTCCATGATCATTTTAATCCCTACAATTCCAAGAATCATAAAAGCTGCCCATTGTTCAAGCCCTTGAAACATGTTCTGCACCAGACCGCCCAGCTGATAGCCCAGCACCAGGGCAACCAGGTGTGCAAATGCGAAAGCAATGGATACTTTAAGGGAGATGCCTGGTTTTACCAGCCCGGATATGGAGCTGTTGCTGATGGATATGGTGAAACAATCCATGGCCAGGCCCATGGCAATAATAAAAATAACCAGGAGGTCCATACCAGTGTTTTTTTTGTTTTTGCGTAATTGTTGTTAAAGCAGGGAGAGTATTTTCTCCAGCCCCTGACGGTCATATTCGTCAAAGGCATTGAGGTCTTTGCTGTCAACATCCAGCACACCGGTTATTTCTCCCTCTTTGTTACGCAAAGGTACGACAATCTCGCTGTTTGAACGGCTGTCACAAGCGATATGTCCGGGAAAATCATGGACATTCGGAACAAGGATGCTTTCGCCGCGGTCGATGGCTGCCCAGCAAACTCCGGTGTGCTTTTTCAGCAATTGACAAGCCACCGGACCCTGGTAAGGTCCGGCTATAAGCTCACCGTTGTCAAGCAGGTAAAATCCGGTCCAGAAGAAATGATCCATTTTTTGATGCAACAGGGCTGCAACGGTTGCCATACGTGAAATATCATTTCCTGGTAGCTGCAAAAGTTTCTGCAACTGATCGAAAATCCGCTGGTATCTTCCTGCTTTATTGTTGTCTTTCATGATCTGATGTTTTACTTCAGTCAGAATAAACAACCAGGGTTCATTTCTGTTCGATATGCAGTTTCCCTACACCTTCTCCAACTCAACTGTGAAATGGCGCATGATGGGGGCTTCTCTGACAATCCGGTAACCTGCAGTTATCTGCTCTCTGCGCTGGTATATATTTGAAAGGCATACGGCAACATAATCCATGTGGTTGTTGGTGTAGGTTCTTCGTGGAATGGCCAGGCGTAAAAGCTCAAGTTGGGGATAGCGGTTTTCACGGGTTTTTGGATCACGGTCAGCCAATAGCGTTCCGATCTCTACACCCCTTACACCTCCTTCGAGATAAAGCTCAATGGCCAGGGTCTGGGCCTGGTATTGTTCTTTTGGGAGATGTTTGAGAATCTTTTTTGCATCGACAAATACAGCATGACCACCCGTTGGCTCCTGACAGGGAACGCCATATTTTTTTAGTTGGGCTCCCAGGTAAGCCACCTGACCAATTCTTGACTCAAGGTAACTGAATTCGGTACCTTCTTTCAACCCCTGTGCCATTGCAGCCAGATCACGCCCGGCAAGACCCCCATAGGTGAGGTATCCTTCGTATAGGATGCAGAACATGCTGACTTTTTCAAACAGTTTTTTGTCACGGCATGCCAGGAAACCCCCAATATTGACGATGGCATCTTTTTTACTGCTCATGGTGGCACCGTCAACATATGAATACATTTCGCGTACAATGTCGCGGATACTGTGTTCTTCGTATCCTTTTTCCCTGATTTTGATAAAATATGCATTTTCTGCAAAGCGGGCAGCATCAAAAAACACAGGAACTTCATATTTGCGGCACATGGCTGATACCTCCCGAATATTTTCCATTGAAACAGGTTGTCCTCCTGAAGTATTACAGGTGACGGTAATGATGCAAAGGGGTATTTTTTGCCTGGAATGAGATTTGAGTACCGATTCGAGTTTGTTTAAGTCGATATTCCCCTTAAAAGGGTGGTCAAGGGTGGTGTCTGATGCTTCATCAATGGTGCAGTCGATGGCTGTTGCCCGCCTGAATTCAATATGCCCCTTGGTGGTGTCAAAATGTGAATTGCCCGGCACCACGTCTCCTTCACTGATCATGGCTGAGAACAATACGTTTTCAGCCGCTCTTCCCTGATGGGTTGGCACAAAATGGGGCATTCCGAGTAAATCGGTGATCACATCTTTGAGTTTAAAATAAGACGCTGATCCTGCGTAACTTTCATCACCCAGCATGATCTCTGACCATTGGTGATGGCTCATGGCTCCTGTACCCGAATCTGTAAGCAAGTCAATGAATACTTGTTCGCTTCGCAGGTTGAAAAGATTGTATTTAGCGTCTTTGATCCATTGCTCACGCTCCTGGCGTGTACTTCTTCCAAGAGGTTCTACTACCTTTATTTTATAAGGTTCTGCATATGGTAATTCCATGGGAAATGACAATGTTTGACAGTTGTTGAATAAGAAAAGAGATACTGAAGAAAACGGATGCTTACCCGGCAGGGTTGCCACCGGGATTAAAAATGGAAGGTATCCCGTCTTTTAAGGTTCAGATAGATCCGCTTTATGGGGCAAACTGTTCTCATTGCTCCTGAAGTATTTAACTTCAAAAGTACATGATTTTTTTTAAATTCAAAACTGCGCCAAAAACACTACCAGGTTAATGTCCGGAATAAATTAAGATTTTGGCGAGCTCTTTGCTACCTTTGAATAAACAATTCGGCAAAAAACCTGCAAAGGCGAATTAAAAACTTCACGTAAATTTGCAGCATAGAACTTGCCCCAATATACATATAACCCCATTGTTGCTATGAGCTTTTTTGCCAAATTCATTCTCAGGTTATTCGGCTGGAATATTTATAACAAGGCTTCTGCCGACTTGCGTAAGGCTGTCGTTATCATGGCTCCACATACGAGTAACCTTGATTTTGTTATTGGCCGTCTTTCATTTTTCTGGCATAGGATGACCCCCAGGGTAATCATCAAGAAAGAGGCCTTCACACCCTTGATGGGTCCGATACTCAGATGGTTGGGTGGTATCCCCGTTGATCGTAAAAACAGCCAGAATACCGTCAAAAAGATCACAGCCCAAATGGCCAGGCATGATGAGTTTTTTCTCCTGATCACTCCTGAAGGAACCCGCAAAAGGGTTGATAAGTGGAAAAAGGGTTTTTATTTTATTGCACTTACGGCCAAAGTGCCCATTTGTTTGGGGTTTCTTGATTACGGGCGAAAAGAGGGTGGCATTGGGATGGTTCTCGAGCCCAGTGGTGACTTTGAAGCCGACTTTAAGATCATCGAAGATTTTTACCGTGACAAGCAGGCAAGGTACCCTGAGAAATTCAATTTAACACCCACCTATGACTAACCTCAAATCAATCCACTATTGGTGGGATTAGCGGGTTTTGTCAGGGGGAGGGGTATTTTCTGTTTTTTCAAAGTAAGCTTCTAAAAGTCGCGTGGCTGCCTGGTATGAAGTCATTTTCTGGGCTGTCAGCATTTGCTCAAGCTCGCTGATGCGCGACTGTATATCAGGATCATCATAAAAATGTGAAGTAAGTGCCTCTTTGATGGTTTCGTGCATCCTGTGTTTTTGCTGCTGGTTTCGGTTGCTCTGGAAGAACTTTTTTTCTTTCATGAGGGTTTCATGCGATTTGATCATGTCCCAGACTTCACTGATTCCGGTCTTCATGACTGCCGAGCAAATTGTCACCTGGGGTTTCCATCCGGTAGCTGGCGGCGGAAAGAGGTGTAGGGCATTGGCGTATTGCACCCTTGCTGCCCTGGCTTTATTCAGGTTGTCACCGTCTGCTTTATTGATGGCCATTCCATCGCACATTTCGATGATGCCTCTTTTTATCCCCTGCAATTCGTCACCTGCACCGGCCAGCATAAGTAAAAGAAAAAAGTCAACCATAGAATGAACAGCCACCTCTGATTGGCCGACACCCACTGTTTCAATCAATATGACATCATATCCTGCTGCCTCGCAAAGGATAATGATCTCTCTGGTCTTCCGGGCCACACCTCCCAGCGAACCTGCTGAGGGTGAAGGTCGTACAAATGCATTTTCGTCTACCGAAAGGGTCTCCATTCTCGTTTTATCGCCCAATATGCTTCCCTTTGATATTTCACTTGAGGGATCAACGGCCAGAACCGCCAGCTTGTGGCCTTTGCCTGTGAGGTGTTTTCCGAGTGCTTCAATAAAGGTGCTCTTTCCCACACCGGGTACGCCGGTAACCCCTACCCGGAGCGATTGACCGGAGTGGGGGATGCATTTTTCGATGACCTGCTGACCAAGGGCGTAGTGGCTGCTTAATGAACTTTCAATAAGGGTGATGGCTCTGCTTAAGAGTACCCTGTCACCGGCCAGTATGCCTTTGACATACTCATCCGCTTTCAGCAGACTGGCCTTTCTGAGCCTGAAGGCATTGGCCGCTTGCTCATTCACCTGCGATGGCTGGTCAATACCCTTGTTTACCTTCAGGGCTGATTGGGGTGTGGTTCGCTTGCCTGTACTGTCGTCCATGATCAAATTCTCCATTGATTATACAAATGTACACGATTTTTTTCATGCTGATTGGGCTAAATAATTACACACAGAACAACGAATCTGGTCATGATAACCGTCGTGTCAAAAATTCATGTAATTTTATAGAACCCCAAAATAAGTATTTATGCAAACCCTGAATCGTAATACATATATAGCAGCCATATGGGTACTATGTCTTACCCTGAGTTTTTCATGTTCGCGTCAGAGCATATATTCATCGCTGTGGCAACCTGAACCCATCCAGATCAACACCAGACCGCCGGGCTGGGATAATGCCAGTGAGTTTGACCGCACAACCAGACTGCATTATGCTGTATCAAACGACCAGGAAAACATGTACGTTTTCCTTAAATCTTCAGACAGAACCATGCAAATGAAAATGCTTAGGGCAGGGGTTCAATTGGGTATAGATACTACGGGTGGAAAAAATGTGCATTTGTCGCTTCACTACCCATTCTTACCTGCTGCCATGGCAGCCATCGCCGGTATGGAAAGGCTGGGCGGAACCCAGTCTGGCAGCCGGCCAGAAGCAGTTAACCGTTTTCTTAGTGGTGCCGGAACCATGCATGTTTCAGGTTTTCCCGGACATGACAGGGGGGAGTTACCCCACGATATGCCGGGGAAGATCAATGTCAACCTTGAAATGGACGAAAGAGAAGATCTTCATTTTTGGGCGGTGATACCGCTTAAATATCTTGGAGTTACGCCTGAAAATGTCTGGGGAAAACCACTGGCCTTGACTGTTTCTCTGCCAGGTATTGACACCGGCCAAAGGAGTGGAACACAGCGTGGAGGCAGACCCACTGATGGAATCCGGATAAATCCGGATGGTGGAAGGGTAGGGGCACAACCAGTAGGTGATAACAGACCGAGGCCTGGTATGCAGAGCGCGCCGGCTGATCCGGAAACCATGAGAAGAACACAGTCTTTTCACCTGGTCTTCAACCTCTCAGCAAGGCAATAGAATTTGCAGAGTTAATGAAGTTTCAAGCTGATATCCAAGGCCTTGACACTGTGGGTCAAGGCACCAACCGAAATCATATCCACTCCGGTAGCAGCTACGGCAGAAAGATTTTTGCTATCCATATTGCCTGAGGCTTCAGTAAGGGCCCGGCCTCCGATTTTTTCAACGGCTTTTCTCATGGTTTCTATGGCCATATTGTCAAGCATAATGATATCTGCACCGGCTTCAAGGGCCTGATCAACCTGGTCAAGCGTTTCCGTTTCAACTTCTATTTTAAGTGTCTTTGGTGCATTTTTTCGGGCGGCTTCAACGGCTTGTCTGATACCTCCGGCAGCCTTGATGTGGTTGTCTTTGATGAGCACTCCGTCTGAAAGGTTCATGCGGTGATTGCCCCCACCTCCGGTTTTGACCGCATATTTTTCAAGCACCCTCAGCCCTGGGGTAGTTTTTCTTGTGTCAACAATTTTGGTTGATGTGCCGGCTACCTGACTGACATAAAATGCTGTATTTGTAGCAATACCCGAGAGGCGTTGCATGAAATTAAGCGCCAGCCTTTCTCCGCTGAGAATACCTGGGGCAGACCCTGAAATGTGGGCAATCTCGTCACCGGGGTTTACTTTATGGCCATCGCTGACAGCTATTTCCATTTTAATTGAAGGATCAAGGGTCAGAAATACCATGGCTGCGATGTCTGTTCCACAAATAATTCCCTGCTGTCTGGCTATAAAGCTTCCTGAAACCATGGTACCTGCGGGTACCACGCTGGCGGTGGTGATATCTCCTGTTCCCAGGTCTTCTTCAAGCGACTGTGCGATGAGACGTTTGATATATGTGCTGTTTTTCATTGACAAAGTGTTGTTGTTGCAGGTAAGCAGGTAACTTCAAGCATTCTTTGCAGCGAAATTCGTGCCTTTGATGCCAAATCTTCATGGATGTGAACTTCTGCTTCCATGGTCTGCAGGCTTCGTAATAAATGAGCCGCTGTGATCTTTTTCATGTCTCTGCATATAAAATGCCGGGTCAACATGTGGAACTCCTTTTCGGGATGCTTTTGGGTAAGGGGGTGTAATATACCCTCTTCGGTACCTATCAGAAAGCAGCGGTGATTGCTGTTTGCCACATAGTTAATTATCTGTGCCGTACTGCCGATAAAATCTGCATGTTTTCTTACCTCCTGACCACATTCAGGATGGACCAGCAGCTTTGCCTCCGGATGGGCTTCTCTGGCCAGCAGCACGTCTGTTTCACTTGCATCCTTGTGCGGGGGGCAAAACCCATTGAACAGGATAAACTCCTTTTCAGGGATCAGGCTGGCGGCATAGGTGCCCAGGCCTGAATCGGGAACAAAGATTATTTGCTTGTTGGGTAATGACCGGATAACTCGGATGGCGTTGCCTGATGTACAGCAGATATCGCTCAGGGCTTTGACGTCTGTGGTTGAGTTTACATATGAAACCACAGCTGCGTCGGGATATTGATCTCTGAGTGATTGTACATGGCTGGCGCTGGCCATATTGGCCATGGGGCAACTGGCTCCCTCAACCGGCAGGATAACCGTTTTTCCGGGGCTGAGCAGCTTTGCACTTTCTGCCATAAAGTCTACCCCACAAAAGACAATGAGATCATTTGGCAAACTTGATGCCAACTTGCTCAGGGCGAAGGAGTCTCCCACATGGTCAGCTATCTCTTGAATTTCAGGGAGCTGGTAGTAATGTGAGAGAATGACGGCGTTTTTGCTTTGTTTGAGTTTTTGAATTTCCGCAATCAGATAGTCGTGGTAGGTCATTTTAAAAATACTTTGCCAGGCAGCATACCTTTTTCGGTATGCTGCACGGCCTGATTAAAGAGCACAAAAATAGCAATTTTACAATGCTTCTACACGTACGGCAGAAATCTTGAATGGTGCAATTTTTGAGTAGGGGTCAAGTTCATCGCGGGTAAGCTTATTTACAGGAGCTTCAGGATAATGGAATGGCATAAACAATTCTCCTTTCAAAACTTCTGAACTTCTCCTGACAACGGTGGCAATTTCTCCCCTTTTTGAGGTGATTCTCACCATTTGTCCTTCTTTGAACCCGCACCGGTCAACATCATCGGGATGCATCAAAAGGTAGGCTTCATTGGCAAAGTCTGTAAGCGATTTGTTGCGCCTTGACATTGTTGACGAATGGTATTGGTAAAGTATCCGGCCTGTATTCAGAATAAAGGGATACTCTATGTCTGCTTTCTCACTTTGTTCGACATGATCAACCGGGTGCAGTTTGCCCAGCCCATTGGGAGTGTTAAACTTTTCGGTGAAAAGGGTGGCTGTTCCGGGATGATCAGGGGTTGGGCAGGGCCACTGTATGCCCTGATGATCAAGGCGATCATAGCTTATTCCGCCAAAAATAGGGGCGGTTTTGGCTATTTCGTTCCAAATGTCGCTTTCATGCTTGTAGTTGCCAAGGGGCTTGCCCATTCGCCGTGCTATTTCAGCCACAATCTCCCAGTCTTGTCTTGCCTGTCCGGGCGGATCCACGGCTTTTCTTACACGCAGCACCCTTCTGTCACTGTTGACATAGGTTCCTTCGCTTTCAGCAAAAGCAGTGGCGGGAAGTATGACATCAGCAAATGGGGTGGTTTCTGTATGGAATATATCCTGGACGACCAGAAATTCGAGTTTTTTGATTGATTCTTCAGTATGGTTCAGGTTCGGATCGGTAATCATGGGGTTCTCACCCATGATATACATCCCTTTAACCTGGCCATCATAGGCTGCCTGCATGATCTCAACGGTTGACAGACCTTTTTCTCCATCAAGCTCTTCAAAAGGCACACCCCATATTTCAGCTACCTTACGGCGGTTGTTGGCATCTTCAACTGAAATATATCCCGGATAGGTAAATGGCGAGGCACCCACATCTGACACACCCTGCACATTGTTTTGGCCCCTTGGTGGATTCAGTCCTGCACCAACGCGGCCAATCTGACCCGTTATGAGCATCATGTTGATCAATGCAAAGACATTGTGGGTGCCTGTTACCTGCTGGCTAAATCCCATGCCTGTGGCAATCAGCGGACGTTTAGCCGTGGCATAAATCCTTGCTGCTTCGGTGAATAGTCTGGCCGGGACGCCTGTTATTTTCTCTGTATATTCAGGAGTGTATTTTTCGGTGAGTTCTTTCAAAGCCTCGAATGCCTCCATTCCGCCATCAACCCGTTTTTCAATAAACGAACGGTCAATGAGGTCATTGCTGATAATTTCCCGGATCATACCATTGAGCAAGGCCACATCTGTTCCCAGCTTTGGCTGAAGCCAGATATAAGCGTCTTTGACCAGGGGTGTCCATTTCGGATCAATGATGACTATTTTTGCGCCCTTTCGCTGGACTGCATATTTTACAAAAGTTGCAGTTACCGGGTGGGTATCGATCATGTTATTGCCCGTCACCAGTATGTAGTCACTGTGCTCATAATCTTCAATGGAGTTGCTTCCAGCCCCGTCACCCAATGCCCTGAGCATGGCGGTTACCGTTGATGCGTGGCACAACCTGGTGCAATAGTCAACATTGTTGTTGCCAAAAACCAAACGTATAAACTTCATAAACAGGTAGTTGTCTTCATTGGTGGTTTTGGCTGAAGCATATCCCGCCAGGGCTTTTTTACCGTACTTTTCTCTGATTTCGGTAAATTTTTGGGCTATCAGATCAAGCGCTTCATCCCAGCTTGCCTCTACAAACTTCCCGTTCTTTTTGATAAGCGGGGTTGTTAATCGCTCGTGATGTTGTACATAATCGTAGCCAAACCGGCCTTTGACACATAGACGCCCGTAATTGGGGCTTACATCGTCGACACCATTGCTGCGTAAGATTTTTCCATTTTGCACAAAAAGCTCCAACTGACACCCCACACCGCAATAGGGACAGGTTGTACGTACTTTTTTAATATCGCCATTCAGTTGTATTTCTTCCCTATGGGGTTTTTCAACAATGGCTCCGGTGGGACATAGCTGGATACACTCGCCGCACCCGTCGCATTCGCTTTCACCCCATTTGTCAAAGCCTCCAATGATGTAAGAGTGGATGCCCCGGTTGGTAAAAGACAGTACGTTTTTACCCTGTACTTCATCACAGGCTTTAATGCACCTGAAGCACTTAATACATTTGGCGGCATCGTAGCTTAATATTGGTGAAGTTTCATCTTTTGGGTAGGCCAGCTCTTTTACAATGGACGGGAAATAACGGTTCTCTTTTTTGTCAAGCCCATACCTGAAAATAAGCTCCCTGAATTCATCTGTATATGTTGCGTCATAGGTTTCGTCATGTTCTGACAACAAATAATCAAGCAGGTATTTTCTGGCTTCTTCCAGTTCTTCATCAAATGCGGTAACAATCATGCCCTCTTTTGCCGTCACTCCACATGAAGCGATAAGCCCATTCTGATCTTTTATCTTGACAATACATAAGCGACAGGCACCGGTGGGTGAAAACTTTTTATGGTAACACAGATTGGGGATGGCAATGTTATTGTTTTTTGCAACCTGCAAAAGGTTCTCTCCCTCTGTGGCTTTAACTACCTTGTTGTCGATGGTAAGTTTTATGGTCTTTTGCATAGTTAAATGGTTATAAGTTCTTGTTCAAAATAACGGCCAGCAGATTCAAGGGGTAAAACAGGTGATTGTCCCAGGGGGCAAAGCGATGTGGCTGCCATAATCTCCGACTGTTTGACCATTCTGACCAGCAGGCTTTTTTTGTCAGGATGCCCGTTGCGTAATTTATCAGCTTCACTGACAAGTTGCGTGGTGCCCACCCGGCAGGGGACGCATTTGCCACATGATTCATGCCTGAAAAACCGCAGGCAGTTGTGCAGTATATCATATACACTGTCACCTTCGGCCATAATAATTACGGCTCCTGATCCCAGGGTGGCGCCTTTTTCTTTGAGGTTGTCGTATGTCATGCGTTCGTCAAGCATGCTGGCACCTACAAATGTTCCCGCTGCGCCTCCAAGCAGTCCTGCCTTGAATGGCTTGCCATTTTTCATGCCTCCGGCCAGCTCGATGAGCTGCCTGAGTGTAACTCCCATATGCACCTCGAAGTATCCGGGTTTGTTAACCTGTCCGCTGATGGTGAATATTTTGGTTCCGGGTGAACGTTCGGTTCCCAGGCTTCGATACCACTCCTTGCCATTGGCAATGATAAGTGGTGCATTGGCCAACGTTTCCACATTATTGACCAGGGTTGGCATTCCGAAAACGCCTTTCTCTGCCGGGAAGGGGGGCTTGATACGGGGGTTGCCGCGCTTGCCCTCAAGAGATTCAAGCATGGTCAACTCTTCACCACACAGGTATGATCCTGCACCCAGTTTGATCTCTATATCAAAATCAAATCCTGAACCCAGGATATTCGTTCCAAGAAACCCTTTTTTATATGCGGCTTCAATGGCTTTTTGGGTTTTGCGGATTGATTCATAGTACTCAGCCCTGATATAAATGTATCCCTTTGTTGCCTGGATAGCCCAGGCAGCAATGATGGTTCCCTCAAGGTAGAGGTGTGGGTCTTGCTCCATGATCACCCTGTCTTTGAAGGTACCTGGTTCTCCCTCGTCAGCGTTTACAACCACATATCGCTGTGGGCATTTCAAGCACGATTCACTGGTGAACTTTTGTTTCATCCCAGTTGAAAAACCGGCTCCTCCGCGGCCACGAAGTCCGGCTTCGAGTAACTCGTCAATAACTTCAACAGGTTTAAGGCCCAGTGCCTTTTCAAGCCCCTTATATCCACCGGCACTGATATAGTCATCGATGCTCTCAGGGTTGATCTTGCCTATGTTTTTTAAAATGATCCGGGTTTCCTTAATCATGGTTTTTTTGTTTGTATTCGTTGATGATGGTTTTGATGCGGTTGGCATCAAGATTGTTGTATACCTTGTCGTTGATCATCATTGAAGGCGCTTCCTGACATTGACCCAGGCACTCTGAAAGTTCAAGTGTGAATAAGCCGTCGGATGATGTTTCGCCGGTTTTGATCGCCAGGATTTGCTCAAGATGGGCTATCACAGTATTGACTTTCAATAGTTCGCATACCGGCGAGGCGCATATCCGGATGATGTAACGGCCTCTGGGTGTGGTGCTGAACATGGAATAATACCTGGCCACACCGAAGACAGAGCTTTTGGTGAGCTTCAGGTACCTGGCCGTTTCTTCCAGCGCTTGTTCCGTAAGGTAGTTCTGGGGGTGTTGGTCCTGGAGTGCATGCAGTATCTGCAGCAGGTTTTGTTGCTCCGGTTTAAAGGTTTTCAGGGTTTCTTGTATCATTTTGTTTCTGGTTGGGCACGTCGTTTTGCTCCGTGCAGTTAGGCCCCCGGCTTCGCTGTTATGCCCTCGTTGCGCTCGGGCAGGTTTGCTCGGCGCGGAGCGCCTCGCGGTTTAATTGTTTAGTTTTTGGGGTTCAAATTACGAAATATTATGCATTGGAGTGCATGATTAGCTCATCAAAACATCTGATATACAGTAGTTTTTATTTAGACTGATTTTGCTTTTCCTTCGTCGAGGTAGAGAATAATCTTTTTTACCGAGGGATAACCCATAGCCTGGAGGATGCTTGCATAGGTATCCATTTGCTCCTGATGCTTAGTATATTGCCGCCCTGTTTTATAGTCAAGGATCAGAGTCTCTTTGTCAAGGAAAACAACGCGGTCGGGCCTGTAAAAATGACCGTTTTTGTCATACATGCCGGGTTCGGTTTTAAGTCTGGCACCGGGAGCAAAACAGGGGGCAATCGCATCTTGTGTTATGAGCTGCATGATTTTTTCTGTCCACTCCCTCAAGGTTAATGCATCTATTTCTCCCCTCTGATGCATTGTCTGTAAAACCATCTCCACATCATCTGATGTATTGATGCTTTCCATGGCTCTGTGGAGAAGATTTCCTCTTTCAAGGGGGTCGTTACCTGAAATTACTGTGCTCCTCTCTGCCTGGTGTGACCTCATGCGTAAGGCCCTGCTCCACGACCCGGACAACAGGACTTTCAGCGGTGATTCACTGGCAGCTCCTGTCTGGGTGGGTTTGAAAGCATGGCTTGCCTGCCCGAATTCGTAAATGCTTTGCTCGTTATTCCACATGCCTTCACTTTCAAGAAAACTTTTCATCTGGCCGGGAATGTCATCGGTTGGGTATTTTTTTTCTTTTCGGGTCAGTATGAAAAGTTTTTCAGAGGGCCTGGTAAGGGCCACATAGGTTGCATTAAAATGATCAAGCATGGTTTTGCCTTCTTCTTCTGCCAGCTTTTCGGCAAAGGCTGAGGCTTCAAGGGTTTTCGCATATTTAATCCATGCGGCCGGAAGTTCTGGAATTCCGGCCAGATCGCCGCTGATCCAGAATCCGGATTTTGTGGGTTTCTTCTTTGCTTTGTAGGCAAAGGGAAAAATGACCACAGGAAACTGAAGTCCTTTTGATTTGTGCACTGTCATTACCTGGACAGCGTCTATCCCTTCGGGTACAATGAGAGAAAACGTAGATTGCCTGGTTTCCCACCAGGCAAGAAACCCATCAAATGACTGTACATGTTTAACAGTGTAATCGTATACAGCTTCCATGAAAAAAGCCACAAAAGGATTTGGAGGCGATTGTGCTGCGAAAAACCGTCGCAGAATGGTTTCACATGTGTCGTATACATTGTGGTGATTGAAATCTTTGAAAGATAGTTCTATGCCATTATGATGCAATAGCTTTTCAACGCCTTTATGCCATGAGGTATTGGCCGATGGATCTTTTTTTCCGTATAAACCTGTGTAGAGGAGGCATTCGTGCAGGCTCTCCGGTTTACTGATCAGCTTGCTGTCTAAGAGGAACCCCACAATTTCAAGCGCTGCAACGGTATCCTGGGGGTTGGACAGTATACGGAGCATTGAAAGGAAAAAGTTTACTTCACCCGAATGACTCAGCAAAAGTGAATCTTTTGAAATGACCGGGATCTGGTTTTCCATCAGCATGACCGCCAGCTGGCTGCCTGCCTTGTTGGTGGGGCAAAGAATGGTGATATCCTGCAGGGGGTATCCCAGTTGCCTGCATTCAGCAATAACTTCAAGCACCCGCACCGATATAACCTCGTTGAGATTGTTCTCTTCATCATCTTCTGCAAATTCAACCCTCACATAACCTCCGGGCTTGTCTTTTCTTGCTTGCTGATCTGGGTTTTCATATATCCTGCCCAAATTCTCACCCAGATATTGTCTGTTGTGAAGAAAAAAGCGGTTGTTAAAATGTACGATCTCAGTGGTCGATCTCCAGTTGGTATCCAGAGGAATTTCCCGGTAATTGTTTTTGAGGGTGACCTCCCACTGCTCTTTTGCCACTGCCCCGATGTCGGGTGTCAGATAGGGAAGTTCTGCAAATTGGGTTACATCACCGTTGCGAAACCTGTAAATAGCTTGCTTTCCGTCGCCCACAACCAGACTCAGCTTGCCTTCAGCAAGTCCATTTTCTACCAGGGGCAATAAATTTTGCCACTGCAGTGCAGAGGTATCCTGAAACTCATCAATCATATAGTGCCTGTATCGCTCCCCAAGTCGCTCATATATGAAAGGGACGGGCTCTTCGGCAATGATGCGGGCGATTGACTTGTTGAAATCAGAAATATGCAGGATGTTTTGTTCGGCTTTTATCTCGCTGAGCATTTTTTCAACTTCGTTCAAAACAGCCAGCGGAAAAATATTGGGCCATACCTGTTGCATGTTGATGTATTGATCCAGGCCTTTACCCAGCGCATTTTGTATATTGGTGTAATGTTCAATTAATGCATCCCTGATTGACATAATAGATTGTTTTTCATCCTCTGTACATTTTCCTGAAGTCCAATTGTCTTCTTCGATGGTTTTAATGACATGTGAATTTGGATGAATTTTTTCCATGATCCGTCCGTCAGCAAGATTTGAAAAATAACTGTAGATTCCCTTTTTTCCGTAATAGAACGCAGTATCACTGATCTGTTGTGCGTTTATAAGGCTAAAGGCTGCTTTTGCTTCAGTCTGGATACGGCGTTCAATGCCTTTGATTTTGTTTCGGATATTTTTTGCTACGCTCCTGAATGTGTCCATATCTAAAGATGAGAGCAGCTCCACATAACCCACCCCATCCTCTTCGGTAAGGGTTTTAGCCATTTTGGCTATTTTTGTTTCAATGCGAATATCCAGTTCATCATCGGCCTGGCTGATCATATACTCAACCAGCAGGTCGGTAAGTTGTTGATTGTGTCCCACCTGCAATATGAGCCTGTCAATGGCCAGATTCAGCAAGGCCTCTGTATCCATTTCAACCTCAAAATTCATGGGAATCTTCAGGTCAAAAGCGAAAGTGCGCACCACCCTGTGAATGAAACTATCGATGGTACTTACTGAAAAATTGGAGTAATTGTGCAGGATTTGCCTGAGAACTGTCCTGGCATTGTCAATGATTTCTTTTCTTGACGGCAGGTAGGTTGCAGTCTTGTGCCAGTCATTGAGTAGTGCTTCAAGCAATTGCTCAGCTTTGCCGGGTTTGGCTTGAATCTCCTGCAAAGATGCGATCTCGGCCAGTGATTCAATGATGCGGCTTTTCATCTCGGCTGCAGCGGCGTTGGTAAAGGTAATGGCCAGAATATGTCTGACGGCCTGAGGCTCTCTCAACACAATTTTAAGGTATTCTCTTACAAGGGTGTAGGTTTTACCGCTTCCGGCAGACGATTTATATACGTGGAAATATTTTTCTGCAGGAGGGATCATGGTCTGGCTGTAGATTTGCTTTGGTGGTTTTGTAAAAATAAGATTTTTTGCCAGTTTATGCAGTTATTTGCAGCATCTGAGGTATTTTGTGCGTATGGTAGTATAACTGGTGTCTGGTGTCTGTAAATAGTTATGACTGGCTTATTACCAATACATTCACTTGTTTGCTAACTTTGAAAAAAGAAATAGTATAGTCGGTTGGACCACAAACAATACAATGATTTACAGCTCATCAGGGGTTGCCGGAAAAATAAACGGCATTTCCAGGAACTGCTATACCGCAAGTTTTTTGCATTTGGTATGTCGGTTTGTTTGCGCTATACAACCAACCGCGAAGACGCCCTTGAAGTTTTGCATGATGGCTTTATAAAAGTGTATAATAACTTGCATGTATATGATGATGCAATGCCATTTAAAAGCTGGTTCAGGAAAATTCTTGTGAATACCGCGCTTGATCAATACCGTCGTGACAGAAAATACAAACTGAATATTCAACTTGATTTGCCTGAAGAGAATGCCACTGAACCATATCAACAAGATCTGCCGGCATTGGGTGCTGATGAGATACTGGAATTATTCAGACAACTGCCTGATATGTTCAGGATGACCTATAATTTGTACGAAGTAGAAGGATATAAACATGATGAAATTGCCGGGATGCTTGATATATCACCGGGAACATCCAGATCGAATCTGAGTCGGGCAAAAAAAATGTTGCGCCAACTCTATATTGAATCTGAAAGAAAAGCTGGCAATGAAGCAATTTGATGAACATTTTTCAGAACAGGTGCGTCAAGTGTTTGATCGCTATGATGAAGCTGTTGACGAGCAAGCGTGGACTGCCATGAAAGTCCGCCTTGAGAAAAAAAGGCCACTTTACGTAGTTCCTCTGGTGCGAACTTTGTCAGCGGTTGCGGCTGTCTTGCTTTTGCTTGTGGTATTTCATTTTGTGTTCAGATCAGACCTTCGCATCGATCTGCCAGCCCATTTCGCTTCGATGCCTTCACTGCTTAGTCCTTTGCCTGCGGTGGTAGAACATGATGCCGTGTTTGATGCACCTCTACACAGGACAATTATGCAGAAACGTTTTATAACTGCTGCTATTGAAGCAGATACAACAGGTTTATTGATGCTGGCAGGTGAGATGGCAACACAATTAAGCGACTTCGTTGTTATGCCGGCTCAGGGCGTAATGGCCACAGATTCGGTTGCACATGAACATTCTGTTGAACATCTTGCCGGTATTGCAGGGTTTTACACAAACGACCCGGAGCAGTTAACCCCACCTGCGATTATGCACCCTGGCCGTGAAGGTGCGCTTTCATGGAGTGTCACGGCAGGGCCTGTATTAACCTGGGCTGAGGATCAACTGGCAACAGGAGTGGGTTATGGCATTGGGGTTTTGGCTGACTACCACCTGACTGAGAATATCAGTCTGTCATCTGGTGTGTTGTTTTCGCACCGGCAGTTTGAGCTAAATCAAGTCCTGGTCAGTGAATTTACAGTAGTTGACCAGTTTAACACCGAAAACTTTTATGAAATCGCTGTGTATGGCGATTATCAAATCGAACACCTGACCTTTGATATTCCTGTCAATGTCAGGTTTAACCTACCGGGAAGGCCAGGCAGACAATTTTTTGCTACAGCCGGATTTTCATCTCTTTTATACGTAAGCCAGAACTTCTCAGGCACACATACTTTACATACCCAAACATACCAGATCAGCCAGGGCTCTGTAGCGCTTACAGCAAGTGATGTGTTTTCGCGTGCTGCTGAATCACCGCAGGGCCGGCATTATAATATAGCCGGATTGATCAACCTCGCTATTGGCTATGAACTTCCCCTCGACCGCCATGCATTCTTCCTTGAGCCATTTATACAGTACCCCCTTGGCGAACTTAGCCCACACCAATTGAGAATGGGTATGGGCGGTCTGAGGTTACGCCTGCTGCTTTCTGGAAAATAAGGACAATATATTTTGTATTTTAGCCATTGAAATGATGGCACATGAGATAGAAAGAAAGTTTCTTGTAAAAGGTGACTTCAAGCAAGAGGTTCGCCAAAAGTTTGATATTACCCAAGGCTATTTGTCATCGGTTCCTGAAAGAACAGTGCGGGTTCGTATTAAAGGTGATAAAGGTTTTTTAACCATAAAAGGCAAAGGCAATGAAACTGGTGCAACGCGCTTTGAGTGGGAGATTGAAATTCCTGTTGAGCAGGCAAAAGAACTTCTGAATCTTTGTGAACCCCATTTGATTCAAAAAACAAGGTATTTGTTAAACTCTGGCAGTCATCTGTTTGAGGTTGACGAGTTTTATGGAGAAAACAAGGGTTTGGTAATTGCTGAGATAGAACTTTTGTCGGAGGACGAGGATTTTGAAAAACCCGCATGGCTTGGTGAGGAGGTTACAGGGGTTGCCAGGTATTACAATGCAATGCTTTCAAAACATCCCTGGTTGCATTGGAGGTAGTTTCTGATTTCAGTTGAAGTCTGTGTTTTTCAGGCAAGTGTTATGGTGTGTTTTTAGTAGTTTAGCCACTAAATCGGCAGTTTATGAGCGAAAAAATATTGGTTAAGAAGTACTCTGGTGAGAAGGAGGCCTTTGATCCGGATAAATTACATTCTTCACTGCAGCGGGCCGGGGCATCTGAACGCCTGATAAAAGACGTGGAAGACGCACTTCAAAAACACCTTGAAGACGGTGTCACAACCAGAGAGATTTACAGCAAGGCCTTTCAGTTGCTTCGAAAGTTCCAGCGATCAACGGCCGCCCGCTACAGCCTGAAAAAAGCCATCATGGAACTTGGGCCTTCGGGCTATCCGTTTGAGAAATTTGTGGGAGCAGTTCTTGAGAGTCTTGGCTATGAAATTGAGGTTGGGAAAATGGTGCAGGGACAGTGTATCCAGCACGAGGTAGATGTGATTGCCCAAAATGATCACCAAAAATTTGTGGTTGAGTGTAAGTATTATAACAGTCAGGGAAAATATTGCAATGTAAAGGTGCCCCTGTACATTCACAGCCGGTTTAATGACATTGAAAAACGCTGGCAGTCTTCGCCAAGAAAAGAGAATAAATCATTCCATGGATGGGTGGTGACCAACACCCGTTTTACCAAAGATGCCATGGATTATGGAAAATGCGTTGGCCTTCGTATGGTAAGCTGGGACTACCCAAAGGGAGAAGGGCTGAAAGATATGGTGGAGCAAACCGGGTTGTTTCCTATTACAGTTCTTACATTACTAAATCGCAAACAGAAGGAGCAATTGCTTGAAAAAGGTATTGTTTTATGCAGGCAGCTGTTGCAAAAAAAAGGAATTCTTGATACCCTGGGTCTGCCCGGAAACAAACACAAAAAAGTGATTGAAGAACTGGAACAGATTGTCCAGGATTGATTTTTTCAGTGGTCAAACTTTAGCTTATGAAGATGATACAAGCAACTAACATCAGGATATTGATTTTTGTGTTTTTGGTTTTGCTGACAGCCCCCATGGCTTTGGGGCAGCAGACACCTGAGCGCATTGAACCGCCTTTTTGGTGGAGCGGGATGTACCACACAGAATTGCAAATCATGGCTCAGGGACAGCAAATTGGCGAAACACGTGTTCATATTGATTACCCCGGAGTGCATGTAATGGAGGTTGTGGCTGTTGATAGTCCCAATTACCTGTTTATATACCTGAACATTGAAAATGCCTTGCCGGGTACTTTCAGCATTGACTTTATGAAAGCTGGTGAAGCGGTATACTCGTATAATTTTGAACTAAAACAGCGTGAGCCCAACTCCCGGTACAGAGAAGGCTTGAATGCCTCAGACGCCATGTATCTTTTGATGCCTGATCGCTTTGCCAATGGCAATCCTGAGCTGGATGACCAGCCCGGTATGCTTGAACGGGCCAACCGCCGGCATCCGTCCGGAAGGCATGGGGGTGACATTCAAGGGATTGTCAACAACCTTGATCACATTGCCGGAATGGGTTTTTCAGCCATTTGGATCAATCCGCTTCTTGAAAACAACCAGCCCAGATATAGCTACCACGGATATGCCATCACTGACTTTTATAATATTGACCCCCGTTTTGGGACAAATGATGATTACCGTGACCTGGTATCCACTGCAGGTGAGATGGGAATAAAGATCATCAAAGATATGATACTCAATCACTGCGGTCACTACCATTGGTGGATGAATGACCTGCCAACAACCGACTGGATCAACCAATGGGATGAGTTTACAAGAACCACCTATCGCATGACCACCATTGTTGACCTACATGGTTCACGATATGACTACAACCGCATGGTGCATGGCTGGTTTGACACCAATATGCCAGACCTGAACCAGACCAACAGGTTGCTGGCCGGATATCTGAAACAAAATGCTGTCTGGTGGATAGAATTTGCAGGTATCAGGGGCATACGTATGGACACCCAGCCTTATGCCGATCGTTATTTTATGGCCGACTGGGCCCGGTATGTGCTTCAAGAATATCCCTATTTTATGCTAATTGGTGAGGCCTGGATGGGGATTCCTGCCATGGTTAGTTATTTTCAGGGAGGGAAACAAAACCACGATGGATATGACTCACACTTTCCCTCAGTCTTTGACTTTCCTCTGTATGATGATATTGGGCGTGCCTTCAATGAGAGTCAGGGGTGGTCAACAGGGTTGATGCGGCTGTATAATACACTTGCCCAGGATTTTCTATACCCCGACCCCTTTAACCTGGTGGTGTTTGGTGACAACCATGACACAGACCGCCTGTATACAAGGGTCGATGAAGACCTTGACAAGCTGAAGATGGCCTTGACCTTTATGTTTACCACCCGGGGTATCCCCCAGTTATATACGGGCACTGAATTGCTTGAGTCAGCCCGTGAACATGAGGGACATGGAGAACTGCGGGCCAACTTTCCGGGAGGATGGCCTGGTGATCCGGTAAATAAGTTTACAAGAGAGGGAAGAACCCCTGAGCAGAACCTTGTGGTAGATTATATCAGCACACTGCTGCATTTCAGAAAAGAAACTCCTGCACTGCATTATGGCTGGTTGCTGCAATTTGTTCCCGAAGACAATATTTATGTGTATTTCAGGTATGACCAAACCCAAACTGTGATGGTTATCCTGAATAACAATGATACAGAAAAAATGCTTGACCTGGCCAGGTTCACAGAGGGATGGGAAAGCTATTCACGGGCTGAAGAATTGTTTACCGGGCAGGTTTACAGAAGCTTTGACACATGGGTTTTACCGGCTAATGCCTCAATGGTACTCAGGCTTAGATAGCAAATTTGTTTAAATGGTCCGGCAAGGCCGGTGAAATGCGATGCTTGAACATGAATAATGCTCCCTTGTACACGTTATCGATTATAATTCCTGTTTTTAACGAGGAAAAAACCGTCTCCCTCATCCTAGATAAGATTATTGAGGTTGACCTGGGCCTGGTAAAAAAAGAGATTGTTGTGGTGAATGATTGCAGCACTGATGAAACTCAAGGGCTGGTGCAGCAGTTTATGAATAAATATCCGCAAGAAAACATCCGCTTGGTTGAGCAGCCCCACAATGAGGGCAAAGGCGCGGCTCTCCACAGGGGTATCAGAGAGGCCACCGGTGATTTCATAATTATTCAGGATGCAGACCTTGAATATGATCCCCGTGAATACCAGGATCTGCTTAGCCCTGTTCTTGAGGGCAATGCAGATGTTGTGTATGGGTCAAGGTTTATCGGTTCACGTCCTCACCGCATCCTTTTTTTCTGGCATACTGCCGGAAACAAATTCCTCACCTTTCTTTCGAATGTGTTTACCAACCTGAATCTTACTGACATGGAAACATGTTACAAACTTTTCAAGGTAGATATTCTTAAAAGCTTGAAGCTGAAGGAAAAACGTTTTGGTTTTGAGCCTGAGGTTACGGCAAAAGTTTCACGTGTACCAGGGATCAGGATATTTGAGGTTGGGATTTCATATTATGGGCGGACATTTGAAGAGGGGAAAAAGATTAACTGGAAGGATGGTTTCAGGGCGATGTATTGTATACTGAAGTATAATATCTGGGCACGATAGTTAGCTCGGCCTTGCAGGCCTCGCGGTTAGCTCAGCCCTGCGGGCTTCGCAGTTAGAAGGTTGGGGAGTTGTAATTTAAATATTGGGTTGTTTATGGATTGGCGAAAGTATGTTCGTAGTGAGGCATGGGCACTGGGGGCTTTGCTTCTGGGGTTTTTGTTCTTTTTTTTATGGATATTGGCACGCTCTGAAGGCTTTGTGGGTGATGCGGACAGCTTAACCCATTACAAATTCTCCAGGTACTCCTGGTTGTATCCTGAGTTTTTGCTGCACCACTGGGGTAAACCTGTTTTTACTTTGCTTTCGAGCCCTTTTGCCCAGTTTGGACACGAAGGGGTAGGAGTTTTTAATTTACTGGCCGGGCTGGGCAGTGTATGGTTTGCCTGGTTGTCTGCACGGCGTCTTGGGTATGAACAGGGTCTGTTGCTGCCATTTTTCATTTTGTTTACACCCATTTATACCTTACTGGTTATATCTGGTCAGGTAGAGGTGCTTTTTGGACTGTTTATCACAGCTACCACCTATTTGTGTCTTGACAAGAGATACCTTGCCGCGGCTATATTGATTTCGTTTTCACCCCTTGTGAGAACAGAGGGCATAATCATCATCCCCATCATAGCCTTGTTTTTCCTGGTCAACAGGCAATTTAAATTCATCCCCTGGCTGTTTACAGGATTTCTTGTCTATAGTGTCATTGGCTATTTTTATTTTGGTAATTTTTTCTGGCTGATCACCCAGCTTCCTTACACAGGTGGATCAGATGTTTATGGAACAGGTGATTTTGGTTATTTTTTCAGGCTTGCACCCCGGATATTTGGTCCGCTATTGCTTGTGCTTATGATATCGGGCATATTGTTTATGGTTTGGGATGCGGTCAGTAAAAAAGACAATCAAAGCCTCAATGCTCTTCTTGTAGTATTACTACCGTTTACTATTTACTTTCTTGCCCATGTGGTGATGTGGTACACAGGGATAGGTCGTTCACTGGGACTGCACAGGTATATGGTGTCTATTGTGCCCCTGGGAGGCATCCTTGCGCTAAGGGGATACATGGCGGCAAATGCATGGCTCAGATCATTTGAAAATGGCAGGGTGTTATCTATTGTTTTTACGATCTTTCTCGTTGCTGCAATCATTTACATGCCATTCAGACGCTATCAGATACCCCAGCAATTGTCAGGAATGAACAAGGTGATGAAAGAAGCCTCTGATTTTGTCCTCAGTGAGGGTTTGAATGACAATAAGATTTACTATTATGATCCGGCCTTTTTTTATTTCCTTGACCTGAACCCATACGACAGTCTGCAATCACAGACATTCGTCTACAGGGCTTCTGAACCGCATTATAAAATCAACCATGGCGAAGTGGTGATCTGGGACGGACACTTTTCTCCCCTTTTGTTCCTGAAACTGGATAACTTGTTTGAAAGTCCTTATTTTGAAACCATTGCTGTATTTGAGCCTGAGCGACCCTTTACCATTTTTGATACAGATTATAAGGTGGCCATCTTCCGTCGCAATGCACGTATACCCCAGCCTTAACCCCTGTCTCATCCTCAAGCCCGGTATCAATCTTTATACAGTCGGTCGTTATTCTGTATGTCCATCCACATGGCAAACAGCAGCGACTGGAATCCACTGATGAATAAAAACATGAATGCCATGGCTGTGAGGGGGTTTACATCCACACCCTGAATGGCCAGCCGTAGTATTTTTACCCCATAGGGAAAGGAAAGTATGAGCAGCAGAAAGGCAAAATGGTACAGGATAAACAATGGATGAAAATCTTTGAAGAGGTACTTAACCCAGAGTCTTTTGAAAAACGACCGCTTTAACAGCCATATGAGGGGCAAGACTATTCTGCGAACCTTCATCTTTGATTGTTCCCCTACGCCATATATCGGCTTGATGTCTACTTCTTTCAGGGTACAGGAGGCGATGTTGAGTTTTACGAGCATATCATTGGGCATTCCGTAGCGGGGATAGATATCGTATAGGCTGATTGCCCTGAGTGCCCTCAGCGAAATGGCAGTATAGCCTGTTTGTGTATCGGAAACCGACCAGTAACCTGATGCTATTTTGGTGAGGATGGTCAGTATGGCATTGCCCAGAAATCGTTTCCTGGGGATCAACAATGATGCACTGCGATGTGAAAGGCGGTTGCCCTTAACATAGTCGATATCCTGTGCCACTATGGGGGTACATATTTTTTCCAACTCATCCGGATCCATCTGCCCGTCACCAGCCATCACGGCGGTGCAGTCAATGTGGTGGTCTTTGGCCCATTTGTATCCACGGGCAATAGCGGCCCCAACCCCGGCGTTTCTGGCAAGGCTGATAAGTACCAATTTGTCGTTCTCATTTTTATGGATGATTTGGGCAGGTACAAAATGTTTTTCTTCTTCCTGGTCCTGGCTGGCCGTTAACATATCTGCACGGTTGTAAAAACTTTCGGTGGGAGGATTGACCTTTGCCAACTGTACTTTTGGCAGGCTTCCCATTTTTAACCTGACTACTTCGGCTGTCTTATCTGTGGAATAATCGTCTACAACAATGATGCGGTCAACAAAACCGGGCATGCTTTCAATAACCCGACTGATTTGTTCCTCTTCATTGTAGGCAGGAACAACAACTGCTATGGTTTTTCCGTGTATCATCAGTGTTCTTTTTTAACTTCCAAACGCGGCGAAGCCGCATAACTCATCAACCATCTTCATTGGGTTGCCCCGGCTTGACGGGCACATAGATACCCTGCCTGGCTTTTTCATAGTCGGGTATGGTAATCAACTCCCAATACCTTTCAGTGGGCCGGCGTTTTAAAAAAGTTTCCCAATATGCTTCTTTGTTCATCCACCAGTAATGTATGGCCATACTCCTGTATTGCTGGGTTTGGAAATAGTTAAACCAGATAAGTACAACCAGCAATCCAAATATCGGATACCTGATCAGTTTACGCTGCCTGAATACAAATGCTATCAGGGCTGCCAGGGGGATGGCCATTACGGCGTATGAATCCACAAAGGCACGTAATCCGAAACCTCCTCCAAACCACCATGACCACCATGATGACAAGATGTATATATTCAACAGTTTATACAATAAGATTGGAAGCCATAAGCTACGGAGCTCACTATGCGTTACGATCTTTGGCCAGGGCAGCAGAAAAATGCCTAAAAAAGCGAAAAACATCAGGGGCGTGTAAACAAACCACCCTTTTTTATAGCTGAACAGGATGTTGGTTATTTGGGGATTATGCCAAAAGAAGCCTCCGCCTTCTTCTCCGTAGGTGAAATAGAAAAACATTCCCGATACATATTTCCAATATGCAAACTGGGGTATCCAGACCAGGATAAAAAACAGGGCCATCACCAGGGGAAGGTGCATGTTCTTCGCGTACCAGATTATCCGGTTTTTCAAGGCTCCGAAACTGCCGATATCCCAGAAAAAGAACAAAACAAGTATGATGATATTGGTTGGCCTGACCAGGCTGATGAAACCTGCCAGCAGTCCTGGTAATATGATGCGTCGCAAAGAGGGCTTTTCATAAAAGCGGATTGTCAGCCACAGAAATATGGATATCAGGGCAAAGTTGTAACCGTGGGTCATGGCCCCTTCATGGGTGGTGTAATATAACAGGTTTGTTCCCATGATTACGGCAACCAGGGTAAATGCGGCCACTTTCTGGTTAACATACCGAAGCAAAACTTTTTTTAGAAATACAGCCCCCAACAAAACATAGAACAGGGCGCTGAAATTCAAAAAAAAGCGGTAGGGAACCGAGTATCCGTCAGCTTCCCAGCCTGTTAGTGATGCGTAGATATGGGCCACAAAGAAAAAGGGAATGTACAATACTGACATCCCCATGGTGGTGATGATGGCTCTTTTTCCGGTTGGAGTTGTTACTGGCCATATCATGTCCCCCAGCTTTTCACGATCGTCGTCAATAAAATGAAGGGTAAGGTCATTGTAGATAAATACCGCTGGCAGGTAAGCATAGTATGACTTCACATCCCACTCAATGACTCGCCCGCGCGTCCAGTTATGGTGGTCGAAGTTAATGGCTGTCAGGGCCAGTGCCATGAGTATGATGGCCAGGTTGCAGGGTTTCCTGACGATATGTTGCCAGTTTGAATTCATGCTTTATTCGTCAGTTTACTGACTGCTTCAGCCAAAGTTACGTTTTTTCACGCAATACCATGGCCAGTATGGTATGTGACTTGATCTCCTGCATCCCATCCAGATGATATCTGAAATACCTGATGGTGTGTTCCAGCAATTCTCTGCGGTGAAGGGGAGATATTTTAAGGTGGCCGGATGTATCGGGACGGGCCTGGGATAAGGCGTGAAAATTTTTACTTAACTCTTCGCTTATGATTTCTTCGCCACCACCCGGTAACCCCTGATAAACACCCTCTCTGAGATTAAAATACCGATGTTTGCTGTCATAGTTGTTTCTGGGCTCAATACCCAGAAATCGACTCAGCCTGATGAGAAACACCAGGTGAAAGTCAGCGATCCGTCCCGTGGTTTGATCAAGAAACAGAATAGATTCTTTGATAAAATCAAACAGCGGGGTGTTCTGTTCCTGATTTTTCAGTGACTTAGCCAGTACCTCTGCGAGGAAAACGGCTATGGAGGTTTTGGTTATGTCATCATGAATGGTGTGAAATACCTCTCCTATTTGTACTTCGCGGATATGCTGCAACTGGTCACTGGCCTTGTGGTAGGCTTCTATCCGGATGATCGTAAGGGGCTGAAACAGGTTTTGCCGGATGCGCGATTTGGGTTTCCTGACCCCTTTAACCAAATATGACTGTATGCCCATTTCTCTGGTGAACACCCTTACAATAAGGCTGGTGTCTCCGTACTTCAAACTGTGGAGAACGATTGCTTCTGTTTTGGTGATCATTAATCCGGGGTTTTGGTTAATGGATAAACATGATCTTGGTTACGATGGTTTCCTCACCGTCTTCATTGGTAGAAAAGACCAGGTATACACCTGTAGCAGGTCGCCTCCCAAAAAGATCTTGTCCGCTCCATACGGCTTGCCCTCCCTCAGCAACCGTTTCCCATACCAGGTTGCCGTTGATATCTGTGATCTTGACCCTTGCGTTGCGAACAAGGCCTTTAACAGAGATGTACCCTGCATAACCGGGACGAACCGGATTGGGATAGGCGTAAACGTCGCTTTGCTGCCTGATGGAGGCTTCGGTTGCCAGGCCACGGAATGACACAAGCCCGCGATCGGTTGCAAAAAATACCTCACCTGTCTCACCATTGATGGCGATATCCAAAATGTTATTGGACGGAAGCGGGCTGTTTTGCCGGGTAAAGTGAAATATGGTACTTCGTCCGTCTTCTGACAACAGAAAAGCACCCGAGCGGTTTGTCCCAAACCATTTTTTATTTGAACCATCTACCTTTATGGTGGTAACAATTTCAGTTTCAAGAAGATATCCAGCAAATCCATCTGCCTGCTCAACGACAATGCGCTGGGAGTTAACCGGCTCACCTGAGAAAACCCGCCCGGGGTTGTAAAAAACGGCCACCCCTTCTTCAGTACCTGCCCAGATATACCCGTTGTGGTCTACTGCCAGACTATGGATATTGATGTTGTGCAGTCCACCATTATTTGCCTGGGTGGTCAGACGCCTGGCCTGATAGTCTGCATTGTTTTCCAGGCTGTTTTCTTTGAGAACAAAAATTCCGTTTCTGGGCAATATCACCCACTTTTGCCCTTGATGGTCAATGATCAGGTCACTTACTACGGTTTGTGATCCATTGAAGCTGCCTTTGGGTGAAAATGATCTCCACTCTCCATTTTCTTTTCTGACAGAGAGGGGGTTTTCTACTTCAGAATTGGTTACCCAAACATTGCCATGTCTGTCAACAGCTGTCCCACCAATCCTTAATCTGTCATTGTGATCTGTTCGTTTGCGTAAAGTGCTGTTGTTTTCATCATACCGGGCAACAGGTCCTTCAGGGCCAAGCTCAAGCATTCCTCCCAGCCAGCTTGCCGCATAGACCCTGTCCGGATTCCCCGGGTCAACACTCATCCTTATGATATCTGCCACAGGCTCCATCACCTGAAACTGAAATCGGTTAAAGCCTGACCACTTACCTTGTTCAAAAAGAAATATCCCGTTCTGGTTCCATGCGTTTTCTCCCCCATAGCTAACCGCTCCGGGAGCAACCCATATTCGCCCTCCGCCTGAAGCCAGACCAAATGCATTGGCATAGGGTGGGCCGGGTAGTGTGATCAACTGAAATTCCATGGGGGCCTGCCTTCTGACAAGGCCAAATTGATTATCGGCAACCCAAAGCCTGTCGGTTGCGTCTATCAGGGCGTCATTGGCTGTTACCACACCGGGATGGTAGCTGGCAAGTTGTTCGGTCAGCTGCATGTTGTGGTCATATATATCAAGCTGACTCTCTCTGGCAATGATAAGGTGATTCCGGCTTGAACGCATCCCCCTTAATTGGCTTTGGCCAGAAACAGGGGCATGTTGCCAGACATTTTCATGGTATGAAAACAATCTCGCCCCTCCGGGTGAAATGCGGTAGGCTAATAGCTGTTCTGCATGTACAGTGAGCATTGTGAAGACGCCTGCATGCTGACCTTCGGGAATGACAAGGTCCCAGTTTCTGTAATCAGCCAGGTTTTCTGTTTGCAGGTGAGCAACCATCAATCCGGCATTGGTTGCGGCATAAATATGGTTGTCATATATGGCCAGATCATGCACGGTTACAATGCTTCCAAATGGTCCGATAAACCAGGTATCCATGATCAGGAGCTGATCCAGGCTAAACTCAACGATCCCAAAGCCAGAGGCAATAAATGCCCTGTTTCCGCTGATCAGTGTATTATTGATGGTCTTACTCCCCAGAATATTTGCCTGCAGAATATCCCGGATATTAATTACTTTTCCATTGCTGAGTATATCCAGGTTGCCGTTTTCATAACCAATTACCATCAGGTGATGGGTATCCGACCAGGCCAGGCTTGTTATGCCAAAATCACTTAGTCCATGTACTTTGTTGATTCGCTCCAGGCTTTGGTCTGATTTGTTAAAAACCACCAGCCCATAGGGAGTTGCTCCCACAATTTTTTCGGGAGTTTCGACTATGTCAATGATGCGGTTATTGGGTAGGTGATGCCTCCAATGGCCTACTGCTATATCGCCTGCCTTGAGCTGCAGGCTGGTTGCTGCGAGATGCAGAAGCAACATGGCACAAAGCAAGCTTAGAAATTTCATCTGGAAGATTTTAGAACACGTCGCGACGGAAATAATCTCTGGGCCTTTCGGCTTGTTGCACCTTTGAACAGTCAGTTTCAAAATGAGGGCGATTCAGGGGTTGTTCGAAATCATCTTTCGACACATTGAGAGTTGGGTCGGCATATACCCTGGTCATGAACTCTGCCCATATGGGCAGCGATGTATTGGCCCCTTGTCCGAGTGACAGGTCACGAAACCTGATACCCCGGTCTTCGCCTCCAACCCAGACTCCTGCAACCAAATCAGGGGTTATGCCGACAAACCATCCATCAGAGTTGCTCTGCGTGGTTCCTGTTTTACCTGCAATGGGATGGTTGAAACCATATCGCCAGCTCAATCTTCGTCCGGTGCCTTCAGATACGACACCTTTCATAAGTTCGAGCATCAGCCAGGCGGTTTCTTCGCTCATGGCTTCTTCTCTGTGTGGAGTGAATGACTCAATCAGGTTGCCGCTTTGGTCTTCAATATGGGTAATGAAAGTGGGTTCAATGTATACGCCTTTATTTGCAAATGTGGCCTGTGCTCCCACGATTTCATACACTGAAAGATCGGGCGTCCCCAGGGCAATGGCATAATAGGGTTCAATTGGACTTTTCACCCCCATGCGCCTGACCAGCCCAATGAGGGCTTCGGGTGAGTATCGCCGCATCAGGAATGCCGATATGTAATTGGTCGAATTGGCCAGGGCCCATTGCAGGGTGACCATCTCGCCTTCACGGTCATCACTTGAATTCTTGGGCTCCCAAACATCGCCATTGGGTAACTCGATGGCTACCGGGGTGTTTGGTATCTGTGTGCAGGGACCGAACTCTCCCTCTTGCATTGCCAGGGTGTATAAGAAGGGTTTGAATACTGATCCTACCTGTCGGCGGCTTCCTGTTACATGGTCAAATTTAAAATGCCTGAAATCGTTGCCACCCACGTAGGCTTTTACATGCCCGGTCTGAGGCTCAACAGCCATCATGCCTGCATTTAAGAAATGCTTGTAATACCAGATACTGTCAAGGGGCGACATAATGGTATCAATATCACCATGCCATGAAAACACACGCATCGGAACGGGTTCACGAAAGTTGGCGAGGATGGAGTCTTGCGAAACGCCGGCATTCTGAAGACTTCTGAACCTGTCAGACCGGCGTATGGAGTTGTTGATGTTTCTGTCAATTTGTTCCTGGCTAAGATCTCTGTCATATGGTGCATTGTTATAACCCCTCCAGTGTCTGAAAAAGGCTGGCTGCAGATCATTGGCCATGTGCACCCGAACAGCTTCTTCAGCATATTGTTGCATTCGGGAATCAATGGTGGTATATATTCTCAGTCCATCGCGGTAGATATCGTAATGGCTTCCGTCAGGCTTAATACGGGCCTGGCCCCATGCCCTTAATTCATTTCTGAGGTATTCTCTCAGGTAGGTAGCAATCCCGGTGTGCTGATCCTGGATGTTAAAATTTGACATATCCAGAGGAATTGCGCGAATGGAGTCTAGTTGAGCCGGAGTCAGATATTGGTACCTGGCCATCTGTGTGAGTACAACCTGCCTTCTGTTAAAAGCCCTTTGCGGATTTCTGACAGGGTGGTACCATGAAGGGGCTTTGAGCAAACCAACCAGCAGGGCGGCCTCTTCAGCTTTAAGAGAATCGGGTGTTGTGTTGAAGTAGGTCATTGATGCGGTTTTTATACCAAATGCATGGCTGCCAAAATCAACCGTATTAAGGTACATGGCTATGATCTCATCTTTGGTATAGTTACGTTCAAGTTTTGCTGCAGTGACCCACTCTTTTAGTTTGATTATCACAATTTGAAATACCGAGGGGCTTTCCTGACGGGGAAAAAGATTTTTTGCCAGCTGCTGGCTCAGTGTGCTTCCACCCCCGGCGCTTCTTTGCCCTCCGATAATATTCCTGAATAATACCCGGAAAATACTCCTGATGTCAACTCCTGAATGGTAGCGAAAGCGGATATCTTCAGTTGCCAGCAATGCATTGATCATATTGGGCGATATCTCATTGTAATTAACATTCGACCGGTTATGAATGTAGAAGGTACCCAACAAAGCCCCGTCAGCCGAATAGATTTCACTGGCCAGGTTGCTTTTTGGGTTTTCCAATTCTTCAAATGAAGGCATAAAGCCCCATAAGCCAATGGATATGGTGAAAAAAAGCAAAAAGGCCAGCACCACGGGTGAGATAAACAAAAGCCAGAAAGCCAATGTATATTTTCGCTTTTTTAAAACCTGTTTGGTCATATCAGAACTTGGTTATTAGTGTTTTTTTAACGTAGGTGAGGGGGGTTTTATTATTTTTTGTCAATCCGGATACCCACATCAGCTATCCCCCCAAGATCAGTTTCACGCATTCCCTGGTAGATTGTAAATCTGTAAGTTCCTGCCTGGGGAAACCACACATCGTCGCGGAAAAGAAACCTGTTGAAGCGCATATGCCCCAGGCCCCTTCCTGTCCAGTTGCCTCTGGTGTCAGCCAGAACACATTCTATGGTATCCCGAAGTATCCTGTTGTCAGGAAATTCAATCTCCAAAAAAAGGAATAAATTCCTGTATCTGTAGTCAGTTGTATTTCTGACGTCAAGATATAGTTCGTGTAGTGACAGGGTATCCTGTATCTCTGCATCAAAAACAATACCATCACTGTAGTGCCAACCAGAAATGGGAATTGACTGGTTATCCTGATAAACAACAGCTGTCTGGCATGACCAGCATCCAATCAGACAAAATAAAATAACAATCAGGTGGTTATATCTGATGGTTTGCATGAACGGACAATTTCTTATTGTGGTGGCGCATTCTTATTGTTCCTGCCTCTTTTGCGTCTTTTTTTGTTTTTTCGGACGTTGTCAGGCGGATTGTCAAAACGGGTCAGACTATCTTCAAGTCCGTTGGCATTTGTACCTGTCAGGTTATCGGGAGCTTCTTCTGTTATAGTATCCGGATCGAGCAGGTCATCAGGTTTTCGTTTGTTCTTGTTGAGTTCAATGATCTCTTTGACACGTTCGGCCGGAACCATGATGATTTGCCCTGGACTTTCCTTATATGAGTACCCTATTTGCTGACGCAATACGTCCATTTTCTGGAAGAAAGCTGAACCCTTGCGGGTTAACAGTTCTACACTTGTATCAGGCATGTTTTTAAGCAGGTCTTCGTAGCAGCTGTTTTCGTAGTTAATGCAACACTTTAGCTTACTACACTGCCCTGCCAGTTTCTGCGGGTTCAGTGATAATTGCTGGGTGCGTGCACTATTGGTGGATACTGATCTGAACTTGGTCAACCATGTGGCGCAACATAACTCTCTGCCACATGACCCGATGCCTCCCAACCGGCTGGCTTCTTGCCGCATACCAATTTGCCGCATTTCAATGCGCACGCCAAATGCATCAGCCAGAACACGGATCAATTCTCTGAAATCGACTCTGTCATCAGCTGTGTAGTAAAAGATGGCCTTGGTGCGATCACCCTGATATTCAACATCGCTGATCTTCATTTCAAGTTTCAGTTCAGAAGCATGTTCTCTTGATCGATACATGGTAGAGTCTTCATGCTTTACGGCAGTTACCCATTTTTCTATATCTGAAACTTTGGCCTTTCTGTATACACGCTTAAGGTCAGGATTTTTAGGGTCGGCTTTTTTGCTCCTCATTTGCAGCTTAACCACCTCGCCTGTGAGGGTTACAATTCCAATATCATGTCCGGGTAATGCTTCAACAGCCACAATGTCACCGGTTTTTAAATCAAGTTCAGGTGATGTCCTGAAAAACTCTTTCCGGCTATTTTTAAAGCGGATTTCGACCACATCAGAGGGAGGGAATACTTCAGGAGGAGAAATATGTTTGAGCCAGTCAAAAGCATCCAGTTTGTTGCATGAATGTTTGAACACGTCAAGTTGGCGTGTGTGAGGCTGCGGAGCACATTTGCAACCCCTTGACATGAACCCCTGATCGTTGTTATTCTCCAAAGCTTAAATAATTTATCACACAAAGTTAGCAAATAATCCGGGATTAGCCTGCACCAACCCTCATCAGTCTGACCAGTTGAAATGACAGGTCGGTGAACAGAATCTTTGGGTTGGCATTCCTTTCCAGGTGATTGATAGCCAGGTGAAAAGCATCCACTACTTCGGTCGCATTTTTGTGGTTAACGTAGGGAGAAAAGTTTTTAATGAAAGTTGCTTCTTCACCCTCTAGCCTGATCAGCTCATGGGCATGATAATTCTGCAATACGCAAAGCCGGAATAGCTTCAGACCGTATTGAAGGAATGATTTTTGTCTTTCTCTTCCGGCTCTTGAGGTTTGTTCAACCCATTTAAGTATTCCGGCTGTTTGGTTCTTAAAACAAAAACGCATCCACTCTCTGAATGAGTGAAAATCGGCCATTTGGCCTTCATCTTGTTTTAGCAGCCTCAATGCTTCATGCATATTTCCCTCAGACAAAAATGAAATGGTACCGGCTCTTTTTGGGTCGAGTTGTTGCTTGCTGATGAGTTCAGCTTTGACGCTTTCTTCACCCGGAAGCGGGACTTTTAGTATTTGTGCCCTTGATAAGATGGTTTTGAGTATCTGATCTTTGTTTTCGGCTATGAGCAGAAACAGGGTTTTTTCGGGAGGCTCCTCCAAAACCTTGAGTAATTTGGGCGCGGCCTGGTAGTAGAACTTCTCGGCCATATAAACAACAATGATCTTATATGGACTCTCATATGATTTCAGACCCAGTATTCGAATAATGTCGTTACAGTCTTCTGCATTGATAATGGCCTGCTTATTTTCAATGCCCATTTTCTTAAGCCAGTCAAGAAATGAAAAATATGGTTGCTGAAGGATTAATTCACGCCATTGCCTGAGGAATAATTTACTGCTTACGTTCTTTGAATGCTCATTGTTTGGCGCGTTGGGAAAAAAGAAGTGCAAGTCAGGATGCTCCATCTTGTTTATTTTCAAACAAGATGGACAAAAGCCGCAGGCGTCTGTCTCTTTTTTATCGCGGCATTGTACAAACCTTGCAAAAGCCAGGGCAAGTGGCAAAGTTCCGCTGCCTTCAGCACCCAGAAACAACTGGGTGTGACTTATTCTGCCCTGGAGTGTATTGGTTATTAGTTGTTTTTTTAAGTCTTTGTGACCAACAACATCAGAAAACATCATCTTATCTGAACTGGCTTTTGAACTGTCAAACCTACGGTTTTTTTTTCAATGGGCAAGTGGTAAAACTCTTTGGCCTGATTTTTGATTAATAAGTGCGCCAGTTGTTTTATACAGTAATACAGATTATTATTTGAAACAATTTGGGTAAACAAAACGTATAATGGGTTGTTATATGTTCGTTGGTAACACAAAAAACATAGTTTGCAAGATACAAGACCTTGTAGGTCAGACAAATATTTTTACAACATAAGTAATTATGTGGTTAGAAAAATTATGTACCTTTGCAGGCTTTTTTATGCACGAAATTGCCAATTCATGATCAGACAACGAAAAAGAGTCCTTCTCTTCGTTGCAATTTCCCTACTACTTATTGCAGGAACGGTGGCTCTCCTCAATTTTGAGGTAGACCAGGATTTTATGGTTGACGAAGAAAAGGAAAAAGTAACCGATTTGACTGAAATCATTGAGCGGGGTGTTCTCCGCGCTGCTACAGACTACAACTCGACCAACTACTTCATATACCGGGGCGAACCAATGGGTTTTCACCTTGAGCTGTTAAAACATTTTGCCAATTACCTGGGTGTTGACCTTGAAGTGTCTGTTTCAAATGATTTACAAGAAAATATGGATTGTATTCTGGCTGATGATGGTTGTGACCTTATTGCCCAGAACCTTACGGTGACAAATTCGCGGCGCAGTTTGCTGAGTTTTACCGAACCCCACAGCCAGACAAGGCAGGTGCTTGTTCAGCGCAAGCCTGATCAGTGGTATAATATGAGGTCGTCAGAAATTGAGAACTACCTTGTCAGAAATCAGCTCGACATGGGTGGCAAAACCGTTCATGTTCAGAAAAATTCGGCTTTTGTAAGCCGATTGCATAGTCTGATGGATGAGATTGGAGATACCATTTATATTGTTGAACGTGATGAAGAGGTAGAGGAGTTGATTAACCTGGTGGCCGGTGGGATGATTGATTATACTGTCAGTGATGAAAATCTGGCAAGGCTTAACCAAATGTATTTTGCCAATATTGATGCACGGACACCGGTGAGTTTTCCGCAAAACCTCAGTTGGGCTGTGCGTCCCGGAGCCAACGATCTGCTTGAAGCAGTCAATGAATGGTTACGTGAATTCAAGACCACGCGTCAGTACACCGCCATTTACAACAAGTACTATAATAACTCCCGGAGTGTTTTCATTGCAAAAAGTGAGTTGCATTCACTTGGAGGTGGGCGCATATCTCATTATGATGATTATTTTAAAAGGTATGCGGACATTGTTGGATGGGACTGGCGTCTGATCGCTTCTCTTTCTTACCAGGAGTCACGCTTTGATCATTCAGCGGTATCTTGGGCCGGTGCTTTTGGCATCATGCAGCTTATGCCTGGAACAGCTGAATTTTTAAATGTTGCTGAAGATGCCAGTGTTCAGGAACATATTGCCGCTGGTGTAAGGTATCTGCGCTGGCTTGATCAGCGGTTTACAGATGAGATTCAGGATGATGAGCAAAGGGTTTTGTTTGTTTTGGCCGCATATAATGTAGGTATCGGACATGTACTTGATGCCCGCAGATTGGCTGAAAAATATGGCAAAGATCCCAATACATGGAAAGATAATGTAGACTACTTTGTCCTAAACAAGTCAAAACCTAAATATTACCTTGATCCGGTGGTGCGTTACGGATATGCACGTGGTGCTGAACCTTACAACTATGTGACTGAGATCATGGAGCGCTACAGGCATTATCGAAACGCCCTTGAAAGGGTAGAAATAGCCCAATCGTACTAAAGTATTAGTGTGCTTCGAGCCAGTTATTGCCCGTATTCATTTCAACGACAATGGGTACCGGTAGTTCGATGGCTGTCTTCATTTTATCCTCAACAATGTGCTTCAGTGTTTCCAGCTCATCAAGCCGGGCATCGAAAACAAGCTCATCATGCACCTGCATGATCATTTTGCTTTTCATATTCTTTTCTTCCATTGCCCGGTGAATACTGATCATGGCAATCTTGATCATATCAGCTGCCGTACCCTGAACCGGTGCATTGATGGCATTGCGCTCTGCATATCCCCTGACCACCCCGTTTGAGCTGTTGATATCTCGCACATACCTTCTTCTGCCCAGCATGGTTGTTACGTAACCGTGCTCTCTGGCAAAATTGATGTTGTCTTCCATGTATTTTTTTACGCCGGGATATTTCTGGAAATACTGATTGATAATGTTTGCGGCTTCATGCCTTGAAATACGCAATCGTTCAGACAGTCCAAACGCCGAGATACCATACACAATGCCAAAGTTGACTGTTTTGGCGTTACGACGCATGTCACTGTCTACTTTATCCAGGGCCACTTCGTACACTTTGGCTGCAGTGGCTGTATGAATATCCAACCCATTTCGAAATGCTTCAACCATGGCCTCATCTTGGCTAAGAGCAGCTATAACCCTTAATTCAATCTGGCTGTAGTCAGCCGCCAACAGGGTGTGGTCATTATCTCTGGGTACAAAAGCTTTTCTGATCAATTTTCCTTCTTTGGTTCGGATGGGAATATTCTGCAGGTTCGGGTTATTTGATGAGAGCCTTCCTGTAGCTGCAACCGCCTGGTTGTATGAAGTATGGATCCGGCCGGTTTTTTCCGAGATGAGCTTGGGCAAGGCGTCTACGTAGGTTGATTTAAGCTTGGTCAGCGATCGGTATTCAAGGATTTTTTCAACAATGGGGTGTTTATCGCTTAGTTTTGATAATACATCTTCGCTGGTGCTGTATTGTTTGGTTTTGGTTTTTTTTGCGCCTGCTGAAATTTTAAGACGGTCAAACAAAATATCACCCAGTTGTTTTGGCGAGCCTATGTTGAATCTTACGCCTGCAAGTTCATAAATTTCCTTCTCGGTTGTTGCTATACTTTCTGACAATTCATCTGCGTATAACGCCAGAGAGTCTCTGTCAATTTTTACCCCTTCGTTTTCCATGTCAGCCAAGACCTTAACCAAAGGGGTCTCAATATCTTCAAACAGCCTGATTAGCCCCTGTTCTCTGAGTTGAGGTTCAAAAACCCGGCGAAGCCTCAGGGTTATATCTGCATCTTCACAGGCATATGGAGTAATCAGATTGAGGGGTACTGAGCGCATGCTTTTCTGTGATTTACCCTTTTTTCCAATGAGCCACTCAATTGATACCGGCCGGTAATCAAGGTAGGTTTCGGCCAAAATGTCCATGTTATGCCGCATGTCGGGCTGTAACAGATAGTGGGCCAGCATGGTATCGAAAAGTTTTCCGTTTACCTCCAGACCATGGTTTTTTAATATACCAATATCAAATTTCAGGTTTTGCCCTGTTTTTTCAATGGTTGCATCCTCAAATACTTCGCTGAAAAGTTGAAGAAGCTCTTCAGCATCTTTTCTTTTTTCTGGAAATGGCACATAAAAAGCTTCTTCTTCTTTGATTGAAAACGCTATGCCCACCAGCCCGGCTTCCTTGCCATCAAGACCCGTGGTTTCGGTGTCAAAACAGAACATCTCAGCAGCTTTTAGCTGACTGATAAGTTGTATTATCTCTTCATTTGTGCTTATGGCTTTATACTTTCGTTCTTTCATCATGGCCCCGAGTCGGTTTTCGGCTTCTTCAGCAGGATCTGAAAAAGCCTGAGCATCGTCAAAGAGCCCCATTTGTCCTGTTTTTTGAATAGTAGTTTTTTTGGTTTCTTCGGGGATGATTGTTTTGTCTGAAAACACCCTTCGGGCAAATGTTCTGAATTCCAGTTCTTCGAAAAGGGGCAGAAGCTTATCAGGATCGGGCTCACGGCGTTCTAGCCCACCTGGTTCAACACCTATGGGTACATCAAGGATAATGGTGGCAAGACTTCTCGAAAGCAGGGCCTGGTCGCGGTGCTCTATGAGGCTCTCCCTGCTGCGTTTCTCTTTGACCTGATCTACATTGGCCAAAAGGTTATCCATCGACCCAAATTCGCTGATCAGGGCTTTCGCCTTTTTCTCACCGATACCGGGAACTCCCGGAATATTGTCAGATGCATCACCCCATAAGCCCAGGATGTCAATGAGTTGCTCCGGTTTTTGAATGCCAAATTTTTCACATACCTCAGCAACCCCCCATAATTCGGCTTCATTGCCCATCCGGGCAGGTTTAAGCATATAAATATTTTCAGAAACCAGTTGACCGAAGTCTTTGTCGGAGGTCATCATATATACGGTAAAGCCTTCTTTTTCAGCCTTTTTAGCTAAGGTCCCGATAATATCATCTGCCTCATAGCCTTCTTTGATAAGCACGGGGATGTTAAAACCCTCAAGCAGCTGATGTATGTAAGGCAGAGATGAAACAATGTCTTCGGGCATATCTTCGCGATTGGCTTTGTACGCGGCAAAATCGGCCTTTCGAAGGGTAGGGGCTATGTGGTCAAAGGCCACAGCCATATGGCTTGGATTTTCCTTTTTGATGACTTCGGTCAGGGTATTGGCAAACCCAAGGATGGCAGATGTGTTCTGGCCTTTTGAATTGATTCTCGGATTACGGTTCAGTGCATAATATGCCCTGTAAATAAGGGCCATTGCATCAAGCAGAAGGAGCTTTCTGGGTTCTGGCATTGTTTGATTGTTTTTTCAAAGATAGTTAAAAACAAAAAGCCCGGCGGTGAGCCGGGCTTCATCCATTAACCAAAACAACATGAAGAGAAACTAAATGTGGGTATTTACAATTCCAATTCGGCTAATCTGGAACAAATAGCGTGCCAAACATTTTAAAAATACCATCTGTATGCAAGATTTATATTTCTCCCGGGCATGAGAATGTTTCTGTCTTCAATACGCGACAGGTGGTCTCTGTATGCGGTGTTTAATATATTGTCTCCCCGCAGTATGATTACATGGCGTCCGTTCAGATCTAAACGGTAACCGGCCTGGAAGCCCAGGAGGGTGTAACCGTCGGTTGTGTCCTCTTCAGGAGCTACACGACTTTGGGTGGCAACTGACTTGGCATTTCCTCCAATCCAGAATGATCCAAAATCGTACTCTATATCTGCCATGGCCCGCATGGGAGGCATAAACGGAAGGTAGTCATCTCCGTTGCCAACACGTCTTGCATTCACATAATCTGCACCCAGACCCAGGGTAAGCCGCGAAGTGGGTTTAAACCTGAAGGTAAATTCAGCTCCTGTAAATTTGGCCTCATCTCCTTCATAGGCAAAAATGGGATATCCTGAACCGGGATCTGATTCGCCCGTTGGCTGAAAAATGATGAAGTTATAAAAATGGTTGGTAAAACCGGCCAATTCAAAATGATAGCGCTCATGCTGGTAGCTGACAAAAAGATCAACACCTTGTCCGACCTCATCTCTGAGGTCAGCGTCACCGATTTCATATACACCGGCACCCAGATGGGGACCATCTGCAAAAAGTTCTTCAATTGTCGGATTGCGATGTGAACGGGCAAACTGGCCTCCGATTTCCCATCCCTGTTCAGGCCTGTAATTAAGACCTATGGAGCCTGAATAGTTGAATGCATTGCGTGAAGCGCTAACATCAGGAAAGAGCTCATTTGTGATGGCTGCAGTATTTTGGTAGTCAAGGCGTATGCCCCCCTGCAGCCTGGTTTTGTTTGTCAGCGGGATTTCCTGAAATGTAAACACCGCCATAGAAATTCTGCGTTCACCGGGGGTGAAGGCCTCATCACCTCGAACCCTCATATTATGTGCGTAGAGGTTTAAGCCCAATGCTCCCCTGTCGAGAGCCCCCACCGGGTGGTGTTGCAGGGTGAGGGTGGAGCTGAATGTATATTTCTCATATTCCATCTCAACGTCTTCATCCCAATGGCCGTCATCTTCGAATTCCATTTCAATCTCTTGCTGGAACATACGGGATGCGTGAAATCTGAGCTCCATGCGGTCAAAAAAATTGTTTCGCTGTGCGAACATGTTTCCCTGCAGGCTTTGACGCTGCATGCGGATCTCAATCCTTTCATCGTCATCAAGTGATTCAGGAATCTGGAAGGTTTGTCCTGTTAGTCCGGCACTAAAACCACCGGCGGATCCATCTCCCCTGAATCCCATCCCGAATGAACCATCGTAGTTTTGCATTGATGTACCGGTAACCAGTCCATCAGGGGTATTGATGTCTCCTGATTGGCGGTAAGAAAATCTGGCTGTTGCTGCCCGGCTGTCATTTCCGAAGGTCAATCGTCCAAAGCCTGCCCCCATTTCATTAACAGTGGCCCCCTGGGCCGAAATGATCCCGGAGGTACCATGATCCCAGTCATTTGGGATATCGGTGGTAATCAGGTTGATTACACCTCCAAGCGCGCTTGAACCGTAAAGCAGGCTGGCCGGACCTCTAACTACTTCGACACGACTGGCTGCCAGAGGATCAAGTGATATACTGTGGTCGGCAGAAGTTTCAGATATGTCACCCATTCGTTCTCCATTTTGAAGAATGAGGATGCGGTCACCATCCAGTCCGCGAATAACTGGTCTTGCCGGAGCTGAACCCAGAGAGCGCATGGTAACACCAGGTTCGGCGTTGAGCATTTCACCAAATGATGCCTCACTGCGACGCTGAAGGTCTTCGCCGATGAATGCCTGGTTGGGTTGATATCTGAAACCACTCCTGGTAGGAGAGGATGTAAAAACGATCAGATCCAGATCAATTGCTGCGGGTGTGATCTCTATGTCTACTTCTATGCTTTGATCTTTGATTGCTTCAATCTCCTTATAGGTTGTGAGATAACCCAGCCCCTGGACTACTAATCGGTGCTTGCCAGGGGGAAGGTTGGTGAGCAGGTAGTGTCCTGATGCATCGGTAATGGTACCAATCCTGGTACCCTCGATGATGATATTTATAAATGGTATATGTTCTCCTGTTTCGGAATTGATAATGTGGCCGAAAACATTGGCATCAGTTGCCGGTCGTGGTTGGACGTTACTGTCTGTTGCAAAACCCGGGATGGTTGCAAACAAAAAAAATATAATCAGGATGATGTGTTTCATTCTTTTTTAGATTTGGTCCTCGGCTCTGCCTCGGATAGTTTGGTAGCGCGAAGCACTGTAGTTTGAAAGTTGTGCAGCTTCACTGCTTGGCTCGGCGCAGGGCGCCTTGCGGTTATGCCCTCGCTGTGCTTGGGCAGTTTGCACGTTGCGCAGCAACATGCGCGTTGGCCCGGCCCTGTGGGCCTGGGGTGTTTGGGGTCAGTGCTTGGGTGGGCCGCGGGTGATGATTGATCCCGTAAGAGGGTAGGGGATATGATGGGAGGTGTATTGTTTTAGCTGAAGCTGTTGGCTTTTTAGGAAAAGACCAAGTGTGATCACGAAAATTATCAAGAGCTCTGTCAGATGTGTGATTTGAGCAAAGAATAATAATTCAGCATCTGTGTGTTCGTGATCCTGATAAGGTTTGTTGCTATTTGAAGGCGTGAAGGGATGGGCATGCTCAATGAGCAAGCCATTTTCGGTCAGGTGATAATGCCAGTTTGCTGACTTATTGTAGTAAAGCAGCATTACCGCCGGAATGGCGAAATAGATCCAAATATGTTTCCAGTTACGGGTATTCATTGGTTGATGGCACTTTTGCTTTGATGTTTGGTAAACAAAACAAATGTGTATATGTTTAGAGGCTGCAAAAAAAAAATCATGCGTTGCTTTAAAGCCCTCCAACATAATCAGCAAGAAATATTTCATGTGTATGTGCGAAAAGTTACACATGAAAATTTTCATGTACTTTTGTTTGCAAAACTATCAATTTACACATAAACATTTGTACTATGCACAGAATCAGTGTTTTGATTTTTGTTTTTTTAACAATCGCGGTACACGGCAGGCTGAGCGCCTGCACAAGCTATTTGGTTACACCCGGGGCGACAGTTGACGGATCAAGCATGATCAGCTATGCGGCCGATTCACA
>SKRM01000058.1 GCA_007118495.1 Bacteroidales bacterium
TAAATGTTTGTACAAAAGCATTCAATAAGGGTTCGTGTTCAATTAAACCGCCAAGACTTAGCCGAGGCCTTAACAACAAATTGGCCAGTCTTGTTTTTGACGATATGCTTGCAGTTTTGCATTTTTCAAGCAAGGGATTAACCTTGTCAGGTGTCGTATTGGTTTTTTTTAAAAAATCTGAAAGCAAGTCAATCATTTCGAGCTTTCTCTCAAGTCTTTTGATACGCTCTTCACCTGCTAATCCAATATCATATCCCAATCTGGTTAAACGCTGGTCAGCATTATCTTGTCTGAGCAAAATCCGAAACTCTGCCCTTGACGTAAACATTCGGTATGGTTCCTGGGTTCCTTTTGTAACAAGGTCATCAATTAAAACACCAATATAGGCCTCAGATCTCTTTAGAACAATAGGTTCAAGCCCTACCCTCTTTCGGTGGGCATTAATACCAGCCATGAGCCCCTGGCCTGCCGCTTCTTCATATCCTGTAGTGCCATTTACCTGTCCGGCAAAATACAGGTTTTCTATAATGCGGCTCTCCAATGAAAACTGCAGCTGCGTTGGAGGGAAATAGTCATACTCTATGGCATAGCCTGGTTTAAGAATGCGTGCATTTTCAAACCCTGGTACAGCCCTTATTGCCTTGAATTGAATGTTCTCTGGCAAACTTGATGAAAATCCATTCACATAATATTCTATACTGTTTCTTCCTTCGGGCTCAATAAAGAGCTGGTGACGGCTTCGCTCTGAAAATCTTTCAATTTTATCTTCAATTGAAGGACAATATCTGGGACCGCTTCCCTGAATTCTTCCTGCAAACATCGGGGAGTCATCAAACCCTTCTCTAAGGATATCATGTACTTTTTCATTTGTATGTACCAGATAACATTTGAGCTGATCTTTTAAAGGAGGTGTATCAAGAAAAGAAAATTTTCCCACAGGCTCATCACCTGGCTGCTCTGTCATCACAGAGAAATCAACAGACCGTCCATCTACCCTTACAGGTGTTCCTGTTTTTAGTCGTTCAAATTTGATCCCGTGTTTTGACAGATCTTGCGTTAATCCGCTGGCATTTGCTTCACCCAGCCGTCCACCAGTAAAGTTCTTCTTGCCAATATGTATCAGACCATTTAAAAATGTGCCGCTTGTAATAATCACAGCGTCTGCATAGATATTGTCTCCAAAACCCGTAACAACACCCTTTACAACTCCGTTCTCAATAATCAAAGAGTTGACGGCATCTTGCCAGAAATGTACATTGGGAATTTCCTCGAGCATTTGTTTCCATTTTTGTGGAAACAAGGTCCGGTCGCTTTGTGCTCTGGGCGACCACATGGCTGGCCCCTTACTGCGATTAAGCATTCTGAACTGAACCATGGTATGGTCAGTCACAATACCAGACAATCCACCCAATGCATCAATTTCTCGAATTATTTGCCCCTTGGCAATGCCCCCCATGGCCGGATTGCACGACATGGCCGCGATGGTTGACAAATTAAGTGTCACCAGCAAAACACGTGAGCCAAGTTTTGCAGCTGAGGCTGCTGCCTCACATCCTGCATGACCACCACCCACAACAATTATGTCGTAGCGTTCAAAAATCATTTTCGCTTATTAATCAGGAGAGCAAAGATAGGTAATAATCCTCTTTAGCGCGCATCAGGGCTGTGTCGTCAGGCGATTCATCAGTGTATCCAAGCAGATGAAGTACGCCGTGTACCATCACCCTGCTTAGTTCGTGAAGAAAATCAACTTCAAACTTTTTCGCATTATCTCTTACCCTGTCCACACTGATATACATATCACCGCTAACTCCTTCAAATTCATCTGTATAGTTAAACGTTATAATATCTGTATATGTTTCGTGTGAAAGGAATTTTTTATTCATTTGAAACAGATAGTCATCATCGCAAAATATGAACATCAGATAACCACTTTGGCTGCCCTCAATGCGGATAACTTCATGGATCCACTTTTTCAGCTTTCCATGATCGATGGGTTCTGATTCAATTTCAAGAAAATGAAATGTAATCTCTTGCACGTATCAGATAGAAAAATTATGATTGTGGTATGCGTTGCGTTAAGCGGGCAAAATACTTTTCAATCAACTCAATGCGTTGTTGGGTTAAAAGTTCATTTATGCCGCTCACATGGAAAATCAATGCAATCTTACCCTCTTCACCTTTTATTACGATGTCGTCTGACATGAGTCTGATCATTAAAACCTGATCTACATCACCGTCAAATGATTCAGGGTCTGAAGCATCAAGTTTCAGCGCTTTATCAAAAACAGATGCCAGTTCAAGAAATGCCTCGCCCAGCTCGAGGGTAAAAAACATACCATCGCGCCTGGCTTCAAAGTATAAATCTATGTGGTAATTCGTACCTGACAGTCGATCCATGAACAACTCATACGCTAACACATTAACTGTCAATATGTTGCCAAAATAAAGGTCATAGATGTGATAATCGTCACAGATATTTTCAATAAAAGCTTCCAGTTTTGAAAGCTCCTCCTGTTCTGAGGTTAGGCGAATATGCCTTTTCAGGATGTCTCTTTTCATAATCATTCTACGTGAAGAAAATACTTTTCAACCAGCGACCTGTAAAACGGTCTGAGGCCCGGTGGAAGGCTTCGAAGCATTTCGACCTCCCTTTCCCTAATCCTATTATACTCAAAAAAAGCTTCAGGGTTACTTATTTCATAATTTTCTGCTGTAGTGCCCTCCCTTCGCTCCTCTTGCTCCCTTTCCATTTCGGCTCTTTCGTGTTCAAGCAAGCGGGTTAGGATGCGTTGCTGTCTGTCGATTGTCTGTGCATTGATATCCTTTCTGAGTATATCAAGTTCTGATTGTTCCATATCCCTTCGAATACCATCCAGTTCCTGGTCAAGCTGTTGCCCCTGATTGCGCATTTCATCAGCCATGTCACGCAGCTTATTTCTGATGGCCTCTTGTTCGGCGGCCATTCTGGCCATCTGCTCGCTGATTGACATAGGAGATTCACCAGTTTCACCCGGCATGGGTTGTTGTCCATCCATAAATTGCTGCATCATTTCATTGAGCCTTTCCTGCATTTCTCTCAGGCTTTCAAACGAAGGACTCCCCTCTCCCGCCTGTGAATCTTCACCCATGCCCTGACCCGCACCCATTTGCTGGTTAATATTCTGCAGGCTTTCATTCAACATAAGCGCCAGGTTATTTATATGGGTCATAACAAATTGTTGTCGTGAAGCAGCCTGCGGTCTTCTGCGATTTATCATGTGGTCAATACCCTGCCTGAGCTGTGTATGCAACTCTGCTATTTCTCTGTTTACAAATGACTGTATGGCCACCTGCCTCTTGCTCAACGCCACCAGGCTATCCTGAATCATCTCCAGATCACTTTGTATTTTGCGCTGTTCACGAATAAGATCGGGAAACCCCGGATCATTCACATTGGCACTTCTGGTTTCAATCATCAAATCTTCTTGTGCAAAACTCGATCTTAATAAATTTTCAAGCAGCATGCGAATAGCCCTGGCGTCTTCAGCCAATTCACGCATAAACATACTGGACTGCATCTGCTGCAATGACTCAAGCATGCTCTTCATCTTTCTTCCGGCATCCTGCTGGTGCTGACTGGCACCAGAGGGTTGGTTCATTTCAAGCTGCTCCAAAGCCTGGCGGAGCTGATCCATGATGTCTTCTTCTTGCTGGCTGGTATCTTCTATATCTCTGGGCCGGTTTAAAGACTCGTTGTTCTTTCTGAATTCATCCATCATACCCTGCACCCTGTCAAAGTCACTGTTGATACGCTGCTGCTCTCTTTGGTTTTTTTCATCACTGATTTCACCCCCACTGCTTTGAAGATCATCAAGGTCTCCAACAAGTTTTTCCAGCCTGTCCATGCTTTCTTGCAGCAAACGTTCCATGGCAAATTGCCTGAACATTTCAAGGGCCCTGTCAAGTTGCATTTCAAGATCCCTAAATTCAAACTCCATCTGGTCAAGCATCTCATATACCTGATCGCGGTTCATGCGGTCAAGCTCCTGGCTGATCCTGTCAAACAAGTCTTTAAGTTCATCGCTTAGCACTTCATCAAAAAGCTTCTGCAATTCCTGCTGTTTTTCTCTGATCTTTTCATTGGTATCAAGAAATTGTGAAGTGCGTGTTTCACTTTCTTTTTTCATATCAGAAATTTCATGCATGCGCTGTTCAACCTCTTTTCGCTTTTCAAGCAACTCCTGAACAGCCTCCCTTTGCTCCCATCCCATACGATCAGAATCAAGCAACTGCCTTCTGAGGCTTTCAATCTGATCTCTTGCGCCCTGCACCTCGCCAAGGCCCTCTCTCAAGCCCGACTCCATCTGTTCTTCAGCATCCTGGCGTTGGGCTAAAATTTCTTCTTCGGTCGGAATATAATGGGCAAAAAGCTGGCTGCGCGCATATTTAGGACCGCCAATTAGGTCGTTGTCATACACCTTAAAATAGAGCTCAACGGTTTCGCCCGGACGAACATATACCGATTGCAGGTCAAAATGATGGTAAAATGTCTGGTTTCGTAAATGTGGATCAAATGCCAGCGCTTCTTCCATAAACGGTATATCATTGGCCACTCCATCACTTTGTCCATCTAAAATGCGGTACATAAGCCTCAGATCAGTAAACCCAAAATCATCTTCAATGGTTCCGCGGTAAAACAAATGGGCAAGCAATACGTCGTCTCTGTGCTCTTCAACGGCTATTCTCGGAAGGGCATCAGGCCTTACCTGTACTTTGTAATTTAGGCTATCTCCTTTTCCATAGGTCTCATTGTAGGCGTACACCTTGTAGTTAAAATCATTTGAGGCCGTAGTTCTTACCCTGAAGCCTGATCCACCCTCTGGTTCTGCTGCAAGTTCATCACCATTGATGTAAAACTGAATACCAGCATGCCCCATGGTGTGGAAAGTCCATTCTATCTGCGATCCGCGTATTACACTAAAATCACCTTTGTTGGTAAAAACTTCGCTTTCAAGGTCGGTGTAAGCAGGATAATCAATCTCAATTTTAAAATGACTGAAGCTTGCTTTATCTGCAACGTCCACACTATATGGACCATATATGAACCCTGATGCCTCTACCTGAAACCTTAAATCATTTTGCAGGTTGCGCATATTGTGCGAAAAAACACCGGTTTTAACCTCGCGCATTCTGTAACGTGTACCATTAATAAGTAAAATAGCTTCAGAAGGAACAACCTCGCCCCTGGCTTCCATGACAATTTCATGGTCTTCATTTCGAAAACCCCTTTCGGGAGATGTCATGACCATGGTAAAAGGCCTGGGTCTCTCAAAATGCACATCATATTGCACAATGCGCCGTGCGGGCTCAACCAACAATGCAGGCTGCAAAAACCAAAAAAGCCCCACAAAAAATAATGGCACAATTACATAAGGCAAAAACCTCATGTTGCCTTTGAGCGGAATGGCTCTGGTAAAAGGCACGAGACTGGCCTGCCCCGCCTTTTGATCAATACCGGCCATAATCAATTCGGCACCTTCTGTGTTGCTGTCAAGATACTTCTTGAGTTGCAAAACATTTGTAACCTTGTCGCTTACCTCTTCGGGAAAATGCTTTTCCAGCACCCTTGCGGCTTCTTCGGGCCCAATCTGACGGCCAATCCTGACCATGCCGAGCAAGGGCAACACCACATAAAGCACAAAAATAACCAGGTTATAGGTAAGAAAACCATAAAACAAGACAAACCTGAAACCTGTACTCAGGTAGCCAAAATATTCAACAAAAACGAAAAACAGGAACAAGGCCAGAAACCCGGCTCCGAAAAAAAGACTACCTTTAATCAACTGGTTCAGGTAATAGCGCCGTATAAACTGGTCGATTTTTTGTAGTAAAAGTTCTAGTTTTGCTGACATAGTGAATTCTGTCGTTTAACCTGTAAAGGTACGAAAAAGTAAGTTGGGCTCATCCGCTTCGGGCTTCGGGGTTATGCCCTGGCTTTGTTCGGGGGGTTTGTGGTGGCCTGCGGCGGCAGTTAGAGGTTGGATATTTAAAATATACAGATATGGCAAAGAATAAGGAAAAAATCAAGTCGACACTGAAACAGGAGATTCTTCAGATTTTTGAGGGGAACCCCAGGCTGACGTATAACTACAAGCAAATTGCCAAAGCTTTGGGCGATAAGGGTAAAGACTATAAGCGCTTTATACAGGGTCTGCTTTATGCCCTGGCCAAAGAAGAAAAACTTATGGAGGTGACCAAGGGCAAATTCAAGATCAGCCCGGCCCACCTTGAAAAACAAAAGCCCATTGGTCCATTCATCAAAGGATACGTTGATATGAAACAAACCGGTAAAGCCTATGTCATTACCGATGAAATTCTTGAAGACGTAAGGATCAGCTCAAACAACACGGGTTATGCCCTTCATGAAGACTTTGTGAAAGTAAGGCTTTTTCCACGCAGAAAAGACCAAAAAGCCGAAGGTGAAATCATTGAGGTGCTTGAAAGGTCGAAAAACCGCTTTGTGGGGGTCATACAGCTAACCGGAAGGTATGCTTTCCTTTTGCCCGACAGCAAATCTATGCCCATTGACATTTTTATACCGCTTGATAAACTTCA
>SKRM01000067.1 GCA_007118495.1 Bacteroidales bacterium
CATACGGTTGTTGATCATTATCATGAACTAGGTTATAACATCCTTGCTATAACCGACCATAACCTGGTTACCTACCCCTGGACAAATTTCAGCATGATGCAGCCGAGTCAGCGTTCTATTAATCTGATGGCAAGTCAGTCAGATTTAATGCCTGGTCATCTGAATTACGAAGACCGTGACCCCAGGTTACTGGGCATGATCGATATTGAGGCCAATGAATTATCGAGCCATCACCACATGGGCAGTTTTTTCAACAACCACAAAAGACCGGTTTATGGCCAATCAGTTGACTTTACCGTTACAGAGCAAGAGTCTATTGAAGACGTCGCAGCTAAAAATGGCATTGTCATGTTATACCATCCCGGAAGATATGACAGAACCACTGACTGGTATGTGAACATTTACACAACCTATGATCACGTTTTTGGGCTTGAAGTTTATAACCAGGGAGACCGTTATCCTGAAGACCGCCTGATGTGGGATTCCATTCTTACCTATACGCTTCCTGAACGCCAGGTCTGGGCTTTTTCAAATGATGATATGCATGTTGAATCACATATTGGCCGGAACTGGAACATCATGTTGCTTCCTGAGCTTTCACATGATCATGTCCGCATGGGCATGGAGCAAGGCCTGAGTTATTTTGTATATGCACCTGAAGGACATGCAGGACCAGCGGTTCCCGTCATCGATCAAATCAGGGTCAACAAACGTCGGGGCACAATTAGCATTACGGCCAGCGATGTTGAACGTATTGTCTGGATTTCTGAAGGAAGACAGGTTTACGAGGGAACTGTTATCGACCTGAACGAAATACAAGGATTAGGAAAGTATGTCAGGGCAAAATTGCATGGCGAAGCCAATTCTGTTGCAGGCACCCAGGCTTTTGTAATCAACAGGCGATAAGCTACTTGCTGAGTTTGCCCAGTTCACTGATGGCTACCCAGGCCATCAGCCCCATACCTGTTTCAAGTGCTTTTTCATCTATATCAAAGGTAGACGTATGCAGGTTTGAGGTAATCCCTTTTTCAACATTTCGGATACCCAGACGGTAGAAGCAGGTATCCACCTTTTGTGAATAAAAGGCAAAATCTTCGGCCGTCATAGACAATTCAAGCTCTTCTACATTGTCTTTCCCAAGGTATTCAATGGCACAGTCCCTGAAGTGTGAAGCAAGTCGCTCGTTATTTGTCAGAAAAGGATAGCCCCTGTCAACAAAAACCTCGCAATCGCCCCCCATGCCCTGAGCTACAAAAACCGCTGTTTCGCGAATTCTGAGGTGAGCCTTCTCGCGCCATGATTCGTCGAAGGTTCTGAAGGTTCCTTCAATATGCACCTCATCAGGAATTACATTGGTTTGGCCTTCGCCCATGATTCTTCCGAACGACAATACGGTGGGAATATAGGGTGTGGCATTTCTGCTGACAATTTGTTGCAGGGCTACAACTATATGTGAGGCAATAACCACAGGATCAACATTCATATGCGGTGTGGCTGCGTGACCGCCTTTACCCTTCACAGTGATATAAACCTCATCGGTTGACGCCATATAGCGGCCACTGCGAATACCAACCTTGCCTGCGGGCAGACCAGGAAAAACATGTTGCGCAAACATGGCATCTGGTCTGGGATTCTCCAACACTCCCTCCTGTATCATCAGGCTGGCCCCTCCGGGATATTTTTCTTCAGATGGCTGAAATATGAGCCGCACCGTTCCCTCCCATTCATCCCTGAGCGCATGGAGTATTTTTGCCGTTCCAAGTAAACTGGCCATATGGACATCATGCCCGCAGGCGTGCATGATTCCCGGTGCCACTGACTTGTATTCAACCCGGTTTTCTTCATGGATAGGCAGCGCATCCATGTCTGCCCTAAGTGCGACCAGACGCGCAGTGGGATTTTTTCCTTCGATCCTTGCTACAATACCTGTTTCAGCCACACCTTCTTCAAAGGCAATACCCTCTTCTTTCAGGCGGGAAGCAATATAAGCTGCTGTTTTATGCTCCTGCATAGAAAGCTCTGGAGTTGCATGAAAATGCCTCCGGAAAAACACCACATCATCAAAAAACTCTTGCGACAAAGTCTTGATTTTTCTTATCATATCCATGGTCAATATCTTGAATGGTTACAGCTAATTTACAAAAATTACTATCTTTGGCTTAGCGCAAAATACCAACAATTCAATAATTTCATGAATAATAATGATGCATATTAAGCAATTTGCCTTTAACCCCTTTCAGGTCAACACCTATGTGCTTTACGATGACACCGGCGAGTGTGCCATTATCGACCCCTCGTGCTACGAAAAAAGTGAAAAGAAGCAACTCGCTGATTTTATAAAAGAAACCGGACTGAAACCGGTACTGCAACTATTTACCCATTGCCACATAGACCATATGCTGGGTAGCCGTTTCGTTTCAAAAACCTATAAACTCAAACCCCTGACACACAAAGACAGTCTGACATTTCTCGAAAACAGCAAAGAGTACGGGAAGGTCTTTGGCTTTGATGTTGACAAGCCAATACTTCCTGAAGTTTTTCTTGATGATGGAGACACATTATACTTTGGCAACCAGGAGTTAAACGTTATTTATACCCCCGGGCATGCTGCCGGCAGCCTTTGTTACCACCACGAGAAAGAAGGGTTCGTCATAGTTGGAGACGTTCTTTTTAAAAGCGGGATAGGCCGAACAGACCTGCCTACAGGCGATCATGACCTGCTTATTAAAAGCATCCTGCAAAAACTCCTGATCTTACCCAAAGATACCATGGTTTACCCGGGTCACGGACCATCCACCACCGTCGGTGAAGAAAAGACGGGCAATCCATTTCTGACAGGGATATATTAGGTTTGCTGCGGTTCAAGGTGTTTTATTACTTCTTGTATAACCCTGATCTCTTTGATCTTCATCATGCAATCAAAATGTCCTTTGGGGCATTTGGGGTAGCCTATTTTTGTACAAGGCCTGCAAGGCAGATCCTTTATCTCTATAATAACCGACCGTTCGGGATATAGCGGCATATAGGGTGTCATTCCAAACTCAGGTATGGTATTTCCCCAAACGGATATCAGTTTGCAGTTAAAAGCAGCAGCAATATGCATCAAGCCTGTATCATGGCTGATTACCACCCTGGCTTGCTTTACAAGATAGGCCGACTGTGGCAGAGAAAAAATGCCGCAGCCGTTAAACACCGAATCACCACTTGAGGCAGCGATGGTCTCTCCATTGGCTGCATCTTCACTTCCGCCCAATAGCAAAACCCTGTAGGGGATCCCCCTGCAAATATTAATTATCTTTTCATTGGGCAGGCGCTTGGTTGCGTGCTTCCCTCCAATTACAAATGCCACATATCCCTTTTGGAATTCATCAGGCAAACCTGAAGGCATTACATTTTGTCTTTCGGGGAAAAAAAAGTCGAGGCCTTTGCCATCATTAGTTGTTCCCACCGCAAAAGCAGCTTCAAAATATCTGTCCACCAGATGGATTGGTGGCAGTTTCCCTCTTTTAAAGTTGGTAAGAAGCCACTTTTCAGTATTAAGTTTTCTGAAGCTTGAACCCGGCCGGTTCAAAAACAACTTAATAATGGCACTGCGTATATTGTTGTGCAAGTCGATAATATAGTCAAACCGCTCTGCCCTTAAGCTTTTGATCAGATCTGACAAGCTCCCGTCATGTAAGTGTAGTTTGTCAACGTGGGGGTTATGCATCAACAATATGGCATAAGCCTCTTTGGTAGCAAAATGAACTTCCATTTTACACCCGCTTACTTGTTTCAGGCAACGTAGAACAGGAGTCGTCAGAACGATATCACCTATAGAGCTGAAACGAATTACCAGTACTTTTACATGCCGCAATTCTTGTGACATATTTAACAGATTTCACTGACAAAGAATATGTTACACTGACTAAATTTCATCGAAGTCGACCGAAAGTGGTCTGTCATTCTCAAAATCGTACAATGTAAGGCGCCGCATCTCATAAAATCCGCGCCAATAATTCCTGAGGGCACCCAGATAGCGCTGTTTTGCCCGGTCTTTTTCTTCGAGCGCCAGGTTAAGCTCAATGATATCGATTCGACCTATCATGAATCGCTGCCGCGTTACCTCGTATCGCTTTTCAGCAATTTCATCAGCCTTTCGGGCCACATCAAGCTGGCTGTAAAGCATATTAAACTCCATGACCCTCAGAAATACTTCTTGTTCAAAATCAACCATCGACTGGTTTACAGTAGCCTCAGTAAGTTCACGGTTTGATTCAGCCATGCGAACACGACCCCTTGAAACGCCCCAGTCAAGAATGGGAATTTGAATTCCGAGGGTAAGTTGTTGCTGATCCATCGGATCTCTGTAGGCTTCTCCAAGATCATGGGCACTTTGGGTCAAACCATATACGGCAAAAAGATTGGCGTTGAAACGGTTGTCTGCACGGGCCTGGTCAACACGACTCTCAGCCTCAATCATTTGTCTTTGCTGGGCAAGCATCTGCGACCGGTTTCTCCGCGCCTCTGCAAGTGCAACCCCCACCTCGACCGTCATGCGACGAGGTTCGCCAGGAGGCAGCAACTCAATATTCCGGGTATCATCAAGTCGTAAAAAAGAACGAAAGCGGAACATGGCTGCCTGATAATCTATAATTGACTGCTCGAGGCTGGCTTCAGAGTTCAGGAGGTTAAGCTCCATTTGCAGCAGTTCATTTTCAGCAATCCTCCCAAGTTCAAACCTTCCGATGGCAATCCGGTACAGTGTATCATTGGTCGCGAGGTTGATCTCGTTGATCTCTTTGTTGATCTGGGCAAGCAATAAGTCAAAAAACAAGTTTGTAGCCCTGATTGAAGCATCCTCAAGACTTTCCAGATATTGACGTTGTGCTTCCTCATACCTCAGTGGTTCAATGCGTCGCTCCCATTTATAAGGGTTGTATGAAAATATGGGTTGACGGTATCCGATATTGATTGGGGTAGCCAGGTAAGAAATAGTAGTAGCATCTTCACGGATCAGGTCAATACGCTGGAGTCCTGACCTGACAAATAATTGTCCCCCGGTAACCCCTATTGTTTGGTTTAGGGATAAATCAGCAGAAGAAGTAGCCAGGCTTCGTCTGATAAAAATATCGCTGCCATCAGGTAATGTAATGGGCGAAATAGACCTGTTAAGATTCGGAATGGTTGCATCAAGGCGTAAGTGAGGCAGGTAACCCGCCCTGAATGTGCGATACTGCCAGTAACTGCCCCTGTAACGGTGGCGGGCCATCATGGCATCGGGTGATTGCTCCCTGGCAATGGCCACAGCATCCTCGAGTTCAAAATACCTTGTGTTCTGAGCCAGCACCTGAGCAGGTGGTATGGAAAGCACCACCAATAGCAAAATAAGGAGACAGTTCTTCATAGAATAAACAATACTGATAAATGAATGCTATTAAAGGCCGGGCAGATCAGCTCAGCTAAAAAATAATATTCTTCAAATTTATCATTAAAATCTTGTTTGATGAAAAAATGTTTCTTCCCAAAATTAGCTACCTTCGCCTTGTGACAATCTTACACCAATGATTACCCCCGATACCATAGAAAAAATTATGGAAGCTGCCCGCATCGAAGAGGTGGTGGGTGATTTTGTTACGCTCAGACGCAGAGGGGTGAACCTTATAGGCCTATGCCCTTTTCACAATGAAAAAACTCCATCGTTTACCGTTTCGGCACCCAAAGGAATATTTAAGTGCTTTGGATGTGGCAAGGGGGGAAATGCCGTGAACTTTCTCATGGAGCACGAACAGTATTCTTACCCTGAGGCTTTGCGCTATCTGGCTGGCAAATACAACATAGAAATTGATGAAGAAAAGCCCACCCCCGAGCAGCAACAGGCTCTGGATGAAAAAGAAAGTCTGTTTAACCTGACCGGTTTTGCACAAAAGTATTTTGAAGAACAGTTACACAATTCTGATGAGGGAAAATCTGTGGCCCTGACCTATCTCAAAGAAAGAGGTTTCACCCTTGAAACAATTAAAAAGTTTAATCTTGGGTATTGCAGCAATAAATGGGATGACTTTTCTCAAACTGCCATAAAAAACGGATATAAACAAGAATACCTCATTAAAACAAGCCTGAGCAAAACCAAAGACAAGTTACTTTATGACACATTCAGGGGAAGGGTTGTTTTTCCCATTCATAATTTGTCAGGCAGGGTACTGGGTTTTGGTGCACGAATCATGACTGGTGAAAAAAACCGGCCAAAGTACATTAATTCAGCTGAGAGTGAAATTTACCATAAAAGCAAATCATTATACGGTCTTTACCAGGCAAAAAGTGCCATTGTTTCACAGGACAACTGTTACCTGGTTGAAGGATATACAGATGTGATCTCCTTGTACCAGGCGGGAATAACCAATGTTATTGCTACTTCAGGAACTGCCCTGACAACTGACCAGATAAAGATGATCAGAAGGTATACCCCAAATGTGACCCTGCTTTTTGACGGAGACACAGCCGGCATTAAGGCAGCATTCAGGGGGATCGACATGATACTTGAAGAAGCACTGAATGTCAGGCTTGTACTGTTTCCTGAAGGTGAAGACCCTGACTCTTACGCCAGAAATTTCAGACCCGCCGAAGTTGCAGCATTTATCAAAGACCAAACCCGTGATTTCATTTCTTTCAAAACTGAGCTCCTGTTGGAGGAGACCAAAAACGATCCCATTAAAAAAGCGGCACTGATTAAAGAAATTGCACAAACTATAGCCCTGGTTCCTGAAGCAATTACCCGCAGTTTGTACCTTCAAAAGTGCAGCGAATTGATGCAGGTTGAAGAAAGCCTGATGGTGGCCGAGATCAACAGGCTCAGAAGACAGAAATGGAGAGAAAACAATAAAAATGCAGATTTTGGTGAGGAGCCACTGAAGACCTTTTCTAAGCCCCAGGCAGCTGCAAAACAAGACATTCATAAAACAAACAATGACTATCAGGAAAAAGAACTGATACGCCTCATGCTCCAATACGGTGACCAGGAACTGGAGTTTGAAGTTGAGAATGAGGACAAGCGAATTGAAAAAATACATGTTGCCTTAGGAAGGTTCATCGTTGACGATATCCAGGCTGACGAGCTAAAATTTGACAATCCGGTATGTCAGAAAATATTTACCACCTACGCTAACAATTCAAGTGAAGAAAAACAAGCAGATCCGAAACTTTTCACCCGGCATGAAGACGACGAAATAAGGTCATTGGCCATTGATTTACTTTCGAGTCAGCACTTATTGAGTAAAAACTGGGAAAAACGACATAAGATCTATGTCATTGAAGAGGAAGAAAATCTTAAACCAAGAGCCCTCCAGGCCATTTACGCTTTTAAGCTGAAAAAGTTGGAGCAAATGATCAACGAGAACCAGAAGCGCATCAAAGAAATTTCGGCTTCCACTCCCCTTGACGAAGACCAGCTGAGGTCATTGCTCGAAGCTAACCGTGATTACCAGGTAAAAAGAAAAATGTTTGCCTTCGCACTGAAAAGGGTTGTAACAAAATAAGATAAACCAGCACCAGGCATTTGGTCAGAACACATTCTCTTATCCACTATCTCCAGATTCTGTATTAAAACACCTTTACTTTTTGAATACCTTTTTTGAAGTATTTTTAGTTCTTTTATTGCAGAACTATAAAAATGGCATTATATTTGTTAAACAAACAAAAAAAACACGACTATGGCACAGCATAACGAAAGATCAGGATTTATAGAAGAGGTGGGCTTACTTTTTGAAGGACTGGGTGTTACACGCATGGCCGGTCGAATTATGGGTTACCTGATGGTCAGTGACAAAGAGATGGTTTCATTTGATGAACTGACCCAGGTTTTGCAGGCATCCAAAAGCTCGATCAGCACCAACCTCAAATCACTGGTCCATCTTAAATTCATTAAACCAATCTCCGTTCCAGGTGACAGAAAAACCTATTATATGCTCAACCCAGACCTGAACTGGGAAACCTATTTTGAAACGCGATTTGAATTACTCAAACGGATGCTAATGCTTTTTAAAAAAGGTATTGACCTGAGGGTCAATAAAAAAGATAAGCCAGCTACATGGATTAACGAAGCCATTAACTTTTATGAATGGATCAGTTTGGAGTATCCTAAACTTTTAAAAAAGTATAGGGAACGCAACAATAACCCGGCTTGATTTTTTTACCTCAGGTTCTTTAGTTTCTGAACAATCAAAACATATAGAATTCTAAATACCAAAAACCAATTACCATGAAAGCTTACAACAAAACAAAAAAACAACTATTTATACTAATTGCTGGCATGCTTATGATGTCTCCGGCCATGGCTGAAAACCCCCGCGATATTATCAGGCAAATGGAAGACAATATGCGGGGCGATGCATCTTATACCGAAATGACCATGGAAGTGGTTCGACCCCGCTACACAAGAGAAGTATCCATGCGATCATGGTCGCTGGGTGATGATTTTTCACTGCTTTATGTCACAGCCCCCGCAAGAGACGAAGGCACCTCCTTTTTAAAACGAGGCAATGAGATCTGGAACTATGTTCCCAATATTGACCGTACCGTAAAGATGCCACCATCGATGATGTCACAATCGTGGATGGGCTCTGACTTTACCAACGACGATCTGGTGAGGGGGGTATCAACCGTTGACGACTATACACACAAACTATTGCGTACCGAAGACATGGACGGTTATACATGCTATGTCATAGAAATGACACCAAAACCTGAAGCTCCGGTAGTCTTTGAACATGTTATCTACTGGGTAAGCCAGAAGCACTACCTCCCGGTCAAGGTAGAAAACTATGATGAATTTGGTGATCTGGTAAGTACCATGCATTTCAGAGAGTTCAGAGAAATGGGCGGAAGACTCATGCCAACCATATTTGAAATGATCCCCCATGACAGAAGCGGACATAAAACCATCATGACCACCCACAAGGCTGATTTTAACGTATCACTGCAAGAGGGATTTTTCTCACAGCAAAACATGAGAGACCTCAGGTAACAACAATCCAACAATCTGTAGTTATCTTTTACAAGGCAGACCAAAAAATAAAGACATATGAAGATGTTAATCATTTTAGCCTGGAGAAATCTCTGGCGCAAGAAAAGACGAACCTTCATCACCATCAGTTCGGTCATGTTTGCAGCCTTTCTGGCCATCGCACTCATGTCAATGATGGACGGCATGAGAGATCAAATGGTGTCTTCAATCATTAGCAGCACAACGGGATATATCCAAATACAAGACGCCCTGTACCATGATGAACCCATTCTGGATCACACCATGGAGCTTACTGATGAAATTTCTGACCTGGTGTCTCAATTCAGCGACAGGATTGCCTTTACCGTACCCCGGATTAATGGCTTTTGCCTGGGTTCAAAAGACATGGGTAGTCGCGGAGTTTATGTAACAGGCATACTTCCCGAAAAAGAAGAAAAAATGAATGCTCTCTCTTCAAGGGTAACAGAAGGGCGCATGTTTTCAGCAGAGGATGATTATGCAGTTATCGCAGCAGGCCTTGCCCGTCAGCTGGATCTGGCCTTAGGCGACACCCTTGTTTTGCTTGGGCAGGGATTTCAGGGTGCAACTGCCGCAGGCACATATCAGGTTGGGGGAATCATTGAGTTTCTGATGCCCGAACAAAACAACACAATGGTATACCTGCCGTTGAAAGAAGCACAATTATTCTTTGGTGCACCTGATCGCCTGAACAGCCTGATCATCATGGTTGACAGCGAGTCTGACACAGAAGGGCTTGCTGCAGACCTGGCAAACCGTCTTGACCCTGAGTGGCATGCAGTAAAGACATGGGAAGAATTATTGCCTGATCAGGTGGCAGCATTTGAAGCAAGAGATGCACAAGTCAGGTTAATGGCCTGGATCCTTTATGTGGTAGTGGGTTTTGGCATACTCGGAACCATTATCACCATGATGCATGAGCGATTGAGGGAGTTTGGCATCCTGCTGTCAATCGGACTGAAAAGAACCCAATTGGCGATGATCTGCATGCTTGAAACCATCATGATAAGTTTTCTGGGTGTACTTGCCGGTATCGGTTTGGGGTTTATGGCCACCAGCTGGTTTAAACATCATCCCATACAACTCGAGGGGGCTTTTGCTGAAGTATTTATAGAGCTAAATGTCGAGCCCATTTATAAGTTCTCTAATGCACCAGATATATTTATATATCAGGGAACGACCATTTTCATTATAGCCCTGGTAGTGGGAATTTATCCCATCAGGAAAATTTTACGGCTCGACATGATCAATGCAGCCAGAAAATAAAAGGAGACAACGTATATTCCTGATTGTAAAACTTAAACAAACACTATTATGTTGATCAAGATATCCTGGCGGAACATTTGGAGAAACCGGACCCGAAGTCTGGTCATCATTGTGGCCCTTGTGATAGGACTGATGGGAGGTGTATTCTCTGCCGCCATGCGTTTTGGTGCTGAAGCCCAACAATTTGAAGATACCATTGAGTATCAGATATCTCATATTCAGATTCACAATCCTGAATTTATCGCCAATCCTGAGGCAAGGTTTCGGGTTGAAGGCGGGTTTGAAATGGCTGATGAAATCAGTAAGCGTCCAGAGGTACTGGTTGCAACGCCCCGTACAGCGTTTGACGGGATGATATCCTCAGCTTCAAAAAGTACTGGTGTAAGAATCAGGGGTATTGATCAGGAAACTGAAGCATTGGCCACAAAAACAGACCAATTGGTTTTTGAGGGCAGCTTTCTCGACGATTCCGGAAGGTTGCCCGGAATGGTCATAGGGCAAGATCTGGCTCAAATGCTTAATGTAAGGCTTGGGTCAAGAATCGTATTAACCTTTCAGGATATTTATGGTGAAGTTATAAGTGCTTCGTTCCGCATTGAGGGATTGTTTACCATGAACTCAAGAAGTTTTGAAGAATCAACCGTATTTGTCCTGGCCAGCGATCTGAATGAAATGATCGGCGACCCCCTGGCCGTAACAGAGATTGCAGTTGTTCTGAATGATCATAATAAATACAGAGAAGCAGCCAGCAACTTACAGCAGACTTATCCCTCGGTTGAAGTACGCCACTGGGCTGAAATTTCACCACACCTTTACTTTGTAATGGAAATTCTCCAGCAAGGTCTGATCTGGTTAATGGGTATTGTGATACTCGGGGTATCTTTCGGGGTACTGAACACCATCCTGATGTCAGTCCTTGAGCGGGTCAGAGAGTTGGGTGTACTTATGGCCGTAGGTATGAAAAGATCATGGGTTTTTGGCATGATCGTATTGGAAACCACCATGCTTTCAATCATTGGGGGCAGCATAGGGCTGACTGCCTCATATCTGCTTGTCAGCTTTCTTAACAAAAGGGGAGTCGATATGGCAACAGCCGGTGGGGATGGGCTGAGAGAGTACGGCTATGCATCCGTAATCCACCCACAGCTTGAGCCCATTTTCTATCTCCATATTTCAATTGTCATTATTGTATTTGCCATCCTGGCTTCATTATATCCCGCATGGAAGGCCATCAGACTTGTTCCGGCCGAGGCCGTCAGACAGGAATAAAAGGTACAACAAACGATATATCATAACCCTCAAACACACACATATGAAGACTGTAATTAAAACCACAAATCTTTCAAAAGTTTATAAAGACAGTGTCGTTCCCGTGCACGCCCTGAAAAATGTAAATCTTGAGTTCAGTCAGGGCGAGTTTACGGCCATTGTTGGTCCGTCAGGAAGCGGAAAGACCACTTTTTTGAATATAATTGGCGGACTTGACAAACCCACCGACGGACATGTAATTATTGACGGGGTGGATATTGCCACCATGAAAGAAAGCCAGTTGTTCGACTTCAGACTCAGGCATATAGGATTTGTGTTTCAGGCTTATAACCTGATCCCGGTGCTCACCGCCCTTGAGAACGTCTCTTTTATCATGTTGCTGCAAAAACAATCCAAACAAGAGATGGAAAAACGAGCCAGGGCAATGCTTGAGCAAGTTGGTCTTGGCGACAAGATCAACGAACGTCCGGGCAGGTTATCAGGTGGGCAGCAACAGCGGGTGGCCGTAGCAAGGGCCCTGGCTTCCAAACCCGATTTTGTCCTTGCAGACGAACCCACTGCCAACCTCGATACAGAATCGGCATTCAACCTATTGGATATTATGGCCCGTCTGAACAAAGAAGAAAATATAACCCTTATTTTCTCAACCCACGACCAAAGGGTAATTGAGAGGGCAAGACGGGTAATCACGCTGGTTGACGGTGCAGTAGATAAAGATGAATATTTCGAAAGAGCATAATAAAATGGGTTGCACAAAAACATCTCTAAGGATTTTTCTGTCGATGATGCTGCTATGGTTCATTACTCCTCGCGCCCATGGCGACAAACCCTACCATATTGGCGGATACATCAAAACAATGCCTGCCTTGCAGCTTGACCGATCATTTGGTGATCCGGGATTCACCAACTTATTGCACAACCGACTGAATTTCAGATGGGAAGTGGCTGAGGGGTGGAGATTCGCAGCAGAGGGACGAAACCGACTGTTTTACAACGATGTATTTAAGACGTTCCCTGCCTATAAAGACATCATTGCCCATGATGATGGTGTGGTTGATTTGTCCTGGGTCTGGCTTAGCCAGGGAGCATGGATAGGTCACAGCATGCTTGACCGTCTGTATCTTGACTGGCGCAGGGATGAATGGCAGATAAGGGCCGGAAGACAACGTATTAACTGGGGAATTAACCTGGTATCCAATCCAAATGATCTGTTTAACACCTATTCTTTCTTCGATTTCGACTACGTTGAAAGGCCGGGAACTGATGCCTTGAGGGTTCAGTACCATACAGGTTTCGCATCAAGGGTTGAAGTAGCGCTGAGTCCTGCAAGCGACAGCCGCAAATCAACCGGTGCCTTGCTTTGGGCAATAAACCGCAGCGGATACGATATCCAGACACTGGCAGGGTATTACCGCCACAGGTTGGCTGCCGGAATGGGGTGGGCCGGACATATCAAAGGAGCAGGATTTAAGGGTGAGCTTACCTGGTTTTATGATTTGGAAGATACGGGCGTAAAAAGAGGTAATGTGGTTGCAGCCACCGGGCTCGATTATATGTTTAGCAGAGGGACTTTTGCCGTATTTGAATTCCTGTATAATGGGGGATACGGAAGAGATGACCAGGACATTTTCCTTATCACACAGCCATTACGCCCCGATAACATTATGTTTTCTGAATATGCAGTGACCATAAGCGTTACCCACCCCTTTTCAAGTGTCATGCAAGGGGGTATGGCCGTGATGGCCCTGCCTGATATACAAGCAGGATTTATTATGCCAAGCCTGACATATTCTCTCATGAGGGATGTTGATATTGAATTTGTTTCCCAATTATTTGTGGGGGGCAAAAACTCCATGTTTGAAGAGGCAGGATCAGCCTGGTTCTTGTCACTGCAATATTCGTTCTGAACAGATTATTAATACAAAAACTATGAAATCCCTTTTAATACTGGCCTGGCGAAACCTCTGGCGTAACAAAAGACGCTCACTCATCACCATGAGTTCTGTGATGTTTGCCGTTTTTTTGGCCATCCTCTTTTTCTCAATGGAACAAGGCACCTACGAGAGAATGATCGATTCACTGGTAAGGTATAGTACCGGATATATCCAGATACAGGATGTCATGTACGATGAAGAACCTTCAATGGATCATAGCATGCTACTTGATAACCATGTATGGAGTGCCATTGAAAAAGAGGCCGGTTTGATTGATTATACAGTACCACGAATAGAGCATTTTGCCCTTGCCTCATCGGGGAGTATTTCAAGAGGTGGTTTTATCATGGGTGTTGATCCGGATGCCGAACTCAAGCTAAACGACTTGCCAGACCGCATGCTTTTTGGTGAGTTTGTCGTGCAGGATGACCCTGATATTGTAGTTGCCGAAGGTCTGGCAGATTTACTCAGGGTAGAGCCCGGAGATTCAATCGTTTTGCTGAGTCAGGGATATCAGGGAGTAACTGCAGCGGGAATTTACAGAATCAAGGGTATTATTGGCCACAGCATCCCTGAGCTTAATAATTCTGTCATATATATGGCCATGGGAACCGCCCAGTGGTTTTTCGGGGCCGACCACCGGGTTACTTCGCTTATCGTTATGCCACACGACCCGGGGCAAACCAACAGAATCGCCCAGGATATAGGTGCACAGTTAGACCAGGAGTGGTATCAGGTTCTCACATGGGAAGACATGCTTGCAGATCTGATCACCCTCATGCAGTTTGATATGGCAGGGACGATGGTTTTGCTGGCCATATTGTATATCGTGATTGCCTTCGGTTTGTTTGGAACCATACTTACCATGCTCATGGAAAGGAAAAAGGAGTTCGGCATGCTATTGGCCCTGGGAATGAAGCGGATGCAACTTTCTCTGATATGCTTTGCCGAAACACTGCTGATTTCATTGGCAGGGGCTATGGCAGGCATCTTGCTGGCCATTCCGGTAATTGCCTACTTTTATTATTTCCCCATCGAACTTAGCGGCAATTTGGCTGAAGCGCTCATCGACTACGGATTTGAGCCCATTCTTCCATTTTCAACCGACCCGGGCGTTTTCATCTCACAAGCCAGGGTAATTCTCATTATTTCATTGGGCATTGGACTATATCCCATATACAGCATCTTTCGTCTTGACATGATGAAAGCACGGCAATAATAAAAAAACAAGTGGCATGAAACTTATAATTATCATAGCCTGGAGAAATATCTGGCGCAACAGAAGACGCAGCATCATTATGATTACTGCCATTACCGTCGGCCTGTGGGGTGGACTGTTTGCTGCGTCTTTCAGCCATGGTCTTTTAGAGCAAAGATTTGAGACCAGTATAGAGCAACATATTTCGCACATGCAGATACATCATCCTGACTTTATCAGAGATCAAGCCATTGAACACCAAATTCACGATTGGGCAGAAATATATGATATGCTCAGTGCAGACGGTGAAATCAAAGCATTTTCAGGAAGAACCATACTGAGTGGAATGCTTTCATCAGCCAACCTTACCCGGGGCGTCAGAATCATGGGGATTAACCCAGAACTGGAGGCACAAACCACAGGCATTTCCAATCATCTTGTGTCGGGCACATATTTTGCAGAGGAGATTGCAAACCAGATACTTGTCGGTAAAAAACTGGCTGAAAAGACAAAACTTCAGGAAAGATCAAGGCTGGTTTTAACATTCCAGGATCAGGATGGAGAGCTAGTTTCCGCTGCATTCCGTGTGGCAGGAATTTACCAGACAGCCAATAGTGTTTTTGATGAGTCCCACATATTTGTTTTACAATCTGACCTGCAATCAATACTTGACGAACAGATCATTATCAATGAAATCGCCTTGCTGGCAAAGGATGCAGAAGCCATTCCACAAATTCGGGACACCTACCAGGAGCTATTCCCGGCCAATACATTCAGAACCTGGAACGAAATCGCCACAGAATTAAGCTACCTCATTGAAATGGCCAGGGTTATGATCACCATTATACTCATCATAATCTTGTTGGCCTTAGGCTTTGGCCTTGTAAACACCATGCTCATGTCGGTCTTTGAGCGCACACGCGAGCTAGGCATGCTTCTTTCGGTGGGCATGAACAAAACAAGGGTATTTCTGATGATACTCTTCGAAACCGCCTTTCTGTCATTGCTTGGAACCCTGGGGGGGATTCTGCTTTCGGTGGGATTTATCTACCTGACTTCAAAAAGAGGCATTGATTTAGCATCGGTTGGAGGTGACAGTATGGAAGCATTTGGCTTTTCCACTGTTGTGTATCCAAGTCTGAGCATCAATCTATATTTTACACTGATCATTCTGGTTATTATTACAGCCATACTAACCACAATCTATCCGGCATTGAAAGCCACCAGACTGTCTCCTGCTGAAGCTGTCAGAGATCAATAAAAAAGTTGATACATCAGACCAGGGTCTGCATTGTTTGGTATGGTTTATGATATATACGTGGCGTATGAATATAACCTCCAATTAAATAAAAAATGAACACCTATCGCATTAGTCCTGCAGCCGAGTTCAGCCTTCGTGAAAGGGAGCCAGGTCTGATGTATGATCCTGAAAAAAAACGAAGCAAATTAAGAATGTACCTTATCAGGTTTTTTGTGCTGGTTTTCATAATGACGCTGGTGCTTTTATCTGTTCCCGCCAAGAGTGCAACAAATGAAACCAGAAAAAAAGTAGCTGTTGTACTAAGCGGAGGAGGCACCAAAGGAATGGCTCATATAGGCGTTCTGAAAGCTTTGGAAGAAAACAATATTCCTGTTGATTTTATAGCAGGAACCTCTATTGGTGCCATTATAGGGAGCATGTACGCCGCCGGATATTCACCCGAAGAAATCGAAAAACTGGTTACATCAGAAGAATTCATGCAGGCCTCAACGGGCATCCTTGACAGCAAGTACAGGCAGTTCTTTATGGAGCGAATCCCTGACCCATCATGGGTTACACTTTATTTTAGCTGGGAAGACAGGTTGGAACCACAAAATATTATCCGGCAAAATATTCCAAGCAATATAGTTTCTCCTTACCTGATGGATTTTCTTTTCATGGAATACCTTGGTCCTGCTTCAGCTGCCGCCAATTATCATTTTGACAATTTATTTGTCCCCTTTCGTTGTATTGCAACCGACGTTGCCAGCAGAAGCGCTGTGACAATGCGTGATGGGAGCCTTTCTGATGCAGTCAGAGCCTCTATGACATTTCCCTTTTACTTTCAACCAATTGAAATCAGTGGCAGACTAATGATGGACGGGGGAATGTTTAATAATTTTCCTGCTGATGTGGTACATATGGAGTTTCAGCCAGATGTTGTCATTGGAAGTGTTGTCAGCGATAATCCTGCGCCCCCGGCCAGGGATAATATCATATCGCAGCTTGAGAACCTTCTGATGCATCCTTCAAGATACGATATCTTAACTGATCAGGGTGTAGTGATCCGTCCTGAAGTACCCGATATTGCTGTCAATGATATGAGCAGGAACAATGAGTTGATTGAAAATGGGTACAAGGCAACCCTGGAAAAACTGGATGCCATCACCGGGTTTATTGATGCACTTGAAGACCCGGAGGCAAGAAATAGCCGGAGGCAGGCTTTTCGCAACAGTATACCTGACAAAATTGTCGGGGGCATTAATATCAACGGATTGAAACCTGAATATGAAGAATTCGTTTTGAGCACACTTGGGCATGAATCCCTTCCAATGACCATGGACCAGTTCAAGCAAAACTATTTCAGCATGCTGGTCTACCACAGATTTGACTATGTTTATCCTTACCTTAGGTTTGACCAAAATACCGGGTTTTTCATTTTTAACCTGGAAATGGAAAAAAGCCGCGAAATGTACAGATCGTTCGGGGGCAACATTTCATCAAGGCCAATCAATCACATATTTGGCAAATTCCAATACTCCAGATGGAGCAGAACTCCACTGACATTGTCAAGCAGTGCCCACCTTGGTAACTTTTACAACAATATATGCTTTGCAGCACAAGTGGATTTTCCAGGCGAAGCCCCGCTTTACGTCGAGGGCAGATTCTCCTATAGTCGTTGGGAGTTTGCCAGAAGCAGTGTATTTTTAATTGAAGAACAACATCCACCTTTTCTAACCCAACGAGAGCTGCATACTGCCTTAAATATTGGCTACCCCATTGGGCATGATCAGAAACTTGAGTTTGGCGGTGCTTACGCAACAAATTGGAATTATTTTTTCAATACCAGAAATTTTTCTGATACCGACACCATGGACAGGTTACGCTTTAATCCATACATGGTACATGCCAGATTTGAGAGAAATACCCTTGACCGCAAACAATACCCAACCGGAGGCAGCCGATATTACTTTTCAGCAAAAATTCTACGTGGCATTGAACGCTATATACCAGGAAGCACAGCATTTTACGATTCTGAGACAGAACGCACCCATGCCTGGATCGAAGTATTGTTTCAATACAAAAATTATTTTCGTCCCGGGCGACGGTTCAACTATGGAATTGCCGGAGAAATTTTCCTGAGTCAACGACCTGTTTTCTCCAACTACACCTCAACCATGTCAATCGCCAGGCAATTCAGCCCATTCCCTCTGACCAGGACCATCTATATGCCCGAATTCAGGGCCAATCAATTTATTGCCACGGGATTTAAAAGCATTTACAGTTTATCACGGTCAGCAAGTATACAGGGAGAAGCCCATGTGTTCCAACCATTAAAAAATATCATATCTGACACATCGCAAAGAGCCACCTATACCAGTTATTCATTTGATCCGGGCTGGATGGGAAACCTTGCATTTGTTTATCACACGGCCCCGGGGCCTTTCAGCGTAAGTATGTCATATTTTCACAACGAGCAGGAACCCTGGGTTTTTATGATAAACTTTGGATTCTTGTTGTTCAACAATCAGATATTTATGTAATAAAATAAGGGTAATTTGTTTTTTAAAATACTTTATGCACATTTGTGGAGTTATTTAATTGATTGATATTCACATTTTTAAACAAGCGTTTAGGTCAAATGACCTGGTTTCCCAAACCCAATTTTGCAACCACCATGAATACACATTATAAAATCCGCGCTGCCAATGATGCAGACAAAATGCAGATTCACGATTTAATCCGTAAAAATATCGCCGGCGAAAAGAAAATCCTTGACCCTGCCACGGTCAACGTGGGTTTTATGGAAGAGTTCGTTGATAAAGTTATCCGCAAAGGCAATATGCTGGTCGTTGAGAACCAAAAGCATGAACTGGAACTGATCGGCGAAGTTCACGACTATAATACCAGCAGTAATACCGATGGAAAAGACAACTTAAGGGAGTTCAGATTTTTTTCAAGAACTGATATCCAGTCTGATAAGCACGAAACCGCTCTTATCAACTGGCTGTTTGATGAAATCCGTGCCAAGCATAAAGATGTTTTCCGTGTTGAACTTAGTACAACCGTCGGAAGCCAGTCATCTGTAGAAGAACTTAAAAGAATGGGATTTAGCGTGAAGGGTAATTTTGCGGGACGTTTAAAAATTAAGCCGGTGAGTGATCGTATGACAATCCCTCTGGTCTGGACAAATCTCGCAGTTAATTAATTGCTGAATTTACACCCGGGGCGGCAAAGCCTCATTCAGAAACAGGAACACCGCCTTTTGAAGCGCGGTGTTTTTTGTATTGACTCATTGAGGCATTATTTATACCTTTGGTGCTTCCTTAAATCATGACAAAAAGATGAAGACACAAGGGGTTAAACCATTCTGGACAGCTATTATTGCAGCACTATTCTTTTTTGCTGCATGTGCACAACCAGGCAACGGCACAAATCAGGATCAAACTGATATCCAAGAACGAAGCCAGGTTAAGATTGTAACTGATATGGGGGATATCACCATTGAACTTTTTAATGAAACCCCCGAACATCGGGATAATTTTCTAAAACTCGTAAATGAAGCTTACTTTGATGGCATCTTGTTCCACAGGGTGATAAACGGCTTTATGATCCAGGCAGGTGATCCCCACAGCAAAGATGCGGTTCCCGGTGAACCACTGGGGTCGGGGGGACCAGGCTATACAGTTACTGCTGAAATAGTTCCCGGGCTTTTCCATCATAAAGGAGCTCTTGCTGCAGCCAGGCTGGGCGATCAGATGAATCCGGAGCGACGCTCTTCAGGGTCACAATTTTACATTGTTCAGGGAAGGGTATGGAGCCATGAGGAACTTGACCAGATGGAGGCTGACAGAGGTATTCAGTTCACCGAAAAAGCCAGAGAAGCCTACACAACCATCGGCGGAACACCACATCTTGATACAGCGTATACAGTATACGGCAGAGTTGTGAGCGGACTCGAAATTGTTGACATGATCGCTGCGACCGAAACAGGTGAAAGAGATCGTCCGGTTCAGGATGTATCCATCATCAGAATGGAAGTGATTAAATAAATTCAAATCAACATGATAGAAAAGATCAGGGCCTTGCTGCAAGAGGTTGAGGCGTTCAGCACCAGCAGTCCGGACGAGTTGGAAGCATTCAGGGTAAAGATGTTGTCGAAAAAGGGGATTATCCCTTCTTTGTTTCAGGACTTCAAAAACACAGCACCAGATCTGCGCAAGCAAATTGGCATGGAGCTGAATCAACTCAAGCAAAAAGCCACTGACAAAGTCAACAGCATCAGGCAGGAACTTGATAATACCGCCACGGGCAAAAGCAGTGAATTTCTTCCTGACATGA
>SKRM01000008.1 GCA_007118495.1 Bacteroidales bacterium
CTGCAGGCAACTGGTTGAGTGAGTTGAATACCCTGGCCAGGCGGTGAGGATATATTGGGTTGTCAGGGTACCGGTCACGCAGCCGGATCAGGTATTTGACGGCTTCCATGTGGTTGCGTTGCTGCACGGCAATTTGCACCAGCATATTTTCGGCACGGGTTTGGTGCAAAGAATCCTGTTCCCACATCAGCAAGCTGTCACGAGCTGTATCAAGCCGTCCGGCCTGAAACATGGAGCGGGCGTATTGCCAGGATAGCTGACGGTCGTAATGACCTGCTTCCCTGATGGAATCCAGAAACTCCAATATGGCAGGGTGGTTTTCTGAGCCCAGAAGTTGTTCAAGCTTTTCCTGGTAATGCGACTGATCAACTTCCAGGGTGTCTGGCCTTGTGTTTTGGCCAGCAAAAACTTGTGGAATGCTTAGCAAACATAAGATCAGTAAGGCGGTAAGATGGCGGCAAATGCCTGAAAGGATGCAGTTGTGCAGCATTTTTTTGGATTTAAATACGACCATGTTCAACAAAAGGATGTTATCTGTCGATCAAAAATCAGACCAAGACAGGTGAGTTCAACTAAAAAATTAGTTTTTTTGAATGAACACAGAATATGCAACAGCAGAGCTGTTTGTGGGGTATGGTTCTTAAATAATTCCGGGAAAATTCATGGACTCCTGGTCTTCACGGGCCCTTTCAATGGCGGTTTTGATATCCGGCGTCTTTTTGATGTATGCCACAATCTCTGCCTGGCTCATCTCAATTGGTACGGTCGGTCGGCGGCGCTTCCAGCCCGATTTGAAGGTTTTGATCTGTGAAGGGAGGTGAGCCATGATTATTATTTAGCTTAAAACGCTTTCGAATCCCTTTTGCAGTGCCACTGTGGCTGCCCTTTTTCATAGCAGCACCCGCCTAATTTGACAATGCCCAGGTCTGCTTTGATCATGAGGGCTTTGCCGGGGTAGCCATATATGATGGGTATGACCTGGTCTGACTGCCTGCAGGCTGGGCATGTCTTGCGTATTTCTGATACCTGGTGCTGGTTGTTGGTGGGTTGGGTGATCATGAGCTGATGTGTTTTTTGCGCCTCCTTTAACCAATCCAAAGGCCTGAAAATATCGACTGATCAGTGTTATAAACAAATATACGACAAAATGGCTTAAATTCAAATTGTTTGGATGGTTTTGCTTCTTTGTTTGGATTGAAGCTTTCAGGCGAAAGCTTGGTATGTCAAAAAAGCAATTGGCTGGCGGTGAATCATACCATTTTTTATCATCTTTGCAAAAAAGATACAACCATGGAAACATCACCCAGAATACATATTGACGCTTTCCTTGGCCAGAAGCATATTGCGCTGGCTGGCTATTCGCATACCCCCAAAAAGTTTGGGCATGTGGTGTACAAAATCCTGAAAGAAAAGGGATATACAGTTCACCCGGTAAATCCTGCCGGCGGTAAGGCACCTGGTGGTGAAAGAGTACATGCCGGGCTTGAAACCCTTCCCCTTGAGGTAGAGGCTTTGCTCATCATGACAAAGCCGGAAATAACTCCGGTGGTGGTGGAGCAGGCCCAGGAGAAAGGGATCAAATACCTTTGGGTTCAGCAGCTGTCAGGAAGTAAGGATGTGAAGCAAATGTTGGATGACAATCAGGTGGAGGCGGTCTACAACCGCTGCATACTGTTGCATGCCAACCCATCGGGCATTCACAAGTTTCATCGCTGGATACTTGGGGTATTGGGACGTTTACCCTCTATGTAATCCACTCTTTTGTGTTTTTATCAACAGGGATGGCCCTGTTTTTGCTTAGGCTAACAGGCCCATAAACAATTAAAATGGCTGTTGCGTAAAGTGTTAGCATTATTGACAGGTAAAGGATGCCTTTGTCTGCTGGCACATTCCACAATTCGCCCATGAGACCGAATCCAAAATTGTAAAACATATGAAAAAGGGTCACCAACACCATATTACCCCTCGTGCTGTTGCATATCCATGTGAAGATAACTGACATGGCGATGCAGTTATATGTAAAAAGCCAAAAAGACATGTCTTCCCAGCCCATCCCTGTAAACCACAGGGGTAAGTGCCATATACCCCACACCAGACCAATAATCAGTGAGGCAAACAAGGCGTTAAATTTTGTTTGCACCCAGGGAAGGGCAAATCCACGCCATCCCAATTCTTCACCCATGGCTCCTGTGATCAGGGACAGAATCAAAAAAGCGAACAACATGGCATATTCTGGCCTGTCACCAGAAAAATTTGATTGTGCATCTATCAAGTGATACAAAAGTGCGGCAACCGCACTGATGAGTAAGGGAGATGCTGCCACAAGGTACCACCATATGGGTGCTTTCCACATGGTCCAACGATTGAATAGTTTACGAATCCCCCCTTTTTGTTTAATCACAAAGGCAATCACCAGAAAAGCAGCGATGTTTGGTGTCCACGATCCCAAAACCACCAATGGTATGAACGGTATCTCGGCCTGGATCAAACCATAGTGCAATAATATGCCTGGAAAGGCAAGTAGTGTGACAAAAAGCAGGCTCAGCAGGAAGAATATCCAGAGTGGTTTCATGTTGTGTTGGTTGGATTTCATTTCTTGTCTTTTTTGGTTTAGGTGATCAAATCATCAGATTCCCATAAACTGGTAAAAGTAGAGTAACCACCCAAGAGCCAGGGCCCAAAGGGTGTAAACGGAATAATAGATCCTGACCTTTGGTTTGCCTTCTTGCTTTTTCCAGGCCCTGACAACCAAAATAACCAGCACCACAGACAGGGCAGCCATCAGCCAGGAAATCAAACCCAACAGTGTAAGCAAACTGCCAAAGGATTCAAAGAATGACATGGGCAACAGGTGCACAGGGTGAGGCTCTGCAAAGTTCATGAATAACAAAAGAACCAGCAACAGGCCAATGCCATGGGTGATTATCAAATAATTGGTGGCTTTCCATGTACTCGATTTGGCGGGTTGCTTACGCAGTTTGCGCATGATGAAACGAATCAAAAAGAAAAACAAACTACCCAGAGCCAGCAGCAGGGCAGGCACAAAGACCAATAATGCTACGAAACCCCTCTCAAACCAGCTTGTTTTGATAAAACTTGCCGGTCCGTCGGTTACCAGCATGAGCCGGCCACCGGGTGATCTGGTTGCCACGAGGTATTGCATGTTGCCATGGGGGTAGAGGTGGTTCGGGCTGGTGTTTTTAAATATACCTGGCTCAGTTTGTTTAAACCCAAAAGACTGGCCGTAAACGTCAACCTCCAGCAAACCGTCACCGGTTGTTTTCACCTGCATGCTGCCGAAGAACAGGTTTAGCACTTTTTTTAATCCCTTGGTAATGGGCAAACTATGTTGGTACTCTCCCTTGACTTTCGACAACCTGGGCTGGTATGGGGCTGGGGATGTTTGGATATCGTTGGCCGTGGTGTGGTCAAAGAATGCCTGGATGAAGGCGTGAAATATCTTGGTGTGCCCGTTTTGGTCACCACCGCTGTATGCTATATATATGCCTGTATCATGGTCGGGAAGCAGGTAGAAGCCGGCATCAAACAAAGTGCTGCTTCCACTGTGCCCAATAATCCGATGCCCATTGAAGCGCGACTCCATGAGGCCGTGCGCGATGCCATCTGTCAGTGGGTGGTAGCTAAAAGAGGTGGTCAGCATCTTGCCCATGGTCTGGGGTTGCAAAAGGCGCCCATCTGCACCTTGGTCAAGCATGGCAATCATCAGTTGTGCCATGTCTCTGGCACTGCTGCTTATTCCACCTGCCGGGGCTACCATATGCTCAAAATGCCCTCTGTCAAAGGCTCCGTCAGACCATCGGTAGCCTCCCACCAGCAATTCCCGGTGAGCCCTTTGCAGGGGTTGGCGGAAGCTGGAGTTTCTCATTTGCAATGGATTGAAAATATATTGTTCCACGTAGGCTTCAAAGCTGAGGCCACTGACTTTTTCAACAATAAAGCCTGCCAGGGCTGATCCATAGTTTGAATAGCCAATAACCTGTCCCGGGGGGTGGATCAGTGAAGGCCTGTTATTTTGGAGGTATTCTTCAAGTGAAGGCTGGCGGGTAAAAGAAAACAGGCCCTCAAAGGTATTGGCAAAGCCTGCTGTGTGGTTCATCAGATCCATGATTGTAATGGGTTGCTCAGCATTGCCCCGATACCTGATATCCAATGTCATGTCTTCTTCCAGGTATTGTGAGATGGGATCATCCAGACCAATAAGACCCCTTTCGTAGAGTTGCATGATGGACAGCCAGGTGAATATCTTGGAAACAGACCCTGCTCTGAACATATTGGCATCCGGATCAATGGGAATCAGCATTTCGAGGTTGGCAAATCCGTACCCCCTCAGCATCTGGATATCGCCGTGCTTTACCAAAGAAATGACGGCATTGGGAATGTGTTCGCTTCGGGTAAATTCCAACATTTGCTCGTGCAGGAATTCCACCCAATCTTCACTTGAATGTTGATCCGACGGCCTGGCATAAAGGGTTGAGAAAAGGATGATGCAGGCCACCATACAAGTCATGTTTTTTGGAATTTTGTTGTTCATTGGCTGTTCTTTTAAATTGATAGTTGATTGGGTTGTAAATTTAGTTAGAAAAGAAATTTGTTTATCCAATTTCTATGCACAGCTGGAAACATTTCACTTAAGGCAAATAGCCATAGCTGCTGGTTTGTGTGTTTTGGGAGGTTGCTTAAGTGGTCTATCTTTTATGCTAACCCGAAAATAAATCAGCCAAATCAGCTTTATGTGTAAACTTTTTGTAAATTGTTGTGTTTACTTAGACATAATAAACACATCCGTTCACAAAAACAAGCTTATGAAAAGATTAATGATGGTGGGCATCATTGTTTGCCTTGCGGCAAATATGGCCCTGGCCCAGTCAGTTTCACTGGGTATTGCTGCCAAGGGATCGACGATGGGTCTTGGCTTGGACGCCATTGTGCAGTTTAACGAAAAAATGGTTCTCAGGGCTGGGTTTGACCACATTGGGGCTCAGCAATCATTTGAATTTGAAGAGGCTGGTGTCACTTATGATGTGCTTGCCGACGTAAAAACAGGGGGTATTTCCACCATGTTTGGGTATTACCTGACCCCCCGAATCTTTGCCACAGCAGGACTCACGTTGAATAACTTCAACACAGTGGCATCGGGGGTGGCCATAACAGGTTACACTTACGGTGACCTGGTGATCCCTCCTGAAAAAGTCGGTACCTTCACCTTTGATATTGTTCCGGAGTTGCGCATCTCACCTTACCTTGGTATCGGATTCGGACGCTTGTTAAACCATAACCGCCTGGTTGGGATTTCATTTGAGATGGGTGCTTTTTATCAGGGGTCGCCTGTCTTCAACATTGAATCAGACGGTATGCTTTCTCCAACTTCCAACCCCGACCTGGGGCATGAGGAATATCTGGAAAGGCAGTTTAGCCAATATTCAATCTATCCTGTTTTAAAGGGTAGTATATCATTTAGATTAAGTGGTGGCAGGGTCAACTAAATCCTTCTATCAAATTCAATGACTTGATAAACTGTTTTTATCCAAAGAGAAAATGAAAAAAGTAGTACTGAATAAGATAAAAATCTTTGCACTTGTGTTTACTTCCTTGTTCATGTTGCCGGCATGTGAGGATATGTTGAACTCCCTTACTGATAAGGATACCGGAGAAGACATGACTTTGTTGCTTCTCGACCTGAATTTTTTTGAAACACGTTTTACCCTCCACTTTATTGACCGCCAAACAGGTGAACACATCACGGACAGGCCCATTCGTGTTCACTTACTTGGAGAGCATGCCCATTATATTGTGGATTTCGAAGGCTTCAGAAATGATAGTTATACTGTGAATAATGGCAGGTTGAGACTGAATGTGGATCCTGAGTTTGAAGTTTCATCATCAAACCCCCTTGATTTTGAGGTGATTGCAATTGATGATGAAAGGACTTATGTTGCTCCTCCCACAGAGGTGTTTATCAGCACCAAAGGTTTTCACAACAGGAATATCCGGTTTGTAAACCTTGGAAGTATGAAAGCCCATACGAAAGCCTCAGGTAAGGAACCCTTCGACATGTTGTTTGACGGTGTTCTTATTGGATCAGAAAATGATCCTGTTTGGTTCACACGTGATATGTCTTTCTTACATGAGGAGTTGTTCATCCATCGTTATTTTCACACGCATCAAGCTGAGCCCGGTGTATTGTCAACTGATAATTTTACAGGTGATCCGAATCTTATTGAAAGATGGGGTTTTGCGGGTTGGTATTATGAGTGGGTTGCCAATTCTCTCAACGCGAGTACGTTCAAGGTGATGAATCCGAATGAGTTTCAGGTACCTCCAGGAGCAGAATTTGTCGAGTTTTATA
>SKRM01000031.1 GCA_007118495.1 Bacteroidales bacterium
AGTTAGGCGGCTGCGCCGCAGTTAGGCTCGGCACTTCGTGCCTCGCTGTTGGCACCTCGCTGCGCTCCGTGCAGTTAGGCGGCTTCGCCGCTGTTAGGCATCGCTTCGCGATGCGGGTTGAAAGTTTGAAAGTTTGTATAATGGAAAATAATTATGGTGATGATGACAAATAAATGGTCTTTTATAATTGTTGTTATGGTGGTTATTGGTGGTTTGGGGTTGGCTGATGCGGATGCTCAGTCTCTTGCAGGCAGGGCGCGGGCTCAGGAATTGGGGGTTCATGTTGGGATGATGACGCCCGGCCCCCTGAACATGATTACCGATGTCCCCGGAGTAAAGGTTGGTCATGTCACCAGGTTTGAGGGAGACAATATCAGAACGGGGGTTACAGCCATCTTGCCCCATGGTGGCAATTTGTTTCGTGACAAGGTGCCCGGTGCGATCTATAACTTTAACAGTTTCGGAAAGATGGCGGGTTCGTTGCAGGTTGAAGAATTGGGCAATATTGAAACCCCCATTGTACTTACCAATACACTGAATGTAGGTACTGCTGTGGAGGCCCTGGTGGCCTACATGCTGGGTCTGGAAGGGAATGAAAACCTACGCTCAGTGAATGCCCTGGTTGGGGAGACAAATGACGGATACCTGAATGACATTCGGGGACAGCATATAACAGCTGCCGATGTTTTTGCTGCCATCGATAACGCACGCACAGGCCCTGTGGATGAAGGCAGTGTGGGTGCAGGTACCGGAACAACAAGCTTTGGTTATAAGGCTGGTATCGGGACAGCTTCACGCATATCCATGCCTATCGGCGGGCAGACTTATACAGTGGGCGTATTGGTTCAGGCTAATTTTGGTCGTTTCCTTTATATAAATGGGGTTCCCTTTACCCGTGAAATTGCTGAGGAGGCCTTTGTCAGAGATGATGACGGATCAGCCATGGTTATCATTGCCACTGATGCGCCTCTGTCTGATCGCAATCTGGAAAGGTTAGCCAAAAGATCCTTCATGGGTATGGGGCGAACAACCGGATTTATGTCAAACTCATCAGGTGACTTTGCCATTGCCTTTTCTACGGCTTATACCATTCCGAATGCGGGTATAAGGCAAGTGGATAATATGCCTGCTTTCATCAGCAACAATGAAATGAACACCTTATTTCAGGCTGTTGAGGAGGCCACCCAGGAGGCTATCTACAACGCTCTGTTTATGGCTGAGACAGTTACCGGCGACAGGGGTAATACCAGTGAGGCCATTCCCCTTGATAAAGTGATAGAAATCATGAAAAAATACAATATGTTACACCTGAACGACCGCCTCAAATGGCGCCCCTAAACCCGTCAACCTTAAAACTTATAACTTACAAACGCGGCGAAGCCGCCAAACCCACACACCCATGAAACCAATCAACCACTTGCCCATAATCTTGTTTCTGGCCTTATTTGTTGCTTGTTCTACTTCAGAAGTTGACAGATTCCCCGGTGAACAGTGGGAGCATGCAGCCAAGCCTGAAGACCTGGGCTTTGATGCATCAAAATTGGCTAAAGCCAGAGAGTACAGTCAAACCATCAATACTTCGGCCGTGATGATTATTGCCGACGGCATGATCGTAGATGAATGGGGTGAAGTTGAAACCAAATACATGACCCACTCTCTCAGAAAGAGTTTTTTGAGTGCCATGTTTGGGCCTTACATTGAAAACGGTACCATTGACCTTAACTGGAGTATGGAGGATATTGGCATTGACGATGTACCGCCGCTTACACCCTTAGAACGCACAGCCACCATAAGGGATCTGCTGAAAACCCGTTCAGGCATCTATCATGATGCCCTGTATGAATCACAACGAATGAAAGATCTTAAACCTACTGGCCTGGTGGTTCGTCCGGGGACTTTCTGGTATTATAATAATTGGGATTTTAACGCAGCGGGTACCATATTTAATCAGCTAACCGGACGAGACTTTTTTGTTGTCCTGAAAGAAGATATTGCCGACCGCATTGGAATGGAGCAATTTGAAGCTGATGACGGCTGGTATGTAACCGGAGAAGAATCCATTCACCCAGCTTATCCCTTTGCCATAAATTCAAGAGACCTGGCCCGCTTCGGTTTACTTATGCTCAGGCAGGGTCGATGGAATGATGAGCAGATTATTCCTGCAGATTGGGTGTATGAAAGCACCCGGTATCATTCTGATGCCACCCTGTATGGCACAGATGGCTACGGATATATGTGGTGGGTGGCCCGCGACTTTAATACATTTCCGCACTATCCTGTAGCCAATATTCCCGATGGATCTTATTCTGCCAGGGGAGCCGGCGGACACCATTTGCTGATTATCCCGGAAAATGACCTGATCATTGTACACCGGGTAGACACCTACCAAAGAGGAAACAGCGTTTCTGATGCTGAGGTTGGTACACTCATACATCTCATCCTTGAAGCCAGGCTTTGATACTTTACTGGCAATAATATTTTTGTTATGGTTGAACAGAAAGGCATTATTGGTATTGTGGGAGGGATGGGGCCTTCTGCAGGCATAGACTTGTCATCCAAAATCATCTCCCAGACCGTGGCAGGTTCAGACCAAAAACACCTGCCTCAATTATTGTTTTCATTTCCGTCAAGTATCAGTGACCGGACCAGGTTCATTCTTGGACAAGAAACAGTTAATCCGGCCCTGGCCATTGCCCGGGTGTTGCAGAAACTTGAGATGTGTGGTGCAACTGTTGCAGGAATGGCCTGCAATTCGGCCCATGCTCCGGTGATTTTTAATGAGGTTGTCAGACAAATAGAAAACCATAACCTCACGATCAGGTTGCTGCATATGATAAAAGAGGTCGGTTTATTTATCAGAGACCGGTATCCCCATGTAAAAAGTGTGGGTGTACTGGGTACCACAGGTACTTTTGTGTCTGGCTTATATGAGCAACTTGAAGAATTTGGACTTGATGTACGAAACGTCAGCGAAAGAGAACAAGCCAGTCTGCATTCATCCATTTACAGTCAGACATATGGCATTAAGTCGTTCCCTGATAATATTCCCGCCAGGGCCATTGACTTATTATGTGATGCTTGCCGGTCATTGAAAGAGAAGGGTGCTGATTTACTGGTTTTTGGATGCACAGAATTTCCGCTTGCCTACAGACAGCCCATGTTTGAAGGAATTCCTGTAATAGACTCAAATATGGTTCTGGCCAGGGCTTTGATCCGTGAGGTTGCTCCAGATAAACTCAGACCGTGGAAATAGATGCTGATGATTTGCACATATCACCATAAAGGCGTATTTTTGCAATTCCATTGGAAAGCATTTTCCTTTGATGAAATGGTTCCGTAGCTCAGTTGGATAGAGCAACAGCCTTCTAAGCTGTGGGTCCTTGGTTCGAATCCAAGCGGAATCACACCAGCCCCTTTCATAAAGGGGCTTTTTTTATAGGTTAGCTGCCTCTTCAGTTATGAAGTTGCTCAGCAAATTGTTAGTATCTTTGAGACCAACATATAAAGAATGCAATTTTATTTCTTTTGTGTCCGTTCAATAGTTGAATTATGCTTTACCAGAATATGAAAAGAACTTTGTTATTTTTATCAGTAGCTATATTGGCAGGTTGTACCACCCTAACACCACTTCAGAGGAGCAAATTTCTAACAGTATCACATCTTATTGAGACGGCGAAGTTCAGTGATGCCAAGGGATTGGTTGAAGAAATGATTGAAGATGAAGAAATGGCCAGCTGGCCAAGAACCTGGTATCTGAGAGGGGTTTTGGCCCAGGATGCTTACCGCTCAGGTATTTCGGCCAATGACAGAAGACGGTTTGAATTATATCCTGACCAACTCTATGTAGCTTATGAATCTTTTGAAAAGGCGATAGAGCTTGCGGGTCGGGGCAGGATGGAGTCACAGTTAAAGCCCAGATATGTTTTACTGGCTAACGATTTCCAAAGATTGGGAGAGCGTCAGTTTAATGGCAAAAATTACAAAGAAGCTTTGCGGGCTTTTGAAAAGGCTATGACCATTATGGAAAAACCCCATCTGTCGTTCGAACAAGACACAAGCCTGTTGTACAATGCTGGCATGTCAGCCTTTGAGGCTGGCTTGTTCGATAAAGCAGTGAAGCATTTTGGCGAATTGCATAATTATGCATTTTCTACAAATGTCACCCACCTGTTGTATAAATCATATCTGGCAAAAGACAACAGCCATGAGGCACAAAGGGTATTGATTCAGGGGATAGAGCAATATGAGGATAATGAAGAATTGGTATTATTACTGGTCGACTACTTTACAGATAACGAAGACTTTGATCAGGCACTTGAGGTATTGCAGCAAGCCATCATCAACGATCCATCCAAAGCCAGATTTCATTATACTGCTGGTCTGATTTACCAGAGGCTTGAAGAATACGAAAAAGCCATCTTGTCGTATTTTGATGCCAATGAGCATCAACCTGATGATCCTATGACACACTTGAATATAGCCACTTCTTACTACAACATAGGTGTGGAGATTGAAGAAGAGTCAAGGAGACTGTCAAACATCCAGGCGGTGCAGCAGAAGAGGGCGCAATCTGAAGCAGCATTTGAAGCAGCAATTACCTGGCTTGACAAGGCGCAGGAACTTCAGCCCCAGGACCAGGTCGTATTTGCCAGAATTCTTGATTTATACAGGCAACTTCGTCTGCACGACAGGATTAGGAATATGGAGAATTAGCGCAGCAACTGTCAGAGCCTGAGCGAAACGGTTAATCCAAGAAATTGGTTTATTTGTGGTCTGGGAACTTTTTTCTCACTTCCGTCAGGCAAAAGTATCGGGTTTCCTGCTGCATCCATTTTGGTAAATCTGACATCATCGTTGTAGATCAGGTGGAAATTGAAGCGGATGGTGAAATACCAATTGATCTGCTGTTCCAGACTTAACTCCCAGTCAACATCAACATTCTGAGGTTTTCGAAGGTAGTTTGAGAACAACCTGACCCTGTTGTTCATTCTCAGGCTTTCGCTTATATTCATTTCATTCCTGACAACAAGCTGACCTCCCATTTCCTGTCTGGAGCGTTTCCCTACTTCAATACCATGGGTTGTTTGCCTGATACTGGCTGTGTCAAGGACAAATGTATTTCGATATGACAGGGCTGAGAAATTTATCAGGGTTTTCTCAATGGGCTTGTATTCAATACCCACACCAACCGTCATTGCTCCCGGATTGAGGAATTTTGAAATAGGTACTGAATCATTTGGATATTTATACCCTTTGGCTACCTGGGTTTTCATGAAAAACACGGCACTAAAGTCAAGCTTGTCGGCGGCTCTTTTGTTGAATTGCGAGTTGAGTTCAATAATATCACTGCTTGTTCTTGATCCGTGTTCTTCTGTCCAAATGGTTCCATATCTTAGCCGGCCACTGTTGGTCCACCTGGTATTACTCTCTCTGTTATGATATACGGCACCTGCTGTTACATCAAGCATACCTGAAATTGAATTGTCTCCACCCCTGGCCCAGTTGTCAAGATAGTTTTGATTTAAAGACAACGAACTTGAAAGTGACCGGTCCCAGAAAACCGGGATTTCATTTAGCGGTACAACCCTCATGAGTGATCTTGAAGGTTCGGCAACTGTTATGGGGATATCATCAACGGTTTTTTTCTCAAGCCTTTCAACAAAAATGTCATCTTCAAGGCTCAGTGTCAATTCATATTTTGCCGGGTTTCCTATCCAGACTGTGATCGAGTCATTTTCCTGATTCCTCACCCAGTATCTGTAAAGGTCATCTTCACCTGCTGATAACCAAAAGGGTGTGCGGTTCCCCTCCAGATCGTGTATGTGAATCAGAATGGAGTCGCGCTGGTATGTATAATTAACCAAGATATCAATGGCTTGATGAAGAGAGTCAGGCATGTTTGGGCCAGGTACAATATAGAATGGTGATTCCTGGTTGGCCATGATCACCCTGTTGCTTTCTGAAAAAACTACATGTGATGAATCAGGCAGAAAACTTACCGACAGCCCGCTGCCGGGCAAAAGCAGGGGCGGTTCTATCTCTTGATTTCTAATGTTATGAATCTGTATGTTTTTTGAGTTCAAGTAGTCTTGGTCTATAAACACCTCGATGATGGTATCAGTGGTTTGCGCCAAAGAGTCAACCATATTTCTTAACTCCGCAATTTTCTGGGCATACATTGCAGCCAGGGTGTCAGGATGACTGATGCTATCTTGCAGTATCAGTGAATCAAGCTTGGTTTTGGGATCAATTGTCCTTAGAATAATGGTTTTTTTTGTGATGAATGGATCCTTTTCAAGGGGAATGGTGTCAACAAAAAACATAGATTGGTCCAGCCATTTTAAGGGAAGGGTGTCATGTTTGACAATATAGGCGGGTTGCAATTCAATGATATCAAATGGAAATTTAAGCAAGCTGTTCATGACACTGTCAAAGGGCTGGTTGTACTGATCAACCAATCTTTGGAGCCAGTGTTTTTCAGCATACCCGTGTTCTCTCCATACCTTTTCCTGTTCGATAAGTCGGATCAGATATGCAGAAGCTTGCTCTGGTGTCAATAAGATGGATTCGTGGGAGCTGTCCGATGTATTTTGTGTGGTGTTTATTCCCCTGTCATTGGCTGAGGTAAGACCTGCTGATGCAATCATCAGGATAGTTATTACCATAGATGATAAACGGTGCATAAGGTAACGTTTAATTTGATAAAGCTAGTTAAGGGCTCTAAAACCCGGCAACGAATTTCGTCAAGTTTTGCAAAATTACCAAGTTCATCACTGACTATTGCTCTTTCTTCGATGCGCGTTTTCGTTCATGTTCATCGAGGATCAGCTTTCGAAGACGAATATGTTTCGGGGTAAATTCAACACATTCATCTTTCCCAATGTATTCGAGAGCTTCTTCCATTGAAAATTTAACTGCAGGAGCAATGGAAACCTTGTCGTCTGAGCCTGATGCACGAATATTTGTTAGTTTCTTGGTCTTGATAACATTGATCAGCAGGTCGTCATGCCTGGTGTTTTCACCAATAACCTGTCCTGCATATATTTCTTCACCCGGATCAATAAAAAACCGACCCCTGTCTTGCAGTTTATCAATAGAATATGCAATAGCTGTACCCGTCTCCATGGCAATGAGTGCACCATTTCGTTTTGCTCCAAAATCACCTTTGTACTTTTCATAAGCCTTAAAACGGTGGGCCATGATGGCTTCACCCTCTGTGGCGGTTAGCATATTGCTCCTGAGGCCAATAAGCCCCCTGGCCGGGATGTCAAATTCAAGCTGTGTCCTTTCTCCTTTTTGTTCCATGTTGATCATCTCGCCTTTGCGCTGTGAGACCATTTCAATAACTTTTCCGGCAAATGCATGGGGTACATGTACCATCAGGTATTCAACAGGTTCCATCTTTTGTCCTTCAACTTCTTTCATGATTACCTGAGGTTGGCCAACCTGTAATTCATAACCTTCACGGCGCATGGTCTCAATCAGAATCGACAAATGAAGAATTCCCCTTCCGTAAACAAGGAATGAGTCTGCTGAATCTGTCTCTATAACGCGCAATGCCAGGTTTTTTTCCGTTTCACGGGCCAGTCTGTCTCTGAGGTGCCTGCTGGTGACAAATTTTCCATCCCTGCCAAAAAATGGGGAGTTATTGATTGAGAATAGCATACTCATGGTTGGCTCATCAATGGCGATAGGCGCAATTCCTTCGGGTTGTTCGAAATCAGCTACTGTATCACCAATCTCAAAATTCTCAAGACCAAGAATGGCACAGATCTCACCCGCACATATTTCATGTTTTATCTTTTCTTTTCCGAGTCCTTCAAAAACATAGAGCTCTTTGATGCGTGATTTGAGGATGCTCCCATCTCTTTTTACAAGAGAGACAGGCTGGTTCTGAATTAATGTCCCCCTGGTCAGTTTGCCAACTGCAATACGACCAACATACGAACTATAGTCTAATGAGGTGATCTGTAGTTGTGGGTTACCTTCGGGATACTTAATAACAGGGATATGTTCAAGGATGATATCAAGAAGGTAAGAGACATCACTTGCCGGATTACGCCAATCATCAGACATCCAGCCTGCCTTTGCAGAACCGTAAACAGTTGGAAAATCGAGCTGTTCTTCAGTGGCATTCAGACTAAACATCAGGTCAAAGACTTTCTCCTGTACCAACTCGGGGTCACAGTTTGGTTTGTCAACCTTGTTGATAACAACGATGGGCTTCTTATTCAGTGCAATGGCTTTTTCAAGCACAAAACGGGTCTGCGGCATAGGCCCCTCAAAGGCATCTACTATGAGTAAAACACCGTCGGCCATATTGAGTACCCTCTCTACTTCGCCTCCAAAGTCAGCATGCCCCGGTGTGTCTATGATATTGATCTTGGTGTCTTTATATCTTACTGAGCAGTTTTTTGACAGAATGGTTATACCCCTTTCGCGCTCAAGGTCATTGCTGTCCATGATCAAATCACCTGATTCCTGGTTTTCTCTGAAAAGCTTCACCTGGTGGAGCAGGCGGTCAACCAGGGTGGTTTTTCCGTGGTCCACATGGGCAATGATTGCTATGTTTCTGATTTCGTGCATTGTTTTAAATTTTGGCCTGCAAAGGTACAATTTTTTGGAGCTCGAATAGGATATAAAAAGACCTGCCGGAATTGAATCCGGCAGGTCTTAAAAAATCTATATCCCAAATCAATTGATTTACTCAAGCAAGTTCCTGACCTTGAGAGATACCTCATTGGTCTTTTTTCTTGCATCTGCAATGATTGCTCCCGCTTCACGGAGGGCATCAGACCATCCTTCATACGTGGCATCTTTGACAGTTTTCATTGCCTGGTTAAGATGTTCCTTTTGCTTTTTAAGCTCCTCGCGGGCTTCTTCCAGTTGCTCTTTAAGCTCACCGCTGGCTTTTTCAATTTCACCATCCACATATCTGATGCGTTTCTCAACATCCATGATTACATCTTCAATCTGATAACTGGTGGTTTGTTTGACTTCTTTTAGCTTCTCCTTTTGGGCTTGATTTTGACCACCTCCTCCGCATGACCAGAATCCGAGGGTCAGAATTATTATCCCTGCGATGGGGAGAACTGATACAAGTGATTTTAAAAAAGCTTTCATTATCAATCTTTTTTAGGTTTTTTAAATAAGCGCTAATTTTCACGAAAAATAAGAAAAATTCACGACTTAAAGGCTCTCCTGGCGATGTTTTTCCTTATAGTGTTCGTATAGCCTGTTGTGTTTGTCAGTCATGTCGATTTTTCGACCACGGATAAATACCTGGTCAATTTCGGTCCACATTTGCAGGGGGCTTCCGTTGGTAATCATGATGGTGGCATCCTTTCCGGTTTCTATACTGCCCACCAGGTCGTCAATGCCCAATATCTTTGCAGCATTGATTGTGACTGATTTAAGCCCTTCTGCTTCAGGCAATCCAAAGGCAACGGCTGATGCGGCATGATGTGGAAGCCTGAGGGCATATGCTGCTGATGCGTCTCCGGCAATACAAAACGTAACTCCGGCCTCATATAACCGCAGCGGGGTCTTATAACCTTCATCATATCCCTGCCACTGATGGTTTGGTCCTCCAATCACCCCGGTAAGAATAACGGGAATATTTTTTGCTGCCAATTGTTCTGCCACGATATCCATATCCCTGTCGCCAACAAGTACGGTATTCAGGCCTTCTTTTTCTGTCCAGGCCAAAGCGGCCTGTATCTGACGCAAATCACCAGCCGACACAAGAACTGGCATTTCACCCTTGAGCACAGGAATCATGGCTTCCCACCTGATGTCGACATTATGGTTTGGACCCTGGCCGCTCTTCATGGCTTCTCTTGCTTGCTTATACCTTCTTGCATCATCAAAGGCCTGTTGCAGCTCATCTATGGCTTGCCTGTATGACGATGGGTTTTGTAGTGATGGCCAGTTGATTGACATACCAACACCCTCTCTCAAGGTCATTTGTTCCCAGGTCCAGCCATCTGTCATCATAGCGGCAGGTTTTCCGGCAATCAGGCTGCCCGTTGGGGTTGGAACCACTGTGAGTACACCATTGACAGCGGCCACCGGAATGTGTTCACTGATGGGGTGAAAGGCCACCTGGGCCCTGATGTTTGGATTGATATTACCGTCTTCGGTCAGGTCTGTGCTTTCTGCGATACGGCTAATTTCAGTTAGTCCAAGTGTAGTGCGGCCATGGATTAGCCCGGGGTAAATATGTTTACCTCGGGCATCGATATTTTCAGCCCCGGCTGGAATTTCAACATTTGCTCCGACGGCGGTGATTTTTCCGTTTTCAATAACAATGGTTCCATTTTCAATGACACCATGGCTGACTGTGTGTATGGTCCCGCCTGTGATGGCTATGGGTTGCTGTTGTGGGGGAGCAGGTGTCTGAGCCTGAACCCACGTGCTGTAAAGAAAGATAGATAACAGCAAGAATATTTTGGGAATAATTGATGACATGTTTCTGTCTTTTATTTTTAGATGCTTCATTTGTATGTTGATTTGAATGTGTTACGTCAAAACATTTACCCGGTTACTATTCCTGATCATTGCGCATGGCAGCTTGTTGCTCTTCCAGAATACGGCTGATCAGCAGGGCTCTTTCCTGCTTTACCTGTTCACGCAATACCATATCTTCGTCACGGTCAAAGTATTTTCTGCCGTCAACCCAGGTTTGATCAGGGGTTGAGAATGTTGACATCGGGTGACCATTCCATATGACAAAGTCAGCATCTTTACCTGGTTCAAGTGAGCCAGTACGGTGGTCAATTCCCATCACTTTGGCAGGATTCAGGGTGATGAAATTCATGGCGTCAATCTCTGACACGCCTGTTCTCATGGTTTTGGCGGCTTCCCAGTTCATCCTGGTTGACAGTTGTGTATTGTCAGAGTGAAGTGTGGTCAATACGCCAACATCATTTAAGAGTTTGGCATTATGCAAAATCCCATCATATGATTCGACCTTGAATGCAGACCAGTCACTCCATACAACTGCTGCTGCGCCATGCTCTCTTAATTCATCAGCAATCTTATAACCTTCAAGACCATGTTCAAATGTGCCGACAGTAAATCCAAAATCTTCAGCCACCCTGAGCATCATTAACATTTCGTCCTGGCGGTAGGCGTGAACGTAAGCCAAACGGTCACCCTTGATCACTTCAAGAATAGGTTCAAGCGTCAGGTCACGACGCACAGGGATTCCACTTCTGTTCCTGGTCCATCTTTCCCGTGCTTCACCATATTCAACGGCAGCCTGGAATGCATCTCTGATTATTTGTTCAGTGCCCTGCCTGCTTGATGGATACCTGCCCATACTTCGTTTTACGTTCTCGCCCAAGGCCATTTTAAGACCCGGTGTGGCGTCCTCAATGAGCAAGCCATCGGGCAGTAGCCCCCAACGCATTTTAATGACAGCATTCTGGCCTCCTATGGGGTTGGCCGAACCATGGAAAAGGGTTGCTGAAGTAATACCTCCGGCCAAAAGTCTGTAAATCCATACATTATCACCATCCATGACATCGGTAATGCGTGTTTCGCTGGTAATGGCATCTCCGGTTTCGTTTACACCCGCAGCAATACTGGCATGGATATGCGGATCAATCAGCCCTGGTGTTACATGCCGTCCGGCAGCGTCAATAATGACGGCTCCTCTTGGTGCTGCAATATTATAACCAAGCTGTGCAATTTTACCATTGGTCACCAGCATATCAGCATTCTCCATGATTCCTTCAGGACCTTGTGTCCAAATGGTGGCATTTCTGATCAGGACATTACGCACTTGCTCTGGTTGCGATGCAAGGCCAAATTCCATTGAGGGGTAACGGGTAGGCAACTGCAGGGGAGATTTTGGAGTACGTTGTCTCTGTTGCTCAGCCCTGGCAGGTTCGGTACGGTTAGCGCTCCAGGCAAAATAGTTGCTTTGGTGACCTTCACCTACGCCAAGCAATTCATTTTCGGCCAGATTGGCCGACATGCGGTAAACACCCTGCAACCCTAGTGAGTCTGCTGAAAAGGCAAGCACAAGCCGGTTGTTCTCCATCCTTACCCGAATCAACCTGGTACTCTTTTCTTCAAGTGTAATGGTTCCGCGCAGACGATCAGTTGTCCCTTCAATGTGAACGATGGCACCACCAAGGCCTTCACCACCCTGCACAAGCCACTTGCCACGGGCGTCATCACGCAGCGGCTTTATCTGGAATTTCTTTCCGTCTATCCAGACCTGTTCAATATTGCTTTGTTGCTCAAAGATATCCCCGTCGGCGATTATAAAGCTGGCAACTTTGCCCCTTGAAAGGCTTCCGTAGCTGTCTGAAATGCCAAGCAATCGGGCTGGGGTGGTGGTAAGTGCAGCCAGGGCGTCCTCTTTTTTCAAACCCCGCTCAACCGCTGTCCTGAGGTTTTTCATGAATTGGTCACCGCTGCCATGGGCTGTCAGAGCCATGGTAAGCCCGGCCTGGGCAATCTTTGATGGGTTTTCGGGCGCCAGATACCAGTGTCTTAATGCCTCGAGTGAGACATTCATTGACTGTTCTGGTGTTGCCAGGTTGGGTGCTGATGGAAAGTTTATGGGAAGTATGATTGGCTTACCGGTTTGTCTGATGGCGTCAAGCCTGCGATATTCACGACCACTGCCTCTGACCCAAATATTCAGTCCGAATTCGTCAGCTATTTCAATGGCTTTTAAAAACCACAATTCATTTTCAGCTTCGACAACAAAGGGAACTGACTGCTGTCTGGCCAGTGATAAGGCTTCAAGGGCATGATTGGTTTCTGGCCTTTGCAGTGTACGGTTGGCGCTGAAAGCATTGTGGGCTTCAGCATACCAGTCGGCATCGTACATGGTTTGTCTGACAAGTGCCACAGTACCCATTCCTGAGGTTGGATATCCGCGGCCCATAGCCATCGAACGACGAAATGACAATGCCTGTGTGAAATCAGGCCTGATGATTTGGTGATTTGCTTCTCCTTCACCTAAGCTGGTTACACTACCATAACCACTTAGCAGTCCGTGTTCTGGTAATGTATGAACTGCCACAAAACCCTGCGAACGCAGATTCGATGATTTATCCGCATCAGGGCGAAAGTTCTTTGCGCTGCTGTAATGGCTTCTGATCTGTGCATTCCAGTGAATGTGTTCTTCTCCTTCGGGCTGAGGTAGTCCGTAGTTGGCAAACATATCGATAAAACCAGGGTAGATGGTTTTACCTGTCATGTCGATTACTGTTGCATCAGCAGGTATATCTACACGCCGGCCAATGGCCTCAATAATACCGTCTCTGATTACCAGTGTGGCATTTGACTGGATACGTCCGGGTTCGGTTACGATATCCGCATTTGTAAAGGCGAACACCTGGGGTGTGTTTTGGCGAAGGCCAAACTGACGGGCTGTTTGGGAGAAAACCGCACCATGCAGTATAAGTAAAGTGAAAACAAGAAATAGATGTAAACGCTTCATGTGTTGGATGGGTTAAATGGTTTAATGAGCTGATTTATGGTGCCTAAAAATAAGTATAAATATTATATGTAATTATGCAGAGCAAAGCTTGCCGCCATAAAGGTTAAGGATTTCGCTAAATGCCTCTCCCGTAAAGACGAATTATGTTTTTGCCAGGGCGTTTCTGATGTCCGTACCAATAAAAAAATGTTTATTTACACAGCCCGCATATGTTACCAAATAAAATATATTACATATATTTGAACCCATAATTATTATAGCTGCATCGCTTACGTCGCCAAACTGCGGCCGCATTGCCGCCAAACTCTTTAACCTCGTCGCTTGCGACGCCAACCAACACCTGCCATGCTCTTATACAGCTTTATGCGAAAACATGTGCCGGGCTTGCGTATCCTCCCCCTGAGCACAGACAGCTACGTCCCCGGAGTAATTCTCGAACGGGATAAAATGCGTTTTCTGGGACATTGTCGCGATGTGCTGCCTGATGAGCCTGAGTCATCCTGGAAATTTTCAAAGTCTGATGCCAGCATTATATATGGGACCATCTCTATGGACAGGAAAATTGACAACAATGCCAAAGTGCTTGGTGTTTTTTCATTTAGGGGGGCGTATGGCCGCGGTTTGTATGTTAATATAGATATACAAGACGTCCGGGGGGCTTTCCTCGCCCTCAACCAATTGCAACTCCACCCTAAGCTCAATGCACTCAGACAGGTTGATCGCCGAGGCAGATGGCGGCAGGTTAACAACCAACTCGTTGTACTTGAAGCCTATTATGCAAGTGAATTTAAAGCCTGCTTTAAACGCAACAACAAGATTATTACCAAAGGAGAGCTTGAGGATATAACCATGATGGATGTGGGCGCTGGTGTTGAATATGCGTGGGAAACCGATAAATCTCTAATCATTACCAGAAACAAGCATTTACCATTTGGGGTGCGCGGTTTTACAGTTTAAACTGCCTTGGCCACATGCTTTTCTTTCTTGGCGGGGTGGTTTATTTGCTTTATCTTTGGCAGATCAAGCACAGTAAAATCAACCAGTATATAATCAAGTACAGAAAATGGAAATAAGTGGAAGCATCCTGAATATTCTTCCTGAACAAAGCGGTGAGGGGAAAAACGGAACGTGGCGAAAACAAGACTTCATCATTGAAACTGAGGGGCAGTTCCCAAAAACTGTCTGCATCACCGTTTGGGGTGATAAGATTGACCAGTTTGCACTAAAGCAGGGTGAGCGTATTACAGCTTCAGTAAATGTTGAAAGCCGCGAGTTCAATGGTCGCTGGTATACAGATGTAAAGGCCTGGAAAATTGACAGGGTCGAAGCAGCTGCCGGATTTGGAGGCCAGGAACAACCACCATTCATGGATTCACCTCTACCACCTGAAGCACCTCCCGCCTCTGCCGAAGAGGATGATCTTCCCTTTTGACATTTGATTAAATTTGATATATGGACAAAGATTCTTTTCGCCGCCATGGCCATGAATTTATTGACTGGCTTGCAGATTATTTTGAGCATATAGAGTCTTACCCTGTAAAATCTCCTGTAAAACCCGGGGATATCCTGGTGCATTTACCTGAATCTGCCCCTGAAAAGGGAGAGTCGATGGATGAGATTTTCAATGACTTCAAAGAAATAATCATGCCCGGAATATCCCATTGGCAGCATCCCGGATGGTTTGCATATTTTCCGGCCAATAACAGCCCGGCATCGGTTCTGGCTGAATTACTCACAGCCGGGCTTGGCAGTCAGTGCATGATCTGGCAAACTTCGCCAGCTGCCGCTGAACTTGAAGAGAGAATGATGGAATGGTTGCGCGACCTGATAGGTTTGCCCTCTCATATGACAGGTGTAATTCAGGATACAGCCTCCACAGCCACACTTTGTGCATTATTGTCTGCCAGGGAGCACCTGACCAATTATGCTGTTAATGCCAGTGGTTTTACAGGCCCCATGTCTGTTTATGCCAGTGCGGAAACCCATTCGAGCATTGAAAAGGGTGTTAAAATTGCCGGATTCGGAAAAGACAAGCTAAGGGTTATAGATACCCTGAACGACATGTCAATGAATCCTGAAGCCCTGGAAGCAGCCATTGTCAGCGATCTGGAGAATGGCATCACACCTACCTGTGTTATCGCAACACTAGGAACCACTTCGTCTATGGCCATGGATCCCATTGAGTTAATTGCGCAGATTTGCAGTAAATATAATATTTGGCTGCATGTTGATGCTGCTTTTGCCGGAACAGCTGCAGTTTGTCCCGAACACAGGTGGTTTATGAAGGGCGTTGAAAAGGCTGATTCATTTGTTTTCAATCCCCATAAGTGGATGCTTACCAATTTTGACTGCTCGGCCTATTATGTAAAAGACCACGATATCTTGTTGCGCACCCTGAGTATAACACCTGAATACCTGAAAACAAAGGCAGATAACCAGGTAAGGAATTACCGTGACTGGGGCATACAACTGGGCCGCCGTTTCCGTGCGCTGAAGCTATGGTTTGTACTCAGAAACTATGGAGCTGAAGGCATTCGCAAGTTAGTCAATGACCATATTGATGCAGCCAGGCATTTTGCCGGTCTGATTGAGTCATCAGATACATTTGAGATACTCGCTCCCGTGAATTTGAGCCTTGTATGTTTCAGATACAATCCCGGAACTATTACAGAAGAACAACTCCTGATCCTTAATCAGTCATTGCTCGACAAAATCAATGATTCGGGCCAGGTATACCTGACCCATACTTCACTGAAAGGAAAATACGCTATTCGTCTTTCGGTTGGGCAGCGCACCACTGAGAAACGACATGTTGAAAAAGTGTGGGAGCTCCTACAAGAGGCGATCAACTCCTCAGGGCTTGTTTAAAAACTCTCTGATGCCCTGGGTAAGGCGGTTAATATCATCCAGGTTGGTGAAGTAGTTGCATGACACCCTGATGTTGTCATTCCTGATGGCAGCAATGACTCCTTTTTTGGCCAGATATTCAACACAAGCCTGGTTATTCCTTTGCCGCAGATCAAAACTGATGATGGCTGACTGCTCGCCTGCATGGCTATGGGGAGTATGAATTTCAACCTCCTGAATCTGGTTTAGGTGGGCAATGGTTTGGGTGACAAGTTCAAGCACGCGCTGGCGAATATTTTCAAAGCCAATACCAGACATATAAGTCCAGGCAGCCTTTAGCCCGAGAACACTTTGAAGGTTGCTTGTACCATACTGATACTGCATGGCGGTTGGGTGGATATTCACTTTCTGTCCTTTGGCCGTAATGATATACTCATCTTCAGGGGGCTTTACCGAGAGCCACCCGGCCAGGGGTGAAGGGAAAGCTTTTCTATACGATTCAGATGTGTAAAATAATGAGCCCACATGGCCAGCACACCCCCATTTATGTAGAGAAGCTGCCATCACATCAATGTGCATTTTTTCAACATCGATAGGAAAAAACGGAAAGCCCTGGGTTGCATTTACAATGAACAGCAGACCTTTTTTATTGGCGGCCTTTCCCAGACTTTCAATGTCTTGCCTGAACCCGCTGCTGTACTGAACATATGAACACACTATAGCCTTTGTCGACTCATCAACTAAAGACATCATAGCATCAATGCTGTATCGGCCATTGGCGGGTTGAACGTATTTTACAGGAATATCCTGGTACTCGAACGGAATATTGGTCGCCGGAAATTCATCTTCAGTTGAGACAATATTGAAGGGTGAATTGATGTGGCGCTTAAGCGACAGCGCAACCATTGACATGGCCATGGATGTATTGGGAAGTAAAGCCAGGTTTTCTGCACTTGTATTAAGGTGGTCTCCCAGGCTGCCCAGTAATTTCATGCTTTCATCCAGGTCATTATGCCAGTCGAGATCGCCAACTTCGTATAGTCGTTTGTACGATTTTCTGATGGCCTTGTAAACAGCTTGTGGTATGGGTGAAAGTCCGGCGCTGTGAAAATACGCCAGTTTTTTACAAATTTTAAAATCTTTGCGGATATTTTCCCAAAAGTCAGTATGCATAAAACGCAAATAAATTATAGGGTAACTAAAAAGGTTGATTCAGGTATTTTGTCTAATCTGATTCCCTGCAGCAATCTGTCAGAGAGTCGGTCTAAATGCCTGTACAAATAGCTTGAATCTTGCATTTCTTGCGATATGAGGCGCTTCTCGCCATCGAAATAGTCAATGATAACAAATGCCAGCGACATAATAAGGGCCCATTTGATCAGACCGGTTACAAAACCTGCGAGGCGGTTTATGAAACCAAGAAAGAGTGCTTTCATCAGTTTGGTCAGCAAATGTCCCAGGCCCCTGATGGTGATGGCTACGGTGAAGAATACCAAAATAAAGACAATGATCTTAACAATTTGAATATTCCAGTCGACAATACCCGAAACGATATGTCCTGCAATATTTGAAGCCAGAATAGCCAGGTAAATACCGACAATGAGAGCCAAAAGCGTTGCCACTTCGTGGAAAAAACCTTTCTGAAATCCCCTGGCTGCACCCAGCAGCAACAGGACGGCAATTATGAGGTCAAGCAGGTTCATGGGCTATCAGCTTTCAGGGTTTCCCAGTTCAACGATGGTATCAAACTCTGCTGGCTTTAATGGCATGACCGAAAGCCTTGATTGTTTAACCAGGGCAATCTGGTCAAGACGCGGGTCAGCTTTGATGGTGGCCAGGGTGACAGGTGAAGAAAATTTTGTTTCAGGAACCAGCTCAACCACCACCCAGCGGTCATCACTTGCTGTGGGATCGGGATAGGCCGTTTTCACAACCCTTCCTATTCCCATAACCTGTTTTTCAGAAACACTATGGTAGAAAAGCACCATGTCATCTTTTTGCATTGCTTGCAAGTTGTTTCTGGCCTGGTAATTTCTTACCCCTTCCCACATGGTTTTACCGTCTTTTTCAAATTGCTGCCAGGAGTAGGCACCGGGTTCGCTTTTAACCAGCCAATATTGCATATGAAAAACTTTAATTAATTTAGTATCATGTATGTCAGCTCTTTGAGGAGATCGTCTGTGTCGGCCGAATCATTGTTTACTCCCTTTGATTTTAAATCAGTGGTTCGCAAAAGCGAAAGTATCCTTACAGCTTTTGCTTGAGAGAAATTTTGCGCGGCCAGGGCATAATCTTTCACAAAATGCATGTTTGTGCCCAGTTCTGAGGCTACATGTCTTGGGTTTTTGTCTTTCAGGTTGTGGTAAAGTAAAATCTTCGAAAAAAACTGATACAAAACGCCCATTACCATGAATACCTGAACCGACTTTGGATTGTCAGCAAAATATTTTGCAATGCGGTAGGCTTTTTCTTTGTTTTTGCTTCCCAGGGCATTTTGATATTCAAAAATATTGAAGTCTTTGCTGATTCCTATGTTTTTTTCAATTACTTCTTCGGTTATCTCGGTTCCCTTTTCAAGATTGATGAAAAGCTTTCGTATTTCATTCACAATTTTGCCCAGGTCGGTACCCAGGTGGTCTGCCAACAACTGAACTGCCCTTGGGCCGATGCTGTATCCCCTTTTGGTAACATAACTTTTAATCCACCCGGGTACCTGGTTGTCATAAAGCTTTTTCCCGTTAAAAATTACCCCGGCCCCCTGAAAAGCTTTATAGGTTTTGGTTCTTTTGTCAAGGGTTTTGTATTTATAGCAAATGACGAGTATGGTCGAATTAAGAGGCTTCTGGACATAAGGAAGCAAATCGTCCATATTTTGAATATGGTGTGCCTCTCTGATGATAACCACATTATGGTTCGACATCATGGGATACCGCCTGGCCATACTTATGATGGTTGGAATATCCGTATCCTTACCGTATACGATGCTCAGGTTGAATTCCTTTTCGGTTTCTGTGAGAACCTGTTCTTCAATATAGTCAGCAATGACATCAATATAGAAGCTTTCTTCGCCCATGAGCAGGTAAATGGGGTATAAGACCTTATTTCTTATATCCCTAAGTATATCTTCAAACTTATCTGACTCCATCTGCTAGCGGGGCTTAATCATGGTTAATCTTCATATTCAAACTTCAGGTGCTTCACGGTTAGTCCGTTATTGATCAGTTCTTTCAGGGCATCAACCCCTATACTCAAGTGCGATCTGACAAACTTTTCTGAGACTACTTTATCACTTTTTTCAGTTTTAACCCCAGTTGAGATCATGGGCTGGTCAGAAACAAGAAGTAAGGCCCCTGCAGGTATGCCATTATAAAAACCAACTGAGAAAATGGTTGCTGTTTCCATATCGATTCCCATACACCTGATTTTTCTCAGATAGTTTTTGAAGGCGTCATCATGCTCCCAAACCCGCCTGTTGGTTGTGTAAATGGTACCTGTCCAATAATCTCTGCCGTGGTTACGGATATTGGTTGAAACGGCTTTTTGCATACTGAATGCAGGAAGCGCCGGGACTTCGGGCGGAAAATAATCATTTGATGTTCCCTCTCCTCTGATGGCGGCAATGGGCAAAATGAGATCACCCAGGTTATTGACCTTTTTTAAGCCGCCGCACTTTCCAAGAAAAAGAACAGCTTTTGGTCTGACTGCACTCAGCAGATCCATGATGGTTGCTGCATTGGCGCTACCCATGCCAAAATTGATGATGGTGATATTCTCTTTTGTAGCACAGGGCATCATCCGGTCTTTTCCAATAATGGGAACACCATACTCCTCAGCAAACATCTCGACGTATTGGTTGAAGTTTGTCAATAAAATATACTGACCAATGTCTTCAACACTGCTGCCGGTATACCTTGGCAACCAGTTCTCGACAATTTCACTTTTTGTTTTCATACAAAAGCTGTTAGATTGTATTTCGCAGCCTGTGGCTTAAGCAAAAATAGTCAAACCCTTTCAAAGGCTGTGTATTTTTGGATTAAATTTGCCTTGAACCATAATGGCAGGGTACACTGGTTATGAACCAAACATTAAACCTTCCGGCTTTTGAGCACCAGATTGTTGAAAAGGCTGGTAAGCAACTTATATTTGATGTTTTCAGAAAAAAATATGTATCCCTGACCCCTGAAGAGTGGGTAAGGCAGCATTTTTTGCATTGGATTGTCAGAGAAAAAGCCTATCCTGCAGGTCTGATTGCTGTAGAAGCCAGCCTGGTGTATAACAAGATGGCCAGAAGGGCTGATGCCATTGTGTATGGCAGGGATGGGAAAGCGCTTATGATCATTGAATGTAAGGCTTCTGAAGTGAAAATCACCCAGGATGTCTTTGACCAGGCAGCCATGTATAACTTCCCTATGGGTGTTAGGTATCTGGTCATTACCAACGGAGTTGACCATTATTGCTGCTTTCGTGAAAACAATGCGTGGACATTTCTTGATGATGTACCCGATTACCATAAGCTTGATAACCGGTCTCAAACCTGAATGAGATGAAGAACCATCTATTTCATGCAAAATCTGACAGTATGCGAATGGGCTTACTTACTATGCTACTGCTTGGGCTTGTCATCTGTGCTTATTCTCAGCCACAGCTTGTGTTGCCACAACAAGAATCATTGCAGCATACTTTGCCAGGGCATATCATTTTCAAGATCAGGGCAGACATAGATTTGCATGGCAGTCAGCGGGATAAACCTGCAGAATTGCTGGAAAAACTGCAGGTGGATAAATCAATTGCCAGGGTTACGAGGGTATTCCCTTTCCACCAAAAACCAGAAGAAACTTATGGCAAGTCAGGATTTCGCCAAACCGACCTTTCACGTATTTACGAAGTGGTTTTATCTGACCCGGAGCTGACTGCCGACCTGATGAAGGAGCTGGCTGCTTCGGGCCTGGTTGAATATGTTCAGCCCAGGTTTATTCCTGAATCACTGATCATGTATGATTTGTTTTCAAATGGAATATTTATCCCCAATGATTCACTGGTGTCATACCAGTATTACCTGAAAACCATTTGGGCTTTTGAGGCCTGGGCCATATCAAAGGGTGATACAAGCGTTGTGATTGGAATTGTAGATACCGGAACTGATCTGCATCATCCTGATCTGATTGATGCCATTGCCTACAATTACAATGATCCGGTCAATGGTGAAGATTCAGACGGCGATGGGTATGTGGATAATTTTTATGGATGGGATCTTGGTGAAGAAAACAACGACCCGGGGTTTAACAAGTCTGCCCATGGGCTGCACGTAAGCGGTATTGCTGCCGCTTCATCAAATAACCGTGAAGGCATTGCAGCAACCGGCTTCTATTCGCGCTTTTTACCGGTAAAGGTTGATGATGAATTCGGTCGATTGGTTAAGGCTTATGAGGGGATCGTGTATGCAGCAGACCAGGGGGCATCTGTTATTAACTGTTCGTGGGGCAGCCATTTGCACCCGGGACCTTTTGGACAAGACATTATCAATTATGCCGTTTTCAACAGAGATGCCCTGGTGGTCGCGGCAGCGGGCAATGCATCAGACAACAGACCGTTTTATCCGGCTGCTCTTGAACATACCCTGAGTGTGGCAGCCACTGACAGTCTTGATGTAAAGGCCGGCTTTTCATCTTATGGACATTTTGTTGACCTGGTGGCCCCTGGTCTGGGTATTCTTTCTACATGGGTCAATGGCTCTTATATGCGCTCGGGTGGAACTTCAATGGCTGCACCAATCGTTTCGGGTGCAGCGGCCATCATAAGGTCATATTACCCTGAGCTTAATGCCATTGAGGTTGCGGCTTTGATCAAAACCACCACTGATCCCGTTGATCTGCTTGCGGGTAATCAGGCCTATAGTCGACAATTGGGATTTGGTCGCTTAAATTTATTCAGGGCGCTGTCTGAACCCATGCATTCATATGTGCGCATTGAGAACCACAGACAGGATGAAGATCAACTTGCCGCAATCAGAACCGGGCAGACTTTTTCATTGTCGATGGATTTTTTGTGTGAGCTGGCTCCGGCCGACATGCTTAAAGCTGTTTTATCAGTCGACAGTGAATATGTATCAGTTGAAACTGACACACTCAGCTTTGTGTTTGCTGAACCGCTTTACTCATTTGATAATCACACCGCACCCTTTGTGCTGAAGGCTTTGCCAGGAATACCCGAAAACCATCGGGTATTGTTTACAGTCAGTTTCTTAGATGAGAAAGGGAGTTTGACAGGCAGGCAGTCGTTTGTAAGGGTATTGAATGCTCAATACCTCCATATCAGGGCTGGTGACCTGCTTACGACCATATCCTCAACAGGGGCCATCGGCTATAATTATCCGCGTTATGACCAGGGTATGGGATTTTTATTCCAAAATAGTTATACCCTGCTCAAGGCAGGAGGATTGCTCATTGGCAGCGATCAATTTCATATTTCTGATCAGATTTACGGTGAGACAGAAGGGAGTTTTAGTGCCGTATTTCAGGTCAACAGTATCCCGGAGCGTCATAAGGGCAGCGCAGCAGGGCATTACTATGTTGACGGGAGCGTATCCGATAACAAGACAGGGTATGAAATTGGTCTTTTCTACAGGCATCATTACTGGGATGGGGATGAGGCAGAAGATTTCCTGATCCTTGACTATGACCTGGTTAACCTGTCGGGGAAACAACGTAGCGAATTGTATACCGGTTTTTTTGCCGATTGGGTTCTCAGAGACAACAAATACCATCGGGCTTCATTTATCCCTTCTTTTCGCATGGGTTATGCCTGGGATGACAGCGGAGGCCATTACACGGGTATTCAGCTGCTATCACCCGGAGGGGTCAGACATTATGCCTTTGATAACACTGGTTTAGGTGGGAGTATTAAAATTACTGATGGATTCGGCCATTTTCAAAAATATACCGCTTTGACATCAAATCGTATTGTAGCCGGCAAATATGAAGCTGTAAATGATATTTCTACCCTTGTTAGCACAGGTCCGTTTGTTCTCGATCACGGAGACAGTCTGCATATTGCATTTGCCCTGCATGCTGCTGCTTCATATGAAGACCTGCTGCAAAATGCCCAAAGAGCTGCCATGCGGTATGACCAGCTTAGGGGTACGCCAACCCATGCAGCCTGGCCCGGCAAATACAAGAACAGAGAACCAATACGGGCCATGCCCAATCCGTTTTCTCAGCGCTTGCATGTAGAATTTTCTGCATCCTTGCAGGGAACTTTCACACTGCAGTTAATTGATGTTACCGGAAGGGTATATATTAGCAGAAGTATTTTACTGCGACAAGACGGCATAGATCAGCTGATCCTTGACACCTCAGGAATGCCTGGTGGAATGTATGTATTACAGCTTGCTGGTGAAGGAAACATATTTTCGGTCAAACTAATTTGTCATCCCTGAACTGATACAGATAGGTTGTGTGTGTTTCTCCTGTAAAAAAGCATGTATATTTGTTGGAAATTAGAATAAAATCAAATGGATATTCAATACGTTGGTGAGCATTTGTTTTGGGGTTATTTTGGGCGTTTTGCCTTATTTATGGCCTTCTTTTCTGCGATTGTCTCTGCCTTTGCCTATTGGCGCGGTGCTGATTCTGCCCTCATCGACTACAGGCAGTGGAAAAGTTGGGGACGAAGAGCTTTCAGGTTTCACAGCCTCATGGTCGGACTGGCATCTTTTGCCCTGATTTTTATTTTGCTTAGCAGGTTTTACGAATACCGCTATGTCTGGATGCATATGGAGAATGATCTTGCACTTGGATACAAGATAGCAAGTTTTTGGGCAGGGCAGGAGGGAAGTCTTTTGTTTTGGGCCCTTTGCCAGGTGGCCTTTGGTTTGTTGCTCATTCGCTTTGCCCGGCAGTGGGAGGCTCCTGTGATGGGAGTTTTTGCACTATCGCAGGTGTTTATGATCAGCATGTTGCTGGGTTTGCGCTTCGGTGCATTGCGGATAGGGTTTGACCCTTTTTTGCTGTTACGTCTTTCGCCTGAAAACATTGACAACCATTTTTTCCATAACCCTGAATATTTAAGCTTCATTGCTGATGGCAACGGGCTGAACCCTTTGTTGCGTAACTTTTGGATGTTGTCTCACCCACCGGTCACCTTTATTGGTTATGCAGCTGTGCTGGTACCTTTTGCATATGCGCTTTCGGGGCTATGGAAAAGACAATATCATGGGTGGATACGTCCGGCTTTGCCCTGGACTGTTTTGGCGGTATTTTTTCTGGGTGCGGGAATCTTATTGGGTGGTGTATGGGCATATGAATCGCTCACATTTGGAGGTTTTTGGGCATGGGATCCCATTGAAAACGCTTCACTTGTTCCCTGGTTGATTTTGGTGGCAGGGCTTCACCTGATGCTTGTATCATATAAACGAAAACACAGCTACTTTCCTGCTTTTCTGTTTATCATGCTGTCATTTGTATTCGTGATCTATGCAACTTACCTGACCCGTAGCGGTGTGTTGTCAGAAACTTCGGTGCATTCATTTGGCAGTGACGGAATGGGCAGGCATATCCTGATCTATTTGTTTTCATTTCTGGTATTGGGATTGGTTTTATTATTCAGACGCTACAGCCAACTCCCTTCAAAAGACAACGAAGAAGTATTTACCAGAGAGTTCTGGCTTTTTGTTGGGGCTTTGGTGCTGGTACTTTCAGCATTTCAGGTGATCTTTTCTACATCCATCCCGGTTTTTAATAAGCTGCTTGGAACCAATATGGCTCCTCCGGTTGATGTGGTAAATTATTACAATACCTGGCAACTTCCGTTTGCAGTTGTAATTGCCATACTTATTGCCGTCACCCATTTTATTGGCTGGGGCCGGAATGATTACAAAACGTTTTTAAAGAATATGGCACTTCCCCTGGGGTTATCATTGGTTGTGTCACTGCTTTTTATTCTTTTTTACGGCATCAGCGGAACAGGATATGTGCTTATGCTGCTGGCATCATCCTTTGCCATTTTCTCTTCACTTGACATGCTTTTCCGTTTCAGAAAGCGATTGATGAATACAGGTGCGGCTATTAGCCATCTGGGTATGGCGATGTTTATCCTGGCTACATTGCTCACTTTTTCAAAAAAAACCACCATCTCAGAAAATACTTCAGGATATTTTCTTGGTGAAAATTTTCCTGAAACTGAAAACCTCTTGCTGATCAAAGGCGAAGTTCTTCCGATGGGAGAGTACCATGTAACATATGTGGGTCGGACCTTTGATGGAGAAAGATACCTATACCAGGTTGATTTTTTAAAGGAAAACAAAGAGGGTGACTTTTATCTGGCATTTAGCTCTTTCCCCACCATTCTGTTAAACGAAAGGATGGGAAATGTGTATGAGCCTTATGCCCGGATCTTTCCCCTCAGGGATATATTTACTTACGTGACTTTTGCCGATTTGTCTCAGCAAGAATTGCCTGAACCCTATGCCCTGCTTGATGAAATCAGGATTGCCCTGAATGACAGCATTCCATTTGGTAATAACATTTTAGTATTAAATGGGATTGAAACCGACTCAGAACCTGGACAGATTGATCCCGACAACCTGTCGATTACTGCCAGGGCTGAGGTTGTAACCCATTTTGGCAGGTCGTACACAGTAGCCCCAACATACATGATCAGAAATGGCCAGATTATGTTCAGAGATGATAGTATCAAAGACCTTGATCTGATGATCAGATTCCGCAGGGTAACTGATGAACCTTATACCATTGTTTTAGAAGTTTATGAAGAAAGGCCAGAATTCATTATCATTAAAACGGTGATCTTTCCTTTAATCAATCTGCTGTGGCTAAGCATTATTATCATGCTTGCAGGCTTGTGGATCGCTTTTCGGAAGCGTTACCTGGCAGCAGTAAATGTGGATAAAAAAGAGTGATATGACCACCATGGAACCCATCAGAAGCATCGTGTTGCTGGGCGCCGGAAATGTGGCCTTCCATCTTGGCACTGCTTTTAAACAGGCAGGTTTGGATGTTCTGCAGGTTTATAGCCGAACCATGCATTCGGCAAAAATTCTGGCGCATACATTGGGATGCCAGGCCACCAACCAACTGTCAGAATTAACCCCTGGGGCTGACATTTACATCATTTCTGTCACTGACGATGCAATTGCTGATGTGGTCAGAGAATTTCCGCATCATGGCAGCTTTCTTGTCCATACATCAGGCAGTATCTCAATCGATGTGCTATCAGCCTGCACAGACAGATATGGAGTATTCTACCCGTTGCAAACATTTTCGAAAGGCATATCAATTGACTACACAAGCATTCCTGTTTGTCTTGAATCGGTTCAGGAAACAGACAGCACGGGTTTGGAACGCTTTGCAAGATTAATGACGAACTCGGTTCATTGGGTGAATTCAGATAAGCGCAGACAACTGCATATTGCAGCGGTATTTGCCTGTAATTTTGTGAACCACATGTACGCAATGGCCGCTGATGTGGCCGGATCAGCAGCATTACCCTTTGAACTGCTCAGGCCCTTGATCAGAGAAACTGCCAGAAAGGCTCTGATGGCTGAACCCCAAACAGTGCAAACTGGTCCGGCACGCCGAAAAAACCACAAGGTAATAGAAACACATTTGTCACTTTTATCGGGTAGCCAAAGCTTGCAGCGAATGTATAAGCTTATTAGTGAGGATATTATGAATACTTACCTTGGCAAGGAATAAATAAATTAACAAACCATGACGAATTATAAACAACTGCTCGGTGATGTCAAGACTTTTATTTTTGATGTTGACGGGGTGATGACCGATGGAATAGTACTGCTTACCGCTGAAGGAGAAATGCTCAGAAGCATGAATGTTAAAGATGGATATGCCCTGCAACTTGCCGTAAAAAAGGGCTACCGCATCATCATCATATCAGGGGGGAGATGTGAGGCTGTCAGAAAACGCTTTCAATTATTGGGCGTAAAGGATATATTTTTAGGGGTTTCTCATAAAATCAGTGTTTGGCAAGAGTTGATGGACCGGGGCGATATTGACCCCATGCGTACATTGTACATGGGTGATGATATTCCTGATTTTGAAGTGATGGAAAAGGTGGGGGTACCAGCGTGTCCGGCCGATGCAGTTGAAGAAATTAAAAAGATCTCCAAATATATTTCTTCTTTTAATGGTGGTTATGGCTGTGTGCGGGATGTTCTTGAGCAGGTGATGAAAGTGCATGGCACCTGGTTCAACGAAGACGGCTTTACCTGGTAATGGACAAATGCATTTATTTGGTGTTGAATTTTAACTATGATGAACTTGTTGCAATGTTTTAACCAGTTTGATATCATCCTGGCTTCGCAGTCACCCAGACGAAAAGCCTTACTCGAAAATGCCGATATTCCGTTCCGTGTTGAGGTGAGGCCCACGCCCGAAATATTTTCAGGCAACCTTGCTCCGGTTGACGTAGTCAGGTTATTGTGCAGAGAAAAGGCACGGTGTTTTTCAGAAGAATTAAAAGATAACCGTGTTGTGGTAATAGCTGCAGATACCATTGTGGTTCACAAGGGTCAGATCATCAATAAACCAGAAGACGCTGAACATGCATTCAATATGTTGAGTACACTTTCGGGCGACACCCATGAGGTATATACTGGCGTATGCATAAGACACCGCTCAGAAGAGCTTGTTTTTTATGACCATTCATTAGTCACTTTCAGAGAGTTTACTCCGGATGAAATATGGTATTATGTCAGGAATTACGCACCCTTTGACAAAGCGGGCGCCTATGGTATCCAAGACTGGATAGGCACTGTGGGGATTACCAAAATAGAAGGGTCCCACCACAATGTGATGGGACTCCCTGTTCATATGCTGTATACCCGGTTAAAGGAGATGCTGTGTCAGATCAGTTCCGTCTCCCCATAAAAATCATAATATAATACATCAGGGTTGCAAGTGATGCCAATGCTGCGACCACATAAGTGAGGGCAGCCCATTTGAGGGCATCCTTAGCGTTGCTGTGTTCTTCACCAACGGTAATACCCGTATCGGTGAGCCATGCGAGTGCTCTGCGTGTAGCATCAAATTCAACGGGCAGTGTAACAAAACTAAACAGCGTAGTGGCTGCAAACATGATGATTCCGGCCAGTAAAATTCCGGGTGCAGTTTCAACCATCAGAATACCTGCCAGCAAAACCCATTGCATATAACGTGAACTGACGCTGATAACAGGTACAAGAGCTGAGCGCATTTTAAGAAACGCATAAGCCCTGGCATGTTGTACGGCGTGTCCGCATTCATGTGCCGATACTGCAGCAGCAGCTACTGAGCGTCCCTGATAAACTTCGGGACTCAGATTAACGGTGCGGTCTAAGGGGTTGTAATGGTCGGTGAGGCGTCCGGGGGTGGATATAACCCTTACGTTTTCCACACCACTTTCGCGAAGCATTTTTTCTGCAATTTCCTTGCCTGATAAGCCACTGCGCAAAGGCATCCGTGAGTACTTGGCAAAGCGTGATTTAAGCCGGGATGATACCATCCAGCTCAGGAGCATGAATATACCGAAAATGATGAAAATTTCCATTTTATAAGTTTTATATATAGTTCATAACAGGTTGGGCAAAATTACTCAAAAAACGGACCAGTTGATGATTGCTGCCAAATTGGCGGTTGTTAAAAAAAGTTAAGCCTGTTAATACTTTGATTCAGGCCTTTTTTGCGCCACTGTTTGTAATCAGTGAATATTCTCATTAGTTTTGTAAAAGACAAACGGACAAATTGATATTAGCCGTGACCATTATGCAATAAATGGTTGCATAACCATGGGATGGTGATTTCAATCTAACCTCTTTAATCAAACAATGCCCAAATGAACAAACCTTTGATCTTGGTTACCAATGATGACGGAGTAATGGCACCAGGCATACGCCACCTGGTAAAATACATGATCGAACTCGGAGAGGTTGTGGTTGTTGCACCAGACAAACCCCAAAGTGGAATGGGACACGCAGTTACCATAACCAATCCCCTCAGGCTTGAAAAAATAACTGTTGATGGAGATCATGATGAATATAGTTGCAGCGGAACGCCAGTTGACTGCGTTAAGCTGGGGGTGAAAGTGGTACTCAAGCGTAAACCTGATTTACTGGTTTCAGGCATTAACCATGGTGCCAATTCTTCAATCAATGTAATCTACAGCGGAACCATGTCTGCAGCTATCGAAGGCGCCATGGAAGGAATCCCATCCATTGGTTTTTCATTGTTAGATTATCGGTTTGATGCAGATTTTACCCAATCTGAGCGCTTTATCAAAGCCATTGCCCTGAATACGTTGAAGTATGGCTTACCAAAAGGAATTTGCCTGAATGTCAATATACCGGCCGTTAAACACGATATGATAAAAGGAGTAAAAATATGTAGGCAGGCCCGTGGAAACTGGGATGAGTCATTTGATCACCGGAATGATCCCAGAGGAAAGGATTATTATTGGCTGGCCGGGCGGTTTGACCTTCATGAGAACAGCAATGAAACTGATGAGTGGGCCCTGGCTGATAATTATATTTCGGTGGTGCCGACACAATTTGATCTGACGGCCCATGATCTGATTCCTGAAATTACCAAATGGACTTTCGATGTTGAACAAAGATAACTGGGTGCTGGGATTTTTGCTTGGTTTACTGGTTCCCATGGTGGTATATGGTATAATCCTTCTGATTCTGATGCCCCATGGTCATGTTGACGGATTGATTTACCGGCCAAGACCAAATGCACCGTCGCTTGCAGCAATATGTTCAAATCTTTTTCTTTTCAGGTACTACATGGTAAACAAGAAATTTGATCGCACAGGCCGGGGATTGTTGCTGGTTACTTTTGCCCTGATTCTCTTTTCCTTTTACTTTTTTTCCAGATAAACCAATGGCCAGATATTATATCATAGCAGGTGAAGCTTCGGGCGACATGCATGCTGCCAACCTGATGCGTGAGATCATGGTTAAAGATCGCCACGCATGTTTCAGATTTTGGGGAGGTGACCGCATGGCAGAACTTGGGGGCAAGCCGGTGAGACACATCAATGAGCTTGCTTTTATGGGCTTTATGGAAGTGGCTGCCAACCTGCCGACAATTTTACGGAATATCCGTTTCTGTAAGCGCGATATCATTTCTTTCAGCCCCGATGTGCTGATACTTGTTGATTATCCTGGCTTTAACCTCAGGATGGCAGAATTTGCCCATCAGCAGTCTTTCAAGGTGGCTTATTACATTAGCCCACAGGTATGGGCCTGGAAGCAATCACGGGTTGCAAAAATCAAACGTTTTGTTGACAAAATGCTTGTGATCCTTCCTTTTGAAAAAGAATTTTATGCAAAGCATGGTCTTGAGGTAGAGTTTCCCGGCCATCCCCTTTTGGATGAGCTTGATCGGGACAATCCTGAAGAAGAGCATGTATTTTATGAAATAAATAAACTGCCACAAAAACCCATTGTGGCACTGCTGCCTGGCAGCAGGAAACAAGAGATAAGCCGGATGCTCGCAAAGATGGTTGCTGTTGCAGACTATTTTCCCGACTATCAGTTTGTTGTTGCAGGAGTGCCTGCCTTTGGGACCTCTTATTATAATCAGTTCTTTAAAAAAAACAACATATCTCTGGTTTATAACCAGACTTACTCTTTGCTAAGACATGCCAGGGCCGCGCTTGTAGCCTCCGGAACAGCCACCCTTGAGACAGCTCTGCTTGGTGCACCGCAGGTTGTATGTTACAAAGCCAACCGCGTATCTTATTTTATCGCCCGTAAGCTGGTAAAAATCAAATATATTTCACTAGTTAACCTGATCATGGATAAACCCCTTGTCAGAGAATTAATCCAGGATGGTTTTTCAGGGCAGACCCTGGTGGGCGAATTGGACAGCATATTGCACGATGACACCATTCGGAATACCATGCTGGAGGGTTATGCTGAACTCAAGATCAGGCTTGGCGGAACAGGTGCATCGGCAAGGGCTGCGCAGTGTATTACAGATATGATAGATTCCAGACCTTAAGTATGCTAAAGCGGCTAATCCTGACAATTATAGCATTTCATGTGCTGGTGTTTGTATCACATGCGTGGCCACCCGAAACCATTGATGTGGGGATATTTCATGACCGTCGGCCATCAGGGGTTACCATTATTCCTGCTTCGGGCGCATATAAGCTGACCGACGCCGGGGGTGGTATTATTTGTGAACTGTCACTACATGAGTCGGTACGTATAGAATCAATGGGTGACCACCTGGCAGTAAGCTGGTCAGATACTACAGTATATCTGCGTGGTGAAATGCACTTAAAGGGCATCCGCTGGGAGAATTTTTTTATTGTGCGTGCTGATGGCATTCCATACAGAATCTATGATGATGACCTCATTATCAGGCCAGGAGCAGGAGGTTTAAGTTTTGTAAACAGGGTCGCACTTGAAAAGTATATTGCCGGGGTGGTACAATCTGAATCAGGCTGGAGCAGACATCCGTCATTTTATGAGGTACAGGCAATAATTGCCCGCACATATGCCCTAAGAAATCAGCAGACAAACGGACATCATGGTTTTGATCTTTGTGATGGAGTGCATTGCCAGGCCTATTACGGACGGACAGCCTATGAACATATTATTGAAGCAGTTTACCTGACCAGGGGTGAGGTAGTTGTTGATGTCTCAGGAAATCTTATCAATGCTGTGTATCACGCCAATTGTGGAGGTGAAACCGTGGCCAGCGAGCATGTCTGGCAGCAGGCCGAACCCTATTTAAAACAGGTTTTTGACCCCCATTGCGAAGGTCAACCCGGGTCAACCTGGCAAACCACCATCGGACAAGAAGAACTTTTCAGTTTTTTGGCTGGAAATTTCGGGCTTGTGCCAAATGCATCGCAAAGAAGCCAGATACTGTCTTTTTCACAGGAACAACGCACACACTACCTCATACCATTTCGACAGGTTTCACTTCGTTTTATAAGGTCAGCATTCAACCTGAGGAGCACCTTTTTTACTTTTTCACATTATAATGACCAGTTATTTATCCAGGGAAGGGGATATGGTCATGGTGTGGGCCTTTGCCAGGAGGGAGCCATGGAGATGGCCAGAAAAGGATACAGGCGTGAAGAAATTATCAGCTTTTACTACCAAAATGTCAGGCTGACCGAACTTCATGGTGGTCAGTAACCCTTTTAAACCAAAAAAGCTTCCGCTTACGCTTTCTCCTTCATGGGTTTGCTCAGGTAAACAACCCGGGTAAGTAGTTTTGCAGACAGATGTCTGTCCATCCATTGTTTCCTCCGCTTCCACGCCTGGCAGTCCCATTTGTATCAGGGATTGCAGTATGGATATGCTTTGGCTCAGTTTTTAACCCGCATTATGCTGTTTGCCTTTCTTTAATCTTGATTCTTCCCTTGAGTTCTATGATACGTGGCAGAGTCAGGGTATACGCTTACAGGTGGCTTTTCGGATTTCTTACCGGGTTACAGTTTCTTTCAGCGGGTTATTATCTTGCTGCTTCGCATGACCAATTAAGATGCAGCATGCATTTTAGTCATGCTTCAGATGCCGATGGTCACTTGCTGGTAACCCTGATAGAACCGGTGTCGGTAAAGCCCAATTCTATTCAGCTTATTACAAAAGTTGAGATGTATATGCAACACTATGTTGTTGAAAGAACTACAGGCAGACTTATGATATATCTTGAGAAAGACAGCCTTGCTTCAACCCTTCAGTATGGTGATCAGTTGATTATCGAAAGTGAATATCAAAAATTGATGCCGGCAGTTAATCCCCACGCCTTTGACTACAGCAGACACCTTTCACGGAAGAACATCTATCATTCAACGTATATACCATCAGGGCAGTGGCATGTAAGCGCCAGCAATCGTAAAAACCCCCTTCTGTCTCTGGCTCTGGATATGCGTACAAAGGCTTTGATAATGATGGAAGGTATGCCTTTCGGGCAGCGGGAATTTGCTGTGTTGTCAGCATTGGTGCTTGGTTATCGCGAATTATTGGATGATGACCTGCGCAATGAATTTGCAGGTGCCGGAGCCATGCATATTCTCTGTGTTTCGGGTTTACATGTCGGCATCATTTATCTGATCCTGAAAAACCTGTTGTCATTATTCGGAAGATTAAAATCATGCGCAAGCCTCAGGCTTGCAGTTCTGATGACACTCATATGGCTCTATGCTGCCATAACAGGTTTCTCACCATCGGTTCTGAGGGCATCTGTGATGTTTTCATTTGTGGCACTGGGCCATCACACACAAAAACCAGGCAATTTTTTTAATACACTGTCAGCCTCTGCCATATTTCTTTTAACCATTAACCCTTTTTTGCTGGCGCATATTGGTTTTCAACTGTCGTATCTGGCCGTTGCAGGTATTGTTTGCCTTAAAGGACACCTTTACCGTCTCATTTGCTGGAGGTATTCTATGATGAATAAAATATGGACATTATGCTGTGTATCCCTGGCTGCCCAACTTGCCACCGGGCCCCTGGCAGTTCATTACTTTAACCAGTTTCCCAATTATTTTCTGATAACAAACCTGATCGCAATACCACTTGCTGGGTTGATCATATACTTATGGTTGGCCACATTTTTATTTTCTTTTATTCCCCTGGTTTCGTTTTGTTTTTTCTCCCTGCTCAACTGGGCACTTCAATTGCTTACCCATGCCGTATCTGCCATTGAATCATGGCCATATTCAACCCTTTCTGGTATATATATGCCGGCTTATGAGGTCATTTTTTGTTTTGGTATTATTGCTGCCCTGTTTGTTTTCATTGAGTTGAGGCAACAATCGGCTTTCATGCTGTTTTTGATTTGTGTTTTTCTGATGGTTGGTTCTGCAACTTTGCGCAAAACACTCCATTTTCATGATCCGGTTTTTGTGGTTTACCACACCGGCAGAGAAACCGTGGCAGACTTTTTTACAAGCCGGCAGCTTATTATGCTTGCCACCCATAATGACGGGACGTCAAACAGAAACATTGATTTTTCAGTTTCAGGGATGAGAATCAGACGGGGGCGGCCCGAACCTGCGCTTGAAATAAGCCTCGATGATGATAATATCCATATGCCGGAAAAAACTTTTTTTCGCATAGGGCCCTTCATAGGGTTTCACCAGTTGGCTATCGTTGTAGTTTGTGACGTGGGTGGTCACATGATTAGCAGCATGAGAGCCGGAGAACTGTCAGTTGACTACTTGCTGGTAACAGAAAATCAGCCATTTGACCCGGCTGATTTGATCAAAAAATCACAGCCGGCTAAAGTTTTGCTTGGTGGTTCACTGGCTCCATGGTATGCAGGCAGATGGGAGGAGGCTGCCCGCGAAACAAAAACTGCTGTTTGGAATGTCCGAAAGCAGGGGGCCTATGTGGGCCGGCCCCTGAGGTAAAAATAAAAGGCTTCCTTTTATTTTAAATCGTTAATATCAGGGTGACAAGCATCGGGACCAGAACTGTCAGAATGATACCATGAAACAGTGCTATAATGGCGTACTCTTTACCACTTGAAGCGGTGATGATGGGCAGGGTTGTATCCATGCTGGTAGCCCCTGCCGAAGTAATAGGGGCCAGGCGGCCCAGAGTGACGACCATTATGGGGGCCAGCAAAAGTGTAATTATTTCTCTGATCACGTTTGAAAGCAGGGCTACAACACCCAGGGCCTCACTGTGTAGTTGTGTAATAATGATACTTGAAAGGCTGTAATATCCAAAACCGGCTCCTACAGCCAGGCCTTCACGTATGCTGAGGCTCCCGGTAAGGCCCACCACCAGCAACACGCCTGCAAATGTGCCAATAATGGTTGCCAGCGGAACCAGCAGTAACCTTAAGCCCTGGCTTTTGATAAGCAGCAGTGAGCTTTTATCTGCTCCAATACTTATCCCCACAAGCAGCATAAGCAAATAAAGTGCGTACTTGCTTGGATCAGTGTCATTGAGCCAGGCAGGTATCCATTGCCCATATCCGAATAAAACCCCGGCTACGAAAAACAGAAGAATGTACAGGCTATTCTTCATGGCTGCTTTTTTTCTCCCTGAAAAATATCCGCCAAAGAACATAAGCCATGATGACACTCCCGCCAATACCACCCAGACTCAGTATCATAGCGGTAAGCCCCAATGTGCCCAAAGCTTGCATGATTTCAGGGTTGCGCCCGATGGCAATACCCAGAAGAAAAAGCAGCAGAAAAATACTCCACATGATCAGTTTTTCGAGCACATTGACCAGTTTTTTCCTGGATGAGATCACATGACCGATGATCATTCCTCCAAACATCAATATGAGAATTTCTGCCATATTGCTTCATTTAACTTTGCTGAGGGCAAAGATCAGGGACGCCTCATAAGATATTCAATTACAGAACCCTCAAAACCCCTGAGTAGTATTTTCTGGTCTGGTTCCGGTTCCATACCATATGTCATATCATTGCGGCGGTACAGGTTTTCAATCCGGATACCATATTCTTGCGATATTTCATGCATGGTATCACCTTCACGTGCAATGTGGTATCTTTCACCACCCATGCGCCGCTTGGGTTGAAGATATACTCTTTGACCCGGAACCAGTCTGTTACCTTCATCCAGGTTATTATATCTCCTTATCTGCCAAAGGCGCATGCCCAACTCTCTTGCCAGTGACTCAGGCGTGTCACCTTGCCGGGCGGTTACATACCTTATCCTGTTGTAACTGCGGGTTTCTCTTTGTTCGCCTGCATCAATGGGCGAAAAATCTTCATCTGCGTCAGTTGCGGCCGTGCCGGGTATCCTGGCTGGTCCCCTGAGTAAATGTTCTGCAATATGGTAGTTTCTGTCCAGAGCTTTTTGATCAAAACGGTACAGCTCATGCTCTCTGATCAGCCTGATCAACAGTTGGGGATACTGGGGGTTGGTGGCATATCCGGCTTGTCGAAGCCCATGAGCCCACGCTTCGTAATCGGTTTGATTCAGGTCAAAAAGAAAAGCATATCTGGGCCTTGTGGCAAGAAATTCTGTGTGATCAATAAATGATTGAACCGGGTCGGTATACACCCTGAAGCATTCACCAGGTTCGTCGTCATCATAATAGTAGGTTCGCCCTGTCCATCCATGGCATTTAATGCCAAAATGGTTGTTTGCGTTTACGGCCAGTTCGCTGTTGCCAAACCCTGATTCAAGAATGGCCTGTGCCAATTTAATGCTGGCAGGTATTCCTGACTGCCGCATTTCAGATATGGCGATGTATTTATAGGTTTCTATGTACTGCTGGAGGGTAAGCCCCTGCTGAGAAAACAGGCCGGTCGGGACCAATAACAGTCCAATGAGCAGCTTTTTAAAAATGCATTGAAATAATTGGTGCATAAACACTATTTTTGATAGACCAAAGGCCAACAGCCATTTTGGCTGACTGGCAGATATCAAAGGCCAAAAATACAGCAATTCCTGCACCCTGAAATGGAAATCATAAAAAAATATTTTCCTGATCTTTCTCCTGACCAGTTTGAGCGCCTGGAAGCTTTGTGGCCCGCATATCAAGAGTGGAATAAGAAAATCAATGTGATATCGCGAAAAGATACTGAACATTTTTTTCTGAGGCATGTCCTGCACTCCCTGTCTGTGATGAAGGTAATCAGGTTCAATGATCAGACTGCCATCCTTGATGCCGGAACCGGAGGAGGGTTTCCGGGAATACCCCTTGCCATATGTTTTCCTGCATGCCGGTTTACCCTGGTAGATAGTATTGGCAAGAAAATAATGGTTGTAAAGGATGTTGCCAAAACGCTTGGTCTTGAAAATGTTACAGCCATACACGATAGGGTCGAGAACATAAGCGGGCAATTTGATTTCGTTATCAGCAGGGCTGTTAAGTCTCTGCCTGTATTTATGCCATGGGTTGCTGATAAGATAAAACCTGATGGAACCCACAAATTACCCAACGGGGTAATCTATCTCAAGGGTGGTGATTTTAAGGAAGAAATTGAAGCGGTAGGCTACAAGTACAGGATATTTTCTTTAGCCGAATATTTTGACGAAGATTTTTTTGAGACAAAAAAAATGCTGATCATGTGGGATGGGAATAAAAAAAAACATAAAAACTGAATAAATTTACAAACAGTAGTAAAAAAGTGATTGTATGAGTGATGAAAAGGAAAAATCTGCCGGGCAAGACCGGGCAGTGAACAAGGAAAAGCTAAAAGCACTGCAACTTACCCTTGATAAGATCGAAAAGTCGTATGGTAAAGGTACCATCATGAAATTGGGTGATTCGGCTGTGGTACCCGTTGATGTGATCTCAACAGGTTCACTTACCCTCGATATGGCACTGGGTACAGGAGGGCTTCCGAGGGGGCGTGTTGTTGAAATATACGGACCCGAGTCGTCGGGTAAAACAACCCTGGCTATTCATGCCATTGCCGAGGCTCAGAAGCAGGGGGGCATTGCAGCCTTTATAGATGCCGAGAATGCCTTTGACAGCAATTATGCAGCCAGACTTGGTGTGGATATAGAGAATCTCCTGGTAAGCCAGCCCGATAATGGAGAACAGGCTTTGGAAATAGCCGAGAACCTGATCAGATCAGGAGCCATTGACATTATCGTCATTGACTCGGTGGCAGCTCTTACCCCAAAAAGTGAAATAGAGGGTGAAATGGGAGATTCAAAGATGGGTCTTCAGGCCAGGCTGATGTCTCAGGCATTGCGAAAGCTTACCGGCACAATCAATAAGACTAATTGCTGCTGCATATTCATTAATCAGCTCCGCGAAAAGATTGGTGTCATGTTCGGTAATCCCGAAACCACTACTGGCGGAAATGCCCTGAAGTTTTATGCTTCTGTAAGGATTGACATACGCAGGACATCGCAGATCAAAGAAGGCGACAGGGTTACAGGAAACCGGACCAGAGTGAAAGTAGTGAAAAACAAGCTTGCACCACCTTTCAGACAGGCTGAATTTGATATCATCTACGGGTTGGGCATTTCAAAAGTAGGAGAGATTATTGATCTGGCTGTTGATCATAATATTGTGAAAAAATCAGGCTCATGGTTCAGCTATGGTGAAACCAAGCTTGGGCAGGGCAGGGATGCTGTTAAACAATTACTGGCAGACAATGTGGAACTATCAGAAGAACTGGAGACAAAGATTAAGGAAGTATTGGCTGAAATTAATTAGGCATACGATCTGTTATCATTCAATCATCATTTAACCAATATGATCATGAAAAGAATAATCGCAATGGCTATCATTATCTGCACTGCATTTCCCCTGCTATCAAGCGGGCAGTCGCAACTTTTAACCCCCGAAACCTTGTGGGAATTTGGTCGGCTCAGTGATGTCAGGGTATCACCTGATGGCAGCAAATTGTTGTACGGGACAACCTGGTATGAGCTTGAGGCTAACAGAGGCACCCGTGATTTGTTCGTGGTTCCGGTTGCAGGAGGAGAACCCGTTAATATCACCCGGTCTGACGTATCTGAATCGTCAGCTGTATGGCGTCCTGATGGCCAACGCATCGGGTTTTTGAGGGGCGGTCAGCTTTGGGAGATCAATCCTGATGGATCAAATGCTCGTCAGGTGAGCCATATTGAGGGAGGTATCACAGGCTTTGATTATGCACCTGATATGCGGCATATATATTATACAAAAAAAGTGAAGATAAAGCCTATGGTTCAGGATGTCCATGCTGACTTGCAAAAGGCCAATGCTTATGTAGCTGATGATCTGATGTACAGGCACTGGGACAGATGGCATGACGGTACATACAGCCATGTTTTTATTGCTTCATATAATAACGGCGAGCTTGGCCAGGGCAAAGACATCATGGAGGGTGAACCATTCGATTCACCGGTGCCTCCCTTTGGCGGCAGCGCCCAGATCAGCTGGAATGCTGATGGAACAGCCCTGGCATATATATCCAAGAAAAAGGAAGGTGTTGACTGGACAGTTTCTACCAACACAAATATCTACCTGTATAATCTGGCCAGTGGTCAGACTGTTGACCTCACGCCATTCAATGACGGATATGACAAAAACCCTGTATTCTCGCCCGATGGCAGATATATGGCCTGGGAAAGCATGGCCAGGGACGGTTTTGAGTCGGACAAGAACCGCATCATGATCATGGACCTGCAAAGCGGAAAATACCGTGACTATTCGGCTGGTTTTGATCAAAGTTCCAGCGGATTCGCCTGGTCGGCTGACTCACAGACCCTTTATTTTGTAAGTGGCATTCATGCCACCTTCCAGCTTTACGGCCTCGATATGCGTACCGGAAACATCAATCAGCTGACAACAGGCCAGCACAACTACCAATCGGTGGCTGTGGCTGGTAATTACCTGGTGGCAGAACGGATGTCTATGTCTGTACCCACTGAAGTATACAGGATGGATACATCGGGCAACCAGATACAGCAGCTTACATTTGTAAACAGGGACATTCTGGCACGTACCGCCATGGGTCGCGTTGAAGAGAGATGGGTGACAACCACCGACAATAAAGAAATGCTTGTCTGGGTTATTTATCCACCCAATTTTGATCCTTCAAAAAAATATCCCGCACTGCTATATTGCGGCGGTGGTCCACAGAGTGCTGTGAGTCAGTTTTTCTCATACAGGTGGAATTTCCAGATCATGGCAGCCAATGATTACATTGTAGTGGCTCCCAACCGGCGCGGACTGCCTACTTTCGGACAAGAGTGGAACGACCAGATCAGCCTTGATTATGGCGGTCAGAACATGAAAGACTATCTGAGTGCCATAGATGCAGTAAGCAAAGAACCCTTTGTGGATGAAAACAGGCTCGGTGCTGTAGGTGCCAGTTATGGAGGTTACAGTGTGTTCTGGCTTGCGGGTAATCATGATAACCGATTCAGCGCATTTATTTCACACTGCGGACTCTTCAATCTTGAAAGCTGGTATGGAACCACTGAAGAATACTTTTTTGCAAATCATGATATAGGGGGTGGATATTGGGAAGATCCAAGGCCCCATAGCTATGACTTCTCGCCCCACTTGCATTTGCATAAATGGGACACCCCCATTTTGGTTATCCACGGAGCCAAAGACTACCGCGTACCTTATGCTGAAGGCATCCAGGCGTTCAATGCGGCTCAGTTGATGGGGATCCCCAGCCGTTTGTTGTTTTTCCCTGATGAAAACCACTGGGTACTCCAACCCCAGAATGGCATTCTTTGGCAAAGGGAGTTTTTCAGGTGGCTTGATCAGTGGCTCAAATAAGACCATAATTACATGAGTAAGAAAAACAGGAAACCGCCATGGCATCAGTATTTTCTGATCGCCATGGCGATACTCCTGAGCCTTTTGATGGTTGTTTCACGCGCATACCGTGCCTCACGCAGAGCAGGTATTGCCCATTCGGAAACTACGGCTGTTTTTGAACAGGCTGTGTCAGGGGTGCCTGATACAGAAGAACGATCAGAAATATATGAACCCATGTATCCACTTCCAGAAAAATTAGCTTTACTGGGTCATATAGATCCGGTGTCAGATGATGGTTTTACCCTGATCGACAGGCGTTACGCAAACAGGCAGGGAATGTATATGCGGTCAGAAGCCTATGATGCATTTTTGCAGATGCATAAGGCAGCCCAGTCTGATGGTATTAACCTGATTATACTTTCGGCTACCCGCCCATTTGATCACCAGAAAAGAATTTGGGAAGATAAATGGTTTGGCCGCAGGGTGCTCTACGGAAATATTCTTGCCACTGATATAGATGATTTGGCTGAAAGGGCCAGAGAAATATTGCGATTCAGTGCCATGCCGGGTACTTCAAGACACCACTGGGGTACAGATATTGATCTGAACAGCTTGGACAACAGTTATTTTGCTTCAGGTGAGGGGAAGGCCGTGTACGATTGGCTCATAAAAAATGCTGCTGGTTTTGGTTTTTGTCAGCCATATACTGCCCATGGTGATAATAGAGAAGGAGGCTATGAAGAAGAAAAGTGGCATTGGTCATACCAACCCATATCATCTGTCTTTTTAAAAGCATATGAAGATATGGTTGACTACGGGGATATTACTGGTTTTGCAGGATGGGAAATGGCTTCAGAACTTGATGTTATCTCGCGCTATGTGCTTGATATCAGCCAGTCGTGTTACTGATCCCACGTGCATCGTCCCGGTAGTTGATGTTGTGGAATATCCGTTCATGGTAAAATCCTTCGTTTTCCACATCCAGAAATAGTACATCCATATCTTCAATTGCGTCAAGTATTTTAAACTTTTTTTTCTGGAGGGCTTCTTCTACCAGGGGCAGGCAGCTCACCTTGAAAATGGAACAGAGGGTCTCACTGTATCCCTTATGGGTTGGGATGACCACCTGGTGATTTCCGGCATGATCAAGCAAAAACCTATATAGTTCGTTTGGTACAAATGGGGTATCGCATCCGGTAACCAACAGGTAATCACCTTTTGCATGGGTAAGGGCACTGTGGATTCCCCCCATAGGACCGCAATGCTGATATATATCAGAAATGCATTCTGCCCGAATTGCCCGGTAATCTTCTTCCTGGTTGGTGCTTACAAAAACATGCTTGCAAAGTGGCTCCAGGCTGCTGAGGGCATGGAGTACCAAAGGTTTTCCGTCAAGCAGAAAAAGCCCTTTGTCCTGACCAAAGCGGCTGCTTTTTCCACCTGCCAGCACCACGCCACTGCAGCTAACATAATTAATGATTCTGTTCATTTATGTAGTTGAATATTTGTCTGGCTGCCTGTTCTGGTTTGCTATGGCCCGCATGTATAATAAATGCAGCTTCGGTGTTATATTTTGCCAATACCTGTTCAACCATTGATTCTCTCACAACCCAGATCATTGGTTTTTGTCTGTCATTAACCAGTTGCCTGATGGTGGAGTCCCAACCCCGCCCCTTCATTTCCATAGGTCCAATTTCATCAAGAATAACCAGTTTGTCGGTTTTATAACTTTTGCATAGCACATCTTTACCGAACTGAAGGCCTTCTTCATTAAACACAAAGGGCCCGCTGCCATTTTCTTCAGTATTATTACGGGCAATCAAGAGTTTTTGAGATCCGAGCTGAATATCTTCAGCCCAGTAGCTGGTGTTTATCCCATTTTTATATTCAGCAACAGCGAGAACACCCCCGGTTTTTATGTTTTTCTGATTGAGATTGCAGGCAAGTTCTCTTGCAAATGTGGTTTTTCCTTCGCCCTGCGAACCTGTTATTATGAAAACCGGCCATTTTGCAAGATGTTGTTTTTTAATATAATCTAATGAGTATTTCATGTTACCTACCATATGGGTGAGAACCCTCACGGGATTTGTCCATTCACGTTTTTCGGGAATTACCTGAATGAAAAGTGGTGTTGTCTGAAAGGCAAGCTGAACAGCATGATAAAACTGGCTGCCGTTTTTACCCCTGAAAAGTCTGATCAGTCCTGATGACCTGATAGATTTGCTGATCAATCCAAAGCCGGTTATGACATATAAGGCCCTCATCAGCATCTCAAGCCCGGCCAGAAACCCATGGTAGCTGAAATATCCCCCATAGCCTGGATCACCCATCAGGAGGCTGGCCAATAAAAGCATGATGAGCATCCCGGCCCAGAAACCTTTTTTCCGGATAAACCTTTGCAGAATCTGCTTATCGTAAATAAATGAAAACCATAGAAACAGAATAAGCAACCCCATGGCTGCAAAGACAGGAAGCACATTGATTGAATACAGACCTGCAATAAGTAACAGCAGCATAACAAATGGCCCGGCCAGTGATCCCCGTGTGTGATTGGTTGGCGAAGAGAATGCCCTGACAGGCATGCTGTCAGGGAAATTCCATTGTCCCTTATAGTTTACAGCCTCACGTGAAATCCATATTCCTGCTGCTCCTGCAACCATACCTGTTAGGAAAAAAACTGCCAGCAATATGATCAATGGGGTCCAGTATCCGGTGGTCGTAAGGCCAAGCTGATCCATTAGATATACAACCAGATTTTGGTATAATTCAACGAAAGTCAATCCATACAATACCAGAGATGAAACAATACGGTATATCAGGTTGTAGCTCATAGCCATGCCTCCTCCAACCAAATAAGCGGGCCATGATCTTTTACCTGCCGAAACAGCCAGTTCCATCAGGCTTGCCTGCATGAAAATGGCCAGCATGGGACCAAAAATGACCGGACTTGGTGAAATCGACTTGAGTGCAGCACAAATCAAACCTGCCCTGAATAATACGCCCCTTTGGGGCCAGATGCGGTGTCCGGATACCATGATGATGATACCAATGGCAGTGAGGATATTACCAGAAAAGGGGATTTTTAAATTATGCAGAAAGCTGCCGAGTACAATCTCAGATGCTCCCCACAAACTGCCAATGACGGCTGCTTTGAGCCATATGTCTTTTTTGTCTTGCATCTTGATGTTGGTCACATTGTCTGGCACTTGTATAAAGTTACTGCTTTATATGCCGATGCGATAATAAGATGCATAAAAAAGGAAACGATCAAAGATGCTGGCAAGAAAAAGAAAGGTAAAAGCGATATATACAAGGTTGGAGAAATCTCCCCCTGCCTTTGGTAAAACAAAGGCAAACCAATATGTAAGTATGCTAAAGCCAATCATCAGGAAAAAAGCCTGTCCTGCCCTGATCCAGGCAGGCAACTCAGGTGGTGGAAAACTACCGGCAGTGGCCAGCAGGTCTGGCTTAAGCCACAACACATTGGCCAGATGAATAAGTACGGCTGCTGCCACCACCATAAACATCACTGAATGCATGAGTCTGGTTGGGCCGGGCATACCTTTCTTTGCCAGAAAGACCGTTGTCAGCATGACAAAACCGGCTCCAAGCAATAGTGCAGTATTGAAAAATGAAACAACGGTAGCCGGGGTATTCCAGGCAGGTACTGTCGGAATCATATAAAGCTTTGACATTGACCAAATATAGATGATACCGGTTATACATGATGCCAGGTAGAGGTACCCGAATATATCCCTGTGAGGAATGTTGAATCTGTAAGATGAGTAGCCGAGCGCAAGAGTGAAGAAAAAAAGTGAAGCCAGCAGAATTTCTCTGCTCAGCCACGAGGTAGCCACATTGCTTAATGCGAAAACCGAATGCAGAGGGCTTGCCAGGTGAAGAAAAGAAATGACAAGCGCCACGCCCATGCTGCCCGTGGCTACTGTCATGATTACCCTGCGCATGTCATTTACTGCCAGTGGATGCGATTCTTTGATTGCCAACCACAGAATCAGACCTGAAAGAATTACACCCAGACTTAGCTGAGACAAAATGGTGAAAAACACCAAAGGCCATTCGTTGTTGTTCATGGTTAAACCTCCTCTTTGTTGGCTATTTTTAAGTCACGATTACCAGATTTGCGACTGTCTCTGTGGGGCTTGACTACCAATGCAGGATTGGTAAATCTGTTTTCAGGCAGCGGAAAATATTCATTGCCGGCTCCGTACTTCAGTTCGAGGTCTTCAAGCAGACCAAAATCAAGTACACGCATCGGACAGGCAGAAACACATGCAGGTGGTTTTCCCTCTTCAATATAGTCAGCGCAAAGCGTGCATTTGGTCATAACCTTTTGTTCGTTGTCAAACTGGAGCGCTCCATAGGGGCATGTCCATTCACAATATTTGCACCCCATACAACGATCGTAATTGATAAGCACAATTCCTTGCCCGTCTTTGACAATGGCTTTATTCGGGCAAGAATGCATACATACCGGGTCTTTGCAATGGTTGCATGCCATCGATACATGGTATGCAGAAATATTGTGGGTCCAGGCTTCACCCTGTTTGATCCAGTCTCCTCCGCAAACTTCGTATACCCTTCTCCATCTCACACCCAGGGGAGAATTGTGTTTGTCCTTACAGGCTACCTGACAGGTTTTGCAACCTGAGCAGGAGGATGAGTCAAAATAAAAGGCAAGTTGCTTCATAAATCAAATAACGTATTATTTATGGCTTTTAACCTCTACCATGATGGTATGTTGTGCATTGCCAAAGGCCAGCGGAGTCCACCGGTGGCTTGTCAGAACGTTGACATTGCCTCTTCTGTCAATGCCATCTTTGTCGGGTTCCCACCAGGCTCCCTGTGGAATATTCACAACCCCTGGCATGATTTTATTTGTGATACGGCATGGAATACTGATTTTCCCCCTGTCGTTGTATATAAGTACCTGTTCACCGTCACGTATACCTCTTGCCTGGGCATCGATAGGATTCATAAACAGCCTTTGCGGAAATGCTTCTTCAAGCCAGTCAATCCCATCATGTGTTGAGTGTACCCTCGACATATAGTGGTGTCCGAGGGCTTGCAGGGGATATTGTTTGCTTTCTTCTCCAAACGGACTTTCCCATTCCTGTATGTATTTGGGTACCGGCGGAATGGTGTCTGGCTGTCTCATATCAAACAGTGTTTTTGAGAACAACTCAATTTTTCCGGATGGAGTGTTAAGCGGGTGTTTGCCAGGGTCAGCCCTGAAATCTCTGAAGGCAATCTTTGGTTCGGTTACCGGATTGGTATACACGCCACGGTTCAACTCGTGGAGTGTTTCCAGGTCGGGAATATCCGGGAAACGTGTATTGCGGTAGTACCTTACGGACCATTCAATCCACTCATATTCGTTGCGACCCAGGGTGTACTCGTCTCTGAGTCCGAGTCGTTCTGCCAGGTCTGCTGCAATCTGGTAATCACTTTTACTCTCGTAAGCTGGTTCCAGTACCTTGGGCATCATGATGACCTCATCGCCATATTTCCAACCATCCTCAATTCCCCAGACTTCAAATTGGGTGCAGGCCGGAAGCACCAGGTCAGCAAACCTGGCCGAAGGAGTCATAAACTGATCTTGAACACAAATGAATTCAACCAGGCTTTCATCCCTGAGAATTTCTGCGCTTCGGTTGGTATCTGCATGTTGGTTGATGAGTATATTGGAGGCAACGCACCATATCAGTTTCAGATTGTTGTCAAGTTTGTCAACACCCCTCACACCTTCCCGGGCTCCCATCTCTTTTCCACGCAGGATGGCTTCTGTCCATAAAAATACCGGGATGGATGCCCTTACCGGGTTTCGTCCAACCGGAAAAATATTCCAGAATGGTCCGCCGTCGTCTGCCTGCAGGGCTATTCCACTGGCCCATCCACCTGAAACACCCACATTTCCCGTTATGGCCGCGAGAACACATCCGCCCAATACAGGTTGCTCTCCATAGGCTCTTCTTTGCATCCCATAGCCCTGGTAAAGCATGGCCGGTTTTATGGAGCCGTATTCTCTGGCTATTCTGATGATTGTTTGTTGCGGTATGCCGGTGATGGCCTCGGCCCATTCTGGTGTTTTTGGCTGCCCGTCGTGGGTTCCGAAGATATAATCAGTGTAGCTTTCTTCGTTCTCAAGCCCTTCAGGCATCTGTGATTTATCAAAGCCAATGCAACATCTGCTGATAAATTCTTTATCATGCAGACCTTCTGAAATGATCACAAAAGCCATGGCACTCATCAGGGCAGTGTCGGTGCCAGGCCTGATGGGAATCCATTCATCGGCCAGAGATGTGGCGCTCATACTCATGCGGGGGTCGATGCAGATAACCTTTGCTCCATTTTGCCTGGCTTTTTTGATATAGTATTCACTGTTGGTCCCGTCTCTCATTTCAGCCGGGTTCCAGCCCCACATGATGATATATTTTGAATTGACCCAGTCTTGTCTTTGATTTCCTGTCACACTTGTTCCGTAAACATAGGGGGTGGCCCGGCTTATGCAGGCCCAGCTATAGCTATTGTAAAAACCCAGCGATCCGCCAAACAGATTGATTAATCTGGCTGCGGTTTGCCTGCCGTTTGTCTGGTTGTAGCTACCGGTACCGTATGGAACCAAAATGGCTGAATTTCCATACTTTGCCTTGACCCTTTTAAGCTCATGGGCAAGCAAATCAAGGGCTTCATCCCAACTGATCCGCTCAAATTTTCCTTCACCACGCTTACCTGTACGTTTCATGGGATATTTTAGCCTGTCAGGATGATATTGCCTTCGGCGGTATGCCCTGCCCCTTATACAAGCCCTTAATTGCGGGTCACTGATCTCGTCCGTTGGTCTGTCATCGGTTTCAATCCGGACAATCTCGCCTTCTCTGAGAAAAAGTTTCAGAACGCAACGACCACCACAGTTGTGGGCCGGACAACCAGCTCTAACCACAACAGTTCCGTCTTTTTCAAGCCTGCCCGGGAGCCGTATCCTTTGTTTGCTGTCAGTACATCCGATCAGGCTGCCAAATGCACCCAGCCCACCTGCCAGGATGGTTCCCATTTTCATGAAACAGCGGCGGTCTATCCCCTGCAAATCGGGATTTCCATCAGGCTTTTGGTAGTCTATATCATGTTCACGCATAGTCTAGGGTGTTGATACAGGAATTTTATCCATGTTTGCTGCTTCAATAATGGTCATGGTCAAAACCTTGATCACGTCGCGCATGATTTCAATGTCAATTTGGTCCATTGTGTCTTCAGGGACATGGTACAAGGTTGGCGTAGTCGCTCCCCTGGTGCTGAATGTAATGGCAGGAATGCTGGCGTTCGAAAAAACGGCGCCATCTGTTCTGGGTCTTATCTGATAATTCCAGGGGCCTGTTCTGGTTGTAAATGATCTGTGTACCCACCTGTCGTTATTTCTGTCAATAATATCCAGAACACCTTTCCAGGGCTCTGCGGTTGAAGCAAATAAGGCATTGCCCCTGCCCACCATGTCAAGGTTGATCATCATGGTGATTTGCTCAGCAGGGTAGGGGAAATTTTCTACAAAATGTCTTGCACCTACCAGTCCGACTTCTTCGGCTCCAAACAGCATAACAATAAGTGTCCTTTTCAATTCGACATCTGCTGTGGCGAGTGATTTGGCAATACCCATAACCAGTGCGCAACCAGATGCATTGTCAAGTGCCCCCGGAAACAAGACAGGCATCATGCCAAGGTGGTCGAGATGGGCTCCGATTATCATATACTCATGCTTTAGTTCGGGGTCGCTCCCTTCGATCATGGCTACGACATTTGAAGTTGTCCCATCGGGGAAATAGTCGGTGGTAAGGGCTATGGTAGCTTGTTTGCCTGTTGCAAATGATTGGGGTGTGAGTGTATTTCTAATCTTTTCCCTTACCTCGGTGAGGTTTTTGCCTGTTCCGGCAAACAAGTCTTCAACTACGCGGTCAGATGCCGCCAGAAAGATGAAATCGGGATCAACAGTTGGCCTTGGACTGGCTACATGGTAGGCAAAAATCAGACCGGCCGCACCATTTTCAAGGGCAAATCTTATTTTATTTGAATGATCAACATAGGGTGCCCACATCATCAGGCTGTCTTGATTCTGCCCACTGTAAGGCACACCCAATTCGGTGATAACGATTTTTCCACTTACGTCAACACCTGCATAATCATCATATCCAAGTTCAGGAGCACTGATGCCGTGTCCCACATAGACTACCCCGGCAGTAACTTCACCGCTTCCGGATATTCCCCACGGCCAGTAGTCGTCACCATAGGTGTAGTTTTTTGTTACCATGTCATTGCCCTGGGGAATATGAATTTCAAGTTTGCCCTTGTCTCTCACCAGGGTATATGGCTGATCAAATTCCTGGAAAAAACCCTTGTCAGGGAAAAAAGGTTTTAGTCCCCATGATTCAAAGTGAGATGCGGCCCATTCAGCCGCGAGGTCGTATCCCACGTCACCGGCAAGCCTGCCACGCATTTCGGGAGAGATCATGGTATGCATCCAATCGCGTATTTGGTCTTCTGAAACGCTGTGCAGTGCACGTATCAGGGTAGCATGGTCATTGTTACCGTATTGGGCTGCAACCGGTTGAAACAATCCGGTGCCCAACGCAAGCAATACAGTAACTATCAGTGGCTTTTTAAACATTATATTACAGATTTTGATTGGTGGTTCAAAACTACAAATTTTCTTTTGCAGGCATATGATATTCTTATAACTTTAGACCCCCGGAACCCCTTATTAATCATCAATCAAAATAACATACAACATGATAGCAAGATTTTTTTTGGTTTCCATGGTTCTTGGACTATGGGGAACCTTTGTGCACGCCGGTGAAGGCACCCTGCTTCTGCGGCAACCCACCATCAGCGACAACCATATTGTATTTGTTTATGCCAACGACCTTTGGGTTGTCGACCGGTATGGAGGTGATGCCACACGGCTCACCAGTAATGAAGGTTCAGAAAGCCTGCCCCATATTTCGCCTGACGGAAGCCTGGTAGCATTTACAGCTGAATATGATGGCAATACCGATGTGTATGTTGTTCCTATTGAAGGTGGACAACCCAAACGCCTGACCTGGCATCCCGGAGCTGATTTGGTCAGGGGTTGGACACCTGACGGTCAGAAAGTTTTGTTTACATCAGGGAGAGAGTCTGCTCCCACCCGTGAATCAAGATTTTATGTTGTTGACAAAGAAGGCGGTATGCCAGAGGTCCTGCCTATTCCAAGGGCATCAAGGGGCCGGCTTTCGCCCGATGGCCGTTTTATTGCCTACCAGGAGGTTGGCTTTATAGATCCTGAATGGCGAAATTACCGTGCAGGTCAGGCCAAACCTATCTGGATCGTATCACTTGACGACTATTCACTGATTACCACCCCGCAAACAGATGGAGAAAGGCATATGAATCCGATATGGCTCGGAAATACAGTTTATTTTATTTCTGAGCGTGACTATGCTGCCAATATCTGGTCGTACGATATGGATACCCGTTCGTTGAAACAGCTGACATTTCACACTGACTTTGATGTGAAGAATATTGATGCCGGAGGCGGAATCATTGTATACGAACAAGGTGGGGCGTTACATTTGCTTAATCCGTCAACCGGAAAACATGAACCATTGGTTATACATGTCAGGGGAGACTTTCACTGGTCGCGGACCAGGTGGATGGATGTTCCTGCAGGAGGATTGCAGAATCCCTCACTTTCACCTAATGGAAAGCGGGCTCTGTTTGAGTACCGTGGCGAAATATTCACTGTGCCCAAAGAACACGGTGATTCCCGGAATATTACAAACAGCCCTGGGGTGGCCGATCGTTATCCGGTTTGGTCGCCTGACGGAAGTCAGATTGCCTGGTTTGCTGACAAGGGTGGCGAGTACCAGTTAATGATCGGGGACCAGTTTGGGATGGAAAAGCCAAGGATGATTGCATTGCCTGATCCTTCATTCTTTTTCCGCCCGGCATGGTCGCCCGACGGTAAATATATAGCCTATACCGACACACACCTGAATCTGTACGTAGTGCAACTTGAAACAGGACAGATCAGGCTGGTGGATACTGACAGGTATGTAACACCCGAAAGAACCATGAATCCGGTTTGGTCACCCGACAGCAGATGGATAGCCTATGCCCATACCCTTGAAAGCATGTTCAAGGCCATTGTTTTATACAATGTTGAAACCGGACAGCGGATTCAGGCAACAGATGGTATGGCTGATGCCATTACCCCGGTGTGGGATGCTGGTGGTGAATATCTGTATTTTCTGGCAAGCACAGATTTTGGACCCAATACCGGATGGCTTGATATGAGTGCTTACGATAGCCCTGTTACACGCTCACTTTATGTGATGGTGCTTGCCAGCGATGGTAAATCACCCCTGTTACCACTTAGTGACGAAGAAGAAAAGCAGGATAAAGGCGTAGACAGCGGAAATACAGAGGTCATTGTCCGGATTGATGAAGAGGGTTTGATGGAAAGACTTGTGGCTGTGGATATTCCTGCACGCAACTACACCGGGCTTGTATCCGGGCCGAAGGGCTTTGTGTTTTATACACAGAGTGTCCCTAACCAGCAAGGCCTGAGTCTGCACAGATACAACTTCGGTACACGCAAGTCAGAACTATTCCTGAATAACATTATTGTAGCGGTTACCTCGGCAGACCGAAAGTCGCTGCTTTACAGAAGCGGAAGCACCTGGGGCATAGTAGATGCAGGAGGCAGAATTCCTGGTTCAGGAGACGGAAGGCTTGAAGCAGCTTCACGCATCAGGCTGCGTATTGACCCTGTTGAAGAGTGGAAACAGATTTTTCATGAAGGCTGGAGGTTGCAGCGTGACTTCTTGTATGTAGACAACGTACATGGTGCGCCCTGGAATGATGTATATCAATGGTACAGACCATGGGTAGACCATGTACAGCATCGTTCAGATCTGAATTATGTAATTGAAATCATGGGAGGCGAGGTTGCCATTGGTCACTCATATGTGCGCGGAGGCGACATGCCAGGTGTTGACCGGATTCCTGTCGGATTGCTTGGCGCTGACTATGAAGTGGTTGATGGGCATTATCGGATTGCTAAAATATACACGGGTGAACAATGGAATCCCGGTCTGAGTGCCCCCCTGTCAGTTCCCGGCCTGCATGTCAATGAAGGAGATTATATCATTGAGGTGAACGGAGTCAGGGTAGAACCAGGTGTTAATCTGTACAGCTATTTTGAGGGCACTGCCAACCGACAGACAAAGATTCGCCTGAACAACAGGCCTGTTATTGAAGGGTCACGAACCATTACCGTAGTTCCCATTGCCAATGAGAATCAGCTCAGACTTATGGACTGGGTTGAGGGCAACCGCAGGCTGGTGGACGAATTATCAGGGGGACAACTTGCATATGTGTACCTGCCCAATACCAGTGGTGCCGGGTACCAGTTTTTTAACCGCTATTATTTTGCCCAACAAGACAGAAAAGGCGCGGTTATCGATGAAAGGAACAATGGGGGTGGGTCTGCTGCCGACTATATGGTTGATATCATGGCCCGTCAGCTTCACGGGTATTTTAACTCCCGCGCAGCAGACAGAAGGCCATTTACCACACCCATGGCTGGAATCTGGGGCCCAAAGGTGATGATTATCAATGAAAGAGCCGGATCAGGAGGTGACCTTTTGCCTTATATGTTCCGCAACCTGGATATTGGACCGCTGATCGGTACCACCACCTGGGGTGGATTGGTCGGGATCTGGGACACACCTTCATTTGTGGATGGGGGCAGTATGATGGCCCCAAGGGGCGGTTTTTTTGATACAGATGGCCAATGGGCTGTTGAGGCCGAAGGGGTTGCTCCTGACATTGAGGTTGAGCAAACTCCTGCACTCGTTATACAGGGGAGGGATCCCCAGCTTGAAAGGGCGGTTGCAGAAGCACTGCGCCTGCTCGAAACTGAAGCCATAGAACTTAAACCCGAACCTGCACCTCCTATCCGCTATCGCAGGCCTGAACCCCGTAACTAATACATAATGTCAGCAGATCTTTCGGTAAATCAACGTTTTGGAACCAGGGCCGGGTTATTACTGAGTGCCCTGGGTATCGCAGTAGGAACTGGAAATATTTGGAGATTTCCGCGAATTGCCGCCCAAAGTGGTGGCGACGAAGGAGCAGGGGCATTGATTCTTGCCTGGGTTATCTTTCTATTACTTTGGAGTGTACCCCTGATTATTGCCGAATACATGATCGGCCGGCGGCACCGCTTTGGTGTCGTAGGGTCGTTTGTTAAAGGCATAGGCAAACGTTTTGCATGGATGGGAGCCTTTGTGGCATTTGTTGCCACGGCCATAGGGTTCTTTTATGCCGTTATCGTTGGCTGGGCCATGTATTATTTTATTCAGATGTTATTTTTTCCACTCCCTGCAACCAATACTGAGTCACTTGTGATATGGGAACAATTTCAGTCATCACACTGGCCTTTTGTTATGCACTTTCTTGCCATAGCTGCAGGAGGAATTGCCATCTGGAAGGGCGTCAGGTCTATTGAAAAAATCAATAAGATCCTGATCCCCACACTGATTGTTATCATTTTTATAGCTGTGATAAGGGCCATATCCCTTCCTGGATCGGGTGAGGGGATAGCCTACCTTTTCCGCATTGAATGGAGTCAGTTGAGAACCCCGGATATTTGGTTGCAGGCACTGACCCAAAATGCGTGGGATACAGGAGCGGGGTGGGGTTTATTCCTGTCTTATGCTGCTTATATGCATGTCAAGCATGGTACTGTTAAAAACGCCTTTATAACAGGTTTTGGAAACAATATCATATCGCTTCTGATGGCCACTATGATTTTTGGAACAGTATTTTCTGTTCTGCAGCACGGATCAGGTTATGCCGATGCTGAAGTTCTCGAGGTAATGAGAACCAGTGGTCCGGCGTCGACCGGGCTAACCTTTATCTGGATGCCACAGCTGTTCTCTCTGATGGGCGCTGGCGGAATACTGGCCATTCTGTTCTTTCTTGGCCTGGCCTGTGCAGGTTTTTCTTCTCTGATGTCAATGCTCGAATTATCTACCAGGGCATTGGTTGACAGAGGTGTTAGCAGAAAGAAGGCTGTGTTGATTATTGTGGCATTTGTGTATCTTTTGGGCGTGCCTTCAGCCATGAGCCTGAATGTACTCAGTAACCAGGATTTTGTATGGGGCCTGGGCCTCATGATTTCAGGAGTGTTTATAGCATTTTTCTGTATCAGGTACGGATTGGAAAAGTTGAAAAATGACACCGAGTTAGCACCGGGTGACTGGCCGCTTGGCCGGTGGTGGAATATCCTGATCAGGTATTTTGTGCCTGCGGCGGGGCTTATACTCCTGCTCTGGTGGATGTGGCTTTCAGTAACCCAGTTTGCTCCTGAAACCTGGTATAATCCGCTTGACCCATTCAGCCTGATGACCGTATTACTGCAATGGGGAGTGGTAATAACCCTTTTTGTGCTGTTCAATAAGAAGCTGGGTAAGCTCTATGGCTGATCAATGATATGCATAAATTAGCTATCTTTGCTCCCAACCAATTATAAACCATAACAAATAACCAACGTATGAAACGCTTATTGTTTTTTCTAATCCCATTGACTATGATGTTTGCCGGATGTGCTGACAGGTCTGATAATCCGTTTTTTGCGGATAAATACAACACCCCGTTTGAGGTTCCTCCTTTTGATAAAATAGATAACGAGCATTATCTGCCCGCCATCGAAGAAGGAATCAAAAGGCACAGGGCCGAGATTGATGCCATTATCAACAACCCCGAACCACCAACTTTTGAAAATACAATTGTGGCGTATGATCAGGCCGGCGAAATGCTAAGCAGGGTCAATGCCGTTTTTGGAGGTTTGCGCAGCGCAGAAATCAACCCCCGCATGCAGGAAATTGCCCGCGAGACAACTCCGATGCTCTCTGCGCATTCAAATTCTATCCGCATGGATCAGGATCTTTTTGCAAGGATCGCTGCCGTTTATGAGCAACGCCATGAGCTTGGCCTTGACCTTGAACAGATGCGTGTTGTTGAAATGTATTACCGTGATTTTGAAAGAAGTGGTGCAGCCCTGCCTGAAGCAGAACGCGAGAGGCTAACGCAGCTGAGTGAGCGTATGTCAATGATATCTTTGCAATTGGGTGAGAATGTCCTCGCTGAAACCAACGCCTTTCAGCTAAGGCTTGAAACGGAAGAAGATCTGGCAGGTCTGCCTGAAAGCGTAAGATCTTCAGCCGCTGACGCAGCCCGCAGTGCAGGTGTTGATGCACTTGGCATCGTAACTCTGCATAATCCAAGCTGGATTCCTTTTTTAATGCACTCTGAGAGAAGAGATCTGAGAGAGAAGGTGTTCACAGCCTATTTTATGCGTGGTGACAATGACAATGAGAATGACAACAAAGATTTGTTTGCTGAGCTGATGCAAACCCGCCAGGAAATGTCAAGACTTTTGGGCTATAACAATTATGCAGAATTTTTCCAGGCCATTCAGATGGCCGAACATCCGGAAAATGTGTATGACTTTCTTTATGAGATTTGGGAGCCTTCATTGGCAAGGGCCAAGAGCGAGCGTGACCAGATGCAACGCATAGCTGACCGTGAAGGCGCTAATTTCAGGCTGGAGCCATGGGATTGGTGGTTCTATGCAGAGAAACTTCGCAAAGAACTTTATGATCTGGATGATTCAGAACTCAGACCTTACTTCCCCATTGACAGGGTTCGTGACGGAAATTTCTTGCTTGCCAATAAATTGTTTGGGTTGACTTTTGAATACAGACCTGAAGTGCCTGTTTATCATGAAGAAGTAGAAGCTTTTGAGGTGTTTGACAGAGATGGTAGCCACCTGGGTATCCTTTTCATTGATCCGCATCCCCGTCCGGGTAAGCGTGGTGGAGCATGGTGTGGTACATACCGCAGTGGCTCATACCAAAACGGTGAAAAAATATATCCCATTGTTACCATTGTTATGAATTTTAGCCGTCCCTCAGGTGACAGGCCAGCACTGCTGACCTTTGATGAAACCACCACTTATTATCATGAGTTTGGCCATGCATTGCATAACTTTTTTGCCGATGGACGTTATAGCCGTACTTCAAGAAGTGTACCAAGAGATTTCGTAGAGCTGCCATCACAGGTACTTGAAAACTGGGCTGCCCATCCGGATTTCTTAAACAAATATGCACTACATTATCAAACAGGCCAACCCATGCCTGAAGAGCTCCAGCAACGCTTGCTGAACTCACAGTTGTTCAACCAGGGATTTGCCATGACAGAGTATCTGGCTGCAGCCATCCTGGATATGGACTGGCACACCACAGAGCACGGCAGCGAAATTGACGTTCGTGCATTTGAGAAAGCATCGCTTGGCCGTATTGGCCTTATTGATGAGATCAAGCCACGTTACCGTACCACCTATTTCAACCACATCTTTGGCACCGGGTATGCAGCGGGCTACTATGTCTATCGTTGGGCGGGAGTTCTTGATGCTGATGCATTCCAGGCGTTTGTTGATTCAGGTGATCTGTATAACCAGCAACTGGCTGAAAGTTTCCGTAAATATATCCTGGCTGAGAATGCCCTTAGAGATGGAATGGAAGCTTATATTAAGTTCCGTGGTCAGGAGCCTGATATCACACCTTTTTTGAGTCGTTATGGCTTAAATTAACTTCATATTGACATTGTCAATAAAAATGGGGCGACTGGTGCAGTTGCCCCATTTTTATTTACCTTTATGCGTTCATCTGTTAGTAATTTTTATTTTTCGGTCAGATGAAGCTTGCCATGCACCAGGCAACGTTGTGTGTGACTAACAATCTGGCATGGCTCGGTTCATCCAATCAAGCAATTATCATGGCTCTCGATACCATAATTGAACTGCAGGACGTGTCGGTATTTCAAAAGAATATACTGGTGCTTTCAAATGTTTCCCTGCAAATTGAAAGGGGTCAGTTTTGTTACCTGATAGGGCGAACTGGTTCAGGGAAAAGCAGTTTGTTAAAAATTCTCTATGCTGACCTCCCTATGGTTGATGGGTCTGGTCGGGTGGCAGGGGTAGATTTGTTTGGGATCAAAGATAAAGAGATACCTTTTCTCAGACGAAAAATCGGAATTGTATTTCAAGACTTTCAGCTGCTTACAGATCGGTCTATTAAAGACAATCTGCTATTTGTCATGAAGGCAACAGGCTGGCGTGATAAAATCGCCATGGAAGAACGTATGGAAGACGTGTTGGAAAAAGTGGGACTGCAAACCAAGGGCTTTAAAATGCCACATCAGCTTTCAGGTGGGGAACAACAGCGGGTGGTTATTGCCAGGGCCCTGATCAATGACCCCGATATCATTCTGGCCGATGAGCCTACCGGTAACCTCGACCCAGAGACCAGTGAGGGCATTATGCAGTTGATGTTTGATATCAGTACCTCGGGTCGAAGTGTGCTGATGGCCACCCACGATTATACTTTGTTCAATAAGTTTCCTGCACATATTTTTAAGTGCGAGGGAGGTAAGGTGGTTGAATTGCCTAAAGAAAGTCTCTGAAAATTTCCTTAAGCCGGGATTCTTCTTTTTCCCAGCACAAATCACGGGCAGCCACCAGACAATTTTCGCCCCAATTTTTTAGTCTCTCCTTATCGGCAAGCATATCGGCGATGGCTTTTGCAATGTCAGCAGGTTCATGTGATGAAATAACCATACCGGTATTGTACTTGCTGACGATTGCCGACACTTCAGGCAGGTCAGAAACCAACTGGGGGGTTCCGGCCATAATGTAGTCAAATAATTTATTAGGTAAGCTGTAAAGGTAGTTTAGGCTTATACCCTTATCAAGACTGATGCCTATGCTGGCATGAGATGTGTATTCGTGCAGAAGTTCAGAAGTCATCCTGTCAAAAAATAAAACACTATCATGCAGTTGTTCTTCAGCAGCCATTTTTTTAAGGGCCGGTAGCACATCGCCAGATCCGATAATCAGTAATACAACATGTTTTAGTCCGTAACGTGGATGCATGGCAAGCAAAAGCTCTTCTGCCCCCCTTTCCATATTTATCCCGCTACCCTGAAGAATTATAAAGTCTTTCAGTGGCGGCAGGCTTAGTTCGTCGGCAGGAATTCTTGATACAGGCTTTTTGAAGTAGGGCAGATTTCTCACTACTACCGCTTTGATTCCGTATTCTTTTTCATACAATGCGGCAATGGAATCATTTACGGTGATCATATGTTTCTGCCTTGTGATAAGGCATTTTTCGAGGGTTTTCCAGAACCATTTAACAATTGGCCGGTCTCTGAGTTCAGGTGAACCTGTGAAATACTCATGGCTGTCGTATATGAGTGGGATACCCTTGATTCGGGCAGCCAGGTAGTTGGGAAGCAGGGTGTCCAGATCATTGGCAACAAGCAACTGGTATTTGGCGGTGAGCAGATAAAAAAACAGACGCAGGTTATACTCTGCATAAAAAAGGAATCCGCTCTGGAATAAAAGTCGTAAACGCCTTATGCTGGCATGTGGTTGATTGAAAGCCTTGCTGTCGGGCCTCATAACACCTGTCAGGCTGACCTGGAATCCCATCGCGTGAAGGGTCTGTGACACCCTGTTCACCCGTTGGTCAGTATAAAGGTCATTGCTTACTGACAGATGTATCTTTTTCATGGCTGGGGAGGCTTTTCACCTTTTTTGAATCTTGCAATACGGATATTCAGGTAGGCGAATAATATGGTCATGAAAGGGCTGATAAGGTTAAAGAATGCGTAGGGGAGAAAGGCCAGGGTTGATACGCCAAGAACGGTTGATTGTGTTGCACCGCAGGTATTCCAGGGTACAAGAACCGAAGTTACCGTACCACTGTCTTCAAGTGTGCGGCTTAGGTTTTGCGGTTTTAACCCCCTTTTTTTGTATGTGTCGGCAAACATGCGGCCAGGAACCACAATGGCCAGGTATTGATCGCTGGCTGTAAGGTTGAAGAAAATACAGGTTCCGGCAGTGGAGGCTACCAATGAGCCCGTATTGTGTGCCAGTTTGATGACAGACTCGGTGATTCGTTTCAGCAGGCCGCTTGACTCCATAATGCCGCCAAAAATCATGGCACAGATAATGAGCCAGACAGTATTTAGCATCCCACTCATGCCCCCGGTTTCGAGCAGGCTGTTTACCATTTCATGGTCGGTTGTTATAGAGATATCGGTGTACATGGCCTTCATGATGGCAATGTAGGCAGCAATATGGAATTTGTCATCCATGCCACTTACCTGTTCAATAATATGTGGCTGAAAGATCAGGGCAAAAAGCGCACCTGCAAGGGTTCCGGCCAGCAAGGCAGGCAGGGCGGGTACTTTCCGTATGATTAAGGTTATGACAAGTGCGGGTACAAGAAAAAGCACCGGTGATACAAAAAAAGTTCCCTTGATGGCCTGCAGAACCGGTTGTATGTCGTTGATTACACCGTCTTGTGAACGAGTCAGCCCAATGATGGTGAATAAGATAAGTGCAATAGTAATAGAGGGAACCGTTGTCCATGCCATGTAACGGATATGGGTAAAAAGATCAGTGCCAGCCATGGCGGGTGCCAGGTTGGTTGTATCTGAAAGCGGTGACATTTTGTCTCCAAAATAAGCTCCTGATATGATGGCGCCTCCAATGATTCCTTCAGGTATACCCAGGGTCCGTCCTATACCAAGCAATGCCACGCCAAGGGTTGCAACCGTACTCCAACTACTGCCTGTGGCCAGTGAAACGATGGCACTCACTATACATGCAGCCACAAGAAATATGGTTGGATTCAGTATCTGAAGGCCATAATATATCATAGACGGCACAATGCCGCTGAGCAGCCAGGTGCCTGCCAGAGATCCGATGAGAAGCAGTATGAGTATGGCAGACATAGCTGAGCCAATGGCCTTGACAATACCCTTATGCAATGTTTCCCACTGGTGGCCTAGCCTGATTGAAACAATGGCGGCCATGGCTGCTGAAAGAATCAGGACTATTTGGTTTGACCCGGCCAGGGCATCATCTCCAAATATGAAAACATTGATAGAGATTAGCGCAGTGAGGAATATAACTGGAATTAAGGCCTCTATGAGTTTGGGTCTCCTGGTGGTTGTGCCCATGCGGTCGGATATAGGGAATTGGTGTATTTATACGTGCTTCAAAACCCCGTAAAATAACGGGATTTTTTTCACATGAGCAAACTATGGAGATACTTTTCTGTATCTAGAACTTTGTGGATAATTTCTTGAAATATGATTCAAGCTCCTGATCTGAAGCAAAAGCCTGTTCTAAGGCAAAAGCGATTGACTCCGTATATGTATGCCTGGTTTTTGCCCGCTTGATGCGTTTAAAGACATCTGATCCATTTGAAAAAACACCTGCCATATAATACCAGATGGCTTTAAGCATGCCCAGGCTTCTTTTTTCCTGACCTGATGACATGTAATATGACCAAAGTTCGTGGTGGAAATCACCTAATATATTCCTTTTTTGCTGGTCACTGTATATAACCCCCCTGATCTCTGAAGGGAGAAAAGGGTTGATCAGTACTCCGCGTCCCAGCATCCAGCTGCTCACATCGGGCAGCAACTCCCTTAGCTGATTATATCGGGAGAGGTTAAAAACATCTCCGTTATAGATCAGCTTATGTTGGGTGCGCGTGGTTGCTTCAAGAAAAGCATCTGTTGAGGCTTGTCCGCCGTATGCCTGAAGCCCGGTTCGCGGGTGGAGGATTATATGCTTAAGGGGATATGCATTCAGAACAGACAGTACCTGCCCGATTTCTGAGGCATCTTTGTACCCCAGACGCATTTTAATGGATAGGTTGATGCTGATATTTGGATAAACTTCATGAAGTATCTGATCAATTTCTGCCGGATATGGCAGCATACCACATCCCCTTTTTTTGTTGGCAATGCGGGCAAAGGGGCAACCCAAATTCCAGTTCAGGTGATCAAAACCCGCATCTTCAATAGCTTTGGCATACAGGATAATTTCTTTGGCATTGTTTCCAATAATTTGTGGTACTGTGGGTGAAAGCATGCTTTCATATGGGAGGATATCTGCCAGCTTTCCAGGGCTGATCTTATGTTCTCCAATTCCACTGACAAATGGGGCATATGCCTCATTAAAGTATCCAAAGTGTCTTGACAATGCATTTCGGTAAGCCTTAACGGTAATACCCCTGAACGGGGCGATGAGAATATCGGATGTGTTTGTGGCAGGCATGTGTTTATGGGCTGCTTTCATTGATGTAACGTATGGCGTACTCCAGAATGTTATCGCGGCCGTGTACCTCAAAGCTGACCCTTAAATTGATCCGGACATCTGGCTGAATGCCGTGCTCAACATTGAAACCTTCAGGGTCGAGGGTCATGGTAGCAGAATACCTTAACAACCATCCATTTGGGAGTTCCTTATCGACCGGAATTCCGCCTCCCCCTCCACTTTTGTCACCCATAAGCGTTACATGGGGCAAGGCGCTCATCTTTAAAATAAAATCATTTGTAGCACTATATGAAAACCTGTTCATGAGAATCACCACCGGTTTTAAAAATTGTTGGGCACCTTCAGGTGAAAGGTACTGAGCAAAGGGTTCATGAAAGTCGTCATGAGCGGGTCCTCTTTTGTACAAATGGTTCGAGACATGTCTGGTTTTATCTGCAAACCTTGACGCCAGTATCCTGCCGTTGCGGCTGCTGCCCCCGCCATTGCTCCTGACATCAATGATGATTCCATTCAGATCAGAATAATCCCTGATCAGTGCATCAATATCATTGGCCTTTATTTCTGAAGAAAAACTTTCATAATAGATATAGGCAACAGAATCTATGACCTGTGAGACAAACGGCCCTGAATGGCTGGCATCTATACCCAGATAGGTCTGGAAAATATTGGTGCGGTTAAAATTCAGTGGTGACTCCATAAACCAGGTATGACTGCGTGAAGATCCAAACTGACTATACAGGTTTACATGCCCGTCTTTCATGAGAAAAAGCAGATCATCCATCAGGTAAAAGAAATCTTCCTGTTTCATGGCATGGGTTACCTGTGGTCGAAACTCATGGTAGATGCTATCCCAGTTGATGTCTTTGTATTCAAAAAAAACATATTTTTCATCAAGGGTTTTCCATAGATACTCAAAATTTTTTACAGGATCATCACTGGCCAGATCATCCATCCATACTTTTTCACAGGCACCACCCAGCAAGGCCAGTACCACTAAAATGAAAAAATGTTTTTTCCCGGCTTTCATAGTCGATCTAAAAACTGAACATTGTTTTCACCACCAGCTGATGGCTGGCTGATTTCAATGGGTTTAACACAGTAAGCTGGTTATATTGCCATTGGTACCCCAGGCCAATTGCATGTCCATTAATTATTGTTCGGGTTAATCCTGCATAGATCCCCAAACCTGAATAATCAGGCCAGGTGAGAAACCGGCCATTTGTGATATAGGTTGAGAAACGCTGTGGTGTATTACCCAGCCAACCTTCAGGCAGTGGATAAGAATAGGAGTGACGTACAACATATGCCAGCAAAGGAAAGTTTACATCGGCCTCAATACAGAAAGTACGGTCGGATACCTTGATGTGTTGAAGTAAAGATAATTGCAGTGAGAATTGGCTTAATAAATAGTTTTGCCTTTCGCTGTTACGGAACTTATGATGTAGCTTGCTGGTATATTGAGTCGAGAGCATGCTCCCCACCTTTATGATCCGATTATCGTCTGAAATTTTTGAAATTCGCCGGGTATGTCCGGCGGTAACAATCATGGCTGCATGATCCATGGCCGATTGCATGACATGGGTTTTGGATGTGGTCATTTGCCCGGTCAGATACTGAAAGTTCAGAGATGTCTGGCTGTTTAAAGACTCTTTGTGATAAGATATGGTTGAAGTCCACTGAAGGCCACCATATATGAGTGGTGAAAAGCCCTGATCTTGAGTTTGTACAAAACCTGCACCTGTACCGGCTGAAAGCCACCTGGAATTATCGGCGCTGACAGTGTAGCCTGGCAGAATAAGGTAAAGCACGACGATGATGGTTTTCAGCAATTGCATATTGGCGCATATTCGATAATGCAAATATACAGAAGGTTGCTGTTATTCATTGAATAATCAGCAACCTTCTGTATATGCACGCCTAATGCAATTACAATAAACCGAATGCGCCTTGTTTAATTTTGCACCCGGAACTCAACCCTGCGGTTCAGTGTCCTTCCTTGTTCAGTATCATTGGTTGCTCTTGGATTACTTTCACCAAGTGCCCGAATTGTAAGCCTGGAAGGATCGATCCCCTTGTTGACAAGGTATGCTTTTACTGATTCTGCACGTCTTTGTGACAGACCGATGTTATATTCTGCAGGCCCCGTAATATCAGTATGACCAACAACGACAATACGAATGCCCGGATTTTCTCTCATGAACTGTACAACATTGTCCAGAATACTGTGATACGCCGGCTTGATGTTATAACGGTCAATGTCGAACTGTACATAGGATATTTCAGGATTAAGTGCTTCCTGTGCTTGTTCCCTTGCCAGTTGAGCTTGTCTTCTTTCTTCTTCAAGTCTTAGTCTTTCAGCCTCTTCAGCTTGCCTTCTGGCTTCTTCAGCTCTTCTTTGCTCTTCGAGCCTTTGCCTTTCAGCTTCTTCAGCGCGTCTTCTTGCCTCTTCAGCTTCACGGCGGAGTCTTTCGGCCTCATGGTCAACTACCTCAACAGGAACTTCTTCAACAGGAGGCCTGCCAAGGGTGAAAATAAACCCGGCACTGTGCTTCAAATACCTGTCATTGTCATCACTGTCGATCAGGTCTCTTTTACTGCTGTTGGGAAAATTGGCTGTTGACTGCAGCTGTAAGGCCAGTCTTCGGCTGAACTGAAACTTCAAACTTAACCCGGCACCAAGCAAGATGTCAATTCCTTCATCGTCGATTCGGTGATCTTCATCATCGACAACGCCATAAAATGCAATACCTGGTCCGGCCACAATGGACGGAGCAAACCAGGAATCCTGACTTAAAATATATCCATTGTTCAATTTATAGGCAAACAATAGGGTTACATCGTTCTTGTACCCGCGAAAATCTTGTTGCCAATCTTTTCGGCGGCCATAATGACCCCGGGTGCCTTCTAGCCTAAGGTCAAAACTGGGAGTAAGAAATCGGTTAATGGTTACCCCTCCAAAGCCGTAAAAGGCTTTATTCAGATCGAAAAATGCATTGGTCAGGTCACCTTTGTACTCGTTCTTTCCACCAATGAAGCCCAGAGCCCATTTATTGGTTTCATTTTGCGTTAGCCCACTCAATGGAATAAGTAAACAAATCGACAAAAATAGTAGCATTGTTCTCATAATGGCTTGTTTTAGTGAGTAATTGTCTTGTATAAAGATATGAAATATAATTTGAACATGATGTTACATTTTGGCACAAGATGCTTACAATATTTACACATTTCAACGACAAACACCACCTGCATTAAAAAGCTGAACCGGCCAGAACAAGTGCCACGATTGAAACAAGTTTGAGCAGTATATTCAGAGATGGCCCGGAGGTGTCCTTTAAGGGGTCACCCACTGTGTCGCCGACCACTGATGCTTTGTGGGCTTCTGATCCCTTGCCGTATTCCTGTCCGTTGTGTGTGATGCCTTTTTCGATGAGTTTTTTGGCGTTATCCCATGAACCACCTGCATTTGACTGCAGAATAGCCAGCAAAACCCCTGATATGGTTACACCTGCCAACATCCCACCCAGGGCCTCCGCACCAAGGCTCAGACCCACAATAACAGGAACGGTTACAGCAATTACCCCGGGAAGTATCATTTCACGCAGTGCTGCTTTGGTTGAAATCGTTACACAGCGACCATAGTCAGGTGTGCCTTCGGCAGCATTTACTATGTCAACATCTGATTGGTCCCATTCATTTACAGCCTTGCCACTGTTTTTCTTCATGATCTCAAGGGCCGCTTTAAGTGGTGCTATGGTTTTAAACTGATGGCGAACTTCTTCGATCATTGATTGTGCAGCATCACTGACGGCTTTAATGGTAAGGGCCGAGAATACGTAGGGGAGCAGGGCTCCCACAAACACGGCCGCTATGACAGTTGATTTTGAGACATCTATTGAGGTGATACCTGCAGCAGTCATATAGGCACCAAACAATGCCAGGGCAGTCAATGCTGCTGAACCAATGGCAAAACCTTTTCCTATGGCAGCTGTTGTGTTTCCAACCGCATCTAATTTATCGGTGCGTTCTCTCACCTCTGGAGGCAGTTCAGACATTTCTGCTATACCACCTGCATTATCTGATATGGGACCATAGGCATCAACAGACAGTTGGATGCCAAGGTTTGAAAGCATTCCTACTGCAGCAATGGCAATTCCATACAGCCCGCCCAGGTGGAACACCAGAACAATGGCCGTAGCTATGGTAAGAATTGGAATAATGGTAGAGAGCATGCTGATTCCCAATCCGCTTATGATATTTGTGGCAGCCCCTGAAGTAGATTGTCTGGCAATAATCCTGACGGGAAGGTAGTCGGTTCCGGTAAAAAACTCGGTTGAATACCCGATGACCAGTCCGGCCAGCAAGCCAATAAAGGATGAAAGAAAGATATTGAATGAAGTAACCTCTCGTTCAACACCGCCATAAAGCAGATCGGTAAACAAGAATGTTTCCGGGAGAATATTGGTTATTAGGAAATAGGAGGCAACCACCATGATAAAGGCCGAAACCAGTTGCGCCACGTTCAGTGCATTCTGGGGGTTCCCGCCTTCTTTAACACGGATAAAAAACGTACCGGCTATGGATGAAATAATACCAGCCCCTGCCAGAAACAGCGGAAGTATAACAGGTGAAAGCCCGTTAAAAGCATCTGTATAACTGGCGGTCAGAAAAGCTGCACCCAAAACCATGGCCGCGATCATAGAACCCACATATGACTCAAAAAGGTCGGCTCCCATACCCGCCACGTCACCCACATTATCACCCACATTGTCGGCCACTGTGGCAGGATTCAAGGGGTGATCTTCTGGTATACCCGACTCTACCTTACCTACAAGGTCAGCTCCCACATCGGCTGCTTTGGTAAAGATACCACCGCCTACCCTGGCAAACAGTGCAATGGATGAAGCACCAAAAGAAAATCCTGTTACCACGGTCAGTACTTTGTTTACACTGCTGATACTGTCAACACCAAAAAGAGATGAGTACAGTATGAATAATAAACTCAGACCCAGTATTCCCAATCCTACCACCGCAAGCCCCATGACACTGCCACCGGCAAAAGCAATCCGCAATGCAGGATTCAAACCTGTTCTGGCTGCATTGGTTGTACGTACGTTAGCTTTGGTTGCGATTTTAAGCCCGATATAACCAGCCAATCCTGAACTAAGGGCTCCAATGACAAATGAAAGAGCCACCAGTGGTGATGAGTTTTCTGTTCCGGTGGCGAGTGCCAGTATGATGGCAATTGAAAGAACAAAAATGGATAAAATTTTGTATTCAGCCTTAATGAACGCCATCGCTCCATCTGAGATATAGCCGGCTATTTTGATCATCTTGTCATTGCCTTTTGGTTGTTTTTTGATCCACAAGGCGCGTGACAGGGTAAACAGCAAAGCGATGACGCCGATAACGGGGATGAGATAAATGTAGTTGTTCTCCATAAACCGATTTTTTATAGGATTGGAATTTAAATACTTGTTCCATAAACAATACATCATGCAAAAGGTTTATTTCAAAGACAAATAATTTGCGGTCAAATGCATTATCTTTGAATAAACCATAAATCACATGAGAAAAGAAACAGATGCCCTTGGACAGGTCAGCATTCCTGAAGATGCATTATATGGTATTCATGCCTGGCGGGCATCCCGCAATTTTCCTGACCAAAGTCCATTTCATCATGAGTGGTACAAGGCCATGGGTATGGTAAAACTGGCAGCTTACCAGACAATTATATCTCTCAGGTCTGCGGCCATATCCTCAATAAATGAAAACCAGTTGCCTCACGGCCTGGAAGATGCCCGGGTATTTGAATTTTTAAGGGATGCTGCATCAGAGGTGGCTTCGGGTAGATATTTTGATCATTTTATTGTACCTGCAAATCAGGGAGGTGCGGGTACAAGTATCAATATGAATGTGAATGAAATTCTGGCCAATGTTGCATTGAAAAATATGGGATTGAAACCAGGTCAGTATGATAAGGTGCATCCCCTGGAGCATGCCAATTTGTTTCAAAGCACCAATGATGTGGTACCCACGGCTCTGAAGGTTGCCATCATGCAGCTGCTCACAGGGCTTGAAGAATCGGTTAACAGGCTTAGGCAAGCCATGGAATTGCTTGAACAAAAACACCGCAATGTCTTAAGGATCGCATATACCCAGATGCAGCCGGCAGTTCCGTCATCATTCGGAATGCTGTTTGGTGCCTATAATGAAGCCTTGTCAAGAGATTGGTGGAGGGTTTCAAAATGCTTTGAGCGGATTAAAGTGGTCAACCTTGGTGGCGGAGCTACCGGCAGTGGTTTGGCTATCCCCCGGTTTTATATCATGGAGGTGGTATCAAGATTGCAGAAACTTACCAATCTTCCTGTTTCAAGGGGAGAGAATCTCACTGATACAACACAAAACGTAGATTCGTTGGTTGAGGTACATGCAATTCTCAAAGCCTATGCAGTAAACCTTGAAAAAATCTCTTCTGATTTCCGCTTACTTTCATCAGGATTGTCAGGACCGGCAGAGATCGTGCTAAAGCCGTTTCAGGCCGGGAGCAGCATCATGCCTGGCAAGGTCAATCCGGTTATTCCTGAGTTTGTGGTTGGTATATCGCATAAAATATACAGCAATGATGTGCTGGTATCGTCTCTTTGCGGCCAGTCATGTCTTGATCTGAATGCCTATCTGCCATTCATTGGCCATGCCATGCTGGATAGCCTGAAGCTGCTCATCCATGCCGGTGATGCACTTGCAATGATGCTTAAAGAAGGCGTTGAAGTGAAAAATGAAGTATCCCTTCAAAAGCTGTTGCATAACCCATCAGTAGCTACTTCGCTGATCCCGCTCATAGGATATAATGAAGCCGGTCTACTGGCAGAAGTTATGAAAACCCAAAACCTCGACATTGAGGGTGCCAATAAAAAACTTCAGCTTATTCCGGAGAATAAGCTGAAGGAATATGTAAAGCCAGAAAATTTGCTCAGGCTGGGCTATTCATTAAAAGAAACCCGCCAAAGCCATTAAGCTTGCCTATAGTTCTTCAATGTCAATGTCAAGGGTGGTGGTTTGTCCTGCCACTACTTCTACCTCTTCTACCAGCCCCAGTACTTCGAAAAATTCTCCGTTTTGAGTGGCAACAACGACAAGGTCATAATAACCTGCCAGTAAGAAATCAATGTGGTACTGATTGTCAGCTGAAACCATATCACTGTTGACGGCATTGGAGAACCTGATTTCTTCATCTCCTGGTTCATCTGCTTCGGAATCTGTATAAGTTCCTGATTCGTATGCGTATACTACAACACCCATATTGTCAGGAATATTCAGAACTTCACCCCGAATTCTGCCGGCCTGATCATTTGCAACCAATCTGATGGTAGGCTTGAGTATGTATTTGCCCGAGTTTCCTGCTCTTACAACTGATCTGCGTACATCAAAGTCGGCGGTAACTTCAATTATGCCGTTAGCGGGTACGTCAAAACGTCCGATGGCTTTAAACCCTGATGCTGAACCGCTGGGAACAAATAAATTTTGTGTTGAACCATCCTCAAATTCCAGGTACGCACCTGGTGTGAAAGGGGGGCCCTGGCCTCGCTCCGGTGCCTCAAGCATGAAGCGTAACTGGGTATAGGTTCCTGGTTGTAATTCAAAGAATCCCAACAATTCTGTTTCTCCCCTGGTCAGATCCAAAAGATTAATTGTTACGGGTTCATCGAATTCATCAAATACTTGCCAGCTGTTGTCTGGCGTGTGATAATGGATCTCTGTGAAGGTTATAAACACTCCTGTGATACCATCTGTATCAAGGGGTGCATCCGTTAAATACAATTTAATCATGCCAGCGTTCTCTGCCGGATCGGAATCTCTTTCACAAGAAACCATAGCTACTAATATACTTATTGCAATTACTGCAATTTTTCCAAATCTGATCATAGGGCGAATCAATTTTAGTGAATAAAAATATTGATATACATCTATGAGACGTTGAAAAACGGATTAGGGTTGGAATGGATCAGATAACAACCTAAAAATGAATGGGTAACTATTTGAGATGGTAGCGCAGGTGAAGCCCTGCATGGAATGAAAGCAACTGAGTCTGTCCCATGTTCCGTGGAATGGATTGGTTGCCTGAAAAAATGTTGGTCAGTCCATAATGACTATAAAAGCCAGCACCCATTTGCAGATTTGTTAACACCGGCCTGGAGAACTCAAAACCAACAAGTAGCCCGTAATCCATGCGACGGTAGTCAAGCCTCACATCGTTACTTTGTCCGTTTATGGCAAATTCGGCGCCACGCAGGTAGGCTGAATACATCCCGGCCACCAGGCTGAAGGGGCTATTGGGTGATATGTTCCAGCCTGCATGAATGCTTAGCTTGGTGTAGTCCATATTTAGCCGGGTCTCAACAAACCTGCCATGTATATACTCATGATACCTTTGTTGTTTTCTGGATATGATATCCAGGCCCATTTCAAGGTGTATGCGATTGCTGATGCCTTTTCCCGCAATAAATCCGAATGATTCGCCATAGGATGCAAGTGTAGAGGTGGTTTCATACATTTGCAATCCGCCAATGGTTTTGCTGTTCAGCAGCCATGTGTTGGCAAGTTGTCCTGACATTCCAACATAAAATGAGCGAACGGGTGTTATGGCATCTTCGTGGTCATCACTGAAAATATCTGAAGTGTAAAGCCTGCTTTCGGCAGATGGTTGTACAGCATCACTGGTAATCATTACCGGTTGAGCAAATGAAACAAGTGTGGCAATGAGAGGATAGCGTGAAGTCATGGGGCTGACACGCATGGCTGCAGGAACACTTTGGCTGCCGGGTAGTGATCGGCTGGCCAGGGCCAGATCTGAGCTGGGTTGTCTGGTCAAAACCTCAGAGATACCGATTGATTGCATAAAAACCGGTATTTCAGTTTCGCCTGCAAGCACTGTGCTTTGCTGGTTACTCCTGAAATTGAGTAACAGCAAGATGGAAGCTGTAACCATGAAAAATGCCAATGTGGCCGCGATAGACACAAAAGGCGCTATTGCCCATTTGGTTTTTTGGGAAGAGGCAACGGGAACTTCCTTGTCAAGTTTGCTCCAGACAAGGTCAATATCAAGGGTGTTGTGAATTTCTTCCCAAACCTTGTCAGGCGGATATTCCTGATTTGATTCTATTTGATTTTTATACCAGTTGTTAAAGTCCATTTTTTTCAATTTGGTTCATCGACCCATTGCTGCAAAAGGTATCTTGCCCTGCTGTATTGTGATTTGGACGTGCCGGATGAGATATTAAGCTTGTCAGCGATCTCCTGGTGCGTCATACCCTCAAGTGCATAGAGATTGAAAATAACCCTTGCTCCCTCCGGAAGTCTGGCAATGTGCGCAAGCAGATCTTTAGTTTCCATATCAGACAGGGCTTTGTTCTTGGTTGAGTCAGGAATAACCATCAGGTCGTCTGAAAAGAACTCTCCTGCTACCGGATTTTTTCTGAGTATATCAATGGCCGTATTGGTGACTATTTTTCTTATCCAGCCTTCAAGGGAGCCGCTTCCCTTGTATTGATCTATTTTGCGAAACACCTTTATAAATGCCTCCTGGAGCATGTCCTGGGCCAGTTGTCTTTCACCGGCATACCCAAGACAAATGCCGTACATTTTTCTGGCATGCATACGGTAAAGTATTTCCTGGAAGCGTCTTTCATGTTTGACGCAACCGGCAACAATCTCTTTTTCGGTATACAGGTCTTTCTGTACCATATAACAAGCCTTATTCTATTATCAGCGTAAAAGCTTGTTGTAGTCGGGCTGAAATGCTGTTGTATATAGACGGGTTTGTGTTTTCATTTATAAGTAGTACTTCTTGCCCATTGAGCATGACAGTTTCTGCCTGCATGATCATACCAAAGTTCACCAGCCTTAGCAGCGATTCTGATTGTAAAACCACCGAAGCAATTTTTGATTCATCTCTTGAAAAAACCAATTGTTGGGCACCCTGCCCTGATGCTGCCCGAATACGAACCTGTTCGGTAAAGTTGTATTCGTATCTGACGGGAATTGACTGGGCAATGCCCCTGTGAAACAGTCCCTCCATAACAATTGCTGGCTGTTGTTCTGTTCCCAGGTGAAGGGTTATTTCAATCATGGGGTAGATCCCTTGCGGTATATCGAATGAAATACCCGGCAAAACGGCCTCTCCGGCCAGGTTAATGTGATAGGGCTGGTCAAAATCAGAGATAAAGAAGACATCATTCAAGCCTTCACCCCTTCGGCCGTCAAATGAAATATTTTCTACCACAATTTGTCCCTGCTCCAATATGAAACCATTGACCTGATTGTTAAACATTGCGTCTTCAACTGATTTATCTGATTCAATCTGGTGTGTTTGAAGTGCAAATGAAAAACCAAGCCGGGCAGGTAATTTGTCGTTAGGTGGGTCAAAGATCGTTTCGCAAGACACCATCAAAAGCAATAGTGTCAATATGCTGAATATGGGTGTGGTTTTCACGTTGTGTATATATGTGTTACCCTTGATTACTTACAATACAGACGTAAGTAGCGGCAAAAAGGTTGGAATGATTATTGTGCCTCCCAACAATATACAAGATACGAAAATCATGGCTTGTCTCCGCGAAATAATCCGTATTTTTGCCACTTTGTTCACGATACAGTAAAATGATATTTATGCGATTAACACGAATTCCACTTATAATTATTCTGATTTTTACAATCAATGGTTGTTCAACGGTTCAGCATATTGATGAATTGTCTTCGGCTGCTTTGGCGGCTGATGAGCTTGGAGACAGGCATGAAGCCCTGCTGGCATATGAAGAGTTGATAAAGGCTCAGCAGGAGAGGGGAATGGAGACAGAAGGCAGCATTTATAACCGGGCTGGTATATTGGCCTTTGAGCTTGGCCACACTTCAATGGCCGTTGAATACCTTGAGCTGGCAAGGCATACCGATGATGCTACACCAGAGACCTTCTTCACACTTGCACTTGCATACAAGAAAGTTGACAATTTGTCGAGGGAGATTACAAATCTGGAAAGATACCTTGAACGCTATCCCCGCGGGGATGATGCACTACATGCAAGGGTGAGGTTGTTTGAAACACTGGTAGAGAGCATGAACTGGGACCAGGCCCACAGCTTATGGAGTGAGCTGCCCGGCAGCAGGTATCAGGAAGAAGACCTGCTTACAGGGTATTTCATGGTTAACCGTGCCCTGGGTTTTAACGATAAACTAACAGAAATTGCAGAGCATCTGCTTGGGCTCAATGCTGAGAATATCACTGCGCTTGATTGGCTGGCGAAAAAGCATTTCAGGATGGCCGACAGCAGATACCGTGAAGAGATGGCGGTTTATGAACAAAACAGGACACACAGGCAATATGCCATTTTGCTTAGGGCGCTTGAGGTTATAAATACTGACCTTCATATCGCACTTGATTACTTTAAACGTCTTTATGCCCTGGAACAAAGGAGCGAATACGCCAGTTACCTGGCAAATATTTATGAAAGATTCCAGGATGATGAAAGGGCCAGGTACTATCGGCAGAAAGTAACCAATTAAAGCAGAAGCAATGGAAAGTATAAAAAAAATCGGCGTACTGACCTCAGGCGGAGACTCTCCGGGCATGAATGCGGCCATCAGGGCGGTGGTGAAAGCTGGCGCACATTTTGGTGTTGAGGTTTTTGGTATTTATAAAGGGTATTATGGTTTGATCAATGATTTGATCAAACCCCTTGCCAGCCAGGATGTGTACAATATTATTCACAGGGGAGGTACCATTTTAAAAAGTGCCCGCTGCAAAGAGTTTGAAACCAAAGAAGGTCGCAAAAAGGCCTATGAAAATATCCTGAAACATGGTTTGGGTGGATTGGTTGTTATCGGAGGTGACGGTACTTTAACCGGTGCAAGGTTGTTTGGGAAAGAATTTGACTTTCCGGTGATTGGCCTGCCTGGAACTATCGACAATGATCTTTATGGAACAGACTATACAATTGGTTATGATACTGCTGTAAATACAGTTGTTTCAGCGGTTGATAAAATCAGAGATACGGCCCATTCACATGACCGGATATTTATTGTTGAAGTTATGGGCAGGGATGCGGGCTTTATTGCTTTGCGCAGCGGCATTGCCACAGCGGCTGAGAAGATACTGATCCCTGAGGCGAAAACCTTTATCGAAGACCTGCTTGATTCTATTGAAAAAGGAAGAACACAAGAAGAAGGTTCTGGTATAATCATCGTTGCTGAAGGAGACGATTTTGGTGGTGCAAATGAGGTTGCAAAAAAGATCACTGAGCGCTTTCCTGATTATGATGTAAGGGTGTCGATACTGGGGCATATTCAGCGTGGTGGCGCTCCATCGGCGTATGACAGGGTGCTTGCCAGTGGTTTGGGCTTTCAGTCGGTTAAGGCTTTACTTGATGGCCGCAGGGGTGTGATGGTAGGATCAATGAACAGGCAAATCGCCTTCACATCACTTGAAAAAACCATCAAATACAATCGACCCATTAATGCAGAACTTCATAGTATTGCAGAGATACTGGGTTTATAAGGCACCAGCCTTACATTTTTTTTCTTTCCTGCTTAAAAAAAATAAAAATTTCTGAATGGTCGCCCAAAGGCCAGGTTCATTGGTCGAAATAGGGTTTCGGCTTCGACCAAGTATGATGCGCATCGCTGAAACTCCCTTGTATACTGGTGTTTACGGGGGTAAGGGTTTTTGCAAATATCAATTTTAGTTTATATTTGTCAACTACAGAACAAGCTGAAAGATCATTCCATTCATTAACCAAATAACAAACTCCTATTACTTATGAAGAAATTAACTGGCAGTATTTTTGTCTTGCTGCTTCTGCTTGGTGTTGTATGTCAGAATAACCTGAGTGCACAGCGGCCTTTGACGTATTTTCTTGATGATATCACTTACGACAGGCGGGTTCCAAGTCCTGAAGATTTTCTTGGATTTCAAATCGGTGAATGGCATTTACACCATGCCTTGCTGGTTCAATACATGGAAAAACTTGCTGAAACATCAGACAGGGTAGTTCTTTACGAATACGCCCGTTCGCATGAGTTCAGACCCCTTGTTCACGTGGTAATCACCTCTGAAGAGAATCAGCGAAATCTGGAGACACTCAGGGATAACCATCTGGCGCTTACTGATCCGACCAGATCAGCTGGTATGGATGTGAGCAATATGCCCGCAGTGGTTCGCCTGGGATATGGGGTTCACGGAAACGAACCAAGTTCACATAATGCTGCACCCCTGGTTGCCTATTACCTGGCAGCAGGTCAAAGTGCCAAAGTACAGGAGATTCTTGACAATATGATCATCGTGATTGACCCTTCATTGAATCCTGATGGTCAAGACCGATTTGCAAGTTGGGTGAACAGGCATAAAAGCCGCACCCTGAATCCTGACCCCAACAGCAGGGAGTTTCGTGATGTATGGCCGGGTTCACGCACCAACCATTACTGGTTTGACCTGAACAGAGACTGGCTGCCTGTTCAGCACCCTGAAAGCAAGGGCCGGGTTCTGGCCTACCATCAGTGGAAACCCAATATCAATACAGATCATCATGAGTTTGGTTCAAACTCTACTTTCTTTTTTCAGCCAGGTGAGCCCCTGAGGGTACACCCCCGTACACCACGACGTACCGATGAGTTGACAAAAGATGTGGCCATGTTCCATGCAGCTGCCTTTGATAATATTGGTCAGACGTACTATATGCAGCAGGGGTTTGATGATTTTTACTATGGAAAGGGATCGACTTACCCTGATGTACAGGGAAGTATCGGTATTCTGTTTGAGCAAGCTTCAAGTCGCGGACATCAGCAGGAGACCATTCACGGCCTGCTGGATTTTGCCCAGACAATCCGAAACCAGGTTGTGGTTTCTATGTCAAGCATTGAGGCAGGTCTGCAAATGCGTGAGACATTGCTCAACCATTTGAGGTGGTTTTACAGTTCGGCCATTGAAGAAGCCGAAAGAGAAGATTTTCAGGCATATATATTTGGTGATGCATACGATCAGGGTAGAAATTATCACCTGTTAGACATACTCGAAACCCATCAGATTGATTTCTTCGAAATTGGCCAGCAAGTCAGTGTTGACGGCAATGACTTTAAACCAGGCAGTGCCTGGCTGATTCCTTTAAAACAGCCTCAATACAGGTTGATCCAGGCCATGTTTGAAACCATGCTGACTTACGAAGACAGTTTGTTCTACGATGTTTCAACCTGGACCAAGCCCCTGGCTTTTAATATTCCTTACGGAAAAATTACCTCAACCAGACAACTGAATACACTTAAAGGGCAGTTGGTGAAGAATGTTGAGCTTCCCACCGGCGGTGTTATCGGAGGTGAAGCCCAAATGGCCTATCTTTTTGAGTGGGATGAGTATTATGCCCCCAAGGCTTTGTACTATTTGCAGAACAAGGGTCTTCGTACCCATGTGGCCACCCAGCAATTCGTGATGCGCTTCAATGACGGAGATAAAGATTTTAATTATGGCAGCATCATGGTTCCGGTCAAAACCCAGGATGTGGATGAAAGACAATTGTTCACATGGGTGAGAGAAGCTGCAGAACTTGCTGGCATTGATATCTATTCGGTAAATACCAGTCTGGTTCAGGATGGGATTCATTTGGGAAGCGGCAGTTTTGCATCCTTGCAGAAACCCGAAATACTTATGGTCATCGGTTCAGGAACCAACAGTAGAGAGGCCGGAGAGGTCTGGCATATGCTTGACCAACGCTTTGATATGCCCATTACCATGGTTGAAATTGAACGTATGTCATCAACCGATTTGAACCGTTACAATGTCATCGTTCTTGTGTCGGGATCATTTAACGCTTTGGGTAATGCCGGCAGGGATGAACTTCTGCGCTGGGCACGTTCAGGCGGAACCATAGTTGCCTTGGGGAACGCTAATTCGTGGCTTGACAGGGCTGATTTTATCAATATGGAAACCATCTCTACCCCAGATATTGAAGAGCCTGAAATGTTGCCCTATGTGCACAGAAGCGATTACCGCGGAGCAAGGCGGATATCCGGAAGTATATTCCTGACAGAAATAGACGTTACCCATCCCGTGGCATACGGATACCGACGCAGCGAATTGCCTGTATATGTATCCGGTGCATATGCTGCAAAACCAGGGAGTAATCCATTTGCCAACCCCATGATATTTAAGCAGAATTCACTGATGAGTGGCTATGTATGGGAGCCTTATTTGCATCATATGGATGGTTCAGCAGGAATTCTTATTAACAGAACAGGCCGGGGAACAGTGGTATCACTCATTCATAATCCCAATTTCAGGGCATTCTGGTTTGGAAACAGCAAACTGTTTATGAATGCCATCTTCTTTGGACAGATTATGGGCACCTGATACATGTAAATATCAGCGCGATTGATATAAAAACAGGCCGGACATTATGTTGTTCCGGCCTGTTATTTTTTGGAGGGTGGTGGTTAGTTTGGCTTGCTGTCAGGTCTGTTGCGGCCTAGTTTTTCGTGGGCTGTTACAAAATCTCCTGCTACCACTGCAGCGGCAAGCGACAATTCTCCTGCAAGTAATGTGCCCGTGACGATTTCAGCAAACTTATGCACTTTCCCCTCACCATAGCAACCGAGTATTTCAAGGCACTCCCTTTGTGTCGGAAGTGAAGTTCCTCCGCCCACTGTTCCCACTACAAGTGATGGCAGGCGCAGTGACACGTAAAGATCTTTTCCTGAAACTTCAGTATGGATTTGTCCGACACATGATTCACTGACATTGGCCAGATCTTGACCGCATGCCATGAAAAGGGCTGCAATGCCATTGGCCAGGTGACCATTTGAACCCAACGCACCGGCAATAAGGCCTCCGGCCACTTGCCTGTGGTAAGCGGCATTGATGGCTTTTGCGTTGGTATGCAAGAGTCTTGAAATGATTTTTTCTTTCAATAAAACTTCAGCAGTCAATGATTTTCCCCTGCCAAGAATACTGTTGATATGTGCCGGTTTTTTATCAACGGCCATATTGCTTTCAATGGCATAATCAATGATGGGGTAATGTGTGGATATGTATTTGCAAATCTCATGTGATGCTTTGGTAATCATATTCATACCCATGGCATCACCAGAAGAAAAATAGAAGCGGACAATGACCATACGGCCTTGTATAAAACTGTGATGTTTGATTAATTTCCCGTGCCGGGTGGTACCTTCGGCAATTGCCTTCAATTGACTGAAATTTTCCACAATCCATTGCGAAAAAGCTTTGGCTTTATGTACATCTTCTAAAACAAAATAGGGCGCCCGTTGTATGCTGTCGGCTGTCACAACCACATTGACTCCACCAGATAAACTGATGGCATGTGCCCCCCGGTTGTATGATGAGACAAGTGCACCTTCAGAAGTGGCCATGGGTACAAAAAAATTCCCTTTGGCATGTTCGCCATGAATAAGTAGAGGCCCTATAACACCAACAGGCAATTGGGCAAAACCTATGATATTCTCGATATTACCTCTGGTCAGGTCAGGGTCAATGGCGCTGCTGGTAAGGTATTCGGGTTTGTGACCACTCAATTTGGATAGAAACTTCACCCTCTCCCTGATGGCCTCGGCTGAATAGTCGTTGTCACGTTTTTTTGGTAGTTTCATGTGTTTTGATTTGTGGAGGATATATCTGGAGTTGTTTTAATGTAAACATCTCTTTGTGGAAAGGGGATCTGCACCCCATGTTTTTCAAATTTTTTGATAATTCCCAAATTCAGGTCGCTGATAAATTTGCCTCGGCGGTGCATCAGGGTGTTTGTCCAGACCAGCAACTCCATGTGAATGCCATTGTCACCAAATTCTTTTAACCTGATGGCTGGGGAGGGATCTTTCAGCACATTTGGGTCTTCAAGACCCACCTCTACAAGAAGACGCTGAACCAGGTCGATGTCACTTCCGTAAGCCACTGAAACAGGGATGCGAAATCTGATCTTCAGATCATGGTGGCTCCAGTTGATAACACGTGATTGCATAAATTCAGAGTTGGGAACGATGATTGATACATTGTCATTGGTTTGGATGGTAGTGGCCCTGGCCGAAATTTTGATCACCCTCCCATGGGTGTTGTCAATGGCGATTCTGTCTCCAACCTTGATCGGCCTTTCAAGCAATATAATGATTCCGCTGACAAAATTATTGGTGATATGCTGTAAACCAAAACCAATACCAATACCAAGGGCACCAGCAAGTACGGTCAGGGCACTCAGGTCAATGCCTGCAGTCTGAAAAATAATAAGCAGCCCCAGGAAAATGAATATATATCTTACAATAGACCCAATGGCCTGCCGGACACCAATTTCGGGGGTGTACCTGATCAGCACATGGTTCACAAGAATTTTCCTTAATCTTGAAGCCAGCCAGAATACAAGGACAATCCCAATGATAAAATATAAAACAGATCCTGCGGTAAGGGTTGAATTACCCAGTTCCCATATGGGGTAATCAAGATATCGGGAAATATTGGTATTGATTTTTTCCATCTGTCTTAAGCTTGTCTTTAGTTGCAAATTTAGTGAAATGTGTGGTCAAAAAATTAATAATGACAGATTAAACCATGGCATGACATTTTTGTCTAATGATTGAATTTACTAAAACCCCTAATATAAGTTGTTGATTATGAAGCGAATTTTGTTTACAATTATGTTGTTTTCAACCCTGACGATGTTTGGACAACGACAACAGGGAAGCGGAGAACGTCAGATGTTACCCGTTACTGTACAAGGTACAGTGCTTGATCAGTCAGAAATATTCCCATTACCCGGAGCCCATATAAGTTTTACCAGCATGCGCGATACCACCAGGGTGGTCCGAACTGCTACCAATGATAATGGTTTCTTTACTGTAAGTTTACCCAGAGGGGGGTATGATATGCGTGTTACATACCTGGGGTACAGGCCTGGCCACCTTGAAGTCAGGGCTACAGATGAAATAAACGATTTGGGGCAGATTCTGTTATCGATGACTGAGGCCATGCTTAATGAAGTTACGGTGATTGGTCAGGTTATCACGGCCCAGTTAAGGGGTGATACCATACAGTTTAATGCAGATGCATTCAAAACAAACCCGGATGCATCGGCTGAAGATCTCATCAGAAAAATGCCCGGAATAGTGGTTGACCCAAGTGGGGTAAGGGCTCAGGGAGAAGAAGTTCAGCGTGTATTGGTTGATGGGCAGGAGTTTTTTGGCAGCGATCCCAGTATCGCATTACGTAACCTGCCCGCAGAAATGATATCACGGATTGAGGTATTTGATCAGCTTAGTGATCAGGCCCAACTAACAGGATTTGACGACGGACAGACTGTAAAAACCATTAATATTGTCACCCGTCTTGACAGGCGCAGCGGTCAGTTTGGTCGCGTATATTCAGGCTACGGAGATGAGGAACGTTACCAGGCAGGCCTGGTAACCAATTTATTCATGGATCAGCGGCGCATTTCAATTATCGGGCTGAGCAATAACATCAACCAGCAAAACTTTTCAAGCGAAGATCTCTCGGGCTTTATGACCTCGAGAGTCGGTGGTATGGGCTCGGGGGGAGGCAGACCAGGAGGCCGGGGCGGAATGCCTTCAGGTGGTGGTATGCCTTCTATTAACCGGGGCGACTTTCTGATCGGGCAATCATCGGGTTACAACACCACCCATTCGCTGGGTGTGAACTATACAGACATTTGGGGTGAGAAGGTCAATGTGAATAGTTCGTACTTTTTTAACATGGCCAAAAATTATACAGAGCAACTTAGTGATCGTCAATATATTATTGACGGGAGTGCATCACAATTCTACGTTGAAAACAACATCTCTGAACGCACCAACTCGAATCACCGCTTCAATGCCCGTATCGACTACAATATCAATGATAAGCATACCCTGTTGATTACACCCAGATTCAGTTTCCAGAATACAGAATCACTCAACACCAATGAAGCAGCCACTTTTTTAATTGGACAAGATTTGCTGACCCAGTCATTAAGCGGCTCTGAAAGGATATGGGATGGTTTTTCCCTTTCCAATGCCATTACACATCGGGTCAGGCTTAATGACGAAGGCCGATCTTTATCTACCCGTCTGAATGTGAACGTAAACAACAATGAATACCTGTCTTTTCTTGATGCCTTGAGTGGTTTTTATGAGGGACCCATTTTTGTTGAAGACCTGGTTGATCAGAAATCAGACTCCAATACCCAAAGCTATGGATTATCCTCAAATTTTACATACACTGAACCCATCAGTGAGCGCGGCATGCTTCAACTTACATATAACCTGTCGTATTCAGACAATGCTTCTGACCGGATGACCAATAGCTGGGACATCCTTCGTGAATCATACAGTTTGTTTGAAAATGACCTGTCAAGTGAACTGACCAACGGTTACCTTACCAACAGGTTTGGGCTGGGATACCGTTTCAGGGGCGAAAACTATAATTTTCTGGCAGAACTTTCTTATCAGCAGGCCGATCTGAATAGCATCCAGACTGTACCCTACGAGGCAGAACTTGATCATTCTTTCAGAAACATCATCCCCATGCTGAACTTTACCTATAACTTTAGTCGCTCTGAATCACTGCGTCTGATGTACAGGACATTTACCAATGCGCCGTCAGTGAACCAGCTGCAAGATGTGGTGGATAATTCCAATCCACTTTTGCTTAGCAGCGGAAACCCCGATCTGAGGCAGAGTTTCAGCCATTTTTTCACCTCCAGGTACAACCGGGTGAATCTGGAAAAATCGACGAATTTCTTTGCTTTTGTTTTTGGCAATGTAACCAACGATTTTATTGGAAACGCAACATTCATTGCCCAGACCGACACCGTATTGGAAAACGGTTATTCTTTACCCAGGGGGGCTCAGTACAGTCAACCGGTTAATTTGGGTGGGATGGCCAATGTGCGCACCTCATTATCTTATGGATTCCCATTACGTTTTATAAAAAGTAATATAAACCTGACAGGTGGTGCAGCCTACTCCCGGTTGCCAGGGCTGATCAACAACCAGAAGAATATCACCAACTCATATCAGTATACCGGGGGAATGAATTTGTCAAGCAATATAAGTGAGAATGTTGATTTTACTGTGTCATACAACCTGAACTATAACATTGCAGAGAACTCACTGCGCCCGGCATTGGACAATAAATATTACTACCATGTAACAGGTTTGCGCTTCAACTGGATATTTCTCAATGGCTGGGTGCTGAGAAACGATGTAAACAACCTTTATTACAGTGGGCTTGGTGAAGGATTCAATGAGAACTACTGGTTGTGGAATATGAACATTGGTAAAAAAATGCTTGAAAATCACCGCGGCGAAATTACCCTGGGTGTTTATGACCTGCTAAACCAAAACCAGAGTGTTAGCCGTAACATCACCAACACCTATATAGAAGACGCACGTACCAATGTATTGAACCGCTTTTTCATGTTAACTTTTACCTATAATATCAGGCACTTTAATGTGCGTGGTTAACTGTTGGTTTTTTTGGTTTTCTAAAGGGTTGACCAAATAGGTCAGCCCTTTTTTTGTATTTGCTACCTTTGTAATAAACAGTAAAATATTTTATATGCAAATGCAGCAAGGGTTATTGTGGTACAAGGATGCCATCATATATCAGGTACATGTCAGGTCTTTTTACGATAGCAGTGGTGACGGAATAGGTGATTTCAGGGGACTGATCCAAAAGCTTGATTATATACAGAGTCTTGGAGTAAACACCATATGGTTGCTCCCGTTTTATCCGTCTCCTTTAAAAGACGGGGGTTACGACATAGCTGACTTTACAGGGATTCATCCCTCATATGGGACATTGGCCGATTTTAAGAAGTTTGTAGAGCAGGCCCATGCACGTGGACTCAGGGTAATTACCGAACTGGTATTGAACCATACCTCATCAGCGCACAATTGGTTTCAAAGGGCCAGAAAATCAAAACCCGGCAGTATTTACAGAGATTTCTATGTGTGGAGTGATACCCCTGATAAGTATGCTGATGCCAGAATAATTTTTCAAGACTTTGAGGTCTCAAACTGGACCTATGACCATGTGGCGGGTGCTTATTACTGGCACAGATTCTATTCTCATCAACCTGACCTGAACTTTGAAAATCAGAGGGTACAGCAAGAAATATTCAAGGTGCTTGATTTTTGGTTTTCACTTGGTGTGGATGGCTTCAGACTTGATGCTGTCCCATATTTGTTTGAAGCCGAAGGCACCAACTGTGAGAATCTTCCTGAAACCCATGAGTATCTGAAAAAACTCAGAAAATATGTGGATGGGAAATATACTGACAGGTTGTTGCTTGCAGAAGCCAATCAGTGGCCCGATGACGCCAGTGCGTATTTTGGTGACGGAGATGAATGTCACATGGCGTTTCACTTTCCGGTGATGCCCCGCCTTTACATGGCACTCAGAATGGAAGATCGCTTTCCTGTAGTGGATATCCTTGAGCAGACACCGCAGATTCCTGACAATTGTCAGTGGGCGATCTTTTTGCGAAACCACGATGAACTGACCCTTGAGATGGTCTCGGATGAAGAACGTGATTATATGTACAGGGCATTTGCCAGTGATCCGCGTAAACGTATCAATGTGGGAATTCGCCGCAGGCTATTCCCTTTGTTTGGAGCAGATAGAAGAAGTATTGAGTTGCTGAATATTTTATTGCTTTCACTGCCGGGTACACCCGTTATTTATTACGGTGATGAGATAGGGATGGGTGATAACTATTACCTGGGTGACAGAGATGGAGTACGTACCCCCATGCAATGGTCACCCGATAAAAATGCGGGCTTCAGCCAAACCGATCCCCAGCGTCTTTTTCTGCCGCTGGTCATTGACCCGGATTATCACTACACTTCGGTCAATGTTGAGAATCAGGAAAAGAATCCGTCTTCATTTTTATGGTGGAAACGGCGCGTAATAGCCAAAAGGAGAAAGTTTAAGGCCTTCGGGCGCGGGTCTATCCATTTTGTCCAAACCAGCAATCCGAAAATTCTGGCCTTTACCAGGCAGCATGAAGAAGAAACCATGTTGGTGGTTGTCAACCTATCAAGATATTCACAGCATGTTGAGCTTGATTTGTCAGAATTTGCAGGTTCGACACCTGTCGAGGCATTCAGCCGCAACGAATTTCCTGTAATTACCAGTGAACCCTGGTCATTTTCGATGCAATTCAAGAACTATTTCTGGTTTGAACTCAGGAAAGCCGATATTCGGGAACAGTCATTACAGGCCCTATCAGAAACTGCCATTGAACTTCAAGCTGGGCAATGGAAACAAATGAAGCCTGAACTTCAGCAACTCATCAAAGAAAGACTGTTTAATTACCTTGTTAATATCAGGTGGTTCAGGGGAGACAGTCGCAAATTGCGTGATGTACATGTGTTGGATGTTATTGCGGTAGATGAAAAAAAATGGGGAGCGTTTATCCTGATGGTTCGCCTCGACATGATTGAGAGCAATAAGGATATGTATGTGATGCCCATTTCGCTGGCCTTTAACAATAAGGCCACCGAATTATGTTCAAGGAATCCGCGCTCTGTTATTGCACAAGTCATTACACCTGATGGCGAAGGCGTATTATATGATGGAGTTTTGGATAAAAAGCTGCATGATTTGCTCCTTGAAATGCTATCAAGGGGAGGAAAATTAAAAGGATTCAATGGGTTTCTTGAAGGGAAATCGGGCAGGCTTTTGAAAAAAAGGCTGGCAGAACACCCGGAACTTTTCCCCCACCTTCTGGCTTCGAGACACACCAATTCATCTCTGGCCTACGGAGACAAACTGTTTTTGAAGATTTACAGAAACCCTTCAGAAGGTGAAAACACAGATGTGGAGATTCTGAAAAATCTCACACGGCATACGACATTCAAAAATATTCCGGCATACCTGGGGCGTATAGATTACGTGGCAGGAAAGAAAGACCCCACTTCAGTTGGGGTGTTGATGGACCTGATTCCGAGTGTGGGAACTGCCTGGGAAATGGCACAGACCACCATTGAGAGCTTTTTTGACAGGGTTGTGGCCGATAAAAAGCAATATGGGCGAAAACCACTCAAGGGTCCTGATGATCCGGCAGATCTTTTTGGAAACTTTTTTATGGAAATGGTTGAGCTACTGGCCCGGAGGACAGCTCAGATGCATCAGGCACTTGCTTCACTTGAAAAAGATCGGGCATTCGCTCCCGAGGCCTTTTCGCTTTTGTATCAGAAATCTCTTTATCAGGCCTTCAGAACCCACTTAAAGCGTTCTTTTCATCGCGTTGGCGAATTAAAATCAAACCTTCCGGACGTATATAAACAACTTCCGGGCGATTTGGTAAGGGATGAAAACCTTGTTTTTAACGCTGTTCGAAGAATCCTTGAAACAAAAAAATTGCCTGCCAAAAAGATCCGTATCCACGGCAACTATAAACTGGACAAAGTTCTGTTTACTGGTAAAGACTACATGATCGTTAATTTTGAAGGTGAACTCGAACATACATTAAGTGTTCGCCGGATCAAGCATTGTCCGCTGAAAGACGTGGCTTCAATGCTGGGTTCTTTTCATTATGCATTATATACAGCTTACTTTTTGCGCAGAGAATCCGTTCCGGCTGATGCTGAATTTCTGGAGCCTTTACTTGAAACCTGGTATCAATTGATAGCGGACAGATTTACCGCTTCATATTTGTCAAGTATGAAAGGCCAGGGTTTGGTACCTGAAGAGAAAACCGTTTTCAACGACTTGCTCACCATATACATGCTTGAGCGTTCGGTCAGAGAACTCAGGTATTTTGCTGAACATGAACCTGAGGCTGTGATCATCCCGCTGAACATGTTGGTGAATATCCGAGACGCATTGATAGTCAGACAGTAATCGGGAATTGCCGGGCCTGTTTAATTTTACCCTGAGCCTTTCAGGCTGCTTTGTTGTTGCCTGTTAGGCAAAAAATGCGTATATTTTGGGCTATGGACAATGTAAGTAAACCATATCCACCAATTGAAGCATTAATTTTTGACCTCGATGGCGTTGTTACCACAACCCGTGAACTTCACCTGAAGGCATGGACCAGACTATTTAATTCAATGCTTGAAAGCAGGGGCGTCTCACCCGATTTTTCAGCGAAAGACTATAATCTGTACGTTGACGGAAAACCCCGGCTTGAAGGTATCGGTAGTTTTCTTGAATCCCGTAAGATTACTCTCCCCCCCGGTGATGCCGGTGACCCGCCCGGAAATGAAAGCATATATGCTCTTGGCCATAAAAAGAACAAACTGTTTCTTGAATATCTTGAACAAAACGGTGTCCAGGTTTATGATGATGCGGTAAATTTTATCAAAGAATGGAGGAAGCAATCATTACCTACAGCCATTGTATCTTCAAGCAGAAATTGTAAAAAGATTCTTGAAATTGCCGGTATCGATTGCTTGTTCGATGTGCGCATTGATGGTCAGGTGTCAGCTGAAAGGGGGATGAAGGGAAAACCGGCACCTGATATATTTATTGAGGCCGCCCGCTTGCTTGATGCACGGCCCGAAAGATCTGCCGCCTTTGAGGATGCTGTTTCAGGTGTTGCAGCTGCCAGGGCTGGTTTATTTGGTTTGGTAGTGGGTGTCGCACGTTTTGAAAACGCCGGCGAGTTGCTTGCCCATGGTGCTGACATGACAATCGAAAACTTTGCTGGTTTTGAGCTTTCGCAAGATAGTGTCAAATCATACTTCAGGGCAACTACCCCACATGCATTACATAAAAAAGAGGGTGTTACTCCTCTTTTAGAAGATAAAAAACCGGTGTTTTTTCTTGATTATGACGGGACACTGACACCTATTGTGAAAAAACCAGAGGATGCTGTTTTGTCAGATAAAATGCGTGAAGTGCTTGAGGAACTGGCTGAGAGATTTACAGTTTCGGTGGTGACCGGAAGGGATAAGGAAGATGTGGAAAAGCTTGTCGGGCTTAAGGATATTGTTTATTCCGGAAGCCATGGTTATGTGATTTCAGGGCCGGGAGGACTGTCAATGGAACATGAGCAATCAGAGCAGATCATCAGCCTGATGGATGAGGTGGAGGAGGAGCTAAAACTTGCAATGAAAAATATGGATAAAGGTTTTAAGCTTGACCGCAAACGCTATGCGATTGCCTTGCATTACAGAAACGCCGAACAGAAAAATGTTCAGGGTTTATTCGATCTTGTTGACCAGATGCTTACAAGGTTCGACAAACTGAAAACCGGCGAAGGTAAAAAGGTGGTTGAGCTCAAACCCGATATTGACTGGCACAAAGGCAAGGCCGTACTTTGGATACTTGAAGCCCTCGGTCTTGACAAACGCAATGATATTTTACCGATATATATAGGTGACGATATTACTGATGAAGATGCCTTTGAAGCTCTGAAGGAGATCGGGATCGGGATTCTGGTTGAAGACAGGGGGCAGGATACGGCTGCAGCATTTCACCTGAAAGATGTGTATCAAGTTCGCAGGTTCTTTGAACAGATCATACAACACAATAGAAAAGACCAACACACTTATGAATAAATCATGGACTCTTGAATATGGACGATGGAATCCTGATGAGCATCCCGTTCAGGAAACCCTGTGTGCTTTAGGAAACGGATACCTGGTTTGCCGGGGTGCATTGGAAATGGAGAGGGAAAATGATTGGAACTATCCCGGCACTTATCTGGCTGGTGGGTACAACAGGATGGAGTCTGAGATAGCCGGTAGAGAAGTAGAAAATGAAGACCTGGTGAATTGGCCCAACTGGCTTTGGCTCACTTTCAAAATTGCCGGTGGTAAGTGGTTTTCACTGCACGACGTGGAGATACTTGATTATGTATCTTCTTTGCACATGAAACAAGGTTTACTTGAGCGAAAATTGCGTTTCAGAGACAGCCAGGGTCGTATTACCACCCTGATTAGCCGCCGCCTGGTGAGTATGGATGATTATCACGTGGCAGGGATTGAATGGACTTTTATCCCCGAAAACTGGTCTGGGAAGATGACAATCAGGTCTGGCCTTGATGGTCAGGTTATTAATAACAATGTGGCCAGGTATGCCGATTTGAATCAGGATCATTTAAAGGTTACAGCCAAAGGCAAGCTTGACGACCATGCAATCTTTCTTGAATGCAGAACCAGTCAATCAGATATACGTATGGTGCAGGGCGCCAGAACCACCTTTGTTGTAAATGAGCAAGAGTTGCAGGTAAAAGGTCAGGCAGCCAGGCTGAAAAATGCCATCGCCCTTGATTTTACCCTCGAATGCAGCAAGCTGGTTCCTATACGCTTGGAGAAGTTTGTCCAGATATATACTTCAAGAGACGTGGCAATCAGCGATCCACGTACCGAAGCTGTGCAAGGCCTTACCAGACAATTGCCATTTGCCGAACTTGTTGCCAGACAACAGCTTAGCTGGGAGAGAATATGGAACTACAATGATGTCATTGTCAATAATTCAGGTGAAGATCAGATGGTTATGCGATTGCATATTTTTCATCTTTACCAGACTGTCTCTTCAAACAGTATGGATTATGACATAGGCATCCCAGCCAGGGGGTGGCATGGTGAGGCTTACCGCGGGCATATTTTCTGGGATGAATTATACATTCAGCCCTTTATTGATCTGCACTACCCCCAGTTATCCCGGTCGTTGCTTTTGTATAGATACCGACGCCTGCCTAAAGCTTTTGAACTGGCTGAAGAAATTGGCTGCCGCGGAGCCTTATTCCCTTGGCAGAGTGGTAGTAACGGACGTGAAGAGACCCAAAAACTGCACCTTAATCCAAAATCGGGCAGGTGGCTCCCTGACGTAAGCCACCTGCAATACCATATAAATGTTGCTGTTGCCTTTAATGTATGGCATTACTACCAGAGTACAGCTGATGCAGATTTCCTCAGTGCTTACGGAGCGGAGATTTTTCTGGCCACTGCTCTTTTCTGGACTGATCTGTGTATTTACAACCCAAAGCGCAACCGCTATGAAATTCATGGGGTGATGGGACCGGACGAATACCATACCCACTATCCCAACATGGATGAACCTGGCTTAAATAACAATGCCTACACCAATCTTATGGTGGTCTGGGTTGTGGGTAAAGCCCTCAGGATACTTGACATACTTGATGAAAACTGTTGTCTCGAACTGGAACAAAAAATCGGGCTCAGAAAGCAAGACAAGGAAAAGTGGGAACAGATGACCTACAAAATGTTTATTCCTTTTCATAACGGGAATATTATCTCGCAGTTTGAGGGATATGAAGATTTAAAGGAGCTTGACTGGAAACATTACCGGCAAAAATATGGTGAAGCCATCAGACTTGACCGCATTCTCGAAAGTGAAAATGATTCACCAAATCATTATAAGGCAAGCAAGCAGGCAGATGTCCTCATGTTGTTTTATCTGTTTTCATGTGAGGAGCTTCAGGAGCTATTTGATAAACTGGGTTATGACTTTAATCCGTCGATGATACCTGTTAATATTGACTATTATTACAAGCGGACCTCACATGGCTCGACCCTGAGTCAGGTAATACATGCCTGGGTATATTCCAGATCACACCGCGATCGTTCGTATGAAAGTTTTAAAACGGCATTAATGAGTGATTTCAGAGATACTCAGGGAGGGACGACCCATGAAGGGATTCATTTGGGAGCCATGGCCGGAACGGTTGATATCATTCAACGCTGCTATTCCGGACTGGAGATAAGGGATGATGTACTGTGGTTGAATCCGGGTCTGCCCGGTGATATCCGATCTGCTTCATTTCATGTCAGGTACAGGGGCCATTGGATTAAACTTGATATAGATCATACTACCATCAGAATTACTTTTTGCCGGGGCCGGGCTGAACCTGTGTATATAGGCGTGGGCGGAAAGAAATACTTATTCAAAACAGACGACAAAAAAGAATTTTTGATTAACAGAAAAAATGCATAAATATACAGACCATGAGATTATTGATTGTATCAAACCGCTTGCCCGTCTCAGTAAAGAAAGAACAAGGGCGTTTTATCATGGAGAAAAGCGCAGGAGGACTTGTTTCAGGTCTGAGTGATTATCTGAAGTCATTGGGGGTTAACACCGGAAGTATTTCAGATTATGTCTGGATGGGCTGGCCCGGAGCAACCATCGAGAAAGAGGATCAGATAGAGCTGAGAGCCCGGGTTGAAAAAGAATTTAATGCGTCTCCGGTATTTTTATCCCAAAAGCTAATGGATAAAGTATACCTGGGGTTTTGCAACAAGACCATCTGGCCTTTATTTCATTATTTTCCAAACCATGCACGCTTCGATTTGGAATTTTGGGAAGAATACAGACGGATGAATGAGATATTCAGAGATGAAATACTGAAAATACTTCGGCCTGGTGACATCGTCTGGATTCATGATTATCATTTGATGCTGTTACCGGCCATGCTCAGAGAAACCGTGTCAAATCCCATTGGTTTCTTTCTTCATATTCCATTCCCTACCTATGAAATGTACAGGATGCTTCCGAAAGGAAGCCGGTCAGCTATATTGAAAGGCTTACTTGGTGCCGATCTTATTGGATTCCACACCCATGATTATGCCCAGTATTTTTTAAGGTGTGTGCTTCGTATTTTAGGCAAAGAAAACCATATGGGCAAGATTGACATGCCAACACATATTGTTGAGGTGGATACATTTCCGATGGGTATTGACTACGAGAAATTCAACACCATGGATGTAACTCCCTTTGCAGAAAAAAAAGCGGGGAGATTGAAAATGAAAAGTGTGCTTTCGGTTGACAGGCTTGATTATTCAAAAGGAATCATCAACCGTCTGCAGGGTTTTGAATTATTCTTGGAAAAAAATCCGGAATGGCATGGCAAGGTATACCTGAATATGATTGTTGTTCCGTCGCGTACAGGTGTTTCAAGCTACCAGGCGATAAAGCGCCGGCTTGATGAGTTGGTGGGGAACATAAACGGAAACTACGGTTCCATGGCGTGGACACCGGTGATATACCAGTACACATCATTGCCCCACAAAGAGCTGATAGCCCAATATCGCATAAGTGATGTTTCACTGCTTACGCCATTGCGTGACGGGATGAACCTGGTGGCGAAAGAATATGTCGCGTCTCTTACTGACCAAAAGGGTGTTTTGGTCATCAGTGAATTTGCCGGTGCTGCCAAAGAACTTAGTGAAGCTGTGGTGATTAATCCAAACAGCATTGACGAAATTGCCGACGCCATCGCAGAGGCCCTGTCCATACCGGTTAAGGAACAGATCAGGCGCAACCGCATAATGCAGAAACGGATTGCGCGTTACAATGTTACAAAATGGGCCAACGACTATGTTGAAAGCTTGCTTGAAGCTAGTAGTTTGTCACAATATTCTTCAAAAAAGAAGCTCTTTGGTTTGACGGTTGAGAATGAACTGATGGAAGCTTATCGCCGTGCGAAAAGCAGGATCATTATTGTTAACTATGACGGCACACTGGTTCCATATACCAGGTATCCTTCATCGGCTGAACCCCCTGATGCCTTGTTGGGTCTGGTTAACCATCTTGAAGCCCAAAAAGAAACAGATGTAATAATCATAAGTAGCAGAAGCAAGGAAGAACTGGATGACTGGCTTGGTTCGCTACCAGTGAACCTTACTGCAGAGCATGGGTCATGGATCAGAAATGCAGGAGAAAAACAATGGAAGTTGTTCAAGCCTTTGTCTTCTGACTGGAAGCCTGAGGTGATCCAAATCATGGAAATGTACACCGACCGCTTACCAGGTTCATATTTGCAGGAAAGAGAGTATTCTGTGGCCTGGCATTACCACAAGGCCGACGTTGAACAGGCTGTTACCCTGGTAAGAGAACTTAATGACCACCTGTTGTCCATAACCACAAACAGCGGAGCCCAGGTTCTTAAAGGCAGCAAGGTGATAGAGGTAAGTAATGCCGGTATCAACAAGGGAGAACTGGCCATGCACTGGTTGTCAAAGAAAGACTATGATTTCATTTTGAGTATTGGTGCCGGTTGGTCAGATGAAATGCTATTCCAAACCATGCCTGATTATGCCTGGACAATTAAGGTTGGCATGTCACACACTGCTGCCCGCTTTGTATTCAAAGAACAGACTGATGCCATTCAGCTTTTGACGGCCCTTAAGGAAAATCGTTAGGCTATTTGACGTAAACTGTTTTAATATTTGTAAACTCTCTTATACCCAGATAGGATAATTCTCTGCCGTAGCCACTGTCTCCAATACCTCCAAAGGGCAGGCGGGGGTCTGATTGTACATATTCATTGACAAAGCAGCACCCGGCTTGCAAAGCTGTTTCGGCAATGAGACGGCCTTTTTCTGCATTGCCGGTAAATACGGCAGCTCCAAGTCCAAATACGCTGTCGTTGGCAAGGCGGATGGCATCAGCCTCGTCTCTTGCTTCGATGATGGCTGCCACTGGCCCGAATAATTCATCGTGGTAGGCGGGCATGCCATGAAGTACGTCAGTGAGAACGGTTGGGGGATACCATGCCCCGGCTTTTTCAGGAACAGTGCCACCTAAAAGGCATCTGGCACCTTTTTCGATACTCCTCATGACTTGTGTGTGCAATTCGTCTCTTAGATCAATGCTGGCCTGAGGCCCTATATCAGTATGTTCAAACAGAGGATCATCCATGATTTTTGAACCCATCAGCTCTGTGAAGGCCTCTTCAAAGGCCTTCTTAACCTTACCCACAACAATAAAGCGTTTGGCTGCGATACAGCTTTGCCCGCCATTGATCAGCCTGCTGGTTACACAGGTTTTTACGGCATGCTCCAAATTGGCATCCTCAAGCACAATATATGGGTCGCTGCCACCCAGTTCCATGACCGTTTTTTTAAGCATGGAACCAGCCTTTGATGCAATGGCCCGGCCAGCCCCCACACTTCCGGTAAGTGTTACTGCCTTAATATGTTGATTACCAATAAGTTCACCTGCTTTTTTTCCCGGAACCTTCAACACCTTGAAAAGTGCCGGGTTAAACCCTGCCTTGTGAAAGACTTCTTCTATAGCCAGGGCAGATCCCGTCACATTTGAAGCATGCTTTAGCAAGGCAGCATTTCCTGCCATAAGGGCTGGAGCTGCAAACCTAAACACCTGCCAAAAAGGGAAGTTCCACGGCATAACAGCCAGGACAATACCCAGTGGTCTGTAAGCAATATAGCTGTTGCTGGCTTCTGTTTTAATCGGTTCATTGGCCAGGAACCCGCTGGCATTTTCGGCATAAAAATGACAGACTTTGGCACATTTTTCAATTTCGGCTTTTGCCTGGGTAATGGGTTTGCCCATTTCAAGGGTGATGAGGTGGGCGTAGGTGTCCATATTTTCCCGGAGCACCAGGGCGGCATTGTGCATCAGTCTGCTTCGTTCATTTAAGCTGGTTTCGGCCCAGCTTACCTGGGCTACAGCTGTATCTTCAATGATGGCGTTGATCTCATCAGGCGTGTGTTCTTCATACGTGGCTATGGTCTTGTTGTTGACAGGGTTGACTGATCGTAGCATGGGAAAATAGGTTGGGGGGTTTGTGGGTTAGGCGGCTTGGCCGCGTTTGAAAGTTTGAATGTTAATGGGTTTGTTGGTTTGTTGGTTTGTTGGTTTGTTGTGGGTGGATGTTGATTCTGGTTTTGGGCAGGCAATGGGGGTATTCACGTTGGATGAATTCGATGAGTTTTTCTCTGATAAACACCCTGAGTTCCCAGGCGTCAGGTGAACTTGCTGCGCTCATCAGGGCTCTGAGTTCAAGGGTTTGTTCACGGGCGTCTGTTACCTGCAGTACATTCACTTTTTTGTCCCAGAATGCATTTTCATTCAACAGCCGGGTGAGCTCATCCCTGAGTGCCTGGATGGGAATGGTGTAATCAGTATAAATGAAAACGGTTCCCAGTATATCGGCTGAAGTTCTTGTCCAGTTTTGAAATGGCCTCTCAAGAAAATAGGTGGTCGGAACCACCAGCCTGCGTTTATCCCAAATGCGAACCACCACATAGGTCAGGTTGATCTCTTCTATCCAGCCCCACTCATTTTCAACGATCACCACATCATCAAGCCGGATGGGTTGTGTAATGGCTATTTGAAATCCGGCAAGAATAGTTCCCAGCGCTTTTTGGGCAGCCAGACCCAATACCAGCCCGGCAATACCCGCTGACGCAAAAATGCTGATCCCGATATTCCTGAACCCCTCAAAATGCATAAGGGTTAAACTAACTGATATCAGGATTACTACAAATACAATGATTTTTTCAAGGATATTATACTGGGTATGAAGCTTTCTTGTACGCAAATTATCAGCAACAGACATGTCGTATCTTGACAGCAGCCTGATTTTACCCCAGCGGATTGCAGCAATAATACCCCAGGTGAAACCCAGGGCCATGATCAGCTTACTGGTTGTTGCCAGACTTTGTTGCAATTCAAATGGGACGATGTCTGTACCCGGAGCTATACGGTTCAAAAAAATGGCGGCTAATACAAGTATTAAAGGAATAATGAATCGTTTCATGACCTTATATTTTGTTTCTACGTACAAAGATAAAGGTCTTGAGAAAACTGGCTGGTTTCCCGTTGAAATATCTAATTTTGCCTGTATACGAAATATCAACACATGGGTTATCAGGTTGTTTCTGTCAATATGCCAGCGGATTATACCGATGAAATGCTGCACAGCCGACTGGCAAAGACTTTACACATTCGACAGTTTACATGGCAGATAGAAGGTAAAAGTCTTGATGCACGCAATAAACGTAACATTCATTGGGTGCTCAGGGTAGCTGTTTTTTCTGACGAACTAAGGGGGAAGCTTCCCGAAATTCCTGAAAAGCTTGAAATTCCTCATGTAAAAACCTCGATGCATATCCTGGTTACGGGGAGTGGCCCTGCTGGATTTTTTTGTGCATTCGTACTACAGAAAGCCGGATATCAAACCACCCTCATTGACCGTGGTTCTGATGTCCTGAAGAGAAACCAATCGCTTAACAGATTTGAAAGAGAAGGCATATTCGATCCCCTCAATAACTACGCTTTTGGCGAGGGGGGAGCCGGTACTTTTTCAGACGGCAAACTCACTTCACGCTCAAAGCATATTTCCAGAGAACGCCGGTTTATTCTTGATACATACATAGCTGCCGGAGCTCCCAAAGAAATTGCCTACCTGGCCCATCCCCATCTGGGAACTGACAACCTGATTCGCATGGTTAAAAATCTCAGAAAGGAGTACGAAGAACTGGGTGGAAAAATGTTGTTTGAAACCTGTCTTGATAACCTGATTGTAAAAAACGGAAACGTTTTGTCGGCTGAACTTAATGCAGAAAGCTTTGACGCAGATTCTTTTTTCATTGCCCCCGGACATTCAGCTTATGATACATACCGCATGCTGATCAGAAAAGGTGTGTTGTTTCGCACAAAGAATTTTGCCATTGGAAGCAGGATGGAGCATCCCCAGGAAGTGATTAACAGAGCTCAGTGGGGTATGTCAGGTATCCCGGGGCTCAAAGCAGCCGAATACAGGGTGACTTCGCAGGGTGATGGCAAACACCCTGTCTATTCATTTTGCATGTGTCCGGGTGGCATCGTTGTGCCTGCAACTGCCTATGCGCATACCAATATTGTGAATGGCATGAGTTATTATAAACGGGATGGTTATTATGCCAATGCAGCATGCGTGGCAGGTATTCATCCCGGCGAACTGGCCGGAAGAGAGGTTACAGCCATGGAGGCCCTTGATCAGCTGGAGGCGCTTGAAAGCCATTTTTACACATTGCCGGGTTGTTATAGGGCTCCGGCCTGCAGCATCCCTGATTTTATGGACGGTACATTGAGGAACACAAATATACCCGGCAGTTATCCCCTCGGAACCCTGGCTGCCCCTTTATGGGAGCTGTTGCCCCCTGTTATAATTAATGCCATGAAATCAGGGTTAAGGGATTTTAAGTCAAAAATCAAAGGATTTGAATCAGGACAGCTCATAGGGTTAGAAAGTAAGACATCATCGCCTATACAGGCCATCAGAAATGAAGGCGGCCTTTGTGAAGGCTTTTCCAATTTATACCTTATTGGAGAGGGGAGTGGATATACAGGGGGCATTATTTCAAGTGCCGCTGATGGTGTAAAGGCAGCCATGCGATTCTTAACGACAAGGTAAATTTTGGTTATTCTTCAATGTATACAGGGGCTGCCCAGAAAATGTCCGGGTTGCTCATGTATATTCTTTGCACATGGGGTGTAATTTCAGTACCAAGGTTTGGAAAAAACCCGGCCGGATGGAGGTGGTAATAAGTTTTTACGCCCGGCTTTGAGTCATAATTGGGCTCGCTGTGTGCCGGACTGTAAAACCTGACCATATGCCTGGTCATATAGTTAATATAATCTGCTTCTTTGACCTTTGCCCCATTCATGTTCACGCTTTTATGCACATAGATTGGCCTCTCATTGAGTAGATTTATCCTTATTTCGCTGATACCCAGGGGTTGATTGTGCATGTCTTTAAACCATGCATTGAAGCTGGCATCCATGTAAATCCATTTTCCCAGACTTTCAGCGTAAACAATATTAACCACATGATAGTCGGTACCGGAAATACTTGCTGGCATGCAGCTCACAAAGCGGGCTTTAAATCCCATGGACAGATACACGTCATTGAGGATGGTGGCAATGAGCCTGCAATTCATTTTGACACCTTTGTTCCTGGCCATGGGGATCAGGTCAACCGCATTTCGGGGTACATCAACAGATTCACCTCCTTTATATATTGTGAATGAACTAACCCAGTTCATCAGGTTAATGATTCTGGATAACTCATCTCCACTGCCGGCAATCTTTTCAAGTTTATAGCGCTCACGAAGCAATGTGAGCAGTGAGTCAGAGGGCGGGGCGTAGTAGAAAGGTTCATATGGAATATTGGTTTCATAATAATAGCTTTCATAATCCTTTAACTTACCCAGGTAGTTGTCATCGGGGTAAATATATTTTTTCTCACATGCTGTCAACAAGAAAAAAAAGGTAAAGGATAAAAAGGCTATTTTGCGCATTTATCAGGGTATATGGCGTGTTTTAAAGCTGCGTACATATTTTGCCCACTTTAGACAAATCATTGAGGCAAAAGTTTAATGCTTCATTCAAATTATTATCACTTATTTTTGTGGCAATTATACCTGACCAAATAATGCATACATATTCAGGAGTTTCGTCATTTGATCTTATTGTAGTAGGTGCGGGGGCTGCGGGAATTATTGCTGCGGGGAGGGCTGCCAGGCTTGGAGCCCGGGTGCTTTTACTGGAGAAAATGAAAAGCCCTGGTCGAAAAATATTGATTACCGGCAAGGGAAGGTGTAATATTACCCATGATGCCCCTGTGTCTGCCTATTATAAACATATCTACCCCAGCGGTCGTTTTCTCAAACATGCATTCAATGCCTTTTTCACCAAGGACATCATTGAGATACTGCACCAGCAGGGGGTGAAAACCACCACAGAAAGGGGCAACCGTGTTTTTCCGGTAAGCAATCAGTCAAAGGATGTACTTCAGGCCCTGCTTCGTTGGATGGGAACAACAAACATAGATATTCACTATGGTGTGCGGGTTGCTGAGTTGGTGGTTGAAAACGGCCTGGTATCAGGTGTCAGGGCAACAATACAGGAGGGTGAACGGGTATACCATGCGCCGGCTGTGGTTGTTTGTACCGGGGGCAAGTCTTATCCGGCCACCGGATCTACCGGAGATGGATATGAGCTTGCCAGGCAGGTGGGTCATCAGATTACTCCGGTCAGGCCTGCCCTTGTCCCGCTGGTCACCGCCGGTGACCTTGCCGGTCGATTGCAGGGGCTCGGATTAAAAAATGTCAATGCGGTTGTATGGGTTGATGGTTCCAAGGCTGCTGAGGCTTTTGGTGAACTCATGTTTGCACATTATGGGCTGACCGGCCCGATTATATTGACCCTTAGCCGGCTGGTGGTGGATGCCTTATTGGCCGGAAAACAGGTGGAAATCTCCATCGATCTGAAGCCGGCGCTGGATGATAAAAAACTGGACACCAGGTTGCTTCGGGACTTGAACTCACATGGTAAAAAACAGATTGAAAACATGTTCAAACAATGGCTGCCTTCCAAACTGATCCCGGTTTTCCTTGAAGAGCTGTCCATTGACGGTAAGAAACTTTGCAACCAGATTGATGGGAATGAACGCCGCAGCATCAGGCAGCGAATGAAGAATTTTCGCTTTCAGATCACCGGGCACCCCGGCTTTAAAGAGGCCATTATTACTGCCGGAGGCGTACCCGTGACTGAAATCGATTCAAAGACCATGGAGTCGAAG
>SKRM01000007.1 GCA_007118495.1 Bacteroidales bacterium
ATAATAATTGTTCCTAATAAAGCATGATGAAAAAGAAAATTCTCTTAGTTGACGACATCAAAGAATTCCGCTCTCTGCTGAAGATTATTCTCTCAGGGAACTATGAGGTTGTTACCGCTGAAGACGGAGAGGAAGCTTTGATTCTAATTGAAAGTGGCCTGAATCCTGATGTGATTGTTACTGACCTATTGATGCCGCGCATGGATGGGTTTCAATTGATCTCAAGAATAAAGAGCAGTGATCCCTATAAGAACATCCCCATTATTGTTCTTTCAAATATGGATAAAAACAGCAAAAAAGAGTCGCTTTCAAGGTTCGGAGTTAATAATTTCATCAACAAACCATTTAATGCCAGAGACCTGAAAGACGGACTCCAACGCTCGCTTCAAACAGCCCTTGAACTTCAGAATTAAACAATATTTCATGTTGAATCCAACTACCCCTCCGGGGGTTTTTTTGTATCTGTATCCTGATAATAAGATCAGTTGTTTAGTGCATAGCTTAACGATGTTGCATATTGCGTCTAAACCGTATCTTTGTGTCACAATGTTTAAACTGGCCAGGTAATATAATCAGGTAATATAATAATGGGAGATTTTCTGCATTTTTTCTGGAAGAAAAAGGATAAGGAGGTTCAAGGGAAACCCTCTGAAAAGCCTGAACCATCTGCCAATAAACCTGGCCGGCATTTGCAGCAGGAGCGGCAGACTGATATGGTTTTGCGCAAGCTGGTAAAGGCATCAGAAGAATTTCTGCAAATGGCTGCCCACCGCATTGATTTTCAAAAAATAACCGACGTCTTTCTCGAAATAAGCGGAGCCCGCTTTGTGGCCTTGAATATTTACAAAAAAAAAGGCGATGAGTTTTCAACAGTTGCTGTTTCAGGCCTGAGTAAACACATCAGACTGGCCATAGAGTTACTGGGATACGATATCATTGGTAAATCATGGCCCCACGATCCTGTAAGGGCAGCCAAAATTCGTGACAATGTACTTACCCGGTTTGGCAATCTTTCTGAGCTGGCGGGGCACATGGTCCCCCTGGGGGTAATCCATAAACTTGAATCACTGATTGATATCGGTGAGGTTATTGTGTTAAAGATCATGAAGGGAAACCGGCTGATAGGTGATTTTACCTTTGTCATGCCTAAGAACAATCCATATCTTGACGATCACCTGGTAAGTATTTATGCAAGGCAAACAGGGCTGTTGCTCTCCCGCAAAGAAGCAGAAGAAGAACTGTTAGAGGCGAAAGAACACGAAGAAAAGGCAAACAAGGCAAAAAGTGAATTCCTGGCTGGAATGGGCCACGAGCTGCGAACCCCGCTGAACGCTATTTTAGGGTTCAGTGAAATCTTGTCAAATGAAGATATGCCCCCTGAGCAACTGGATATGATCAGATCCATTGCATCTTCAGGAAAGCTGCTGCTGGATATGATCAATGATATCCTTGACTTGTCAAGACTTGAAGCAGGCAAGATAGCTTTAGCGCCCAAACCCGTTAGTGTCTACGCATTACTCAATGACATGGAGCTTATGTTTATGGAGAGAGCCAGCAAAAAGGGGCTCTCCCTGACTTTTGACACCCCTGAAAAGACACATGAATTCATACTTGTTGACGAAACCCGCTTAAAGCAAATCCTTTTCAACCTCATTAGCAATGCGATTAAGTATACAACCGAGGGAAAAGTTCAGGTCATAGTGGAGTTTAAACCCAAGAGTGCTGAAAAGGGAGATGTAAGCTTCACGGTTAAAGATACCGGGCAAGGCATCCACCCAAATGAACAAGCGCGGATATTTGAAGGGTTTTCTTTCAGCAGCAACAAAAAAGAAAAAGGTCCGGATAACATAGGTCTGGGACTGGCTATTTCAAAAAAACTGACACAAATGATGGGAGGAAAGATCAGTGTTAAGAGCAAGCCCGGCAAGGGCGCTGCTTTTACCCTGGTTCTTCCTGATATCAAAACCTTGGGAAAAACAACCACCAGCACCACGCCTGACGACTCATGGCGAGCCATCAGGTTCGCCCCGGGAAAGGCTTTGGTAGTAGATGATGTTCCTTCAAACCTTGAAGTAATGAAAATCATGCTTCAAAATATTGGGCTGGAGGCCATCACTGTTGATGGTGGAAAAGAAGCCATTGACCTACTAAAGGAACAACTCCCCGACATCATCCTTCTTGATACCCAAATGCCTGGTATGAGTGGTTCAGAAGTGATTAAGGTGATTCGCGAAACTCCTGAGTGGGCAGCTATTCCGGTACTGGCTTATACTGCCGGCAAGCCCGATTCTCAGCAATACGACGGATATGTACTCAAACCCGTAAGCAAGAAAAACCTGGTTGCCGCTCTCAAACCATTTTTTACTCCAGAAAAAAAAGCTTCAGACAAGAGCCATACGGATGAAGCAAAACAAACAGCAATCAAGCTTTCACCTGATGACCTGGTCACCATGGCCCAGTGTGTTCAAGAATTGCAGAATACTTTTCTGCCACGCTGGAATGAAATAAAAGATCAGTTGGTCCTGTTTAAAATTGAAAGCTTTGCCAACGACCTGAAATCTTTATCTTTACAGTATAAATGCCGGGCGTTGTCAATCTACGCAGATAAACTTCTCAATCAGGTAAATGACCTTGACCTTGAAGCCATTGAGGTCACCCTGAGAGGGTTTCCTGGCAAAGTAGACCAAATCAGGAAGTTGCTTGAAAAATAAAATACTGGATTCATGCTGGCACATGCCATTCTGCATACGAACTTCCACTGGGTAGGTCAGGGTGTCCTCACCATGATTTTCAGCAGCAGTATAATCATGGTCTTTCTGGCCTTATATGCTTTGTCAAGAAAGCATATGCATGCTGCGCTGTCATACGCTGGCCTTTGTCTCAGTATTGCCGTCTATGCGTTTTTTTACGGCTTTGAGCTCATGAGCATTAACCTTGAGCAGGCCTTGCTCTGGAGCAGTATACAATACATTGGTGTAGCGTCTTTTGTAGGATTTTCAAGTGTTTTTATTATGCAGGTGACAGGATACGGACACCTGCTCAAAGGGGCAAGAATCCTGATCCCATGGATCATGCCCGCATTAACCGCTGCCTTTAAATTTCTTGATCATCAACTTACTTTGATTTACGCCCAATCAAGCTTTAGCTTTGAAGAAGGTTTATTCATCCTCGATATCGTTCCAGGTTGGTGGTATGTGGTGTTTGTTGTATATATCAACCTCCTTCTTATAGCTGGTATATTTCTGCTTATCAGATCATACCTGAACAGACACGCCATTTTATCCGGGCAGGCCATCACCATGCTTGCCGGTATTTTTGTTCCCTGGATCGGGCATTTGGTGTATGTTACCGGTAACTCTCCCTTGAATCTAGATCTTACACCCATAGTATTTATAGTGACCGGCATTTTATGGGGAGTGGCGTTGTTTCAATATAAAATGCTATCCCTTGCACCTATGGCACGCGAATATGTGTTTTCAAGTATCCGCGATGGCATCATTGTGCTCGACAACCGGGATAGGCTGGCTGACATAAATCAGGCAGCCATTGGATTATTCGGTATAAAAAAACTACCTCCGGCAGGAACTGGTCTTTGCCATCTGATCCCCGGGTGTGTTGAACTGGTCTCGTTTCTTAAGTCTGATATGGATGAAACCGTCCTGAGCATCGTTATCGAAGGCAAAAACAAGACTTTTTTTATCAGACAATCGCTGATTCAAAACACACAGGGCGAACTAATGGGCAAAGTAATTACCCTGCATGACATTACAGAAAGGCAAAGGGCAGAACAAGAGCTGAAAAAAGCTAAAATATTGGCAGATCAGGCCAACCAGGCCAAAAGCCGTTTTGTAGCAAATATGAGTCATGAAGTGCGGACACCCATGAACGCCATTATGGGTTTCAGTGAAATGCTTCTGGAAGAGATCAAAGAGCCAAGGCATGTTAAAATGCTTCAATCAGTAAGGGCAAGCGGAAAACTTCTGCTATCGCTTTTGAATGATATTCTTGACCTATCAAAAATCGAAGCCGGAAAAATTGATATTTTACCCGTTCCGGATAATCTGCGAAACACCCTTGAAGAGATCAGGCAGGTGTACGAATCACAGGCCAGGGCAAAAGGCCTTGATTTCGACATTAACTACGCTCCGGATATGCCCGATAAAATGGTTTTTGACCAAACCCGTATCAAGCAGATCGTATTTAATCTGGTGGGCAATGCCATTAAGTTTACAGATAAAGGGTATGTGCATATTGCTGTTGATTTAACTTCAGAAGACCGAACAAAGGGCAGGCTGCGCATCAGGGTGACAGATACCGGTATAGGCATTAAACCTGAAGAACAGAAAACTATATTTGAGCCCTTTCACCAGCAAAGCGGACAATCAAACCGCAAATATGGGGGCACAGGCCTTGGGTTATCCATCTCAAAAGGACTGGCTGAAAGAATGCACGGTTATATTGAAGTAGAGAGCACCCCGGGAAAAGGAGCTGTTTTTACCCTGACACTTCCCCATGTGGTCATCACTGACAAAGATGAAGAAGCCAGGCCAATACCGAAATATCAAACGGATTGTTTTCATGTTCAGGAAGCCTTCAGAAACATCGAACAGATCGCCAACCCACACGAACTGATCCAAACACTTGAACAAGATTTTCTTATGAGTTGGGCTGAGCTTAAAGACCAGCTGGTATTGTTTAAGATAGAATCATTTGCTGAAAACATCGCGGCGCTGGGTGAAAAACACAATTGCCCACCACTTGTCAGTTATGGGAAGTTGATCGGTGAAAAAATTGAGCTACTCGATATTGAGTCAATAAAAAATATCCTTGCACAGTTTCCGGAATTATCCAACGCCGTTAAAAAATCATACGGATATGGAGTAAACTAAATCCAGCTGTATGTAAAAATACTTTATATTTGTTGATGTCTGGAACACAGAATCTACGCAACCCATGAGTAACCCTGAAAAAAATCAGTTCTCCATCCTTGTTGTTGATGACAACAAGGAAAACCTGAAAGTTGTCAGTAATTTTCTCAAATCAGAGGGATACCAGATTGCACTGGCCCTGCATGCAGACGACGCACTGAAAATACTCAGAGATACCCCCATTGATCTGTTGCTGCTTGATGTGATGATGCCGGGCACCGATGGATTCTCCCTTTGCAGGTTGTTAAAACAAGACAAACAATTCAAGGAGATTCCCGTCATTTTTCTTACGGCAAAAACTGAAACCAGCGACCTGGTTGAGGGATTTCAGGTGGGTGGGGTAGATTATATTACCAAACCATTTCAGAAAGAAGAGCTTATTGCCCGCGTGAACAACCATATCGCCCTGGCCCATGCCAAAAAGGAGATTATCAGGCAGGCCGAGCAAATCCAAAAGATCAACCGCACCAAAGACCGGCTGTATTCAGTGATTGCCCACGACATCAAATCACCCTTTGCCAATATCTCTATGTTGATCTCTACCATTTCTGAGGGCTATCTGGAGCCATCGTCTGATGAGTTCAACGAAATTCTGCAAAACATAAACAGCTCAACCCAGGAAACCTACAGCCTGCTTGAAAACCTGTTGCAGTGGACCAAGTCTCAAACAGGAGATCTGGAACAAAATATTGAGCAAATCAATCTTGAAAGCCTCGTTGCGGGTTGTTGCCGTTTTCTGGAACCCAGTGCCGATCGTAAACAGATCAGCTTAAAATACAAAGTAGATGGAGAAATTGAGATCAATGCCGACAGAAACATGATGCAAAGCGTGTTGCAGAATATTATTAACAACTCTATCAAATTTACAGAACAGGGGGGAGAAGTTAATATAAGCGGCAGCAGAGAAGCTGATCAGGTGGTCATCAGGGTTGCTGACGACGGCATTGGTATTTCTGAATCAAACCAGAAGAAACTGTTTGTTGATGAGGGACAACTTACCACCAGAGGCACAAATAACGAAAAAGGAAGCGGACTTGGGCTGCTTCTTGTGAAAGAGTTTGTGCAGAAAAATCAAGGAACCATCCAGGTGAGCAGTAAAGAAGGCAAAGGAACCACCTTTACCATCAAACTGCCTGCAGTTTAAACCACTTTATGTTTATGGACGATAAGAAACTGAATATTCTCATCCTTGATGATGATCCGATTATTCGCAACCTGCTTAGGTCAATGCTTAAGCAGAAAACAACACTATTCGTAGCAGATAAACCCTCAAAGGCATTTGAACTGTTGAAAAAAGAGAACATCGACCTGATGATCTCTGATTTCATGCTGCCCGAAATGAACGGACTCGAGGTGCTCAAGATCATGAAAGAAGAATACCCCGGAATCGAGGTAATCATGATCAG
>SKRM01000026.1 GCA_007118495.1 Bacteroidales bacterium
ACATGTGTCGGATCAGCATGTGGCTCCAGCTGCAAGTAGTAATAGTAACCGAAACTTCCGTAGTGATTGAATATGAAGTCGGGTGCGAAACGGCGTATGGTTTCTCCATTGAGTACGATGGAGGCATTGAAATGATTCTGGCGGGGGATGTCTTCCATGATGCCGGTAATCTGCACAGGATGTTCTCCCTGTAAATACAAAATATTGCCCATGGGATCCTGATCCCCGAATAGTCTCCTGGCGGTTGACTGGTCAATGACCATGCTGTGGTCATCCTGCAGAACCTGTTCTGGCTGTCCCTCAATCAGGGGTAGGGTGAAAAATGAAAAAAAGTTTGAGTCAACCAGCATGATCCCTTTGTCCACATGGACGTCTTCCCTGTCAGTGAGCCATAAAAACATATAATCACCGGGCCTGATACGTGTTGTTGCCTTGATATCGGGGATGTCAGGGTATATCAGGTCGTCGAGCAAATAGGGCCCCAGCGGAACCCTTTCGTTCTGAATGCCGAACTGGGTGTTGAACCGGTAAATATGTTCTGCCTGCTCATGGAAACGGTCGTAACCGTATTCATCAAAGGCAAATAGCAAGATATAGAGGGCGCAGCAAAATCCGGCGGCAAGTCCCAATAGGTTAATCAGTGCGCTGAATCGGTTGCGCATGAAGCTGCGGATAGATGTGAGCAGGTAGTTTGTAATCATGGCAGGTTGTTTACGTGTAAATATATGCACATGCAATTAATATACCATCGGATGTAAATCGCATTTAATCAATTTGGTATGATGAAATAAGCGCCAATACAAGGTTTTCTGTATATCACAAGCTGTCCGCATGCGAACACTGCCGTTGCGGGCAATCCTTGCTTGACGGTATGCGGATAATTTGCCAGTGGTTTTTGAGCGCATGCACAATTTTAAACTATTTTTGACCTGATGAATGCAAACCCAAAAGACATATAATCTGCTATGGAAACCATCGAATATAACATAGGTACAAAAGTTGAGCATCCCCAGTTTGGTGTGGGCATTGTGACCCGGAAAACATTGACAACCACACGTGTATTCTTTTTACATAAGGGTGATAAAGAAATAGCAAACAGCTTCACGGGGCTGAAGCTTCTGGAAGAATCTCAGGCTGTTGACAGCGGTGAAGGTGGCAGCGGGAGCGGATCTATCAGCCTGGCTGACCTTGAAAAGGTTTTTTCAGGTGTATTGAGACGCTATGCAGATTTTCCCGAAATGATTGACATGGGTGATCGCTGGAAAAAGGGTGTCATGATCCTCAAGCCTGGTTCACCCGAGTTGCAGGCAAAAGAAATACCCATTGATGCGTTTTTTAAAAAAATCGTATTGATCCGTGACCGTTTGCGTGTGCTTGAACAGCGAATCAACAGCAATGAAAAACTGGAAGATGACGAAAAGGTTAACTTGCAACAGTATATTACCCGTGTTTACGGATCATTAACCACTTTCAATGTGCTGTTTAAACACAAGGAGCAACAGTTTGTGGGTGAACGTGGTTCAGAGCGCTAGGCATCCGGATCTTGTCCGTGTTTAATCACAGCTTTCTTTTTCCAGCGTCCGGTCAAAAAGTAGGCATAGGCTGCAATAAAGCCGAACACCCAGGCGATGGGAATGCCCCACCATATCCCGTCTGTTCCCCATATCCCTGATAAGTAGTGGGAGAGAGGTATTCGCAGCAGCCACAGTGAAATCAGTGTGATAAACATCGGAATAATGGTGTCTCCTGCACCCCGCATCACCGACTGGGTAACGAACATGGCTGAGAATACCACGTAAAATGAGCTGATAATCACCAGGTAATCATAACCCAGATCAATTACTTCAGGGTTGTTGGTAAAAATGCCCATGAGTTCACGTCCGAATAGCCAGGCAACAGCTGTGGCTGTGAGCGAGACGGCGGTTGTCATTTTCAGTGTGGCAATGAGCCCCTTGCGTATGCGTTCAGGTCTATTGGCTCCCAGGTTCTGACCAACGAAAGTACTCAGTGCCAGCCCGAAGTTCATGGCCGGCATGGCTGCAAAAGAGTCAATGCGCCAGGCGATGGTGTAAGCCGCAATGGTGTTGGTTCCAAACCGGTTTACGATACTCATCAGGGCCATCATCCCCAGTGAGACAAATGTATGTTGCAAGCCGGTGGGGATACCAATTCGCAGGCTTTTTCCAAAAATATCCCGGTCAAAAACCAGCCCTCTGAATGCAAAGCGGATGAGGGTGTGTGTGCGATTCAGGTAGATGATTGAAAGCGCAAAGGCAATACCCTGGGCCAGCACGGTGGCAAAGGCTACACCGGCAATTCCCCAATGAAAAACCAGGACAAATAGCAGGTCGAACCCAATGTTCAATATGGTTGAAATAATCAGAAAATACAATGGTGTCTTCGAATCACCCAAACCCCTTAATACAGCACTGGTCACATTGTAGCCAAACATAAGGACCAGGCCACTGGCATATACGCTAAAGTATAGTGTAGCATCAGCGGTCAATTCGGCCGGTAGCCCAATGAGCCTCCAGATGTCTTCAATAAATACCAGTCCGAGAATTGTCAGGGCAATGGAAGCGAAAAAAAGGAAGATAAATGCGGTATCAATGGCCCGTTTTACCTGTACAAAATCTTTGGCTCCGTAGTATTGTGAGATGATGATGGTAGTTCCGGTGGTAATGCCAATAACCAGGCTGACCAATACGAAAATGACGGGAAATGAAGCGCCTGCAGCGGCCAGTGCCTGGGTGCCAATATATTGACCGATGATGATCGTATCAACAATATTGTACATCTGCTGAAAAACATTGCCCAGCAACATGGGCAATGCGAATATGAAAATTTGTTTCCCAACAGGTCCCTGGCTCAGATCGCGCATCGTGTGTTTTTGCAAAGGTAGGTGTTTAGCGCCTAATTGGTTTAATGAAAATAACGTACATTTGTTCAGCAAGGTTCAGCCGCTATGCTTATTAATGTGATGTGCCATGGATATTTCAGTTGTCATTCCGCTTTTCAACGAAGAAGAATCTCTCCCTGAACTTGTGAGATGGATAGAGCGAGTCATGGATTCTGAAAAGCTTACCTATGAGGTTCTGCTTATTGATGACGGAAGCCGTGACGGGTCATGGGGGGTGATTGAGGAACTTTCAGAGAAAAACAGCAGGGTGCATGGCCTCAGGTTCAGGCGCAATTACGGAAAATCTGCTGCCCTGAATATGGGTTTTCGTCATTGCAACGGCAATGTGGTCATTACCATGGATGCTGATTTACAGGATAGTCCGGATGAAATTCCGGCCCTCTACCGCATGATTAAAGAAGAGAGGTTTGATATGGTCAGTGGCTGGAAAAAGAAGCGACACGATCCCTTATCCAAGACCATACCCACCAAGATTTTCAATGGAGCAACCAGGTTTGTGTCAGGCATCAGGCTGCATGATTTTAATTGCGGCCTCAAGGCCTACGACCATAAAGTGGTTAAATCAATAGAGGTATATGGTGAGATGCACCGGTATATACCCGTATTGGCAAAATGGGCCGGCTTTGACCGTATTGGCGAGAAAGTGGTTGTGCACAGGGAGCGGAAATACGGTACCACAAAATTCGGACTGGAGCGCTTTTTTAATGGTTTCCTTGATTTGATTTCCATAAGTTTTGTGACCCGTTTCGGGCAAAAACCCATGCACCTTTTTGGTTTGCTTGGGACCATCCTTTTTATGGCCGGTTTTATCATTGCCGCTTATCTGGCCTATGCTAAATTCTTCTGGATGGGCTACCGCATGACTGAAAGGCCATTGTTTTACTTTGGATTGCTGGCAATGATTCTTGGTACCCAATTGTTTCTGGCAGGTTTTATTGGTGAAATGATCTCCCGTAATGCCCCCGACCGCAACGACTACCTTGTGGAATCACGCACCAAACTGTTCGGAAAAGGACAGTAGGTGTTCGCCAGCGTACACCAATCCACGTAAATACACTTAAATTTGTTGTTTAACGTTATTATTACTTGTTTTGTATGTAAATTGGCTTAATTGTTGTAGCATGTTTTTGCCAAACAGATAAATGTACAGATAGAAGCTGAATGAGTTTATGTTGTTATTGAAGACTTTTTTATTATGTTTTGGGTTCACCATAGCTTGTGTTTCCCCTGCCCACTCACAGAGCCGGCAATTAGTTGATACACTCGATACCCATGAGCTTATCAATCACCTGGAGAAAAAACATCAGGTGGTTATTTTTTATGATGATAAGTGGTTTGCCGGTGATGCCATGCGACGTGAATTGATTGATTTGCCATTACAACAGGCCATCAGTGAAATGATCAGGGGCAAAAACCTGGCCGTATTGTTTTTTCCGGGCAATGTGGTCATCTATTCTCCTGAAACAGCCCGTGAGAGAACCGCGATAGCCCGGTCAGAGCAACTTGTCATTGGAAATACCCTTGAAATGGGCCGCCACCCCAGGGTTGACATAACAGGCAGGGTGCTTGATGGAACTACGCAAGAAGGGGTTTTTGGGGCTGCCATTTACAGCCACAGAACCCAAACGGGTGTCACCACCGACGAAAACGGTTATTTTTCATGGCGTATACCCACAGGAGAGCATCGCTTGCGCATCACATCCATGGGCTATGAAGAGGCGAATTATGATGTATTGGTTGCCTCAGCGGGGTCTGCTGAATTTCAGGTGTTCGAACGGACGCTTGAACTGGATATCCACACCATCACTGCAAGGCGTGCCGAGGCCAATATTGCCAGTACCCGTATGAGTGTGATGGAACTTGATGCACAAATGCTCAGCGAATTGCCGGGTACCATGGGAGAACAGGATATTATCAGGAGTTTCACCATGCTGCCGGGTATTCAGTCAATGGGAGAGTTTGGTACAGGTTTCAATGTACGTGGAGGAGGGGCTGACCAAAACCTGTTGTTGGTTGAGGATGTCCCCTTGTTTAACTCATCACATTTATTTGGTCTTGTTTCAGTTGTTAATCCTGATATGGTGACCAATGTCACTCTTATGAAGGCAGGAATGCCGGCCAGATATGGTGAGAGGGCATCGTCGGTTATTGATATCCGCAAATCAGGCTCTCATCCGGAGCGTACATCGCTCAAAGGCGGACTTGGTTTACTATACAGCCGGGCCCACCTTGAAGCTCCATTGCTTAATCAAAGGGCCACTTTATCGCTGGGAATGAGGTCATCATACTCAAATTTACTTCTGGAGCAAATGCCCGACATTGACCTGATGAACAGCAAGGCATCTTTTTATGACCTGAGTGCAGTGCTTTCGTTTCCCATTGGACAGAAAAACACCTTCAGTTTATTTGCCTATCAAAGTCAGAATGATTTTAACCAGGCGGGTGAAACCGACCATTTTTACACCAACAGGATGGCTTCTTTCCGGTGGAACGCTGCATTTACTCCTTCACTTTTGTCCCGCTTTACCCTGGGGACAAGCCAGTATTTCAACCGCATGCGCGAACTGGAAGAGTTCAGACCCCGGCAGGCATTTGAATTGCAAAATGCAATTGATTACCACACCGCCAAGTGGGATCTGAGTTATGAAGCCGGAAATGGTTTTGGGCTTGATTTCGGACTGCAAGGGGTTCTGTATGAAATTGACCCGGGTCAGATCGTGCCCATGGGTGATGAATCATATATTCAGGCCCTTGATCTGGAGGTTGAAACTGGCCTTGAACTGGCTGCTTACCTTAGTTCAATGGTTGAACTTTCTCCTACATTAGGCCTTGAAGCTGGCGTCAGGCTGGTACATTTCCGAAACCTGGGGCCATCCGGGGTTTTTATCTACGATCCTGACCAGCCCAGGTTTACCGAACACATCACAGATACTGTATTTTATGGCAAGGGAGAAACCATATGGCAGGATACAGGCATTGAACCCCGGATCAGCCTGCGTTACCTGATCAGCAGTAACAGCTCAGTAAAGCTGAGCTATAACCGCAACCATCAGTTTATTAATTTGCTCACCAATACCTCGGTGATGACCCCAACCGATGTCTGGAAACTGAGTGATCTGCATACCCCGTCGCTGGTAAGCAATCAGTTGGCAATGGGTTATTACCACAACTTTTTGGACCACACATTGGAGACATCCTTTGAGGTCTATTACCGTTCCATGCACAATATACCCGAGTTCCGCCAGGGTGCCAGCCTGTTGCTGAATGAAGCACCTGAAACCGACCTGGTCAGGGCCAGGGGATACAATATAGGAGGGGAGCTGTATATCCATAAGAAAACCGGGCGGTTCACCGGTTGGATAAGTTACACCTTATCCACTTCGCGTAGAAAAACCCTTGAAACCCATTCCAGCCACCAGGTTAATCGCAATACATGGTTTCCATCTGGCTTTGACAGGCCACACAGCTTAACCCTCAATGCCAATTATCATATTTCCAGGCGCTGGAGGTTTAATGCAACCTTTACCTTCAATACCGGAAGGCCTGTCACCTATCCTGAATTGATATTTGATTATCAGGGCCACCAGGCCATATATTATTCTGACCGGAATAAATACAGGCTGCCTGATTATCACAGACTTGACCTGGCTGTTACCTTTGGTGAAAACCTGCGGCTCGATGCCATTGGCAAGGGCAGCTGGACGGTTAGCCTGATAAATGTGTATGGCCGGAAAAACCCCTATTCTGTTTTCTATAAAAAGGATATACCACACGCAGATAATAATTACAGAAATTATAGCTTGTACAAGCTGTTTATCATCGGAAGACCTCTTCCGACAATTACCTATAATTTCTCTTTTTAAAACAATATGAGACAAAAAATATTCATATGCGTTTTTTCTGTGATACTGCTTATTGCATGCACAGAGCCATTTGATCCGGTGATCAGTTCACCAGACGATGTCATGGTGGTAGAGGGCTTGGTTACCAATGTCAAAGGGTCAAATTTTGTGCGGCTTTTTATGACATCTTCTTTCAATGAAGGCGTACAGGACAGGCCGGTCCGTCATGCCAGGGTGGTGGTAACTGATCAGGATTTAAAACAGGTGGTATTTAATGAAAATGCCCCCGGGTTATATGTTGCTCCTGATGGGTTTGCAGGGCAGGTAGGACATACCTATGAGCTTGAAATTGAAACGTCAGATGGCGAAGTTTACCGCTCAGGTCGCCAGACCATTGTACAAGGCATAAAACTTGAGGAGCTTGCGGTTGAATTTACGCATGAAGAAATGCCTGTTGAAAATGTATTTGGTGTGGTTGAGTATAAGCAAGTGCCTGGCCTGAAGTTTTTTGTGGATATTGAGAACTATGATTTGTCCTCACCCAGAATGCGTTTTGAAAACCAGACGCTGGTGCAGTATGTCTTGGAAGAGTCAGATCCACAGCGTGCCAATGACCCTGACCTGAGCTATTGCCGAAGAAAATTGGCCATAGACACCAAAGTAAATGTGGCTGTTCCGTTCAATGAATATGCCAGTGGCCGGAACCTGCAACATGAACTGGTTTTTATGCCCATCCCTTTGACTTTTTATGGAGGGTCTGATGACTGGAATTTCAGGCGCATAGACAGGCGCGCTGTAATTGTCAGGCAGTTTACCCTGAATGAAGAAAGTTATGCATTCTATAAATCCCTTTATGAGCAGATGTCGGCCGAGGGCCGCATATTTGACCCCATTGCAGCACAGCTGAGGGGCAATGTGGCTTGTGTGACTGACCCCGATCGCTTGGTGATGGGGCACTTTGAAGCCTCTTACTTCTTTAGTGCAAGTTTTAAGCTGAGTCCTGAGCCCATCACTGTCAACCGATTCTGGGCCAGAACAAACCCTGACCTGGAACACATACCTGAAGAAGAAGATTGCTATGTCAACTTCAGACCTCCGGGCTGGATTTTTTGATTGATTTTTAAATGAATATTGATTTACACCGATTGTTATTAAAGTATTTCACATGTCACGAATGTTTCAGACCATAAGCTTTCTGGCTCTCATTTATTTAATACATGTAATGGCTTTGGGCGCTTTAGCATCACCAGCTTCTGAACGTGAAAACATTCTGTTGCACACTGACCGTGATGTGTATGTTGCCGGTGAAGATGTGTTTTTCAGGATTTTTCAGACAAATGAAAACAAGCGCGAAGGCCTTTCAGCACGGATAGCCTATATTCTGTTGCAAACTCCTGAAGGAGAAATGGTTGAGGGTTATCTTGTTTCTTTAGATGAAACAGGTGGCTATGGGAGCATATACTTACCTGATACTTTAAGCAGTGGTTTTTACGCATTGAGGGCTTATACCCGTAATATGCTCAACAGGGGGGCGGAGCATATGGCGCAAAAACATTTATTTATTTCAAATCGTTTTGACGATCAGCTTGATGTACTTATGGAGCTTGAAGAGCAACCATCAGAGGCCATCAAGGCACCATATGTTGATAGCCTGTTATCGGCCTCAGACAATAGAATATCTCCGGAGGTGGAGCTTTCGATCAACATGGATAGCAGAATGTATGGCCGCCGTGAACAGGCTAATTTCGAACTTGAACTCACTATGCCTGAAAGCCAGGTGGCTGATGTTACCCTGGCAGTAGTGCCTGCTTTATCATTATGGCCCTTTTTGAACCCCGATGAACAGCCGGGAGTTATTGCTGAAATATCCACAAATGGCCTGAACGCCCTCCAAATTGCAGAAGAAACGGTGTATCCTCTGCTAACCGGAAGAGTGACCGACAAGCGTGATCATGCGCCCGTTGAAGGCGTCAGGGTTTTATTGAATACCCTTGATTCACTGACCACCCTGACCTACACAAAAAGTGGTGAGAACGGTTATTTTTCATTTGCCATCGACCCATTTTTACAGGATAAAACCATTTACCTTACCTGGGAAAACCCTGGTGATGACCGAAGCCTTGACCTCAGCATTACCGATGTGTTTGAAGCCGCCGGAACTTTTGAAGCATACCGTGGTGGCATTCATCCTTCAATTCCACTATATGTCAGGGAAAGTCAGGATGTACTCAAGGTGCAAAAAGCCTATGGATCTGTTTATACACAAACTGAAGTGCAGGATACTGTATTACAGATTAACCCCCATCTGCTTTATTCACAGCCTATTCGCATCATTGACCCCTCAAGATATGTTCCCCTGGATGATTTCCAGGAGATTGCCCGTGAAATTATTCCCTGGCTCCGGATCAGAAGGGCTCGGGGAGAATGGACCATGCAGATGCATAACGAAAGAACGGCCTACACTTTTTTCAGCACTCCTCCGGCCATATTCATCAATGGTCTGCCTGTTGGCAATAAAGACACCCTCATGGGGTTTACTTCTGAAATGATTCAGCATATTGAATTGCAAAATATTCCATGGCGGTACGGAGATATGTCTTTTACAGGCATACTGTCAATATTTACCCGGCATAACCTTGATCCTGATCCGTTTCTGCCCCGGCCTTATGTTATGGTTGATCCCATCAGGCTTCATCCTCCGGGCCGGCATTTTGTCCCGGTGGCAGATGATGAAAACAGGCAGGCCAATACACCTGATTTCAGGCAGCTGCTTTTCTGGGAGCCTTCTGTCATCATTGATGGAGGACAAAAGTCTTCTTTTTCATTCCATACCGGCGATCTGGGTGGTACCTATGTAATTGTGGTAAAGGGAATGCTAAAAACAGGCGAAGTGTTTTACCAAAGCAAAGTATTCGATGTGGTATTATAAATTCAGATCATTACGTACAAATGTGGGCATAGGCAAGTCAGTAATTTTTGCCTTGCCATTATTCTTGCTTTTTATAAAACCTGTTATGAGTCAGGCAGTTTCAAACTCTGAATACCATCACCACAGGGCATTGGCCGGTGAGATCATTTCGCCTGTGATTCGCTATGCCGGGTCACCTTATTTATTCGAACAATGGAGCAGTGGAGAAGTGATATTGCGGTCTGGAGCAGTGATTCAGGTTGAACGTATCCGCTATGATGGACTTTCTGATGTATTGCTGTGGCTTACCCCCGATGATAATTCTCATGTGGCGGTTGATAAGGGTTTGATACAAGGTTTTCATATGCGTCATCCCCAGCGGGATGACGTCCTTTTTTTCTATATGAATGATTTGCTTGAAGAACCGCCACTGGATTGTGAACAATGTTTTGTCCAGTTGCTTGAAACCGGTTCGTTCTCTTTATACGCCAGACGAAGCATCAGGGCCACAAGCCGCACAGAAAATGTAGTGTTTGGAGGCGAATCACACCAGATGCGGCTGCTGGCCAATGATTTTACTTTCTATTTGTCAACTCCTGACGGAAATACTTTCAGGATCAGACCCGACAGGCGGTCTTTTACGAGGGTATTTTCTGATTATCCAAGAGAAACCAGACAGGCTGTGAGGCGAATCGGCAGGCAGGTGGGTGGTGAAAGCGACCTGGTTCACGCTGTGCGTGATCTTAATGCGCTGTATGCTTCTGATCCGGCCCTGTTTGACTAAGGGCCGCGATTTGCTTAAAAATTGTACTTTTACGGCAATAAAAAACCCATCAGATTGGCCCATATTGTTATATTAGGCTCAGCATACCCCCTGCGCGCAGGAGGGCTTTCAACCTTCAATGAGAGGTTGTCGCGGGCTCTGCAGGCACAAGGCCACCACGTCACCATTTTCACCTTCTCGCTTCAGTATCCGGGCTTACTCTTTCCCGGAAAAACCCAGTATGCTGATGGCCCGGGCCCTGATGACCTGCATATTAAAATCAGGCTAAACAGCGTGAATCCCTTGAGTTGGCTTAGTGTTGGCAAAGAGATCAAAAAACTTCGCCCTGATTACCTGATCATCAGGTACTGGATTCCATTTATGGCTCCCAGTCTGGGTACCGTGGCTTCATTGGTGAAGCGCAACCGGCATACCCGGGTGGTTGCTCTGGCTGATAATATCGTGCCGCACGAAAAAAGACCAGGCGACGCCATACTAACCCGCTATTTTATCAGGCATATCCACCGTTTTGTGGCCATGTCACAGCAGGTCAGAGATGACCTGACCAAATTTGGCATTAGTCCTTCACGGATAAGCCTCTGTCCCCATCCGTTGTACGACAACTTTGGTGAAATGGTACCCAAATCAGCGGCCAGAAAAATGCTGAATCTACCTGAAGATAAAAGCCTGATTTTGTTTTTTGGTTTCATCAGAGACTACAAAGGGCTTGATTTACTGATCAAGGCCATGGCAAGACATAAGCTTGAAAAACAAGAAGTAATACTGTTGGTTGCCGGTGAATTTTACACAAGTGGCAGGCCCTATCATGAACTTGCCAGAGAAGCTGGGGTTGAGGGACAAATTATCTGGAACACGCAATTTATTCCCAGTGAAATGGTGAGGTATTATTTTTGTGCCAGCGACCTGGTTGTACAGCCCTATAAATCTGCAACCCAGAGTGGAGTCACACAGATAGCCTATCATTTTGAAAAACCCATGGTGGTCACTGATGTGGGTGGCTTGCCTGAAATGGTGCCCCATGGTAGGGTTGGATATGTAGTAAAGCCAGAAGCAGAAGCCATTGCAGAGGCAATAACCGACTTTTTTGAAAATAAAAGGGCTTCATATTTTATAGAACAAATCAAAACAGAGAAAACCCGTTTTTCATGGAGCAGGCTGGTTGAGTCGCTCCTTTACGAGGATAATAGCTGAAAAGCCATGGAAGTGAAGAAACAAATTGCCGATTCAATAGCCCTCAGAAAAATAATGCTGCATGATGAAAGGATTGAAAGCCTGCTCATACAGGCCATTGACAAAATTGTGGCGGTATACCAGAATAATGGCAAGGTTTTGCTTTGCGGTAATGGAGGCAGTGCAGCAGATGCCCAGCACCTGGCAGCCGAACTGAGCGGTTCTTTTTACCTGAACCGTCCACCTTTGAATGCCGAGGCCTTGCATGTAAACGGGTCGTTTCTTACTGCCACGGCAAATGACCACTCTTTTGACCAGGTTTATAGCAGGATGGTTAGGGCCGTGGGGCATAAAGGGGATATTCTGATGGCTTTTTCTACTTCCGGAAAATCTGAAAATGTGCTGCAGGCACTCAGGGCCGCACGCGATCTCTCCATGTTTACCATTGGTTTTAGTGGTTCAGAAGGCACCATCATGGCAGATTACTGTGATATCCTTTTCGCGATTCCTTCAAGTGATACACCGCGCATACAAGAAATTCATATGCTGCTGGGCCATATCATTTGTGAGCAGGTTGAATTGATCATGTACGGATAAAAATAGCTTATGCTTGAAAATGAGAGCCATACATGGACTTTATTCCTTGACAGGGATGGTGTTATAAATCAAAGACCCGGTTCTGGATATGTTTGCAAGCCGGAACAATTCATTTGGCTGCCACAGAGCCTTGAAGCCATGAGGCTATTGTCAGGGGTTTTTCCGACCATTGTCCTGGTGACCAACCAACAGGGAATCGGAAAAGGGTATATGCAAGAAGTCGACCTAAAAGCAATACACCAGCATATGCTTGAGCAACTCAGCGATGCGGGTGCAAGAATTGATGGCATTTACCATGCAGCAGGAATCAGGGCATATGACAGCTTTAAACGGAAACCTTCGCCAGGCATGGCCCTGCAGGCAAAATCTGATTTTCCTTCCATAAACTACAATTATGCAATCATGGTAGGGGACACATTCACCGATATGATGTTCGGTAAGCGCCTGGGTATGAAAACCGTATTCATAGCACCGGGTTATTTAAACTTCATGGGCAATTATTGGCCCCTGATTGACTACCGCTTTAATTCCCTGTACCACTTTGCCCGTTTTATTTCCAAAGCATTCATGTAAAAAAACCACACGTATTACAATATCTATTCCTTTAAAAACACAAAAGAATAGATTAAAATAATATTTAAGCAGTTTTTAACCCGTTTAGATTCTCCTGTTTTAGCAATGGAGCAGGGGAGGGTGTATTTACTCGCTTTACCGGCAAATTACATTTTTTAAAAAAATCATGGCAATTCATTTATGTAAAATGTATACAAAAATGAACAATAGAGTACAATTTACATAAGTACACTAAAATCACATAAGTATACAGAATATCCGTAAATGACATCATAGTAATAAGATACACTTTTGTGACATAGTGTACACAAAAGGTAATTTGTCTTATTTACCAGATATTTGTTATTATTAGGATGCTAAAAGACACATTACCATGCTAATATGTAATATATATAAACCAATACATTAAAATATCATATGGTTTGTATTTGTAAACTACAAAATAAATTATTATTACTTAAAATACTGTATAACAGTTAAATATCTTGATTACACAAAGTAATAAACGAACTTTTGTGTGTATTTACAAATGTGAACTATCATTTACTTATACATGTGATTAGTGTTTGTATATTTTTTTATACATTTACAATAATGTAAACAGTATAGATCCATGCCCATGATTGACCGGATAAAAAAAATAATGGCAGTAAAAAATCTGAATCCGTCTCGTTTCGCAGACAAAATTGGTGTACCTCGTTCAACCATCTCACATGTATTGTCAGGAAGAAATAATCCAAGCCTTGAGCTGGTACAGAAAATCCTTGATAACTTTCCTGACATTAAAACCGAATGGCTTCTCAGAGGAAAAGGTTATATGCATGACAGCGTACAAACCCTGTTTCCTGAAGCTGAAGAACAGATGACACCTCAGCATGAGCTCGAAGATGACGACAGCCGCGATGATTCTGAGCGCCCGGGTAACGAATTATCCGCTGGTATGGCTGAGAGCCCTGAACGCCGTGTATTAGGCCCTGAACACCCTAAAAATGATTATCCGGACGAACAGCTTATGTCAAATGAAAAAACTATCCGCTCCAGACAGGGTGGCGGAAAGATCATAAAGCTTATTACCCTGATGGATGATGGATCATTCCTTGAGTATTCACCTAAAATTTAGAACCTCTCAAGTGTAGAAAAGAAAAATGCCGACTCTCTGAGGGCATTCTCGTCTGAATCTGACCCATGTACTGCATTTAACTCAACACTTGCTCCGAATAATTTTCTCAGGGTGCCTTCGGCCGCCAGTTTTGGGTCTGTGGCTCCAATCAGCTTTCGGTATGATTCAACGGCATTCTCCTTTTCCAGAATTGCTGCAACAACTGGTCCCTGGGTCATAAACTTTACCAAACGGTCAAAGTAAAGTGTTCCACGGTGTATGCCGTAAAATTCTTCAGCCTGTAACTTGGTTAATTGTAGGTACTTTAAGGCTGTAATTCTGAATCCTGCTTCATTGATCTTTGCAAGGATAGGGCCCACAAAACCGTGACGAACGGCATAGGGCTTAATTAGGGTAAGTGTGATTTGTCCAATCATAAGTGCTGTTAAATGATATACAAATCTAAATTTACACCAATTTTTGGCAATGTACAATGCATGTTGCTTATTCATTGAGCGTGAAATACATTCTGTTGACTCTGTGCACCGTCATTTTTTATACCTTTGTATCTTATGCAATTCAAATCAGGCATGTTGGGCAAAAAGCAGATCAATGAAGCGGCCATGCGGTTGAAAGACAAAAGCTGTTCAGTTTGCCTGGTAGTACACACCAATCCTGATGGAGATGCCATTGGATCTGCACTTGGACTATACCATCACCTTACTGAACAGGGTTATGAAAATGTTTCTGTGCTGGCCCCCAATGAATACGCCTCTTTCTTGCACTGGCTGCCCGGAAACGACAAAGTTATCATAGCCACGGTTCAAAAAAAACTGGCTTTAAAACTGATTGCAGATGCACACATTCTGTTTTGCCTTGACTTCAACGGTCTGAACCGGGCTGAGGGTCTTGATGAAGCCATGCGTAAAAGCCCTGCCTATAAAATACTGATAGATCATCATCCCCAGCCAGCCAATGAGTTTGATCTGATGTTTTCTGATACCTCAGTAAGCAGTACGGCTGAACTGTTATATGAGTTTATTGCTGCCTTAAATGGAGATAGTACCTTGTCACTTGAATCGTCGCAGTGTTTGTATGCCGGTATTGTTACCGATACCGGTTCATTCAGTTATGGAAGCAATAATCCCCGCACCTATGAAATAACCGCCAGACTGATTGAAAAAGGAGTCGATGGAAACAAAATACACCAGCTTATTTACAACACCTACAGCGAAAAACGCATGCGGCTGCTGGGCTATTGCCTGAGCGAAAAACTCGAGGTTATGCATGATCAGGGTGTTGCCTTTATTAGTCTGACCGAGAAGGATCTTCAGCGGTTCGACCATCAGGAGGGTGATACCGAGGGAGTGGTGAACTATGCCCTGAGTATTGAGGGTATTTCATTGGCAGCTTTGTTTATGGAAAAAAATGGCCATGTTAAAATATCACTTCGTTCAACAGGTGAGGTGAATGTCAATGAGCTGGCAAGAAAATACTTTAACGGAGGCGGGCATAAGAATGCTGCCGGAGGAAAAAGCTTTAACAGCATGGAAAGCACCTTAAACAGTTTCAGAAATGTGGTAACAAATAAGGGTGTTGTATGATGCATTATCGTCATTTACATTATATACCCGTATTATGGCTCATACTGATAGGGTGTTTGTCATTTCAGGGGTGTCAGCAAGAAGCAATGGAAAGTCCGCTTCCTGAACCGGCAGAGATACATGAAGCCCTTGCCCGGTCAAACATCAGTTTGATTAAGCTTGAAGAAGAAAGCATTGATGGTTTGGTTGAACGCCTGGGTTATACCATGCATAAAACCGGATCAGGATTAAGGTATAAGATTCTGGAACCCGGTGAGGGGCCAAGGGTCGGATACGGACAAAGGGTAAGCATACTATATACCATGTACCTGATCACTGGTGATCCGGTATATTCTTCAGATGAATCAGGACCCCTGAGTTTTACTGTGGGCCGGGGAGGTGTTGAGGGGGGCCTTGAAGAAGGCGTCAGGTTATTGAACAAAGGAGCCCGGGCACTTATGATCATGCCCTCACATTTGGCCCATGGCGTGCCGGGTGATGGTCTTCATATTCCCAAGAGGGCTACAATTATTTATGCATTGGAATTGACAGAAATACTTTAAATTTATCTTCAACTTTTTACATTATGAAAAAACTATCTTTTTTGATTATAGGGGCCATGATGGTCTTGCTGGCTGCCTGCGGCGGTTCAGGTGAACGTGGATTCAGTAAAGGAAGCGGAGAGCTTACCTATAAAATCCATTATACAGCCGGGGGTGAAGAACCTGCTTTAAACAGTATCCTGAGTATGGAAATGGTTTATGGTATGCAAGATACCATCTTGTTTGACAGCCGTGATTTTGGTATGCCCATGTTTTTGCAGCTTGTTGAGCCCGAATTTCCTGGTGACATATACGAGGGACTGGCCATGCTTTCAGTGGGCGACAGCGCTACATTCAAAGTCAGTGCCGAAGAGTTTTTCCTTTACACAGCCGGGGTCATGGAATTACCTCCGTTTGTGACCCCCGGAAGCATACTTACTTTTGAGGTAAAACTGCTTAAGGCCATGAATGAAGAAGAGTTTGCTGAAGAACAGGCCAAAATGATGGAAGAGCAGATGCAGGCTGATATGCTCAGAGCAGATGCTGAAGAAGGGAATATGCTTGAATATCTTCTTGAAGAAGGAATAACGGCAAGCCCAAGAGAAAGTGGTCTATACTATGTTGAGCGTGAGGCTGGACAGGGCGCAAGAGTCAATTCAGGCGACAGGGTAGCGGTTCATTATGAAGGACGCCTGCTTGACGGTACTGTGTTTGACTCATCATACGAACGTGGCGAACCCCTTGAATTTGTTGTTGGCCGGGGTCAGGTAATTTCAGGCTGGGACGAAGGTATTGGGCTTATGCGTGTAGGTGGTAAAGCCACCCTGGTGATTCCTTCTTTTCTGGCTTATGGAGATCGTGGTGCCGGACAGATCATTCAGCCCTTCAGTACACTGGTCTTTGATGTCGAAGTAGTAGACGCAATACCGCAATAAAACCAACACGAACATGATTCGAGCCCGATGCTGCATACCTGCTTTAACTGGCAATTACCTGTTCAGAATGGTTTTTCTGATAATGACCATATGGCTGGTAAATGGGTGCAGAACCACCCCTCCGGCAGTTTCTGTCGAAGTTGAGAAACCTGAAGAAGTAGAAGCGGTGGTTGAAACATTTGAAATTGAAGGCCTTGACCGACTTTATACAGGTTCTGGCCTTGAGTATGCCGTGGTTGAACCTGGGTCGGGTGTTGCATTGGAAAGAGAAATGTATGTCAGCCTTCATTACACCGGTTTCTTTGACGACGAAAAAACTGTGTTTGACAGTTCAAGGCAAAGAGGAGAGCCAATAACCTTTATTCTCGGCCGAAACATGGTAATACCCGGTTGGGAAGAAGCGCTGATTAACCTGAGAGTTGGTGACAAAGCCAGGTTATGGATACCCAGTCACCTTGCCTATGGTAAAGAGGGCAGGGGGCCTATTCCACCAGGAGCTGATCTGGTGTTCGATCTGGAAATACTTGATGCTGCTTCCCTTACAAGGCCTGAGCCATTCAGCGTTGAAGGTCTGGACACTTTAGATACAGAGTCTGGCCTCCAGTATATTATGGTGAGAGAGGGCTCCGGAAATACACCGCTAAACGGACAAATTGTGGTTATTCATTATACGGGATTTCTAACCGACGGAACCATGATTGATTCATCTGTTCAGCGCAATGAACCCTTTCGTTTTGTGCTGGGCACAAGTCAGGTGATCAGGGGGTTAGACGAAGGGATTACCTTCCTTCAGGAGGGCGGCAGAGCCAGGTTTATCATCCCGCCAGATTTGGCTTATGGCGACCGTGGTATTGGGCCTGTTCCACCAGCATCTGTCCTGATATTTGATGTTGAGTTGATTTATATTGAAAATTAGCAAACCTACAATTGTTTTATATTATGCAGATTCTACAGGTAAGCTGGGATGTCAGCCCGGAGATATTCCAGATTGGAAGTTTGGCAGTGAGGTGGTATGGTCTTTTTTGGGCCTTGTCATTTTATATTGGATATGAAATTATCCTGCGCATTTTTAAGAAGGAGGGGCTCCCGGTAAAACATGTCGACAGTTTGTTGATTTATATGGCCATAGGTATTATAGCCGGAGCCAGGCTGGGACATTGCTTTTTCTATGATTTTTCATATTACATTTCAAACCCCGTTGAAATATTGTATATATGGCAGGGGGGGTTGGCCAGCCATGGCGGTGCCATAGGCATTGTCATTGCCTTATATTACTATCAGCGAAAGGTGAGCAGCAAATCTTTTCTCTGGCTGTTAGACAGGTTGATAATTCCTTTTGCACTCGGAGCCTTCTTTATTCGCATGGGTAACTTAATGAACTCAGAAATTTATGGTATAGAAACATCCCTTCCGTGGGGTTTTATATTTGAGAACAGGGGTGAGATTGTGCCAAAACACCCTACTCAAATTTATGAAGGTGGGGCCTACCTGGTGCTGTTAGCGATACTCTCATGGATGTATGTGAAAAAGCGGAAGCTGATTCCTGAGGGGTTTATGACCGGATTTTTTGGAGTATTTATGTTTACTGCCAGATTCAGCATAGAGTTTATTAAAGAGCCACAATCTCCCTTTGAGGCAGATATGCTATTGAATATGGGTCAGATACTCAGTTTGCCGGGCATTATTGCAGGTATTGTACTTATGGTGTATTCGCTGAAGAAACGAAAGAAAGATCAGGCCCACAACAAAAAGATGGCCGGACGCTTGTGAAGCTGAGGTAATCCTGATTGTTTCCATTGTGCTGCTGATTGCGTCAATATGTACTCAGACTCTCTTGTGAGGTCAGCAGCTATGCAAATTTGTGTGCCTGGTTTACAATGTCTTGTAAGGTCTTCAACCAGTGCATTGTTCCGGTAGGGGGTTTCCATGAATATCTGGGTTACTCCCGTGCGCATACTCTCATCTTCAATTTCCCTGATTTTTTTCAGTCTGTCAGATTTTTCAATGGGTAAATACCCGTGAAACTGAAAGTGTTGCCCATTCATCCCTGAAGCCATAAGCGCAAGCATAATAGAACTGGGCCCGGTTAGTGGCGTTACACGAATGTGATGCTTGTGTGCAAGGGCAACTACCTTTTGCCCGGGATCAGCTATGCATGGGCTGCCTGCCTCTGACAGCAGACCTGTATGACAGCCGCTGAGGTTTGGTTGTAAAAATGACAACAAATCGTGGTCAGCCGTTCTTTTATCGAGTACATTGAATATGACACCATCAAAGTTTTTGGTGTATCCGGCCCTGCGCAGAAAACGCCTTGCGGTTCTCACATTCTCTACGATAAAAATATCAAGACTGTCGACCAGTTGCCTGTGCCCGGCGGGCCAGATATGATCAATATCTTCTTCACCCAGCGAAGTGGGTATCAGATACAATATGCCTGTTTTGTTGCCCTGTTTGCTCATGGTTGAAGCTCAATGGTTTGAAAAGTAGGTACTCTCCAGCCATGGCAAGCGGTTAAGATCGGCGTTGCCCCCTGAAAGAATAATCCCTGTCCGTTTGCCTCTGAATAGCTCAGGTCGGTCAAAAATGGCCGCAAGTGGAACTGCTGCACTTGGTTCTACTACAATTTTCATTCTCTCCCAAATGAGTCGCATGGCCTCAATGATCGAGTCTTCACTGGTGGTCAGAATATCTTCTGCTCCGTCTCTGATGATTGGAAAAGTCAGTGTCCCAAGTGAAGTGCGCAATCCGTCTGCAATAGTATTGGGGTGTTTAACAGGAATGAGTTTCTTTTTTTGAAATGACTCCCAGGCATCATTGGCCCTTTCAGGTTCTGCACCGAAAACCTTGGTTTTAGGGGAGAAATACCTGGCACTGAGAATACTTCCGCTGAGCAAACCTCCACCTCCTACAGGGGTTACCAGGTAATCCAGCTGATGTGTTTGTTCAAAAAGTTCAGCCGCGGCAGTGGCCTGGCCGGCAATAATACGGTAGTCATTATAGGGGTGGATTTCTGTGGCTCCTGTTCTGGCTATAACCTCTTTCAGGGTTGATTCTCTGTCAGCCAAGGTTGGTTTGCAGAATGTTATTTCGCCTCCATAGGCTTTTACTGCATCCACCTTTATTTTTGGAGCATTTTCAGGCATTACAATATGGGCTTTTACACCCTGCATCCGGGCAGCCAGTGATAAAGCCTGGGCGTGATTGCCCGACGAATGTGTAGCCACACCACGTTGGCGATCTTCGTTGGGTAGAGTTAACAGGGCATGCGATGCTCCCCTGAATTTAAAGGCACCACCTTTTTGCAGGTTTTCACACTTGAAAAACAGGTGGCTGCCCGACATCTGGTTCAGGGTGGTGTTTGTCAAAACCGGAGTTCTGTGTACCTGATTGCCAATAATTTGTCTTACTACAAGTATATCGTGTTGGGTTGGAATGTCTGATTTCATATCCAGGCTGTTTAATCTATGGCATGTGAAAGCTCTGACAGAATGTTATCACAACATTCGTCAAGCATCATATATACCTTGTCAAAGCCGTCTCTGCCTCCATAATAGGGATCTGGAACCACCAGGTTTTTTCCCGGGTGCGTAGCATCTCTGATGAGTTTGACTTTGTCAAGGTCATGCTGGTTGCGGGCAAGGTCTTTAACGTTTTTCAAATTGCTCAGATCCATGACATATATTCTGTCAAAATGGTCAAAATCACTCACATGGAATTGACGTGCCTGTTGGCGTGAAATGTCAACACCGTGCTTCTGAGCCACTTCTTGTGATCTGATATCAGGAGGTTCTCCAACATGGTAGGCGGCTGTCCCTGCAGAGTCAACCATGATGTCGAGTTGATTTTCATTTGCTTTGTTCTGAAGGATTCCCTCAGCCAGGGGAGAGCGGCAGATATTCCCCAGGCATACCATTAATATCTTCATTATAACTGTATTTTGGCTGCAAAGTAAATAAAAAAACCCGGATACTGGTAATATGTCCGGGTGAATTGGCCATTTGTCAAGAAGCTGACTTAATGGATTTTTATCATGTTGTCAAGGTCGTCAACATATTTTTTGAATCGCTTATCGGTATCCACCAGGTTTTTGATGGTCTTACAAGCGTGCAGCACCGTAGCATGGTCTTTATTGCCGCATTTGCTTCCGATGGCTGCCAGTGAAGACTTTGTATACAATTTTGAAAAGTACATGGCAAGCTGTCGTGCCTGAACCGTTTCACGTTTTCGGCTTTTCGACTGAAGCTTTTCCATGGGAATGTCAAAATATTTGCAAACCGTTTGCTTGATAATGTCGATGGTGACTTCTCTTGGAGTATGTTTTACGAATTTCTCAATAACATGGGCTGCAAGCTCAAGGGTGATGTCTTTTTTGTTCATTGAAGACTGAGCCAGGATCGAAATAAGGGCTCCCTCCATTTCACGGACATTGGTGTTGATTTTTGAACTAATCAGTTCAAGCACTTCAGCAGGCATTTCGACTCCGTCGTTTCTGATTTTTTTCTGTAGTATGGCAATTCTGGTTTCAAAGTCAGGTAGCTGAAGGTCTGCAGAAAGGCCCCACTTAAACCTTGACAACAACCTGGGCTCTATTCCGCTCATTTCAACCGGGGGCATATCGCTGGTAATGATAATTTGTTTACCGCTTTGGTGTAATTGGTTAAAAATGTGGAAAAAAACATCCTGGGTTTTGGGTTTTCCTGCAAGGCAGTGAATATCATCTACAATAAGTACATCGATCATCTGGTAAAAATGCACAAAGTCATTTTGGTTGGAATTTCTGATGGAGTCAATGAACTGATTGGTGAATTGTTCTGCCGTAACATATAAGACGGTTTTTTCAGGGTAATGGCTCTTGACCTCAATACCTATTGCGTGGGCCAGATGGGTTTTTCCCAGGCCATTTCCACTGTAAATAAGCAGGGGGTTAAAAGAAGTTTTTCCCGGATTTTGACCAACTGCAAGGCCTGCACTGCGGGCAAGACGGTTGCAGTCACCCTGGATAAAATTGTCAAAATTATAAGAGTCAATTAATTGTGGGTGAATGTTCAGCTTTTTCAACCCGGGGATAACAAAAGGGTTGGGTATGGAACGCCCTCCGGCCTTGTCTCTGTTAAGATCAATGGGCAAGCTGATGGGCGGGTTTTTTAATGCCTTTTTATTAAGGGTGGGAGCATGCACGGTGAATGGTTGTCCCTGGCTGGTATGGTAGTTATTATCCATGACAATGCTGTACTCAAGCCTTCCGTCAGCGCCTAGTTCTTTTTTGATTGTCTTTTTTAATAAATCAATGTAATGCTCCTCAAGCCACTCATAAAAGAACTGACTGGGAACCTGCAGTGTTAGCACATTGTTCTTAAGACGAACAGGCTTAATAGGGGCGAACCAGGTATTGAAGCTATTGGGACTTATATTATCCTTTATAACTGTCAAACATCCCGACCAAACCTTTTCGTAAAAATTCTCCATTCGATGACCTTGATTATTTTGGTTAGTGCGTGAAATATTGATTGGAATTGATAATCAGTACTTAGATGTTGAGCAGATATGCATGCTAACTTATCAACAAATTTTAACGAAAAAAAGTGAAAAAAAAAATTTAAGACCCCTTGTAAATATTAAATTTTTGTTGTATTTGATTCGACAAACATTTCTTCAGAATGGGGGGCAACCACCACATCCATACAGCCCATATATACACCTCCTGATCCAGCCTGGCCAATGTACACTGTTTTTCCTTTCTCATTTATGATTTGTGCGGGGGGATCAAGCCTTGTGTGGGTATGACCTCCTATGATGATGTCTGTATGTCTGGTGTGGGATGCAACCATGGTATCACTGACCCTGTCATCTCTGTAATTATACCCGAGGTGTGAAAGGCAGATGATGAGATCACACCGGTGCCTGCTCTTGAGCAATACTTCAAATTCACGGGCTCTCTCAATGGGATCAGTATAAACTGTATCTCCGTAAAGGGTGCGGCTAACAAGGCCTTCAGGGTTGATCCCCAGGCCGTATACACCTATAATCAAATCATTTCGTCTGAGTACAATATGTGAATGCACCTTTGAGGCAAGAATGGTTTGACTAAAATCATAATTGGCTGCCAGAAAGGGGAATGTTGCATGTGGATGGACATTTGCAAATCCATCAAGGCCATTATCAAACTCATGGTTGCCAAATGCTGCCGCATCGTAGCCCATTTTGCTCATCATTCTGAGTTCAGGTTTGCCGCCATACATATTGTAGTAGGGAGTACCTTGAAAAATATCTCCGGCATCAAGTAGTATCAGACCGGGATCTGCCTCTCTGTATTCTTTGATTAATGCTGCCCTTCGGGCGTAGCCGCCCATTCCCGGATATCTGGGGTCGTTCGCAGGAAAAGGATCGATGCGGCTATGTGTATCGTTTGTGTGGAGCAGGCGGATCTTTCTGACTCCCATATCTTTTAAAGCCATCAGTGGCAAACCTGCCAGGGCAGCTGAAGCTCCAACTCCAATGGTTTTCAGAAAGTGTCTCCTGTTCATAATGGGTTTATTCTATACTGATACGACCATCAAGTTTACTCTGTATTTGTCTGCCTGCCTGGTTTTCTTCAATCAGGTGGGCAATGATGGCATCCCGAATTTTCACACCAAGAAGTTCAAGGCTGACGGGTTCCATGAAAAATGTCATATTATCGCCTCCACCAGCCAGGTAATCTGAAGTAAGTACTTTATAGTTTCTGTCAGGCTCAAAAGGGACTTCGCCAATGCGGATGTTTCTCACCGCTCCGTTTTCTATTTGCAGCTGAATATCCGATACGGGCATTCCCACAGTGGCCCCGGCCAGATATTCAAACAACTCCATGGTTTTTTCAGGTGTAAGGGTAACAACTACCATTTCGTTTTCAAACGGCATCAATTCAAATATCCTTGACCTGGTAACCGGGCCTTCAGGAATGCCTGTTCTGAGCCCGCCATAGTTAAGAAGGCAGAAATCAATGGGTTTATCGTCAGCGGGTTGGTAGATGTTGCGGCCTTTGTAAAGAACCAGGTCTGCCACAAAGTTATTCAGCAAGCCCTCGGGAGTTCCCCTTTCCATTCGATGGGCCGAATAACCCAAAACTTCATTCATGACCTTTTCAAGGTCTTCACGATATTCAGCAATTACAGATTCTATCAATTGATCTGTTTCGGGGGCATGTAAACTATCAACTGCCACCAGAGCACCCTCAACCCTGACTTCATATTGTGGAGAACTACACCCCCACAAAAGAATGAGTATAAGGAAGATGTTACCGATTGGATGAATCAGGTATTTAAACATCACAATTATATGTTTGGTGGAAACAAACGAAAGACAATGATAAGCTTATTTCAGATAAAAAACAACAGGCAAATGGAATATTTTGGATATTCAGAACAGGTCAGTCAAAGCCTGATTATTTTATGGCCAGACGATCAATTTTAACGCCCTGAATATTGGTGAAAAGAGCTGTGACCTCTTCGGCCATCGACGCCCTGACCGAAAACTCAAGGGCGCAGGATAAATCAAAGGTGTGTGCGTGCTGGGGCAAATCATATTCCTTGAGAATACGCATCACATCATTCATTTGTAAATAATCAAATGTAATCTGGTAATAGTGGGTGATATGGCGGGTTACCACTTCACTGTTTCTGAGAGCATCACTGGTGGCTCCCTTATAGGCATTGATCAAGCCCCTTACACCCAGTTTTGTTCCGCCAAAATACCTGACTACGATAATGAGAATATTGGTAAGTCGGGCAGAGATGATCTGCCCGTATATGGGTTTACCTGCCGTACCCGAGGGCTCACCGTCATCATTTATCCTGAAGTTTTCACCACCGTAACCCGTAACCCAGGCGTAACAGTGATGCCTTGCGTCGTGATATTGGCCTTTTACCTGTTGGAGATGGTCTTTGATTTCTTCTTCATTATTTACAGGAAAAGCCAGTGCAATAAACTTGCTGCCCTTGTCTTTGTAGTATCCTTCTGAGGCTCTTGAAATAGTCTGGTATGTGTCATCATGCCCCATAGTTATTCATTGTTCCTTAACCAGAAAAAACTCTCTTTACCTATCACCACCTGCGACATGGATGGGCTTAAACCAATATCCGGCGCTTTAATACCATTACCGAAAAACATGGTCCCCACAAAAATCCTGGCTTCATCCCACTGCTTTGTATTGATTAATGACTGCAGCAATTCTCTTCCTCCTTCAACAAGCAATGACTGGATATTCTCTGCGTACAGATATTGTAAGATCTGCCCAAGGGGATCCTGTTCATAATCAATTTTTACATAGCGCGTAGATCCGTTTGTTTTATCAAGTTTTCCATTAAAGATGATGGTGGGCTGGCTGCCGTCGAGCAGAAAAAGCTTTCCACCAAGACCCAACTGACGGTCGGTAACAATTCGAAGTGGCTGGGGACCGCTCCAGTCTCTGACATTGAGTCTTGGGTTATCTTTCAGCGCAGTTTGGGTTCCAACCATGATGGCTGGTTCTTCTGTTCGCCATTTATGCACCAGCATCCGAAGCTTTTCGCTGGTAATCCAGTTTGGTTTTTGTGCAGCACCGGGTAACCTGTTAACGTCAATAAAACCATCGGCTGTTTGTGCCCACTTTAAAATGATAAATGGGCGCTTTTTTTCATGAAAAGTGAAAAAACGTTGGTTCAGCCTCCTGCTTTCTTCTTTCATAACTCCCACACTTACCCGGCAGCCGTTACTTCTAAGTTTGGCGATCCCCTTACCTGCAACTTCATCGTACGGATCAGTTGTGCCTATAACAATTCTTGGAATGCGGTAGCGGAGAATCAAGTCTGTGCAGGGTGGTGTTTTTCCATGGTGACAGCACGGCTCAAGGTTTACATAAAGGGTAGAGTGGGGCAAAAGCGATTGGTCTTTCACTGACTGTAAGGCCATTACTTCAGCGTGGTGACCTCCGTATTTTCTGTGATATCCTTCACCGATTATAACGCCATTGTGCACGATTACTGACCCCACCATCGGATTTGGCGCTGTCAGGCCGAGGCCCTCCCTGGCCAGGTCGATACATCTTTGCATGTACAAATGATCTTGCTCCATGGAATCATGCGTTTAAAAGATTTTCAAAGATATTACTTTTAAAGCGTTTGCTCAGATGTAGCGAAGACTGACTTCTTTTAGAAGTTTGTTTTCAAGTACACGGGCTATCCTTTTGATAACGGTGCGGCGTATTTCAAGTTCAACCGGAAGGTTAGGGTCTTGATGGGCCACGTTAATGGCTGTCCCAACCAAAAAATTGATTTCATCACTCTCAATAAACTGTTTGATGATCAGGTCAGCAGGGCCTTTCCCCAGTTCTGACCTGGGGCCATATTTATCAAGCAGTTCGGCCGTTTTGCTTAAGGTAAGTATTCCTTCTGTAACCAGATCAATCCCCTCCATATATGACAGGGGTGGCAAGTCAGGATCTTCAAATTCTAATGTATCGGTTATTTTAATTCCCAGTTCTCTTGCAACTATGTCTGCCGTGGTTCCCCCGCAAAGAATTTTCCTGCCATTAAAACCTTTCACAATTCCTGCCAGTTCTTTGTCTTTTTCTTTGTCAAAAGGAGGACCGGAGCTTAATAAAAGTCTTCTTGGTTCTCTGAAGTAAACCACAGCAACACTGGTATCGTCTTTTGCCTGGTAACCATCATTGGCGTGGGCTTTATTCACCAGATGGGCCGACATGCGTGAAGCGGAGATATCAGGTTGATCCCTGACTACTGCAGCAAGGGTTTCCAATACGTTTTCCATGCCCCAACCCAACAGATATTTTCCCTTGCCAAGCCCCGACTGGGTGATTCCGTCGGTCATCAGCACAATCCGGTCTTCTTTTTGGGCCATAAAGGTACAGGCATGAATTTCTTTGTGGCCTCCTTCGGCGGCTTCCATGGTAATGGTGTGCCAGTCAGGATTAAGTTGATCATGACTTCGCATGATAACCGGCTCAGGATTGTCATAGTTGATAATGGTGGTTTGCCCGTCTTTTTCTACATCAACAACGGTAAAGGTGGCGTAGCTTATTTTTCGTTCACTGCATACAGGCAGTGTGTTCATAATAATCTCTGCGATTTTGTGTGCATCGCGGTGTTCTTTGGTAAAATTCAGCGCCATGGTGGCGGTTAGTGTGGCCAGCAAGTTGGCCTTTACCCCATGTCCCATCCCGTCTGAAAGCACCACAACAGTCCGGCTCTCTTCCTTTACCTTTTCTGAAAGGAACATATCTCCGCAAATCCTTTCACCCATATGGTTGCGCTGTGATGAGCCTACTTCAATATAGAATGCTTCATTCATGCTGGTTACTTTGATTTACAGATGCCGGATGCTTTACTTTACTTGCTTGTCTTTTTATAGGTTTCGATAATAGAATTGAGCATTTTTTCAGTGGTGCTGGCACCTTCACCAAGTGAAAAGGCTATCTTTTGTACCATTTTGAGGTTTTCATCAATGACCTCACTTACACGGTTTATGATTTCTTCTTGTCTTACTTCAGCCACATACATATCACGGATAACCCCACCGGCAATTTTGTTGGGTTTAAGTGAATAAATACTCACATTCAGTAAGCGGTCATTGTGCTGCACATCTTTTCCGATGATGTTTTCATCATTTTCAAGCACATAAGAAAACAGATGGGATATGTTATAGGGCAGCAGTGTCTTCAGATCAGCTCCGGCCAGACCGGGTATGACCTCATTGATCATTTCGGCATCTTCGCCCAACACCTTTATAAAGCTTTGGTTTGATTCAATAATCTTGAGCTTTTCGTCAACAATAACAGCGGCCGATGGCAGGTTTTGCAGCAGGGCTGAAGTTGTTTCTGACCTTTGGCTTATTTTCTGGTTCTCATCTCTGAGTATTTTTTCCTTGTCAAGTAACTCTTCCTGGTTGGCCTTGAGTTTTTCGTTATTGGTTTTAAGGGTCCGGATGTAGTCTTGTTTACTCTTGAGCGAATAATTCAGGCACATTTCTGGCTTGCTGAGACCCTGGCTTATTGAAATGGCAAAATCACGGCAACTTCTGTGTCCGCATGCGGTGCATGAAGCGGTCTCATTAACGCTTTTGCCAAGGCTTTTGAGTATTTCTTCTATTCTGTCGTTCTCAGGTTCCGGAAGGCGTTGGTCGTCTTTGACAAAACTTCGCTTTAGTTCAAGGCTTGAATATGTTTCCATTTCACTTTCCCACAGGTCTTTGTCAAAATCTTTGAGTCTTTTGTGGGCATAGTCAACCACCATGGTTCGGCGCAGGTATTTATTTGATTTGTCGGTAGTTCCCGGCCCCATGATACAACCCGAATGGTAAAAGACGTTGAAGTGCTTTTTGAGTAATTCAGTGTGTCTGCTGAATTCATCTACTATATCCAGAAAATTGATTTTGTCTTCAACAGTAATCACTTTGCCTTCAAGCAGTGAGCCATCTACACCGGCAGCTGTAAGAATGCCTTTGCTGATGGGGTATAGTGAGCCCAAAAATCCGATGGGGGGATCAAAGTCAGAATACTCAACTTTTGATTCCTTAATGTTGAATCGGTTGAAAAGTGTCCTGAGTTCGCGGAAAGTGAGAACTGCATCAACCTTTGCATTGCCCTTAAACAATTTGGCGTCATGTTTTGCTGAAAGACATGGTCCGATGAAAACAACTTTAAGGTCGTTGCCAAAAGCTTTTCTGACTACCATGGCCGAAGCTGTCATGGGTGTGACAATGGGAGAGAGGTTTTCTGTAAGCTCGGGATAAAATTTTTCAACAAATGAAACCAGGCTGGGGCAGTTTGACATGAGGTAATACTTGCCCTTGAAATTCGACAAAAGTTCGTTGTATTTACGGGCAACCAGGTCAACACCAAAAGAAACCTCATTCACATATTCGAAACCCAGTGTCCGGATCATTTCAACGAACTTCCGGTAATCGGTTATGTCCGGAAACTCTCCACTGATGGTGGGATCAACAATGGCTGCAACCTTTTTATCTGATTCAAGCAACCCAATGGTTGTATCAAGGTCGCTGAAGTGAGAAACTGCATCTGATGAGCATACTGAAAGACAACTTCCACAGCCAACACACCTTTCATGATTGACAACCGGATAACCGTCTTTGCCATGGGCACTGATTGCCTTGACCGGGCATGATCTGATGCATGCATAAGACCTGTTGCAGCGTTTATGGTCAATGTCAATGATTCGCATGCGTTTGTGTTTTGGTTCGTATTGTACGCTATACCAGGTAGCTTTCGAGAATGTCGATGATGTCGGCTGAAGAAACCCTGGTGTGTGTATTTCCGTTGATCATCAACACAGGGCCGTTTTCACACGCTCCAAAACAGTGAGACCCCCTAAAGGTGACAGCATCATACAACCCGTGGCTTTTAAGGTACTGCTGTATTACACCCAGGAGTTGTTTGTTACCCCTCGAAAAACAACTGCTGCCCATGCAGATAACAATCTCTCTGATTCTCGCCTGGTTCATGTCCTGGTTTAGGTTTGATGTCAATTGATACGCTTTGTTAACAAAAATACAGAAACCTTTTCAGAAAATCGGTTAATTCGTTAACATCTTCAATATGAGTACGCTCTTAAGATTTAATCTAAATAACATTAACGTTCTGCATCCTTTGTTTTGATTACCCCAATAGTTGACTTTTCTTGCTTTTATAGGCTCTTTTGTGATATTATTCAGAAGATGCAAATGCCACCTGTAAGTTTATATTTTTTACTTTTTCAGATATTTGCCTTATATTGTGAAACAAATAGCAACACCACCTTATATGGAAAGTGATTTTCAACAAGTGTTCGAGCAATTTCCCAACAAGCGGAGAGAAGATTTAATTCCCTTGCTCCAGCATATTCAGGATATTCACGGCTTTCTGTCTGAAGAAATTATAAAAAAAGTGGGCACCTACCTCGACATAAGTGTGAACAAAATTTATGGGGTAGCTACCTTTTATGATAACTTCCGCTTTGGACCGGTTGGAAAGTACCATATCAGACTTTGTCACGGTACGGCCTGTCATGTATCAGGTGCAGGAACTCTGTTAAAGGAGTTGGAAAAGATTCTCCGTATCAAAGATGGAGAAACAGATAAACAAGGTTTATTCAGCCTTGAAGTTGTCAGCTGCATCGGAGCCTGCGGACTGGCTCCTTTGCTTGAGATAAATGAGCAATATTATACAAACATTACCCTGGAATCATTGAAAGAGCTTCTGGTATCGTTCAGGGAAAAAGAAAACCTATTGCCATGAGTTCAGAATCAACCCAAGATGTGAGAAATTTTCTGGTTGACCAGATTCTTCTTGATCCGGGCCGGGATGCAGCGGTAGCCCTGAAAAAACAACTGTCGTATATTTCAGGCGATCGGGTTCATAAACCAATGATCTATGTTGGTATGGCCACCTGTGGCCGCATTGCCGGTGCAGAAAAGACTTTCAAGGCAATAAAGGCCTATTTGTCTGACCACCAAATTGATGCCGATTTGGTTGAAGGTGGTTGCAATGGCTTCTGTCAGGCCGAACCCATTGTTGATATTCAGCTTCCGGGAAAAGCACGGCTTTCTTTTTCGCACATTACCGATGACCTTGTTCAACCTCTGCTTGATGATGTACTAAATAACATCATACCTGATATGCCGGCTCTTGGTCAGTACCGAAGTCAACTTCTGCAGCAATGGGAGCAGATGCCATTTATTGATGAGCACCCCTATTTTAAACACCAGCACAAAGTATTGCTTGAATTATGTGGCGTTATTGACCCGGTTTCGGTATCTGCCTACATTGCAAAGGGCGGATACTGGGCATTTACCGACACTATCTCCAGGTATACACCGGCCAGGGTATGCGATATCATTGAAAACAGTGGCCTCGCCGGAAGGGGTGGGGGCGGCTATTCAACCGGAAAAAAATGGCGGCTTGCCCTGCAGACTACCAGCGATCAAAAATATTTTGTTTGTAACGCCGTTGAGAGTGATCCCGGCAGTTACATGAACCGGGCCATTATTGAAAGCAACCCCCACAGGCTGATTGAAGCGCTATTGATCGCTACCTATGCCATTGGTGCCACCAAGGCGTTTATATTTATTCGAAAAGAGTTTAAACTGGCCATTGAAAGGCTTGAGGCTGCACTTGAACAGGCAAGGGCCTACGGCATAACTGGTCATCACATACTTGACTCAGGTGTCAATATTGAAGTGGTTGTTAAAAAAGGAGCCAGGGCATTTGTTTGTGGCGAAGAAACGGCCCTGAACAGCAGTATTGAAGGGAAAAGGGCCATGCCATCATCCAAACCTCCCTATCCATCTGAATCAGGTTTGTGGAGTAAGCCTACCATTGTAAACAATGTGGAGACCCTCTTTAACGTACCGCTGATAATGCGAAACGGTGCTGAGTGGTTTCAATCATCGGGTACAGATATAAGCAAGGGCACCAAACTGTTTACCCTGTCGGGCTCTGTAAAGCGCTATGGAACCGTTGAGGTACCCATGGGTACAACTTTCGGAGACATTTTAGACAAGGTGGGGGGTGGTATGTCGTCAGACAAAGAATTCAAGGCCATCGTACTTGGGATAAACAGCGGTAGCTACATTACCAAGGATATCCTTGATACCCAGGTTGATTTTGATGCCTTGAAAAATGTGGGCGCAGCTCTTGGTAGCGGAGCCTTTGTAGTGCTTGACCAGGGGGTTTGCATGGTCGACCTGGCCAGGTTCTTTACCGCGTTTTTTAAGAAGGAAAGTTGTGGTAAGTGTATCCCATGCAGAGAAGGAACCGCAAGAATGCTTGAAGTGATGGAAAACGCCACCAGCAGGCCTTCTGAAAACCATTCATTTCAGACCCTTGAACGTTTCAAGGGAGTTATGCAGTTGAAAGGGCTTGCAGCCGTTATCAAGGATACTTCATTATGTTCGCTGGGCAAGTCATCACCCAATGCCATTCTGAACACACTGAAGCATTTTAAGGAGGAGTTTGATACCCACTTGTTTGAAAGAAAATGTGCTGCAAATGTATGTACCGACCTGAGAATTTTTTCCATTGACGTTGAGGCCTGCACCGGTTGCACGGCTTGCTTTAAGAAGTGCCCTGTTGATGCCATCATTGGTTCTCCGAGGTATCCCCACTTTATTGTTGAGGAAAAATGCATAGGTTGCGGAACCTGTTATGATGTTTGTAAATTCAATGCTGTTCTCATAAAATAGCTTAGTGTGATAAGCCTATGGAAATTCAGATAGATGTAAATGCGAAGCAAATCAGTGCCGTTGAAGGGGAAACCCTGCTGACGGTTTTGCGAAAGCATGGGTTTAAGATTCCCACCATGTGCCATATGAACAGGTTTTCACCCACGGGCGCCTGCAGACTTTGTGTGGTTGAGGTGGAAGGTAAAAGAGACCTGATTACCTCGTGCTCATACCCGGTTGAACAGGGAATGAAAGTGCGGACCAACTCCCAGCGGGTTATGCGTGCAAGAAAATCTTTGGTTGAGTTATTGCTTTCGAACCATCCTGATGATTGTCTGTACTGTGTAAGAAATGGTCATTGCGAGCTTCAGTGGCTTGCTGAAGAAATGAATGTCAAAGAGCGAAAGTATTTTGGCGAAAAGAATGCAACATATCCCGACTATTCAAGTACCAGTGTGGCAAGAGATCCTGCCAAATGTGTTTTATGCAGTCGCTGTGTGCGTATCTGTGAAGAAGTTCAGCTGGTTACTGCCATTGATTTTATATCAAGAGGAAATCAAACAAAGGTAAATAGTGCTTTTAACCAGGGCCTGAATGTGTCGAGTTGTATCCATTGCGGCCAATGTATTCAGGTGTGCCCTACGGCAGCCCTTACAGACATCAGCCATGTAGAAAAGGTGCAGGCGGCGCTGGGGAATCCCAGGCAAAAAGTTGTTTTTCTGATCAATCCCGGAGCATCTGCTTCAATGGCAGTTGAACTCAAATGGAAACCCGGTGAAAACCTGGGTGGACGCCTGGCGGCTGCGCTGAGAAGCTGCGGCGCTTTCAGGGTATTTGACATGGGTTATGCCACTGATCTTCACATTGTAGAAGAAGCCAGAATGCTGGCGACCCATATTCGTGCAGGTAAACCTGGTCCGATGCTTTCAAGTTGCTGTCCGGCCTGGGTCAGGTATGTAGAAGAGTTCAGGTCAGACCTATTGGATAATCTGGCGCCGGTTAAATCATCGCAACAGTTTTTGGGAACCCTTGTAAAAACCGTCTATGCCCATGAAAATAAACTTGATGCAGATACAATTTTTACAGTGGGAGTTACGCCTTGTGTTGCCAACAAGTATGAGGCCTCAAGAGAAGAAAACACACACAGGGGTATCTCTGAGGTCGATGCTGTGTTGACTGTCAGGGAGCTTTTCCATCTTTTGCGTGCATACGGTTTAGAAATGAAACAAATAGATGAAGAGCTGATGGATGAACCATTTGCAACATCATCTGCATTTGCATATAAGGTAAATTATACGGGTGGCAAGGCAGAAGCTGTAGCCCGTGAACTATTCAGGATATGGGCTGACAGCGACAAAGAAACCTTTAAATTCAACCTGCCAAAAAACCAGGCCATAAAAAGAGAAACCAGGGTAAAGATCGGAGAAAGGGAGTTTGGATTTGCATGGGTCAGCAGCATAGAAGAAGCAGATTCTTATTTGCGCGAAATTGCTGAAGAAGGCCGTGATGACATACACTACATTGAAGTTATGGCTTGTTTGGGAGGATGTGCAGGTGGCGGTGGACAGCCCATTAGCCGGGGATTCGAGAAACCTCTGGCACGAAAGCGCATATGCCAGGATGTGGAAAAGGGTCATTCAGCCAAATCGGCCTGGGAACATGCTGACATCAGGGCTTATTACAATAAAAATAAAACCGGCCGGCCAGCTGGCCAGGCTGATGAGTGGCTTGAAGCAAGGTTTAGGGAAAGAACAGACCTGAAGTAGCCAGACAAATTGGTGGGCCTTGAGCCATAAAATAAATTGTTTAATGCAGAAGAAAACGGAATTTATTTATACAGTCAAAGACCGGTGCAGGGTTTGTTACACCTGCGTAAGGGAGTGTCCTGCCAAAGCCATCAAGATAATGAATGGCCAGGCAGAGATCATCCCGAACCGCTGCATTGCCTGCGGAAACTGTATCCGTGTCTGCAGTAGGGATGCCAAAATGTTTGCCTTTTCAATAGATAAGGTTAAGAAACTATTCAAGGACGAACAAAAGGTAGCTGCTATTGTAGCTCCAAGTATTGCCGGCGAATTTACTGATATTGCTGATTATCACAATTTTGTGGGTATGATCAAGGCCCTTGGGTTTGATTATGTCAATGAGGTTGCATTTGGTGCTGAACTCATCGCCAGCAAATACAAAGAACTGCTTGAATCAAAACCTGACAGGCCGCTGATCTCAACCAGTTGTCCTGCCATAGTCAGTTATGTTGAAAAGCACCATCCCCAAATTATAGATTCGCTTGTTCCCGTTGTTTCACCAATGATAGCAACGGCCAAGGTGTTGAGAAAAATGCATGGTGATGATCTTCGTATTGTTTTTATCGGTCCGTGCATTGCCAAAAAGGTAGAAGCTGCCGAAGAACAGTTCAGTGGTTTGATTGATGAGGTCATATCTTTTGTAGAGCTTCGCAGAATGTTCAAAGAAAAGGGCCTGAATGAGACCAATGTTGAACCCTGTGAGTTTGACCCCCCGATTGCGGGTAAAGGTTCTATATTCCCCATCAGCGGAGGCATGCTGCAAACTGTTGACCTTGAAGAGGATTTCATAAAGGGAGATATTGTTGTTGCCGAGGGCCGTCATGATATTATTGAGGTGCTGAGAGAATTTGAGGAAGGACACCTTGAGGCCAAAATGTTTGACCTGCTGTGTTGCAACGGATGTATCAACGGTCCGGGTATGAGCAGCAAACACCAGTTTTTTCATAAGCGGAAGAATATTTCAAATTTTGCCAAGAGAAAGTATGACAGTCTGGACAGGGATCAATGGCAAAAAGACCTTGAAAACTACCTGGGTCTCGAGTATGGTCGCATTTTTCATGCCGATGATCAGAGGTTTCCCACCTTACCAAGAGATGAAGAGATCAGAGAAGTACTTAAGGCCTTTGGCAAAAAGGAACCTGAAGATGAGCTTAATTGTGGTGCATGTGGATATGATACCTGCTATGAGCATGCTGTAGCCATACTTCAGGGTCTGGCTGAATCAGAAATGTGTCTGCCCTTTACCATTGACAAACTACATGAATATATTACCGAGCTTGATGTTTCAAACAAAAAGCTTGCATCTACCCAGGCAGCATTGAAGCAAAGTGAAAAACTGGCCTCGATGGGGCAGCTTGCTGCAGGTATTGCCCACGAAGTGAATAATCCGCTTGGGGTGGTGATTATGTACAGCCACATCCTTTTAGATGAGATGGATCCAACATCTCCATTATACCGTGATCTGAAACTGATAGTTGAACAAGCCGACCGTTGCAAGAAAATCGTGGGAGGGTTGTTGAATTTTGCCCGCAAAAGCAAGGTGATCATAGGTGAGGTAAATGTTAAGAAAATCATCAACGATGGGCTTAAAACATTTGTTTTGCCTACAAATATTGATTTGCAGATAAGGGTAAATACACGTAACCAAACCCTCGAATGTGACCATGACCAGATGGTGCAGGTATTCTCCAATTTGTTTAAAAATGCCGTTGATGCCATGCCCGATGGTGGGGTACTGAAAATCCTTGTCGATGATGCACGCGAAAAAAACTCCCTGTTGTTTCGTGTTGAAGATACTGGCACTGGCATAAACAAAGAAAATATCGAACGGATGTTCGAACCATTTTTTACCACCAAAGAGTCAGGACATGGCACTGGTCTGGGGCTTCCCATCATTTACGGGATCATTAAAATGCACAGGGGAAATATCCGCGTTGAATCAAATGATGACCCCACAAAGGGCCAAACAGGTACCAGTTTTATTGTTACGGTACCCAGAAAATCTGAAACCAATAAAGATGATAATGACGTTATCTCCGATGATGAGTTCATTGGGTAAAAAAAATCCTTCTAACCATGTTGAAAACAGAAAAGAAAAAAATACTGATAGTTGACGATGACGCAGACTATCTATTTCAGTTGAAAGTAGCAGTTCAGGATATGGGTTTTGATGTAATAACTGCCGAAACACAAAAAGAAGCTGAAAGCATCTATGAAAAAATGCGTCCTGATCTGGCCATTCTTGATTTGATGATGGAAAGCCAGGATACCGGATTTATCCTTTGCCACAAGATCAAGGGCAAATACCCTGATGTCCCCATTATTATTGCCTCTGCTGTAACTGCTGAAACAGGAATGTTGTTTGATGTAAACACGCTTGAAGACCAGGAGTGGATCAAGGCTGATCTTTTTCTGGATAAGGGGATAAGAATGGACCAGCTTCATAAAGAAATCAATAAGCTTTTAAAAATCTGATCGATGGGAAAACTTAAGCTCCTTGTTGTGGATGATGAGCCAGGTATCCGAAGTGGGGTAAGCCGGATACTTGAAAACTATACCGTTAGCTATCCCTTTATGGATGAGGATTTTGAATTTGATGTGGTTGTGGCTGAGACCGGCGAGGAGGCACTTGAAATTTTAACGGGCAGCAAACTGGATATAGTACTTCTTGACAACAAACTGCCAGGCATTCAGGGCATAGAAGTTCTTGAATTTATCAATGAGCAGAAGATGGATGTAGTTGTGGTAATGATAACCTCATATGCCTCACTTGACCTGGCCGTGAAAGCAACACGTCAGGGAGCCTATGATTTTGTTCCAAAACCTTTTACACCAAAAGAGTTGCGTGCGTCAATTGAAACCATCACCAAGCAACTTTTTTTAAGACGCATGACCCAAAAACTGAATGTTGAAGGTCGCCAGGTAAGATTTCAGTTTTTGTCCGTATTGTCACATGAATTAAAATCGCCGCTAAATGCCATTGAAGGATATCTGCGGTTGATGCAGGATAAAAAGTACGGAGACTCTTTGCATGAATACATGGAAATGATAGACCGTTCGCTCTTCAGGGTTCAGGCCATGCGGAACCTTATTCTTGATATGCTTGACTTTACCAGGATAGAATCAGGTAAAAAAAGCAGAAAACTTGAGCCCATTTACCTTTGCGAGGTTGTTCAGCAATGTATTGATGCATTTCAGCCCTTTTCTATTCAGAAAGATGTAGACGTATACCTTAATTGCAGTGAAAAAATAAGTATTCAGGCCGACCGGCAGGAAATGGAAATCATTATTAATAATTTGATTTCAAATGCCATCAAATACAACAAACAAGGCGGAAGGGTAGATGTTAACCTAAAGCGAGATGGCAGCAGATTAATCCTGAGCGTTGAGGATACGGGTATTGGTATGAAAAAGGAGGATACAGAAAAGCTGTTTGAAGACTTTGTCCGCATAAAAAGTGAACACACAAAACATATCAGCGGCAGTGGTCTGGGGTTATCAATTATCAGAAAACTGCTTGATCTTTATGACGCAGATATTAGTGTTGAAAGTGAACCCGGTGAAGGTAGCTGCTTTACCGTTATGTTTAAATTAACTGAAGATGTCTGAAAATTAATGCTTTAATTTTTAACTATATGGCAAAAAAGCAATCTATGGAACTGCCCGGAAAAACGGTTGAGAGGCTGAGCCAGTATCGCAGGATACTTTACGACAGTATCAGAGAAGGGAAAAACTACATTTACTCTCATGAGCTGGCAAAAATGATGAACCTCACATCTGTACAGGTCAGGCGTGATTTGATGTTGATTGGCTATTCAGGGAGCCAAAGCAAGGGTTATGTAATCAAAGATCTTGTTGCCCTGATCGGAAAAATAATTGACAGTGATCAGGGACAGCATATCATCATTGTCGGAATGGGTAATCTGGGACGTGCAATCACCAGTTATTTTGCAGGTAAAAGAGATAAATTGGTTATTGTAGCGGCCTTTGACAATGACCTGCAAAAGACTGATCGTATCGTTGCCGGCATCCCATGCTATCATATAAATAAACTCAGGGAGGTTGTTGAAGCAGAAAAGGTCAGCATCGCTGTACTCACAGTGGCACCAGAGGCTACCCATGATGTTGCCAAAAAGCTTATGGAGGCGGGCGTAAAAGGAATTCTCAATTATACCTCAGTTCCCCTGACTGTGCCACCCGATGTCTACCTTGAAGAATATGATATCGTCACTTCGCTTGAAAAACTTGCCTATCTCGTTAAATCCTGATACCCTGGGTTATTGACCGTACTGTATCAAAAATGAACAGTGTATAATGAAAGTTTATTATGGTACCCTGGAAGCCTCAGGGAAAATCAAGAATGCTGTAGTCACCACCGGATCGTTTGATGGCGTGCATATTGGACATAAGCTGATCATTGACCGGCTTAATGAAATGGCCAGAGAAATAGATGGAGAGTCTGTACTGATTACATTCAATCCCCATCCCCGCAAAGTATTGTATCCTGAACAAACTGATCTGATGTTGATCAACTCGCAGGAAGAGAAAATTGAACTGCTTAGAAAGGCGGGGTTGGATAACCTGATTATTATTCCGTTTTCACTTGAATTCTCAAAGACAACACCCGGCGAATTTGTAGCAGAAATGCTCGTTGGTCATTTGGGTGCAAAAATTATTGTGGTTGGTCATAACCATCATTTTGGACATGCCCGACAGGGTGATTACTCTTACCTGCATCAGCTTAGCAGAGAACTTGATTTTCATGTTGAAGAAATCCCCCTTCAGGTTATTGAAAATGAGACAGTCAGCTCTACCAAAATCAGAAAGGCCATCAAAGAGGGGAGTATCCAGCGGGCCAATGCTTACCTTGACCACCAATACATCATTATCGGTGATTTGTATCAATTTTCTGAGTTGCCACATATGTCGGGTTTAACCACCATCGGCATAAAGGTTTCTGCAAGGGAAAAACTCATTCCGCCACCTGGTATTTATGCAGGCAATCTGTTTTGTGATGGTCAGTGGCTTAAGTCTATGACATTTGTACTTGACGATGTTGAAGGGAACCATCAGGTAGTAAATTACCTGATATATGATGCACTTAATCCGCATGGTAAAAGGGGTTGTGTGTACTTCTACAAGCAGGTCTGGTCGGGCAACCCGGCCAATGGCGATGAAATGACTCCCGAAATTATTGATGAAGCCAAAGAGATGGTTGAAGATTTAATATATTGACATATGTCTGACACCCCCATGCAAATTACTTTTTTAGGAACAGGAACTTCAACGGGAGTTCCTGTTGTGGCCTGCGACTGCAAAGTGTGTGTCAGTAATGATTTGCGTGACCACAGGTTACGAACTTCAGTAATGATTGAAACCGGCGGGCATAATTTTGTTGTTGACTGTGGGCCGGATTTCCGTTACCAGATGATACGTGAAAAGGTTGACGACCTTGATGCCATTTTATTTACACATGGACACAGAGACCATATTGCCGGCCTTGACGATGTGCGGGCTTTCAACTATGTGTTGAACAAGACCATGGATATATACGCCACCCGCGAGGTTATTGAGGCTATCAATAAAGAATACCCCTATATTTTGCATGAAAAGCGTTTTTTCGGGTCGCCTCAGCTTTGTTTTCACGAAATTGAAAATAAACCTTTCCATATAAACGGTGTCAGGTTTACACCCATAGAGGTGATGCACCATAAAATGCAAGTGTTTGGTTTTCGTGTGGGCGATTTTACATATATCACCGATGCAAGCTACATATCCGATGCAGAAAAGCAGAAAATTAAAGGCTCGAGCGTACTTGTGATTAATGCCCTGAGAAAGTCAAAACACATTTCACATTTTTCGCTTGAAGAAGCATTGCATGAAATTAATGAACTGCAGCCCGAACGCGCCTATATAACCCATATAAGCCATTTTCTTGGTTTACACCACGATATTCAGACCATTTTGCCAGAGAATGTATTCCTGGCATATGACGGACTAAAAATCATTTTAAAATAATCATCATCACCTACCAAAATTTACAAAATTCGTCAGCTTTTTCACTGATTAAGGTAATTTAGCCATTTAAATATTATAATGCATTTTTTTGCCCCCACAAAGGGTTCTGGAAGCAAAAGAATATTTACCTTTGCAGTGAAAATTGAATACCTTGTGATATGATCTACTACCCTGAGAAATATGCCATTGAAGATAAGAGGATGCAAGCTTTTATTGACCCTGACGAAATTTGGGGCTACCTGAACAGGGTTAAAGCTGATAAAAGCAGGGTAAGAGAAGTAATCAAATCTTCACTTGACAAGAAAAGGCTTTCATTGGAAGAAACCGCTGTATTGCTTAATACCACTGATCATGAGCTGATTGAAGAGATTAAAGAAGGTGCACGCACTTTGAAAGAAAAGGTCTATGGTGAGCGCATTGTTCTTTTCGCCCCCCTTTATGTTGGTGACTTGTGTACCAACAACTGCCAATATTGCGGATTCAGAAGCACCAACAAAGGAATCCAAAGGTTAACACTCAGCAGTAATGAATTAATTGAAGAGACCACGGCTCTGATTGATCAGGGGCACAAACGCCTTATTCTTGTGTATGGAGAGCATCCAAAGTATTCGGCCGAATTCATTGCCGAGACAGTGCGGGTTGTATATGGTGTAAAGCATGGTAATGGAGAGATCAGGCGCGTTAACATCAATGCAGCACCATTCGATATTCCCGGATTCAGAATCATTAAAGATGCAGGGATCGGTACCTTTCAGATTTTTCAGGAAACATATCATGAGCCCACCTACAAAAAGGTGCACCTGGGTGGCTTAAAACGAAATTACGACTGGAGGCTTACTGCACTTGACCGTGCGCAAGAAGCCGGCATCGACGATGTGGGTATAGGAGCACTTTTCGGACTATATGACTGGCGGTTTGAAGTTATGGCACTGGTTCGGCATGTAAACCACTTTGAAGCCGTGTACAATGTGGGTCCCCACACAATTTCATTTCCCCGGATACAGAATGCGCTCTCACTTGATATATCGAAAGAACATCTTGTAAAGGATGATGAGTTTGTGAGACTGGTTTCAGTGCTGAGGCTCGCCGTTCCCTATACCGGGATGATTCTTACAGCCAGAGAGCCTGCCGAAATCCGTGACCAGATACTCAGGTTTGGGGTATCTCAAATTGATGGTGGAACCAACCTTGAGCTTGGAGGATATTCAAAAGGCAAGCAAGAAGTGCAAGATCTGAGCAGGGAACAGTTTCAGATAAACGACAACAGATCGCTTTCAGATATCATGGACGAATTGATAAAAACAGGTTATATTCCTTCATTTTGTACTGCCTGCTACCGTCTGGGACGAACAGGAGAGCATTTTATGGAATTTTCGGTACCGGGCTTTATTAAAAGGTATTGTTCGCCCAATGCACTCCTGACTTTGGCTGAATACCTTGAAGATTACGGACGTGATGACACCAAAGAGGCTGGCTATAAACTTATTGATGAGAAGGTGAAGGAGTTGTCCAAACACCAGAAGGTTGACAAACTTAAAGAAAAGCTGGGAGAGGTTAAACAAGGGAAAAGAGATCTTTACTTCTAAATATTTTCAGTTATGCAAAAAACCATGATTCTTGGAATATTGGTATTTGATCGCATCAAAGAGGCTGGCCGTACCCAGGAGGTGCTCAGCAAGCATGCAGAAATTATCAGAACACGATTGGGCTTCCATGAATTGTCCGAATCAGTCTGTAGCAGGGTAGGAACTATTCTGTTGATTTTACAGGGTGAATCTGAAAAATGGGTACAACTTGAAAAAGACCTGGAAGAGATTGGAGGCGTCGAAATCAAAAAAATGACCTTTGACTATATGTTTAAATAAACCGTTATACCATGTCTGAAATCAGAATATTGGGCGTACTCGTAGAAACCAGGAGCCAGGCTGCGGATAAGGTACAGGAAGTGCTTACCAAATATGGTTGTAGTGTAAAAACGCGTCTTGGATTACATGTTCAGGAAACGGCAGGTTGTCAGGGCTGTGGACTGATCTTGCTTGAACTGACCGGAAGCGCTGACGAATGCATTCGTCTCGAAAATGAATTATGGGCGCTTGATGGTGTCAGGGTCCAAAAAATGGTATTTTAACAAACTCAACCATGTAAAAACAAACTACTATGGCAAAATTGGTCTACTTTTCTGAAGCTGCTTCCCTGGCATTGCATGCCATGGTGCTTATTGCTAAAACTGATACCCATATTAACGTAAACACCCTGGCCGCTGAAATGGAAGCTTCAAGAAACCATCTGGCTAAAGTGCTTCAACAACTGGTAAAACACAATTTTCTTAAATCGGTGAGGGGGCCCAGCGGGGGCTTTATGCTTAGTAAAAAACCTGACCAGATATCCATTTTGGAGATATATGAAGCCATTGAAGGGAAGATTGATGTCCCCGAATGTCCGCTTGACAGAAAAATATGCCCATTTGACAAATGTCTGATGAACAATCTTGTCAATGATGTTACCATGCAATTCAAAAATTATTTTGAAGGGCAAACCCTTGAAGATTTTGTGACACGCTCATAGGGATTTTCATGAGTTTACAGGCTGGAAATCTGCTTTCCCGAATACAATACCCTTCTGACCTGAAGGCGCTGACTTATGATGAGCTGGCTGAGTTATGCAATGAACTTCGGCAATTTATCATTGAATCGGTAAGCCTTAATCCGGGTCACTTTGGTGCCAGCCTTGGCGTGGTTGAATTGACAGTTGCCATTCACCGCACTTTTAATACTCCTGATGATAAATTGATCTGGGATGTTGGTCATCAGGCCTATGCGCACAAAATACTTACAGGGCGCAGAGACAGTTTTCATACAAACAGAAAATACAAGGGGATAAGCGGGTTTCCAAAAATGGATGAAAGCCCTTATGATGCCTTTGGTACAGGCCATTCATCAACCAGTATTTCAGCTGCACTTGGCATGGCCATTGCCAGTAAGCTCAAAGGAGATGAACGTCAGCATATAGCTGTAATTGGTGATGGTAGTATGACAGCTGGGCTAGCCTTCGAAGCATTGAATCATGCAGGTGTATCCAATACCAATATATTGATCATTCTTAATGACAATGGCATCTCAATTGACCAGAGTGTGGGTGCCCTGAAAGAATCGCTGACGGATATCTCAGCGTCAAAAACCTATAACAAATTCAAGGATGATGTCTGGCGCATGCTTGGTGGTATTGGCAAAGCCGGTCCGCAGGCACGCAGGGCCATTCAGAAGGTCGAGGGAGCTATCAAGTCAACCTTGTTTAAACAAAGCAACTTTTTTGAATCTCTTAAGATCAGATATTTTGGACCGGTCGATGGCCACAATGTCAAACACCTTACGAGCATATTAACAGACCTGAAAGAAATTCGCGGACCCAAGCTCTTGCATGTTGTAACAGTTAAGGGCAAAGGATATCCATTTGCTGAAGAGCACCAGACCCGTTTTCATGCACCGGGTTTGTTCAACCCAAAAACGGGTGAGATTCAGATAAGTAAAGATGATACAGACCAACCGGCCAGGTACCAGGATGTATTCGGGCATACCGTACTTGAGCTTGCCGTAAATGATACGCGCGTAGTTGGGATCACACCCGCCATGCCAACAGGTTGCTCGTTAAATATCATGATGGGTGAGATACCTGAACGAACCTTTGATGTGGGTATTGCCGAACAACATGCTGTTACCTTTGCAGCAGGTCTTGCATCGCAGGGATTGATTCCTTTTTGTAATATATATTCCAGTTTTTTTCAAAGAGCCTATGATCAGTTGGTACATGACGTAGCCCTTCAGAAGCTTCCAGTGGTCTTTTGTCTGGATAGGGCAGGACTGGTGGGTGAAGATGGCCCGACGCACCATGGTGCCTTTGACCTGTCTTTTCTGCGATGTATACCCAACCTGGTTATTGCTTCGCCCATGGATGAAGAAGAGATGCGCAACCTGATGTATACGGCCTATCTTGATCGCAGCAGACCTTTTGTTATCAGGTATCCGAGAGGACGAGGGGTTTTGAAAGATTGGCAAACCCCATTCAGAAAACTCACAACAGGCAAGGGCCGCAAATTGAAAGACGGCAAAAATATCGCACTGATAGCCTTCGGACCTGTAGGAAATGAAGGATTGGCAGCCTGCCAGAAACTGCAGGATGAGGGTTTGGGGTCTGTTGCATTTTATGACCTGCGTTTTCTGAAACCACTTGATGATGCACTGCTGCATGAGGTATTTTCAGCCTACCAGCTTGTATTGACTCTTGAAGACAATACCATATCGGGTGGGATGGGCAGTGCTTTGCTTGAATTTATGTCAGATAATGGTTACCTGGTAAGACTTAAGCGTCTGGGCATCCCCGACCGCTTTGTTTCACACGGAAAACCCCACGAGTTATATGCTGAGTGTGGATTTGACAGGGAGTCTATATATACAACCTTGTTGGAGCTTAGTTCGGTTATGAACCCACCCAAAGGAGAAAAAGAAATAAAGTATGTACGATTCAATCACTGATAGCCAACAAATATGGATTGCCTTCGGACTGACCTTATTTGCAGGTCTTTCAACAGGAATTGGCAGCGCCATAGCATTCTTTGCGAAAAGGACAAACACCAAGTTTTTGTCCATTGCGCTGGGTTTTTCAGCCGGGGTTATGATATACCTGTCATTTGTTGAGATTTTTCCGAAATCAAGGGAGATATTGTCTGATGAAGTTGGCCCCCAGCTAGGCTATCTGTACACCGTAATGGCTTTTTTTATAGGGATGCTACTGATAGCTTTCATCGACAAATTGGTTCCTGCCTTTGAGAACCCCCATGAGCTCAAGCGCGTAGAGCAAATCAGAGACAGCGAATACGTCAAGAATAAAAAGCTCTACAGAATGGGTCTTATGTCTGCTGTGGCCATTACCATACACAATTTTCCGGAAGGCCTTGCTACGTTTTTGGCCGCACTTCAGGATATCAGGCTTGGATTGCCCATTGCCGTGGCCATTGCCATACACAACATTCCCGAGGGTATTGCCATTTCTGTTCCTATCTATCATGCAACCGGCAGCCGTAAAAAAGCTTTCATGTATTCTTTTCTGTCGGGCCTGGCCGAACCCCTGGGTGCACTTGTGGGTTTTTTCATCCTCATGCCTTTTATGAGTCAGACATTGTTTGGCTTCATGTTTGCATCGGTTGCCGGGATTATGGTTTTTATTTCGGTTGATAACCTCTTGCCTGCAGCGCGCGAATACGGTGAGCCCCATCTTTCAATATACGGTTTAACACTGGGCATGGCCGTTATGGCCGTCAGCCTGGTATTTTTTCTGTGATTTCAGGGATAGGTGATGAGAAAGCTGTCTAGAAAACCATGGTCTCTGAGCCTGCTTCTGAGCGCAATGGCCTGCTCTCTTTCAGGAAAATTACCTATACTTATTTTATAAAGCGTCCGGCGGTTCTCTTTGCTCACGTGGATATAAACCGGATGCCCGAACTGATGCTGATAGCCTGAAGCAATTTCGGCCAGCCTGTCAGGATTTGTAAAAGTAACCATTTGGATGCCAATGCCTCGCGGCCTTACCTCTTGAAGATCAACATTATAGTACCCTTCTTCAAGTTTTCTGAGATCGGGAGGATCAAGTCGCTGGTTCAGCATTTCGGTTTCTTTTTCCCAAACCTCTTCTTTTCTGGCCGGTTGGTGGGGAGTGACGGCTTTTGCCAAATATGTGGCGGCCTCATCTTCTTGCCCCAGTGCCACATATGTCTGTCCAAGAAAATAGAAAAGTTCCCCATCGTCTTCAAAGGTGTTTTTTGCCAATAAAAGGTCAGACAGGGCTTCTGCAAACAGACCGGTTAAATATCTGGCTTTGCCACGATATAGATATGCATCGGCAAAGCCGGGATTCAGGCGCAGCGCCACATCAAAATCCTGAAGCGCCCTGCCATATTCTTCAACTGACAGGTAGGCGAGCCCACGTTGAAAGAACGAATAATGATCCGGACTAATTCTGATGGCCTCACTGAAATAATGTATGGCTTCATGATATTGACCAAGCGATGATTTTGCTAATCCTATAAAATAATTAGCCTGCTCTGCCATCTTTCCATCCATTCTGATGGCTGTCTCAAAGTCTGTGAGGGCATCTGCATATTGCGCAAGTTCAATGAGCGCCAGGCCACGGTAAAGATATGCGTCTGTATGCAGGGGGTCGAGGCGGATGGCTTCATTGAAGTGTTCAAGGGCTTTGGAAAAATCATTGGCTACACCTTTTCTAATACCTTCGCTGAAAGCTTCTCTGGCCATTCTGATCTCACGGTCAGTAGGCTGCTCCAATATCCCGCTAAAAGAAGCAGGCATAAAAAGCAGCATGAGATAAATGCCGATTGTTGTCATGGTTTTTAAATGATATTGTTATACAGCCGTATTATACAAATATAATCAATAATTACTATGACGAAGCTGCCTTTGCCTTGCAGTAATCACTGGCTTTGGTATTGAGCATATGCACGAAAACGGTGGTTTCGCGGTTTTGGTAGGTTTTGTCCTTGAATCGGGAAACCCACCTGATACCCTGGATTGTGTTTGACAGAAAGACCTCATCGGCCAAATTCAGGTCTTTGGGTGTAATGGGCTTTTCTTTTACGTGTATACCCTTATCACTGAATATGCCTAGCATTACACTTCGCATAACACCATCCACACAGCCTTCGCTTAATGGTGGGGTGATAATCTCCTGGTTTTTTATGATGAATATGTTTGAACTTGTTGATTCAACAATGCCCCCATGGTCATTGACCAGGATGCATTCGCCCAGACCCTGATCACGTTTGTATATGCCGGCCATGACGTAGATCAGGGCACTGATTGCTTTCAGGTTAGACAGTTTGTTTGTTGATTTGGGAATTTCTGTGTACAGACTTACCTCAAGCCCCCTCGTATTCAAAGAAAAGAATGGGCTGTCAAGGTTTTCTGACTCAATGAGCCATGATGCCGTATTTGTAAGCGGTGTGTAAAGTCCGCCGGCATTTCTGAACAATGAATACCGTATTCTTGCCGGCCCATGATCAGGATGGTTCTGATAGTACAGTGACAGGATATCATTCTCAAACCGCTCCTGGTCCCAGCTGTTCCCGACATTCATATGCAACAATCTGGCCGATTCTGAAATACGTCTGAAGTGCTTCTCCGACCACAGGATTATTCCTTTTTCTATTCTGATGGTTTCAAAGATCCCATCACCATAGCGAAATGCCCTGTTGTCAGGTTGTAACCGGAATTCATCCCTTTCAAGGATATTTCCGTTGTATGATAGCAGCTGCTCCATAACCTTTATCCTGATGTATTAAAATACATATTGCAGAAAACTTAAAAAGAGCGCCGGATCTAATACTGTTGTAAATACTACTCCAAAAATAGCCCCCCAGAAATGCACATCGTGACCCACATTGTCTGTGCCCCTCCTGGCCATATAGGCTGAGTATACAAGATAAAGCAGCCCGAAAATAAATGCTGGAATAGGTACGGGGAAAAATATAAACATTACCGATCCCTGGGGGTAAAGCAGTATGCTTGAAAATAATACGGCTGATACGGCTCCACTGGCACCAACTGCGTTGTAATAATGATTTTTGTTGTGCTTAAAGTATGAAGGAATGACACTGCAGACAAGTCCTGAAATGTATAACAGCACAAAGAATAATCCACCGATCTTACCAAAATGGACCATAAACATGGCTTCAACATTGCGACCAAATGAATACAACACAAACATATTCACCAGCAGATGCATATAGTCAACATGCAGCAGACCATAGCTCAGGAACCGGTAGAATTGCTTTTTACGCCTGATCTCATAAGCATTGAACTTCATGCGTTCAAAAGCTATCCCATGACCAAAGCCTGAAATACTTACCAGAACAGTAGCCAGAATAATAAACAGTGTAATACTCATATGATTTGTGTAAAGGTATTAAGCCTTAGTACTTGATGTTCAGCTGATCAAAGGTATCATCCTGAATAATTTCTATGGCTTTAAGAAATGCCTGGTCTTGCAGCATGATTACCCTGGTAAAAGCAGCAAAATCAAAAAGATTTCGGGCTATAAGGCCTTTTAGCTGATTTCTCATGTACACAAGCGATTCAGCTTCTTCTGCAATTTCTTCTGACCTCTCCAGACCATTTTCAGCCGCGTAGGCGTAAAGCTCTTCGAGCAACTTGTCGTCAACATGGAATTGCGCAATAAAGTTATCGACAGTGGGATACTGGTTCTGTAAAGCCTGTCTGTTCCGGTTGGTAAATTCTATACCGAAATTGTTTAAAATTCCCCTTCTTAACAAGCGGGAGTAATAGGGTGAAACTTCAGTTGTGTCAAGGGGGATAAAAAAGTCTGGCATGATGCCTCCACCGCCATATACCACCCGCTGGTTGATTTTTGTAAAGTGTTTCAGTGAGTCGGGAAATGTAATATTTTCGGGGCTTACCAGCTCACCGGATGCCAACCTCGAGGCCAGGTCATTGTAGTAGCTGTCTGCGCCTTCATCATAGGGCTTTTGAATGCTTCGTCCGGTTGGGGTATGATATTGAGCTGTTGTTAGCCTGATGGCTGATCCATCCGGAAGTTCGAACGGACGTTGAACCAATCCTTTGCCAAATGATCTGCGGCCTACCAAAAGGGCTCTGTCCCAATCTTGTAATGCTCCGGCAACGATTTCGCTGGCAGATGCACTGCCCTCATTGATAAGTACCACAACCTTGCCTTCTAAAAAATTTCCTCTGAAAGTACTTTTGAATTCCTGGGTGGGTGCAGCGTGTCCTTCGGTGTACACAATCATTTTGTCTCTTTGGATAAATTGATCTGCCAGATCTATGGATACGTCAAGGTATCCACCTGAATTATAATTCAGGTCAAGGATCAGGTGTTTCATCCCTTCATCCTTAAGCTTAGCGGCGGCCTCCCTGAATTCACGCATGGTGGTCCTAGCAAAACGGTTTAGCTTGATATACCCAATTTCAGGCGTAGCCATAAATGCAGCATCTACCGAGTGGATAGGGATACGGTCTCTGGTGATTGAAAAATCAAGTAACTCTTTACTCCCGACGCGGTGGATGGCAACATCCACTTTTGACCCCCTTTCACCACGCAGCCTGTCTTGTACAAACTGGTTGGTAATGTGGCTGCCGTGCGCAGTTTCGTCATTGATTCTAATGATTTTATCGCCTGGCATCAGGCCGACTTTTTCTGATGGACCACCCGGTATGGGACTGATCACAACGATGGTGTCATTTATCAGGTTAAACTGAATGCCAATGCCTTCAAAACTTCCTTCAAGGGGTTCGTTGGCCCTGCGAAGTTCATCAGCAGATAAATAGACACTATGCGGGTCAAGCTCGCTGAGCATGCCCCGAATGGCATCCTCCACCAGTTTTTCGTCATCCAGTTTATTTATATAGGCAAATTCAATAAATTGGAGCGCACGCTGAAGTTTTTCAAGTTGGGTTTGCCTGACCTGGGCCTGTGAAAGCGGCGAGAATGCAGTCAGTATAATGATAATCAGTATGAACGCTCGAAATTGACAGGAAACAGTTTTCATGATAAATGGATTGTATATTCAGCTTGTACAGGTTTTGAAGAACATTTTGATTAAAAAAAGAACAAGCTTAGGTATTTTATTGATTTTGTTGTTTGTATTTTAGCCATCAATGTGATGTCATTTGATTAAGTTAACAAAAACAGGGCCAAAAAAGTTGCATGAAGCCTGCTTATTAAAATTGAAAACATCCCGTGGCTGTAGAAACATACAAAAGTAATAAATTGACAGATAAAAGGCATATTTTACAAAGTCTTGCCTTTCCGGTGTCGTTTGTGGTTTTGCTCTGGTTGGTCAAGTCGGCTGAATTGCTGTTTGGCATTTCACTGCATCAGTTTGGCATATGGCCACAGAGCCTTTCGGGTCTTAAAGGAGTTATTTTTGCACCTTTTATACATGGCAGTATCTCACATCTTGCATCCAACAGCTTGCCACTGCTGGTTCTGGGTTTTGTCTTGTTTTACTTTTACCGTGAGATAGCCATAAGGGTGCTTATCTGGGGCGTGATTATAACTGGTCTATGGGTATGGGTGTTTGCCCGGTCATCTTATCACATAGGGGCTTCGGGAGTAATTTACCAGCTACTTGGATTTTTGTTCGTTAGCGGGGTACTACGCAAACACCCGCGGCTTATGGCCATATCGCTCCTGGTTGCTTTTTTGTACGGAAGTTTGATTTGGGGGATATTTCCGATTCGTGTCCAAATGTCGTGGGAGTCGCATATGATGGGGTTGCTAGCCGGGGCCTTGCTGGCTTATTTTTTCCGCGGTCATGGCCCCCAAAGACCTGTTTATTCATGGGAGCTTGAAGAAGACGGGGAGTCGGATGTACAAGAGGATTCTTTGGAAGAAGGTGAAGATTCTGTGGCAGAAAGAGATGAGCCTACGTAGATCTGTCTATCTCGCGCTGCTGGTCTTTCTTTTTTAACGTATCTCGCTTGTCATAAAGTTTCTTTCCTTTGGCGAGGGCAATCTCCAGCTTGGCAAGTCCTTTTTCATTTATAAACAACAGTGTCGGAACAATGGTTAGTCCTTTTTCATCAAGCTTCGACTTTAATTTTTTAAGTTCTCTTGAGGTTAGCAGAAGTTTACGTTCGCGCTTGGGCTCGTGGTTGTTATATGTACCATATTCGTAGGGTGCGATATGCATATTTTTAACAAACAACTCTTTGCCAATAAATGCACAATAGGCCTCATTTATACTTGCTTTTGCATACCTGATCGATTTGATCTCTGTACCAGTTAATACAATACCGGCTATGAATTTTTCGATCAGAAAAAATTCAAATGAAGCTTTCTTGTTTTTGATATGAATCTTACCCGACATGGTGTTTTAATGAACCGCGAATATAGGAAAAATTAAGGCTTTCATGTTTTTTTTACTCCCCATTAAACCAAATTAAAAAAATAATGTTGCTTTAGTAATAAAAAAATATACTTTTGCAAAAAAAAACAAACTTATTATCATATGTACTGGACTTTAGAGCTTGCTTCAAAACTTGAGGACGCCCCATGGCCTGCCACCAAGGAAGAACTTATCGATTATGCATTGCGTTCCGGTGCACCTATGGAAGTGATTGAGAACTTGCAAGAAATTGAAGATGAGGGTGACGTGTACGAAAGTATAGAAGACATCTGGCCCGATTATCCCACAAAAGACGACTTCTTTTTTCATGAAGATGAGTATTGAGACCTGCATTTGTCTTTGTCATCAGGAAATACCGGCCATGTGCCGGTTTTTTTATGTTTAGCTGTCATCCCTTATGTCTATAGTTTTGATTAACTTTGTAACCTTCAAAAAACTGCATTTATGCTATCATTGGTAAAGAAATTATTTGGCAGTAAGGCCGATAGAGATTATAAAGAAATCAAAGGGTTGCTTGATAGAACGCTTCAAGCCTACGAGACCATCAAGCTGCTTGACAATGATCAGCTCAGGGCTAAAACCGCTGAGTTTCGTCAGCGTATTGCAGACCACGTTAAGGAAGAACAAAAACAGATTGATACCCTTCGTGAACACCTTGAAACAAACTATGATATTGACATAGAAGAAAAGGAACGCACCTACGAACAGATAGACAGGCTTGATGATCTGCAAAACGAAAAAACGGAAGAACTCCTTGTAGATCTAATCCCTGAAGCTTTTTCTGTTATCAAGGAAACCGCCCGGCGGTTTGCTGAAAACACCGAAGTTATTGTTGATGCAACAGACTTTGACCGGAATCTGGCTGCAACAAGGCCAAGCATTGAGATCAGAAACGACAAGGCCGTTTTTAAGAACCAATGGATGGCAGGTGGTAATATGATCACCTGGGATATGGTTCATTACGATGTGCAGCTGATTGGAGGTATCCATCTACACAAAGGAAAAATTGCCGAGATGGGAACAGGTGAGGGTAAAACCCTGGTGGCCACACTTCCTGTTTACCTGAATGCACTGCCTGGCAAGGGTGTGCATGTTGTAACTGTAAATGATTACCTGGCCAAGCGTGACTCAGAATGGATGGGTATGCTGTTTGAATTTCACGGCTTAAGGGTTGATTGTATTGATAAACATTCTCCGCACTCTGATGAGCGGCGGCAGGCATATTTGTCAGATGTGGTCTATGGCACAAACAATGAGTTTGGGTTTGATTACCTGAGAGATAATATGTCGCGCAACCCCAATGAACTGGTTCAGCGAAAACTTAATTATGCCATTGTTGATGAGGTCGACTCGGTTCTCATCGATGATGCGCGTACCCCCCTTATTATTTCGGGTCCTACACCACAGGGCGAGAAGCATGAGTTTCACGTCATGAAGCCCAAGGTTGAAAAGCTTTACAGTGCCCAGCGAATGTTGGTGACCAATCTGCTTTCAGAGGCAAAAAAACTGCTGACACCCAAAGAAGGTGAACCAGATGAGAAGAAGGGAGGCGAGGTGCTCTTGCGCTGCCACCGTGGTTTGCCCAAGAATAAGGCGTTGATCAAATTTCTTTCTGAGCCTGGTATGAAGACCATTCTGCAGAAGACTGAGAACTACTATATGCAGGAACAAGGCAAGCACATGCATATTATTGATGACGACTTGTTTTTTGTTATTGAAGAAAAGACCAACTCCATTGAGCTGACTGAAAAGGGTATCGACCTAATTACAAGTCAAACAGATGACCCGGGATTCTTTATTCTGCCTGATATTGGCTCTGAAATGGCTGAGCTTGAAAAATCAGACCTCCCGCAAGAGAAAAAGCTCGACCGGAAAAATGAACTGCTCAACGACTTTTCAATCAAAAGCGAGAGGGTTCATACCATCAATCAGCTGCTAAAGGCCTATACGCTGTTTGAAAAAGATACAGAATATGTTATCATGGATAACAAGGTTAAGATTGTTGATGAGCAGACGGGGCGTATCATGGAGGGTCGTCGCTATTCAGACGGGTTGCATCAGGCCATCGAAGCCAAAGAAAATGTCAAAATTGAGGCCGCCACCCAGACTTATGCCACTGTTACCTTGCAGAATTATTTCAGGATGTACCGAAAACTGGCAGGGATGACTGGTACGGCCGAAACTGAAGCAGGAGAATTTTGGAATATTTACAAATTGGATGTGGTTGTTATTCCTACCCACAGACCCGTTGTGCGCGTGGATAAAGAAGACCTTATATATAAAACCAAGAGAGAAAAGTACAACGCCATCATTGATGAGGTAAGTGATTTGGTCAATGCCGGCAGACCTGTGCTTGTGGGTACTACTTCAGTTGAAACTTCAGAGCTTTTAAGCCGGATGTTGAAACTCAGGACCATCGCCCATAATATTCTCAATGCCAAGCACCACCAGAAAGAAGCCCAGGTGGTGAAAGAAGCTGGCCAGGCAGGAACGGTTACCATTGCCACGAACATGGCAGGTCGCGGTACGGATATTAAGCTTGGTGCCGGTGTTCGTGAAGCCGGAGGCTTGGCTATACTGGGAACTGAAAGACATGAATCAAGACGGGTTGACCGTCAGTTAAGGGGGCGTGCAGGGCGACAGGGTGACCCCGGTTCATCACAGTTTTTCGTTTCACTTGAAGATGACCTGATGCGTGTGTTTGGCTCTGGGCGTATTTCTTCATTGATGGACAGGATGGGCCTGAAAGAAGGTGAGGTAATCCAGCACTCTATGATTACCAAGTCAATAGAAAGAGCCCAAAAGAAAGTTGAAGAAAACAACTTTGGCATCAGAAAACGCCTGCTCGAGTACGATGATGTAATGAATGCCCAAAGGGAAGTCATCTACAAGAAACGCCGCAATGCCTTGTTTGGTGAGCGCCTGGCTGTGGACATTGCCAATATGATGTTCGATACCTGTGAGCAGATGATCTTTGAATACCAGGAATCAGGCGACTTTGAGGGCTTTACATTTGAACTGCTCAGAACCTTTGGTATTGAGGCACCATTTAACGAGAAAGACTTGCTTGAAGGTAAGGCAGAACTACTTACAGACCAATTGTATGCCAAGTCTCTTGAGGCCTATAAAAGAAAGAATGAACAAATTGCTGCATCAGCCCATCCGGTAATTCGTGAGGTGTACGAAAAGGCTGGTCAGAAATATGAGAATATTGCCATTCCGATTACCGATGGAATGAAAACCATGAATGTGATCACCAACCTCAAAAAGGCTTATGATACAAAAGGCCGTGAGGTAAGCCTTTCAATCGAGAAAGGAATTACATTGGCGATCATTGACAATGCCTGGAAAGATCATCTTAGGGAAATGGATGACCTGAAGCAATCAGTGCAGGGTGCAGCCTATGAGCAAAAAGATCCTTTGCTGATTTATAAATTTGAATCATTTGAGCTCTTTAAGCGCATGATCCAAAAGGTCAATAAAGACATAATTTCTTTCCTGGGTAAAGCCAGGTTGCCTGTGAGAGATCCGGATCAGATTGAACGGGGAACCCAGCAAGAACGTACCGACATGAGCAAGATGCAGATGAGCCGGAGTGATTTACCCGGAAGCAGGGGAAATCAGGCCAAAACCCAACCTGTGCGGGTTGAGAAGAAGGTTGGTCGTAATGAACCCTGTCCTTGTGGTAGCGGAAAAAAATTCAAACAATGTCACGGAAAATCTGCCTGATCGTTAAAAATCATTAAAGTATTTTCTATGTTTACATTTGAGACGAAACTGCGGGTTCGATATGCTGAAACGGATCAGATGGGTTACGTGTACTATGGTAATTACCCACAATATTATGAGGTAGCCAGAGCTGAGGCGATGAGAAACCTGGGAATGACCTACCGCGATATGGAGGCGAAAGGAGTAGTTATGCCCATAGCCAGCATGCAGATCAAATATATCCGTCCTGCCCGTTATGATGATCTGCTTACCATTAAAACCCTTGTTCCTGAAATTCCGGGGGCAAGGATGCATTTTGATTATGAGATTTATAATGAGTCAGCCGTGCTGATCAATAAGGGATCAACCATTCTGGCATTTATTGACAAACTAACCGGTCGACCTTGTCAGGCACCCGAGTGGTTTGTTGAAAAACTGGTGTCCTTTGCAAAGTAAAAGTGAATTGCCAGCTAATATTTTTTTTTAATCAGATTAATTGTATGTGTATGCAAGAAATGAAAATAGTTTTGGGTGAGAATTTAAAGGTTGAGGCACACTACAAGGGCTTCAAAATACTAACCGACCAACCTTCGTCAGATGGTGGTGATAACAGTGCACCTTCACCTTTTGATCTTTTTCTGGCATCTGTAGGTGCTTGTGCCGGTTATTATGTCAAGGCGTATTGCCGGCAGCGAGGCATATCTGAACAAGGCATTCACCTGACACAAACCATGCATAGAGATAGAGACAGTAAAATGATTTCCAGAATAGAGATTAACATTGTTCTTCCTCCTGACTTCCCCCGGCAGCATATACAATCGGTAGTCAGAGCAGCAGAAGCCTGTACCGTAAAAAAACACATTGCCGCAGCCCCCGGGTTTGTTCTAAATACAACAATGGCTGAATAATTACAACTTCAAAATTTTCCGGAGTAATCGGTAGTTTATGAAAACACTCGTAATTGGAGCCAGTCCTAACCCTATGCGATACGCACACAAGGCAGTAAGGCGTTTGAGGTCATATGATATAGAGGTGGTGGCCATCGGATTAAGAGAAACAGATATTGAGGATGTCAGGGTCATAAAAGGCAAGCCTGCACTGGATGGAATTCATACGGTAACCCTTTATTTGGGGCCGGCTAATCAGAAAGATTACCTGAACTACATCATCTCGCTGAAACCCAAACGCATTATTTTTAACCCCGGTACCTATAACAGGCAGCTTGAAGAAAAGGCCCGGGATGCAGGTATAGAAACTGTTGAAGACTGCACACTTGTGATGCTTGACACAGATACATATTGATTATTTATTATACAATCTTTAACTTTTGGTAAAATGAAAAATAAAGACATGGGTTTTTCCTCAAAGCTCATTCATTCGGGCATGTTTGAAGATCAGTTTGGCAGTGCAACGGTACCCATATACCAGACGAGTACTTTTAAATTTAATAACGCTGATCACGGTGCAGCCTGTTTTTCAGGTGCATCAGACGGGTATATCTATACCCGTTTAAAAAATCCTACCATCGATTCATTGGAGAAACTCATTGCTGATCTTGAAAATGGCTACAGAGCCATAGCAGTCAGCTCTGGTATGGGAGCTGTCAATACCATATACATGGGTCTGCTCAGCCAGGGTGATCACATGGTCAGCACCGATGCTGTTTATGGTCCTTCAAGGATTGTCATGGAAAAACAATACAGCAAATTCGGGATTGAGTCAACCTATGTTGACACCACAGACCCCGCGAATATTATCAAAGCCATCAGGCCCAATACCAAGATGTTGTATATTGAAACTCCTGCAAATCCCACCATGGCTATTGCAGACCTTGAGCAGGTGGTTAAAATCGCCAGAGAACATGGATTGATCACCGTATCAGACAATACGTTTTGCAGTCCTTTCTTGCAGAGACCCATTGACTATGGTTTTGATGTGGTCTTTCACTCCGTTACAAAGTTCCTCAACGGACATGCTGATATAGTAGGAGGGGTGATTATCACAAAGAATAAAGAACTTGACGATTTGCTCAGGCCCATGATGATAAACCTTGGTTGCAATATGGATCCCCACCAGGCGTACATGGTTATAAGGGGTCTTAAAACCTTGTCATTGCGCATTGAGCGTGCCCAGCAAAATGCCATGAAGATTGCCGGTTTTCTTGAAAATCATCCCAAAGTGTCATGGGTGAGGTATCCGGGTTTGAAGTCGCACCCACAATATGAACTTGCTTGCAGGCAAATGGCAGGACCGGGTGCCATGATCAGCTTTGAACTAAAAGGAGGCATTGAAGCAGGAAAAACCTTAATGGACAATGTACAACTTTGTCTGTTGGCCGTATCGCTGGGAGGTGTAGAGACACTCATACAACACCCGGCCTCTATGACACATTCAAAAGTTGATCAAAAATCACGTGAGTTGGCAGGTATTACCAATGGTCTCGTCAGGTTCTCAGTTGGGATAGAGGATGTAGAAGACATTATAGATGATTTGTCACAGGCATTGGATAAAGTGTAGGTTACCAAAAAAATATTTCTATTTTTGCAGCGTAAACCCATGTGCCTGTTTGAAGCGAATGGCACATTGCCTTTAAATAAAAGGTTGTCACACTTGGTTTTAAGTGTAGTTTGTATGTAGACATGCTTCTTTGACTTTAATTAGTAACATCTAATTTTTCTTCTGATGGAAAATAAGGAAAAACTTGACCCCCTGGCTGATAAACAAACCAATGAAACAGGGGAGGAGCTTACGGCCAATGAAAGGGCTGATCTGAAAGAATCTGAAACAACAGAACCCCAGGTAACAGAACCCGAAGCCAGGGAACCCGAAGCCACGGAACCCGAAGTCACCGAGCCCGAAGCCAAGGATCCCGAGGCGACAGAACCTCCAACTTCCGAACTTCAAACTCCGGAACCCGAAGCCAGGGAACCCGAAGCCACGGAACCTCCAACTTCCGAACTTCAAACTCCGGAACCCGAAGCTTCTGAATCCCCAATCACCAGAGAAGAAGAAGACTACGATGCTTTGGCTGCCCGTTATGCTGAAATGGACAGACCTGCCCTTGTTGAGACCATTGAGGCCCTGGTTAAGGAGGAAGATGTAAACCATATACGTCGCCATATTGGTTTTATCAAAGTTGCATACAGAAAAATACTGCGCGAAGAAAATATCGCTGCATATGAGAAACAAATGGGTAAGGACACCGAAGGCAGTGAAGCCCAGGATGTACCGGCTGATTCGTTAACAGAAAGATTTGAGGCTGCGTTTTCGATATACAGAGACAAAAAACTTATATACGACCAAAGTCTTGAAAAGGAGATGCAGCAAAACCTGAGGGTTAAAGAAGAAATTCTTGAAGAACTCAGGCAGCTGATTGAGTCAGAAGAAGAATTGAAGAAGACCTATGACCAATTTCACAGTTTGCAAGAAAAATGGCGTGAGGTAGGTCCGGTTCCCAGAAATGCTAAAAGTACACTCTGGAACAACTATCACTTTTTGGTAGAGAAGTTTTTTGACAAGGTGAACATCAACAAAGAGCTCAAAGACCTTGATCTCAAGAAAAACCTCGAAGTCAAAACTGAATTATGCGAGAAAGCAGAAGAGTTGCTGCTTGAAACATCCATAACAAAATCTTTTCAGCAACTACAAAACCTTCACGAAGCCTGGAAAGAGACAGGTCCTGTTCCCAAAGATAAGAAAGATGAAATATGGGAACGCTTCAGGGCAGCCACGGAGAAGTTGAATAAGCGCCGCCAGGATCACTATGAGCACTTAAGGGAAGAGCAGAACAAAAATTATGCAACTAAGCTTGTTCTCTGTGAAAAAGCCGAGGCAGTTCTTGTACACATTCCCAACTCTCCTCGTCAATGGCAGCAAAAAACAGAAGAAATCAATGAATTGTTCAAAATTTGGAAAACCATTGGTTTTGCACCAAAAAAGGTGAATAATGAAGTATGGAACAGGTTCCGTAAAGCCCTTGATTCATTCTTTTCGGCAAAAAAAGAATTTTTCAAAAAATATAAGGATCAGCAGAAGGATAACTACAACCAGAAACTGAATCTGTGCCTGCAGGCCGAAGCTTTGAAAGATAGTGATGACTGGCGTTCAACTACAGAAGAATTGATCAGGCTTCAAAATGAATGGAAAAAAATTGGTCCTGTCCCAGCAAAGTTTTCTGATAAAATATGGAAGCGATTCAGACAGGCCTGCGATCATTTCTTTAACAATAAGGCATCTCATTTTTCAAATATTGGTGAAAAACAAGAAGATAACCTGCAGAAAAAGAAAGATCTGATTGAAGAGATAAGGTCATATGCCTATACCGACGACAACAAAGAAAACCTTGATGTTCTTAAAGACTTCCAGCGACGTTGGATGGATATTGGCCATGTCCCCATCAAACAAAAGGATAAATTACAGGCTGAATTCAGGAAAGTCATTGATAAACAGTTTGAATTGCTGAATATCAGCAAGAAGGCAAAAAGTACACTTTCATTTCAGTCGAAGATCGAAAATTTGAAGAATGTCCCCAATGCCGGTAATATTATTCAGAAGGAGAGGAATTATATCGCTGGAAAGATAAAGAGTCTTGAGGCTGATATCAAGGTGTTGGAGAATAATATCGGTTTTTTTGCGTCTTCAAAGAAAGCAGATATTTTAAAAGCTGAATTTGAGGAAAAAATTGAGCAGGCCAGAAATGAGATTACTGTGCTCAAGGATAAAATGAAAATTCTGCGTGAAGCCTGATATTCAATTTTTTCGTATCTTTAGGTAACCATTGAATGAAGTCATGAAGAAAATTGCTTTTGTCGGTTTATTCATTCTGGCTTTAACTTGCTTTCAACAAGCCGGGGCATCGGGGTTTGGTATCCGTGGTGGGCTGAACTTCTCGGCCCGTCCTGAGGCAAAGCAGTTTAATCTGGAAGGATCCAGGATGGTAGAAATGCTCCCTGATTCATACACTGGCTATCATTTTGGTGTATTGGCCAACATTAAGCTGGGAGGTATTTTTATCCAACCCGAGTTGCTATACTCAGAAACCGGACAGATGATGGTTCTTACAGATGTTGAGTCTGGAGCTGACAATACCTATTTTACCCCCAAATTCAGCAATCTCACAGTTCCGATTATTGCAGGTTTTAAGCTGGGGCCCCTTCGCATTGGAGCAGGCCCCGTATTCACTTATATGCTTGATCAAACCTGGGGCCATTTTGATGATATTTCCTTTTCATACCATGATACATTTGCGGGGTATCAGGCCATGATCGGACTTAAGATCGGCAACCTGATGTTTGACTTTAAATATGAAGGCAGCCTCAGCAAGTTTGGTGAAGGGATACATGTGGGAGGGCAGGTTTTTGAGTACGATAACCGTCCCCAGCAATTCATCTTGAGCCTTGGAATCATCATTTTTTAAAGTTACCTGAATATCATCGCCTTTACGGGTGATATGCGGGCAATGATATATGTAGGGATGATCAGCATGGCCATGGAAACTGCAAAAGTTCCGGCATTGAGAAGGAGTATGTGACTAAGTTGAACATTCACAGGAACCTGGCTCACATAATATGATTCCGGATTAAGTGTTAAAACTCCAAATTGATCTTGAATAAAACAGACTGCCAGACCAGCAATATTTCCCCATAGCATTCCCTTCCAGATCAACATACCTGCATGGTATAGAAAAATTTTCCTGACAAGGATATTTGACCCTCCCACCGCTTTAAGTATTCCTATTGAACTTGTCTTTTCAAGGATATTTATCAGAAGGGTAGTGATCATATTGATGCCGGCAACCATGATCATCAATACAATGATGACGTAGACATTCATGTCGAGTAATGAAAGCCAGTCAAAAATCTGGGGATACAGGTCACGAATGCTTTTTGCATCAAGGGTATAGGGGATAATATCCAGCATTTTTTCAGTGATTTCAGAGATCATCCCAAAATCAGAAACAAGTACCTCAAAACCCCCTACCTGATTTGATGACCAATCATTTAACTGTTGTATATGCCTGATATCGCCGAGTACAAATATCTTGTCAAGCTCCTCAAGCCCTGTATCGTAAATACCGGCAATGTCAAGTCGCCTGATCCGTGGCGGATCTTGTATGAAATAAATGAAAACATGGTCACCGGTTTGCAGGCGCAGGCGGTTTGCTATATGGGCAGAGATAATGATCTCGTCAGAACGCACAGTATCTGAAACAGCAATTGTTCGTCCTTCAACGAGTCGTTGTTCGAAAAAATCCCAATTAAAGTCATGTCCAATACCTTTGAGGATGATACCATGAATGTCTTCATCAGTTTTGATTATACCCGGCTTGGTGGCGAACACCTGAATATGGTCAACACCCCTTATTTTATGTGCCTCATGGAGAAATTCCTGTTCCCTTCCAATGGGTCTTGACTCAAAAGATATGTTGTAGTCGAGGTTGGTGATCTGTATATGCGATCCAAACCCGATTACCTTGTCTCTGATTTCATTCTGAAAACCAGTGACAACGGCCATTGAAATAATCATAACCGATAATCCGAGGGCAATGCTCAATATGGCTATGATCCTGATATGGGCAGTAAAGCTTTTTGTGCCTTTGCTGCTGCCCATTCGCCTTGCTATGAAGAGAGGGGTATTCAAGGGTAAAAATTTTCTCTAAAAGTACATGAATTTTTTCATTCGAAAAGTTGCATTGTCAGCTGACTTTGAATACCAGGCTGTCAAGATCTTTATCTATGAAAACGCTGCAGCCTGCACCCACACTCCCCTTGAGTATTTCTCTCGACAATTCGTTGAGAATTTCGCGTTGAATAACCCTTTTAAGAGGCCTTGCCCCAAATTGGGGATCAAAGCCAGCGTTACCAATCCACTCGATGGCATCGGGGCTAACTTCAATTGAGATATCGCTCTGTGCAAGCATGTTCTTTAATTGGGCAAGCTGAAGGTTAACAATGCCTTTGATCTCAGCCCTGGTAAGGGGTTTAAACATGATAACCTCATCGATCCGATTCAAAAACTCGGGTCTGATGGTTCTTTTCAGGAGCTGTAAAACGCTTTCTCTGGTTTCGTTTAGGATTTGTTCCCTGTTATGGTCGTCAAGTTTTTCCATTTTTTCCTGAATCAGACCTGACCCAATATTTGAAGTCATGATTATCACGGTGTTCTTAAAATCAGCAGTCCGTCCTTTATTATCTGTTAGACGGCCATCTTCGAGAACCTGTAACAGAATATTGAAAACGTCAGGGTGCGCTTTCTCAATCTCATCCAGCAATACAACTGCATATGGCTTTCTTCTCACAGGTTCAGTGAGTTGGCCACCTTCTTCATAGCCAACATATCCGGGGGGGGCACCGATTAGCCGGCTCACAGCATGTCTTTCTTGGTATTCAGACATATCGATCCGAACCATGGCGTGTTCATTATTGAATAGAAATTCAGCCAGTGCTTTGGCAAGTTCGGTTTTCCCAACGCCGGTTGTCCCCAAAAAAATAAATGACCCCACAGGTCGTCGGGGATCCTGAAGACCGGCTCTGCTTCGCCTGATGGCATCTGAGACAGCTTCAATGGCCTCTGCCTGACCAACAACCCTCTTGTGCAATTCTTCTTCAAGACCGATAAGCTTTTCTCTTTCGCTCTGAAGCATGCGGTTTACCGGAATCCCTGTCCACCTTGAAACAACATCAGCAATGTCTTCTGCACTAACCTCTTCTTTGATGAGTGCTGAATTGGCTTGCATTTTTTGAAGTTTCTCGTGAAGAGTTGAAAGCTTTTGCTCAGCCTCCTTTATGCGGCCATAACGCAGCTCTGCAACTTTTCCATAATCACCGCTACGTTCAGCCTGTTCTGCCTCAAACCTGAGTTGTTCCATCAATAGTTTAACCTGCTGTATTTCGTCTACAACAGCCTTTTCACTTTGCCAGTTGGCGTGCAGCCGGTTTCTTTCTTCTCTGAGGTTGGCCAGTTCTTTGTTCAGATGCGCCAGCTTTGGCTCATCCTTTTCTCTTTTTATTGCTTCTTTCTCAATTTCTAACTGCCTGATTCTCCTTTCGGCCTCATCAAGTTCTTCGGGAACCGAATTCATTTCAAGCCTGAGTTTTGAAGCTGCTTCATCAATAAGGTCAATGGCCTTGTCAGGTAAAAAGCGATCTGAAATATAGCGCTGTGAGAGCTCAACGGCGGCAATAATGGCTTCATCCTTGATCCTTACCTGGTGGTGGGTTTCGTATCTCTCTTTTAACCCTCTTAATATGCTAATTGCATCTGCTTTAGAAGGTTCATCGACCAAAACGGTCTGGAATCGCCTTTCAAGTGCTTTGTCCTTTTCAAAATATCTCTGATACTCCTTTAGTGTGGTGGCTCCAATGGCCCGTAATTCACCTCTTGCCAGAGCGGGTTTCAGGATGTTGGCAGCATCCATGGCGCCTTCTCCTGCTGCGCCTGCCCCCACGAGTGTGTGTATTTCATCAATGAACAATATATATTCACCATCTGAAGAGACAACCTCTCTGATAACAGACTTGATCCTTTCTTCAAATTCACCCTTATATTTTGCCCCGGCCACCAATGAACCCATGTCTAACGAGAATATTTTCTTTGATTTCAGATTGTCCGGAACGTCGCCATTGATTATTCTGTGTGCAAGACCTTCAGCTATAGCGGTTTTGCCTACACCTGGTTCACCAATTAAGATAGGATTGTTTTTTGTTCTTCTTGAAAGGATCTGCAGAATACGCCTGATTTCATCATCTCTGCCAATAACAGGGTCTAGCTTACCTGAGAGTGCCAGGTCATTCAGGTTATTGGCATATCTGTTCAACGAATTAAAGTTTGCCTCAGCACCCGGGGTGTCAACCCTGGCTCCCTGTCTAAGTTCTTTGATGGCTTTTTTAAGACCAGTCTTGCTAAGACCTGCGTCCCTGAGCAATTGCGCCACATCATCATGGCCGGTAACGATTGCCAGCAGAAGATGTTCGATTGAAATATATTCATCTTCAAACTCTTTCAGTAATGAAAAGGCTGATTGCAAAAGGGTTTTAACATCAGTTGACAAATAGGCTTCGCCTCCTGAAACCCTCGGGTAGCCGGCAATGATGCGGTCAAGTGCCTGTTGGATAGCGGATATCTGTACCTGGTTTTTTTTTAGGAGAAAGGTGGTGACATTTTCGTCAACAACAAGGATGGCTTTTAGCAGGTGGCCGTTTTCAATGGCCTGGTGCTGATATCCAAGGGCAATTTCCTGAGCCTTTTGTATGGCCTCTTGTGATTTTATGGTTAAACGATCAAAATGCATGAATCAAGATTTTTTAAAAAAGATACAAAAGTTAAACCAATCAAGGATAAATGGTTTTTTCAGACAAAATGGCACTTCAACTGGATGGCCTGCTGACATGGTTTCTTGCTAATTACCGCGACATTTCAATTAATTAGTATTTTTTCATTTGTTTTTGTATTATTGCCGCTTCAACTACCAAACCATAACCTTTGATATAATTTGTATTATGCGGAAAATTGAATTACACTGGCAGATCTTGATTGCACTCGTGCTGAGTGTTGTATTTGGTTATTTTTTTACAGAGCATGTCCGCCATGTCGCCTGGTTGGGTGACCTTTTTCTAAGGGCACTCAGAATGATCATCGCACCGTTGATCTTTTCATCAATTGTATCGGGGGTTGTTGGATTGGGAAGTGCGGAGAATCTTGGGCGCATGAGCGCTAAAACCTTCGGCTATTATTTGGTGACCAGTCTTATCGCTGCAGTTATCGGGCTTACCGTAGTTAATATATTTAAGCCGGGTGTTGGAGCAGATCTCGGACTTACTGAATCAGGTGTCGCCCTTGAGGCTGGTGCCGGCACATTCGGTGAAACACTGATGAATATTATTCCAACCAATATTATTCAAGCCCTGGCTGAAACGGATATGTTATCCATTATTTTCTTTGCTATCTTGTTCGGATTCTTTGCCACCCGTGTCGGCCCAAAATACCGTGATCCCATTGAGAAAGGATTCAATGCAATCTTTGAGGTGATGATGCGTATTACCATGTTTATTATTCGTTTTGCACCACTGGGTATTTTTGGGATTGTTTCGGGAATCGTAGCTGAACAGGTAGATGACCTTGTAGGTATATTCAGCCGCATGGGGGTTTATATGCTGGCAGTGATTCTGGCACTTTTATTCCATTCTTTTGTCATCCTTCCACTGATGATGAAGTATTTGGGTAATATTAACCCTATAAAGCACCTGAAAGCCATGTCTGTTCCCTTGCTGACCGCATTTACCACATCAAGCAGCAGTGCAACCCTGCCGCTTGCCATGGAAGCTGTTGAGCAGAACAGCGGTGTCTCCAAGAAAGTGACCAGCTTTGTACTTCCGCTTGGTGCTACGGTTAATATGAATGGTACGGCACTTTATGAGTGTGTTTCCGTATTGTTTATTGCCCAGGCCTATGGAATTGAGTTGAGCTTAATTCAGCAGTCTATTGTCGTTTTAACAGCGCTGTTGGCTTCAATCGGGGCTGCCGGTATACCCATGGCTGGTCTTGTGGTGATTACCATCATCTTGTCTGTTCTGGGTCTTCCTCTTGAAGGTGTTGGCCTTATACTGGCCGTTGAAAGGATTTTGGATATGTTCAGAACCTCTGTGAACGTTTGGAGTGATACCTGTGGTGCGGTGATTATTGCCAAGTCAGAAGGTGAAACCCTGAAGGTATAATTTGGGGTTACTTAAGGTGGCTCCCGGTTAGCCTTCGGTGAAAAGATCCATAAGACCTTCCGGGGGGTCAAGCCATATTTTTTTGTTCTCCTTGTCAAGGTCCTGAATAAAGTCATCGTGCAAGGGGATTAAAATCTCACCTTTTTCACCCTTTATACTGAAAAGCGGATTGCCAGGATATTCGAGTATTTCTATGACCGTGCCAAGAAATACCCCATTAGTCATGAATACCCGAAATCCTTCAAGTTCGTGATAGTAAAAAGCATTATCCTCAAGGTCTGGTAGTTTTTTCAGGGGCAGGTATACCCGGGCTCCGCAAATTCGACGTGCTTTTTCAATGGTATCCACATCAATAAAATCGACAACAGCCTCTTTGCCTTTTGCTCTGATGGTAATTTTGTGCACAAAAAAAGGAACCAGTTTTCCTTCCATTAGAATGAAAACTGATTCCAACTCTTTATAATCTGTAGGTGAATCTACCTCGAGGGCTAAAACTACCTGTCCTTCAAACCCAAATGTTTTTGCTATGTATCCCAGATAATAAAAATCGTCTGTGTTCATGCAGTGTGGGTGTGCAGGGCTTTGGTAATTACTTCTCCTCCTTTTCTTCGGGTTTCTCCTCCTTTTTGGTCTCTTCTTTTTCTTCTGCCTCTTCTTTAGTGGCTTCTTCTTTAGCTTCAGGAGCTTCAGTGGCTTCTTCTTTGGCTTCAGGAGCTTCAGTGGCTTCTTCTTTAGCTTCAGGAGCTTCAGTGGCTTCTTCTTTGGCTTCAGCAGCTACAGGAGCTTCTTCTTTGGCTTCAGGAGCTTCAGTGGCTTCTTCTTTGGCTTCAGCAGCTACAGGAGTTTCTTCTTTGGCTTCAGGAGCTACAGGAGCTTCTTCTTTGGCCGCATCTTCAGCTTTCAGGTTTTCTTTGGCACGTTTCTTTGCCAGCTCAGCTGCTCTTGCTTCGTTTACCTTGCGCTCTTCTTCATGGGCTTTTTTTGCCGTGTCTTTGGCTTCAAGGTCTTTATCTTTCTTTGCTTTTTCCAGTTTATCCTGTTTTTCTTTCAGCCAGGCCTGAAATTTTTCATGTGCCTGCTCTTCGGTAAAGGCACCTTTTTTTGCGCCTTTAAGCAAATGGTGCATCATCATTACACCCTTGTTTGAAAGGATGCTACGAGCAGTATCGGTGGGTTGGGCCCCAACCTGCACCCAGTAAAGTGACCGGTCAAAATTAATATCAATGGTAGCTGGGTGGGTCATGGGGTTGTAAGTGCCAAGTCTCTCAATGAATCTTCCATCTCGGGGTGCACGACCATCCGCAACTACCAGATGGTAAAATGGTTGCCCTTTTTTACCTTTTCTCTGTAGTCTGATTTTTGTTGGCATTGAATTTAAATTTTAATGGTTATTAAAGTCTTGATTTTTACAAGGGTGCAAATATCCGGTTTTTTTTTCAATAAAAAAAATTAAGTCGGACGAAAATTGTGTCCCATGACCCGATGTTTTTGCATATTTTTAATAATTAAAACAATCCATGCATGTCATACCCTGAATTTACACATCTTCACGTACATACACAATATTCCATACTCGACGGAGCCTCATTTATTGAACCCCTGATTAAAAAAGCTGCGGCCGATGGTATGCAGGCACTGGCAATAACCGATCACGGAAATATGTACGGTGTGATTGAATTTACCGAAACCGCAAAAAAGCATGGCATCAAACCCATTATCGGGTGCGAGGTATACGTGGCTGATGGCAGCAGGCATGAGAAAAAGGGAAAGGAAGACAGAAGCGGGCACCATATGGTGCTGCTTGCAAAAAACCATGAAGGATACAAAAACCTGTCAAGATTATGCTCCAAAGGTTTTCTTGAAGGGTTTTATTACACACCACGGATAGACAAAGAGCTTTTATTTAAGCACCATCAGGGCTTGATTGCAACAACTGCGTGCCTTGGCGGGGAGATTCCCCAAATCATAATGAACAGGGGAGAAGAATCCGCTGTGGCTGTAATCAGTGAATACCTTGAAGTTTTCGGAGATGATTTTTACCTTGAGCTGCAAAGGCATGGGCTGGAAGAGCAAGAACCGGTAAACCAGGCTCTTATAAGGCTGTCTAAACAGCTTGACGTTCCGCTTATTGCCACCAATGATTGTCACTATATCAATGCAGATGACTCTAAGGCACACGATATTCTGGTGTGTCTTCAAACTGGAAGAGATCTGGATGATGATACCCGTATGAGGTATAGCGGACAAGAGTACCTGAAAACCCGGAAAGAAATGGGTGAGTTGTTCAGCGATGTGCCCCATGCCCTTGAAAATACGATGAAAATTGCAGAAAAGGTAGAAAACTACAGCATTAAACAAAAAGTGATGTTGCCTGGTTTTCCGCTTGCAGAAGGGTTTACTTCTGAAGATGATTATCTTCGCCACCTTACCTACCGGGGAGCAAAAAAATTGTACCCTGAAATCACCGATCAAATCAGGGAACGGCTCGACTTTGAATTGGGAGTGGTTTGTGAAATGGGCTTTGCAGGGTATTTTCTGATCGTACAGGATTTTATCAATAAGGCCCGTGAAATGGATGTGGCTGTCGGGCCTGGCAGGGGCAGTGCTGCTGGTTCGGCTGTTGCCTATTGCACCGGTATAACAGCGATTGATCCCATACGCTATAACCTGCTGTTTGAGAGATTTCTGAATCCGGAGAGGATCTCCATGCCCGACATTGATATCGATTTTGATGATGAAGGCCGTGAAAAGGTGATGAAATATGTTATTGACAAATATGGCCGTGAAAAGGTTGCACAAATTGTCACCTTTGGTACCATGGCAGCCAAATCGTCCATTCGTGATGTGGCCCGGGTGTTAAAGCTTCCGCTTTCTGAAGCAGACCGGCTTGCCAAACTGGTGCCTGAAAGGCAGGGAACAAGCCTTGCAACTGCCTACAAAGAGGTGCCTGAGCTCAAGCAGGCTCTGGAAGACCCCAACCCGCTGATCAGAGAAACTTTACATTTTGCCAGTAGCCTTGAGGGCTCAAACAGGCAAACCGGAGTGCACGCCTGCGGGGTAATAATCGGACCAACTGATCTGATTGACTGCCTTCCGCTGAGCACCCAGAAGGATACTGATCTGCCTGTAACCCAGTATGAGGGAAAGTACGTTGAGTCTGTGGGCATGCTGAAAATGGATTTTCTGGGGCTCAAAACCCTTTCAATAATCAAAGAAGCCCTTAAAAACATTGAAAAAAGATATGGCAGTAAAATAGATATTGAAAACATCCCCCTTGATGATGAGCAAACGTATGCACTTTACCAGCGTGGTGATACCGTAGGTACATTTCAGTTTGAATCGCAGGGAATGCGTGAATACCTCAAAGAGCTGAAACCAACCAATATTGAAGACCTCATTGCCATGAATGCGCTATACAGGCCGGGTCCCATGGATTTTATCCCATTGTATATCAAAAGGAAACATGGCCACCAAAAAATTGAGTACCCCCATGCCTGGCTCGTAGATATCCTCAAGCCAACCTTTGGCATCATGGTCTATCAGGAACAGATCATGCAGGCAGCCCAGATCATGGCCGGCTTTTCCCTGGCCTCAGCCGATATCCTGCGAAGGGCTATGGGTAAAAAGAAAAAAGAAGAGATGGAGCGGCAAAAAGCTTTCTTTCTTGAGGGTTCACTTGAAAAGGGTATTGATAAGGCAACAGCTGAAAAGATATTTGATGTCATGGCCAGGTTTGCTGAATATGGATTTAACCGGTCACATTCAGCGGCCTATTCGGTGGTTGCATACAGAACAGCCTATCTGAAGGCCAATTATACGGCTGAGTATATGGCTGCTGTACTGACAAATAACTTCAGTGACATCAAGAAGATCACTTTCATGATGGAAGAATGCCAGCGCCAGCAAATTCCTGTACTTGGTCCTGACGTGAATGAGAGTACTTTTAATTTTGTGGTTAACAATAAGGGAGAGATCCGTTTTGGCCTTGGAGCAGTTAAAGGGGTGGGTGAAGGTGCAGTTGAAGCTATTGTAGAAGAGCGTGAGTCTAACGGACCTTTTAAAAACATATTTGATTTTGCCAGGCGGGTAAACCTGAGGGCGGTAAACAAAAGGGTGTTTGAGTCGCTGGCAAAGGCCGGAGCCTTCGATTGTTTTGATGGTTCTCACAGAGCCCAGTTTTTCCACTCAGACGATAATGGAGTTACCATATTTATTGACAGGATTATCCGGCACACCAACCAGGTGTTGCTCAGAGAAAATACTTCGCAGATGAATCTCTTCGGTGACACTGCCGAAAAAAATATCCCTAATCCTGAACTGCCCGAATGTCAGTTGTGGGGAATGATGGAAATGTTGAGTCAGGAAAAAGAAGTTACGGGTATGTATATTTCGGGGCATCCCCTCGATAACTTTAAGATACACATAAAAAGTTACTGCAATATCAGCATAGGTGATCTGAAGAATTTACAGGCCCTGAAGAACAAAGAGCTTACCTTTGCGGGCATCATCACCGGAGCCGCCCACAAATATACCAGGACAGGGAATCCTTATGGCTCATTTCAGATTGAAGACTATAGTGACTCTCACCAGTTATTTCTCTTTTCAGAAGATTATCTTAAGCACAAACATTTTCTGGAACCTCAGAATGCAGTGATGATTAAAGCCAGGGTGCAGCCTGCCAGGAGAAACCCCGGACAGATTGAAATAAAGATTAAAAGCATGTCTTTATTGAGCGAGGTAGCTGAAACATCTAATGCTGACCTTATGTTGCAAATTCCTGTAAGCGATATTGACGAAGAAATGGTTAAACGTTTAAAAGAATTGTCAAAAAAGTTCAAAGGTAGATCAAGGTTGAAGATATCTGTTTTAGATCCCATTGAAAATGGCACTGTTGAGATGATGTCGCGCAATGTTAAGGTTGAGCCTATTGGGTTTTTGAAAGAATTGCTCAAACATCATGATATTAGTTTTCGTTTGAACTGACTAAAAATTCATGTACATTTGTAATCACACATTTACATTTAAATACATAGTTATGGCACTTGAATTTACTGACGCAAACTTTGAAGAACTAGTTGTCAAGGCAGACAAGCCGGTATTGGTTGATTTCTGGGCTGAGTGGTGTGGCCCTTGCCGAATGGTAGGTCCGATCGTATCAGAAATTGCTGACGAGTATGACGGTAAGGTAGTTGTCGGAAAGCTTGACGTTGACAGCAATCCTGAAGTGGCTATGAAATATGGCATAAGGAATATTCCAACTATTCTGTTCTTCAAGAACGGCGAGATAGTCGACAAGCAGGTCGGGGCTGTGCCAAAGTCTGTCCTGACAGGCAAAGTAGAGAGCCTTTTATAATTTAAATACCTTTTTTTTTGATTCAACGAATTGATCCGGAAGTTCCCGGTCGCTTCGGCAGTTTGGAATTTCTTGCCCGTCAGGTTGTGGAGGGGTTTATTACGGGAATGCACAAAAGCCCTTTCCATGGCTTTTCGGTAGAATTTGCCGAACATAGGATATATAATCCTGGTGATACCACCCGCCACATAGACTGGAAACTATATGGCAGGACAGAAAAACTTTTTGTGAAGCGGTTTGAGGAAGAAACCAATCTGAGGTGCCAGCTGGTCATAGATAATTCATCTTCGATGCGTTTTGGTTCATCAGACAATGAAAAAAAAGCATATTCTAAAATTGACTTTTCAGTTGAGTGTGCTGCCTCATTGGCCTATTTATTGCGAAAACAGCGAGATGCTGTTGGCCTGAGTGTGCTGTCAGATGGTGTAGACCTCCATACCGATGCACGCTCCAGTAGTGTCCACCACAAAATGCTGTTTACCCAACTTGACCATTTATATCAACCTCCGGCCCAATCAAAGGCGAAAAAAACCAATACTGCCGAACTACTGCATTTACTGGCTGATAAAATTCACAAAAGATCACTGGTGGTGATATTTTCAGATATGCTTGACAATTCTGCCAGGGCAGAGCCACTGTTTTCTGCCTTGCAGCATCTGAAACACAATAAACATGAAGTTATTTTGTTCCATGTCCTTGAAAAAAACCAGGAAATGGATTTTAACTACAAAAACAGGCCATACCGGTTTATTGATATGGAAACCGGGCATAGTGTAAGAATAAATCCCTTAGAACTCCGTGATCGCTATGTGGAGAAAATGTCGCAATATCACAACGACTTGCGCTTAAAATGTTTGCAGTACAAAATAGATTTTGTGCCATCATATATCAATGAAGGGTTTGAGAAAGTCCTTCTGTCATTTATGGTCAAACGAGCCAAACTTTATTAATCTATCCTGCCATGACTTTTTTTCAGCCCCTTTCCGGCCATCCAATCTTTGCATTGGAGTGGTTAATCATGGTGTTAATACTGTTATTATGGTTGCTTACGTTGGTTTGGTTTTATTTTTACCGCAGACGTAACAAAAAAAGGTTACACAAACTAAAGGGACGCCTCGCTGTAAAAAATCACCACACAGCCAAGGCCATGCTTGACAGTGAGGAAAAGTTCAGGAAGATCATTGGCCAAATGAATGAAGGGCTTTTACTCACCGATGAACACCACACGATCATATTCTCCAATACATGCGCCTGTGGTATTTTGAAGATGCCAAAAGAAGAAATTATTGGAAAGAAAGTTGAAGATCTTGCTGTGGGCGCTTTAGATGCTTCGCGGATTAAGGAGGCCATGGAAGTGAAAAAAACTGGTTGCACCACCAGAGAAGAGGTGCGGCTGGTCAAAGGAAGCAATGAGATGTTTTGGGCCAGCCTAAGTGTGAGCTACCCCGTTGATCTGAAAGAAGTTACCGGTGGTGCAATTATTGTACTGGTAGATATAACCCATCATATCAGTCTGGAGCAGAAACTACAGAAGTTAACCTCAAGCCTTGTCCAGAAAGTCAAACAGCTTAATTGCCTTTTTGAGGTTCAGCAGGTACTGAGTGAGCCTGATACCGGACATGATGAAATGTTCAGGCATTTGATCAGGGTCATCCCCCGTGGATTGAGATATGAAGGGGATATGGCCGTTGAGATTATGCTTTCAGGCCAGAGATATGCATCAGGATCATACAGAGAAACCAGGTGGACCTATCAGGCACCATTGAGAATTAAAGGAGTAAAGGCAGGATATCTGAGCGTAAGCTACATAGGTCCTGAACCATCGGGGCAAAAAAAACCTTTCAGGATCGGAGAAAAAGTGCTGGTAAAGAACATTGCTGAGAAAATCAGCCTGGCCCTATAGGACATCCACAATTTTTCCGGTTGCATACTCGCCCCGGTCAAGCTTATCTTTTACTTTAGAAAATGATTCGAGGGTGTACTCAACATCTTCAAGGGTGTGTACTGCTGTTGGTATCAACCTCAGTATAATCATGCCCTTTGGGACAACCGGGTAAGCAACTACCGAGCAGAAAATATTGAAATTTTCACGCAAATCATGGGCCAGGTTTGCTCCTTCTGGCGTGTCTCCATTGAGCACTACGGGAGTGACAGGCGACTGGGTGTTTCCAATATTGAACCCCCTGGCTATGAGCCCAGTCTGAAGTGCGGTGGCAATAATCCACAGCTTTTCCCTGAGTTCGGGATGGTTTCGCATGATCTCCAGTCTTTTCAATGCACCTGCAACCAAAGGCATGGGCAGTGACTTTGCATAGATCTGGCTTCGCATATTATACATCAGGTAGGTTATGATCTCTTTGGGTCCGGCCACAAATGCCCCTATGGAGGCAAAGGCCTTGGCAAAGGTGCCAAAAAACAAGTCAATTTCATCAACAACTCCTAAATGCTGGTGTGTTCCGGCCCCTGTTTCACCCATAATACCCACACCATGGGCATCATCAACCAGTATCCTGAAATTGAATTCTTTTTTCAACGCAACGATTTCGTCAAGTTTTCCTAAATCACCTGACATACCGAATACACCCTCGGTAATCACCAGGATGCCACCACCTGTTTTAGCAGCCATGATGCTTGCTCTTTCCAGCTGTTTGCGCAGGTTTTCTATGTTGTTGTGGGGGTAAACATACCTTTTTCCCAAATGCATTCTCAATCCGTCAATGATGCAGGCATGTGATTCAGAATCGTACACAACAACATCATTGCGGTCAATCATGGCATCAATGACAGACACCATACCCTGGTAACCAAAATTCAGCAAATAAGCTGCTTCTTTGCCTACAAATGAGGCCAGTTCGCCCTCAAGTTGCTCATGCAAATTTGTTTGCCCTGACATCATTCGTGCACCCATGGGAAGTGCCAAACCGTATTCTTTGGCTGCTTCTGCATCTACTTTGCGTATTTCGGGGTGGTTGGCCAGGCCAAGATAATTATTCAGGCTCCATACAAGCTTTTCCTTATTCCTGAACTGCATTCTGTTTGAAATGTCTCCCTCTAGTTTTGGAAAGGTGAAATAGCCATGCACCTCACTGGCGTACTGCCCAAGAGGCCCCATCCGATTAATCACTTTAGAAAAAATATCCATGGTTTATATGTATGAAATGCAATATAAGGGTTTAAGCTGGCAAAAATACACGATTATACATTTACGACCAAAAAATTTTACATTTTATATACAGGAAAAGGGGCTAGGTCAATGTTTCAACTAGCTTTCTTTCAGATTCTCAAAGAAATAGATCGGATCAGGACAACGTTGTTTCCATAATTCTGATTCACCAGGAGTACAAACACCCGGAAAATCGCCCCTTTTGCCCATCATATCGGTAATCAACTGAAAATGCAAATGTGGCGGCCAATCACCATTAACCGGTGCACTTCCGATATGGCATAACAAACTGCCGGCTTTCATTGGCAAGTTCTCTTCCATTGCTTCAATTGACTCAGCAGACAAGTGCCCGTAGAGCGTATAAAAGCGTAAGTTGTGCCAGTTGTGTTCCATTATGATGGTAGGCCCATAGTCACCATATTGGTCATTGTTTTGAAAACTATGTACCTTTCCATCAAGCGGAAGGTAGACGGGGGTATGGGCAGTTGTCCACACATCAATTCCAAGGTGGACGCTGCGGGCCGTCTGGCCTTGCTGGCCAAAAAGCTCGCTTCGCTGATACACTGTCCTGTTCTCCATATAGCCTCCGTAGGCATAAAGTTTCTGCTGTTGACCCATAAGGCCGAAAATATAGTCACCCAAATCGCTGGTATTTTCAAATTTCAGCTTATTCAGGTCGTCATTTTTCCCGGACAAATCAAGCAGAACCGTATTTCTGCGATCTAACCCAGGTTTAAACATGGGTCTGATCTCAATTCTGTTTTGATCGAGTATATCTGATAGTTTCATTACATAAATCTTTCTTTGAAAACTTTTTCAAGGGCAAAGAATTCGTCTCTGGCTATGGTAGCCTCAGCAAAATCCAATTCCTTTGCCGCCTTCTCCATCTTTTTTCGGGCTTCATTGATCACTTTTTGAAGTTGCTCCCTGCCCATATATTGAATTACAGGGTCAGAAGCCATATTAACGGCTTCACTTCCAATATAAGCCTTTTTTCCACTGCTATCGAGCACCGTTGTTTGTCCGTGGATGGCTGCTACAGATTTTTTGATCTGGGCGGGGGTAATATTGTTCACCTCATTGTATAATTGTTGTTTTTTACGTTTTCTGTCGGTTTCATCAATGGCTGCCTGCATTGATCGGGTAACTCTATTGGCGTACATGATCACCTTGCTGTTGATATTTCGTGCAGCACGACCAGCGGTTTGTATCAGTGACCTTTCTGATCTCAAAAAGCCTTCACTGTCAGCATCAAGAATGGCCACCAGCGATACCTCCGGCAGGTCAAGCCCTTCTCTGAGCAGGTTAACACCAACCAAAACATCGAAATGTCCCAGCCTGAGATCTCTCAAAATCTCAACCCGTTCAAGGGTATCAACATCAGAGTGAATATAGCGGCAAAGTACCCCGGCGCTTACAAGATACCTGGTAAGTTCTTCAGCCATTCTCTTGGTAAGGGTCGTTACCAGTACCCGTTCGCTGATCAAGCTTCGTTGGTTGATTTCATGCAGCAGATCATCAATCTGATTTTGGCTGGGTCTGACCTCAATTGGCGGATCAAGCAGACCGGTTGGCCTGATGATTTGTTCAACTACCACACCTTCACTTTTTTGTAATTCATAGTTGGCAGGTGTGGCACTTACAAAAATGACCTGATTGATAAGGTGCTCAAACTCATCAAATTTCAGGGGACGGTTATCCAGGGCGGCGGACAATCGAAACCCATATTCTACAAGGTTCTTTTTTCTTGAAAAATCGCCTCCGTACATGGCATGAACCTGCGAGACTGTAACATGGCTTTCGTCAATAACCATGAGAAAGTCGTCAGGAAAATAGTCCAGAAGACAAAACGGTCTTGATCCGGCTTTTCTTCCATCAAAATACCTTGAATAATTTTCTATTCCCGGACAATAGCCCAGTTCTCTCATCATTTCCATGTCATAATTAACACGGTCTTCAAGGCGCTTTGCTTCAAGTTCGCGTCCTGTGTTTCTGAAAAAAGTTATTTGATCAGTCAGGTCATCCTGAATATCCCGCATAGCTGAATGCATGCGGTCTTTTGAGGTAACAAAGATGTTGGCCGGAAAAATGGCCAGGTGTTCAAATTTCTCTATGGTTTTGCCGCTGACAGGCTCAAATGATTCCAGTGTTTCAATTTCATCTCCCCAAAAGGTTATCCGGTAGGCTATATCAGCATATGCCGGAAATACATCAACAGTATCACCGGTAACCCTGAAAGTCCCTCTTTTGAACTCTATGGTTGTGCGGCTGTACAAACTTCCAACCAGGCCGTGCAGCAACTTATTCCGGCTCATGACCTGACCCTGGGCCAACCGGATGATGTTGCTGTTGAAATCCTGTGGATTTCCAATTCCATAAATACACGATACCGAGCTGACAACTATGACATCCCTTCGGCCCGAAAGCAAGGTGCTCGAGGCACTGAGACGAAGTTTTTCTATCTCGTCATTGATAGAAAGATCTTTTTCTATATAGGTGTTGGTGGTTGGTATATAGGCTTCAGGTTGGTAATAGTCGTAATACGATACAAAATACTCAACCGCGTTATCCGGAAAGAATTGCCTGAATTCACCGAAAAGTTGGGCAGCAAGCGTTTTATTGTGGCTCAACACCAGGGTAGGGCGTTGTACCTGCTGAATGACGTTGGCAATAGTAAATGTTTTTCCAGAACCGGTTACGCCCAGTAGAGTTTGCGAAGGCATATTGTCATTTAAACCCCTGACCAGTTGCGCAATGGCTTCTGGCTGATCACCGGTTGGCTGAAACTCTGAGGTCAGTTTGAACGGCATGAACTATTTCTCTCCCATTTTGAAAAGGAGTTCCTTTTCTTCCTTTGTCAGGCTATTGTATCCGCTATGCGATATTTTATCAAGTATTTCATCAATTCGTTTTTGCTTTTCAGCCTTCAGGTCGTTGTATTCATCATCAGTAACTGGTCTTTCTCTGGTGTATTCAACCCTGAAAGTTGGTTTTCTGCTAAAGAGCCTGCTCAGTTTGCCAAGATAAAAGCCCAACACGAGTGCAGGGTCTTTGCCTGTTTTTAGCAAACGGGCATAGGTAAATCCCCACATGGCTCCACCCAGATGAGCCAGGTGACCACCTGGATTTCCTTTGTCAATACTAATCACATCAAGAACCACAAAGACCAGGGCTATGTATTTTAAACGGATTCTTCCGAATAGCAGAAGTGGAAGTTGATAATCGGGCATATAGGCAGCAATGGCGATGAATATAGCCAGAACGGATGCTGAAGCTCCTATGGCCAGAGAAAACGACACCACCTCTCTGAAGGCCGGAAAAATATTAAATGAAACTATATAGAATATGGCGCCTGCTATACCACCCAACAAATAGGTAGCAACCAGCCTGTCAGAACCTATGAAGTCTGAAAAGAGCCTTCCTCCGACGTAGAGTACCACCATATTGAATAGAATATGCAGAAAATCAAAATGGAGAAACATATAACTGATCAATGTCCAGGGTCGGTGCAAGACCACATGGATATTGGAAGATATACCCAGCCACTGACTCATGGTTGCTGAAATGGCATCTAAGCTCCATAAATAAAAAAATACCCGGATGATATTAACCAGAATAAAAACGGCTACATTGATACCAATGAGCCTTGAAAGGATAGAACCCTTCAGGAAAAACTGCTTAATTTCTCCGAAAATGGATGGTTGTTGATTCATGCTTAATAAAAAATCTCTCCTTTTTTACGCCAGTACTTGATGAGAAGGAACCCAAATACCATACCACCCAGATGGGCAAAATGGGCAATATTGTCTCCCGGCCGGTTGGCCAGGCCAAAAAACAACTCAAGGGCACCATAGGCCATTACAAAGTATTTTGCCTTTACCGGGATGGCAAAAAACAAGTATATATAACTGTTTGGAAAAAACATACCGAATGCAAGCAAAATACCAAAAACAGCTCCTGAGGCTCCAACGGTGGGGATAAAGTATTTGGTCAGAAAGCTGATGATGGTTTTTTCTGAAACTCCGGGCAAGATCTTGTATGAACCGGTTTCGATAAATTGCCTCAGGTCGGAAGCAGAATAACCAGCCGCAAGCAATTCTGACCTCAGGCTCATGGCCTCTATGTAGCTGACGCCCAAATGCAAGAAGGCCGCACCGAAACCAGTGATCAGGTAGTAGGTCAGAAAACGTTTTGATCCCATCAGGTTTTCAATGGCCGAGCCAAACATCCATAACGCAAACATATTGAAAAATATGTGAGAGAAATTGGCATGCATGAACATATGTGTTACCAATTGAAAAGGCTCAAAGTCGGGTGATCCTGGCATATAGAGTCCAAGAATCTTTATCAGGTTTAACTGAAAAGCACTACCCAGTGAAATGGTAGCCAAAAAGAAAAGCCCATTGATGATCAGAAGGTTTTTTACTACCAGGGGCAAAAAGTTGAATCCACCGGATCTATATCGCATCATGAATTATCCTATTTTTTTATTTAACAGGCATACTGTCAAAAAGTTTATTTTCCTCAGCACAAGAGGGTAGTTGGCAAAAGTACATGATTTTTTTTTATGCGTAATTTTCGCCTGATCGCCTATTTGAATTTAGTAGAAAATTCATCAAGGGATATGATGTATAATACAGGTTTGCCACCAGGTGAATAATGGGGCATCTGGCAGGCAAACAAACTGTCCGTAAGAGATACCATTTCTTTTTCTGACAAGGGTCTGCCATGCTTGACAGAGAGTCGTTTTGAGGTTGATCTGATCACATTAGTATGCATGTCGCCTGCCAAATCGAGCTGGTTTTTCTGAACATTTTCAATGATCCCTTCTATGATGTCTTGTAACCCTGACTCTTCTTCCATATCTGCAGGGACAGATTCAATAACGAAAGTTGAATCAGACAGAGCATGGATGCCAAACCCAATCTTTCTGATTTCATCAATGATTTCATGCATAAGGGTTGCATCATGTTCTGAGAGTCTTATGTTTTCAGGGAAAAGTAATTGTTGTGAGCTTACCGTCCTTGACTTAAGTTGTTGCTGGAATCGTTCAAAAAGTACCCTTTCATGGGCGCGTTGCTGATCTATAACCATGAGTCCTGACTTAACAGGTGTCAGAATATATTTGTTATGCAGTTGAAAGAATTTTTTCTGACCATTATCATCCTTGATTTTATCCCAATCAGCTTGTATGAGCTTTTCAACTTGCTGGCTATCGCCTGCCAGGGGAACGTCATCTTCATGGGGAAAAATCTTCTCCCATTGGTCGGGGTTGATTCTTGACGTCAAACTGCCCGGTGGTCGCGAGGCGGGTCGGGATTCCCTGCCAAATGGATTGTAATCAGGATTTACTTCAATTGAAGGTGGTTTTATTGGTTTGCCTTTAGGTGGCGGCAGCGTGCTGAATGCACTTTCTTGTTCAAAATCAAGTGTTGGCGAAACATTATAGGCACCAAGGGCTCTTTTAACAGCTGCTCTGACAATTTGGTATACATAGCGTTCGTCCTGGAACCTGATTTCGGTTTTTGTGGGATGAATGTTTACGTCAATTTGTTCAGGATTTGTTTCAAGGCAGAGAAAAAAGCCTGGAAAGGCTTCATCCGGAATCAATTCTGCAAATGCCTGTTCAACAGCATTGTTTAGATATGGTGAGCGAATGAACCGCTTATTTACAAAGAAAAATTGTTCTCCTCTTACTTTTTTGGCGTACTCAGGTTTACCCACGAATCCGGAGATACCCAGCAGCTCAGTTTTTTCTTCAACAGGCACCAGTCTTTGGTTATAGATGTTTCCGAACAGGCTGGTGATGCGTTGTTTAAAATTTCCTGAAGGCAGCTGGTGGGTCAGTTGTCCATTTTGGTATAACTGCATGGAAATTTCAGGATGGGCAAGAGCAATACGCTGAAATTCAGATAAAATATGTCTCTTTTCAACACTTTCTGATTTGAGAAAGTTGCGCCTGGCGGGGGTGTTGTAAAACAGGTTTTTAACTGAAATACTCGTACCTACCGGGCATTGACATTCGTCTTTTGACAAAACCCCTGACGATTCGGCCAGGATACAAATGCCTGCCTCCTGATCTGCTGTACGGGTTTTTAATTCAACTTTTGAAATGGAAGCTATTGATGAGAGGGCTTCTCCCCTGAATCCCATAGTAAGAATTGAATACAGATCAGAAGCTTCACGTATTTTAGATGTTGCATGACGTTCAAAACAAAGACTGGCATCTGCCGGGGTCATGCCACTGCCATTGTCAACCACTTGTATTAAGGTCTTGCCCGCATCTTTTATAATAAGTTTTATTTGTGTGGCCTCTGCATCAATGGCATTCTCCAGCAATTCCTTTACTGCTGATGCAGGCCTTTGTATTACTTCTCCGGCAGCAATCTGGTTGGCTACGGCATCAGGAAGCAACTGAATCATATCAGGCATGCAAACTGTTTTTGGTGTGGTTTAGAGAAAGAATAACAAATAAACAAGAACAAACATAACGATGAATATGATAATAAGGCGCTGATTAGAAGCACGGCGTGTTCGGGCACCTGAAGTACGCTTCCATCGCATCTGAAGTCTGTCTCTCAGTGCTTTCTCATAATTATCAGTATCCTCTTCCAGGGCAGCTTTTGCCATTTTTTCCCGTTCTTCTTTCTTTTTATCGTAGTAAACGGGTTTGTAGTTAAACTGCTTGTTACGGGGGGTTTTAAAGAATGTAAGTGCCATAGCCGGTAAAGGATTTTTGCATGAACGCCAATTACAAAATTAATATTTTACAGGCATTTACCAATGTGCATAAAAAACCCCTTCGTAATGAAAGGGTTGATAATACTTTATATGGTATATGAAGAATTAACCAAGGCGTAAAGCGGGATATCTTTGCAACACCAGGTAGAACCCTCCGAAGAATACGGCGTTGTAAAACAAATCACCCAATGCAGCGGCATGGAAAAATGGAATGGCCATGGTGTATGACATCATAAGACCTTCAAGCGTTGGGGGGTAATAAGGTGTCATAGCCCATACACCAAAATTAGTGACCAGGAAAAACAGGACAGAGCCTGCCAAAGACCCACCAATTACATATGGAATGCGAACATTGTTTCGGAACAAGGTACCCAATAGGACAATGAGTACGAAACCCAGATAAACCGGGATCATCATGTTATGGAATCCGAGAAAAAGGTCACTGATAAAAAGGGCCACCAGTGGGATGATAAATGCAAGATGCTTTTTTCCGAGATGGGCTCCGCCAAAAAGGGCAATGGCCGCAATGGGTGTAAAGTTGGGATAGTGGGGAACAAGGCGCATCAGGGCTGCAAAAAGGATGATACCACTTACTACCAGTAACTTGGGCGTTATTACTTTCCAGTTCATGACTACAATAATATGGGTTAAGGATTAAATGCTGATATGTTTTCAGTCACAAAAGTATAAAATCATTTTAACTTTCAACAAAGCCGTGTTGATTTTGTTTGTCTGCGTATTTTCAATAATATTGTTAATTGGTTTTAAACCTTTTCATTTTCCATTTGTCAAATGGGTGTAGTGATTAAAAAAACAAAAAAATTATTAATTATGAAAATTAAAGCGTTAATAACAACAGCTCTTGTCTTCATCATGCTTTTTAGCGTTGATGCATTTGGACAAAGGGGAAGAAGGGTTCCGGATGTACGCCCCGAACATAGAGCAGGCACCCAGGTTACCGAAAGGGTAGTCTATCACCAAAGGATGCTTACAGAGGTTTGTGCAATGATTCCTGATCTTACAGAAGAACAACAGGCCCAGTTAAAAAGCTTAAGGTTGAAGCAAATGGAATCAGCCACCAGGCACAGGAACCAGGTAGATGAATTGCGCGCAAAAAAGCGCACACTGATGACCCAGGCAACTCCTGATCAGCGCGAACTTGATCGGGTGATTGATCAGATGACTGCCATGCAAAACACCTGGATGAAAGAAAGCGTGAAGCATCGTCAGGCCATTCGTGAGCTATTGACAGAAGAGCAGCGTATTCTTTTTGACAGCCGGACACCAAGGGCTGCAGCAGGCCGGGCTTCAATGCCAGGCAGGCAAGCCGGAGCAAGAGGTATGGCTCCCCAACAGGGGCGAGGTCGCTGGTAGGCTTTATTACCAAGTATAAAAAACCACCTCAGGGTGGTTTTTTTTTGCCTTGTTTTTTGTAAAAATATTCGGGAGTAAACTTCGTTGAATTAAAGGCAGACCTTTTTATATGGTAAAAAAAATCCGAAATATATTTTTACTGACCCTGTTAATTGTTGCCGGCTTTATAATGCTATTTGTTATTGGTATTTATGCCGGACTTTCAGGACCTATTTATACACGCCAACAGTTGCTTAATATCAGCCAGGCCAATGCGTCTCTTGTATATGCCCGGGATGGAGAATTGATCGGACGATTTTTTTTGGAAAACCGCACATCTCTGCAGGCCGGTGACACTGACCAGAAACTTTACGATGCCTTGGTTGCCACAGAAGATGTAAGGTTTTACAGGCATGGGGGTGTTGACCTTTACAGTATGGTCAGGGTATTGGTAAAATCTGTGGTATTGGGAGATCGTTCGTCGGGAGGCGGCAGTACTATTACCCAGCAACTGGCAAAAAACATCCAGGGAAGAAACACCTATTGGTTGCTTTCACTGCCTGTAAACAAAACAAGAGAAATCATTCTGGCCCGTCGGCTTGAAAAGACTTTTTCAAAAGAGGACATACTGCTTTTATACCTCAATACTGTGCCGTTTGGTGAAAATGCCATCGGTGTTGAGGCAGCCTCCCGGCTTTTTTTTAGCAAGGGGGCAAATGAGCTTTCACTTGAAGAATCTGCGGTACTTGTGGGCATGCTAAAGGCCAACACAACATATAACCCACGCCTTTTCCCTGAGCGGTCACTTGGCAGGAGAAACACTGTGCTTTTTCAAATGAACCGTTATGGATACATTTCTGAAGAGGAGGCTGACTCTTTGTCGGCTTTGCCTTTAGGCTTAAAATATGCAGGCAATGTGATGGATACCCGGTCTGGATATTTTCTGGCAAGATTAAAAAGAGAAGCAGAGAAGATACTTGAAGATGTAGGCGAAAGCAATGAAACGCATTGGGACTTACATACCGATGGTTTATTGATTTATTCTACGCTGAATCTTAGCATGCAGAGATTTGCCCTTGAGTCGTTTCACAGACATCTCTCACACATGCAAAAATTGCTTGATGAACAATATGCCGCGCCCAACATGTCTGCGCAATTGCATGATCTTGTAGGCCGGGAGTTGATTCGCAGCGGGCTGGCTAAACGTGAACATGAAACCAGGGTTCACAGAATCTTTTCATGGGAAGGAAGTTATTTGGATACCCTCTCGGTAGGGGATAGCATATTGAATGCATTGGGCATACTGCATGCAGGATTGATAGCTACAGAACCCGGATCAGGTGCCATTCGGATATATGTGGGTGGAATTAACCACCAATTGCATCCCTTTGATCAGGTTTTAGCCAGGCGTCAAATGGCTTCAGCATTTAAACCTGTAATCTATGCAGCAGCCCTTGAAGAGGGTTTGACTCCTTGTAGTTACTTTCATAATGACTCCCTGATCATTACAGATTTTTCTACTTATAGTCCTTCAAACCATGACCAATCAACTGGAGGATTATACTCCATGGCCGGAGCGCTGACCCATTCGATGAATATTCCGACATTTCATATTTATATACAAACCGGGTTCGACCCTATCAATGATATGTGGCGAAATCTTGGATTTGAATTTCCTCTCAGGCGAACCCCTTCATTGGCCATGGGAACTGCTGAAGCATCAGTATTTGAAGTAGCCAGGGCATATGGCGCATTTGCCAATGGAGGCCATCGCGTTGAGCCTTATATGATTGACTCTATCATGACACAAGAAGGACGGTTGTTATACAGAAGAGAACCTTCAGATACTGTTCAGATGGTCATGAATGAAGAAACGGCCCTGCTAATCAGTTCTATGCTTGAAAATGCCGTCAGAAGAGGAACGGCTTCTGCTGTAAGAAATACATATGGGATACACATGCCTGTGGCGGGTAAGACTGGCACCTCACAGCAATATGCCGATGCATGGTTTGCATCCTTTTCGCCCAGGCTCGTTATGGTAAGCAGGGTAGGGGCAAACTACCCTTCAGTAGGATTCAGAGATGCGCGGGGATCAGGAAGTTCACTTGCGCTTCCGCTGGTTGCATTAACAATGCAAAAGATTCAGGAACATCCATCACTATATGCGACATATTCAGATCCTTTTCCTGGCTTGTCCGCTAATCTGTTGCAAAAACTTGACTGTCCTGAATACAGGGAGCATTCAAAACTTGAACGTTTCATAAATATTTTCAGAGACCAGTCTGTAACATTTGATCAAGAAGGTGAAAAAAAAGAAGGCAGAGAATCAGTAATCAGACGAATTTTTGGCAGGCGCAGGTAACATGCTGTCAAAAAGCTGACCGGCATGTTTTGGTGCCCTGGTGAACATGCTGACCAGGCAAGTCACCAGGAATGAAACGACGAACCCCGGGATTAACTCATACATAAGTTCACTGAGCCATGCAACCCTGGTCCATACAATAACAGTAATAGCACCAGAAAGCATTCCTGAAATCATTCCGGCTTTTGTGGTTTTTTTCCAGTACAATGCCAAAATAGAAGTTGGACCAAAAGCCGCCCCAAGGCCTGCCCATGCAAAAAGAACCAGCCAAAATACAAGTTGTTCGGCCATGAGGCCAAGAAGCAAGGCAAGTATAACCAACACTACAACAACCATTCGGCTGTAAAGAACCAGATGGGCCTGTGAGATATGTTGCCCCTTTTTGATGAGTTTTTCGTAAAGATCTCTCACAATAGCCGAGGCAGCTACCAGTAGTTGTGAATCAGCAGTTGACATGATGGCTGCAAATATGCTGGCGATGACAACACCGAATAATACCGGGTGGAGATGTTGTGCCGCCAGATAGGGATAGACGTTTTCAGGATCTGCCCCCGGGAGCATGTTTACTTCAGGAAAATAAACCCTGCCTGCCATACCTGTTAATACCGCCCCCAGCCCCATTACCACATTGGCCGCGGTGCCCACCATTGCCACGCTTTTAAGCTTTTTGGGATCTTTTATGGACATGTATCTTGCAATGATATGCGGGTTGCCGGGTGATCCGAGGCCTATGGCCAGAAAACCTGCCAAACCACCAAACCCAAGTGCCAGGGGGTTGAAGAAATTACCTGCTTCAAGGCCGGCAGTATGGGTTATAAATGCACCTGTACCACCCATATGGGCTATGGCAATGATGGGCAGCACCAGAAGGGCTACAACCATAAACAGACCTTGTATGGTGTCGGTAAGGCTGACAGCCAGAAAGCCGCCTACCATGGTATAAAACAGGATGATGCCTGTGGTAAGAAATATGCCCTGGGTTTCTGTCAGGTTAAAACTTGATTGAAACGCTTTTCCGCCAGCAACAAACTGCGCAGAGACATAGGCAATCATAAAGATAATAATGATCAGAACTACCACCGATCTCAGTAATCCGTTCTTGTCATCAAATCTTTCTGCAAAAAAATCAGGCACGGTTATGCAATCACGAACCTCGCTGAAGTGTCTGATGCGTGGAGCATAAAAGAAGAATAAAAAAAATTCGACTATGGTATAACCCAAAACGGCCCAAACTGCAGAAATGCCCATGACATATGACATGCCTGTGACTCCGAGCAGCAACCAGGCGCTCCTGCCGCTAACCACGGCAGATAAAGCCACCACAAGCATACCCATTTTACGACCTCCGATAAAGAAGTTGGAGATATCCATTGAAGAAAACCTGGCAGCGTAGATGCCAATGATAACAATCATAACCAGGTATCCGATGAATGACCAAACGGCTACCTGGTCAACACCCATGCTGAGGCTTTGAATCTCATCCATAAACAGAAATTTTAGAGGTCAGGTAGGCACAAACCTAGCAGATTCCGGTGATTTGTGCAACAACTTTAGCTGATTATTTACCAGATAAAAAACAGGGTAACGCCTGCAACACTGATGATGGCACCAAGAAATTCTTTCCAGCTTACTTTTTGGCCGAATATGAAATAGGTTGTCGGAAGAATCAGGATAGGAGAAATAGACATAATGGTTGATGCAATGCCAGTGGCTGTATGCTGCACAGCAATCAGTGACGATGAGACACCCAGAAATGGTCCGAAAGTAGCCCCAAGCAGCATCAACCATAGTGCCTTTTTATTGGTGAGGGCATTACCCACAGCCCCCCATTTTTTGAATACATGGATAACAATGGTAAAGCCAATTATTCCGGCTATAACCCTGATTTGTGTGGCCGAAAAGGCATCGTAGTCTTGCATCCCATATTTGCTGAGAACCAAACCTGTAGCCTGTCCTGCTGCGCCCAATAGTGCGAATATGATGCCCTTGACCGGGAGTTTTTCAGGAATGCGGCCGCTTTGTTTGTTTTTATTTTGTCTGTAAAATATAACAAGGGCAATACCCGATATGGTCAAACCCATGCCGCTTAAGTGTATCAATGCAAGGGTTTCGCCCAGTAAAAAAAATCCAATGAGGGCCGAGATTGGAGGAACCATAGTCATGATCAGCAGGGCCAGCCTTGATCCTATCACTGTGAATGACTTGAAAAGAAAAAGATCACCAATTACAAAGCCAACCAGGCCTGACAGGGCAAGCCAAAACCAGTTGTATAGCTCAGCATCCATAGGAATTGCCATTCCTCTTCTGATCCATGAGAACATGCTCAACAGTAGCAGGGCCATGACGAGCCTGATAATGTTTACCGGCACGCTTCCAACTTTTCTGCTAGCTGTTTCAAATGCCATTGCTGTAACTGTCCAGCAAACGGCAGTGAACAAAGCAGCAAATTCTCCTATCCTCAATTCCATAGCCGATTTTTTGATGCCGCAAAGGTAATTGAAAAGAAAACTTTTCTCTATATTTGCAGGCAATTGTTTTAGTCCTTATTTAAAAACGTAACGATCAATGAAAAAACTAATCCTCATCCTTATCGCAGGCTTTTTCATGGCCTCTTGCGGTACACAGACTTCACAACAGGCAGAGATTACGCTTGAACCCAGTCTGATTGCAGAACTTGTTTATGAACCCATGAATTATGAGGGGAAAACTGTGCAGTTTGAAGGCATTATTAGTCATATCTGCCAACATAGCGGCGATAAAATGCGGGTTGTACAAACCACTGATGATACTTACAGTATTCAAGTGATGCTGATGGATTTCCTGAATCAGTTTGAAGCAGGACATGAGGGTCATGAAGTCTTGGTTACAGGTGTGATGAGAATAGAAGTTCGCAATATTGACGAGCTGGAGGACGATCACGGTGATCACGGTGATCATGATGACCATGATGGACATGACTGCGCATCAACTGAAGTAGCTGTCAGAAGGCTTGCAGAAAGAGGGATTAATCCTGATATCAGGCCGTATGTTGAACTAACAGCATTTGAGATCAGATAATATTCAATTGAAAAAAAGGAACTGCCGTGAATGTCATTTTACGGCAGTTTTTTAATGTACCAAAAGTGAACAGATATGAAGTGGCGTAAGCTTAACCGGGCTGTGCACAGAGACCTTGGATATTTTTTCTTTGGCATGTGTATTATTTATGGATTGTCCGGAATTGCCCTTAATCACCGCCACCATTGGAATCCCAACTATATTATCACCCAAAAGACTTTTAGTCTGGCTCTCCCTGACCATGAAATAACCGATAACAAAGAATTATCGATGCATTATCTGGAGCAAATTGATCGCGGTGATGAATTTCGCACCAGCCTGATGAGTGGAGAAAATATTCGCATTTTTATTAAAGATGGAAGCGTTACGGTCAGGTTGGCAGATGGTCAGGCAAACCTTGAATCTATCCGTCGCAGGCCTGTATTCAGAGAAGTCAATTTTTTGCATTATAATACACCAAGAAGGCTATGGACCTGGTTTTCAGATTTGTTTGCCGGAGGTCTGATTGTGTTGGCCTTTACTGGTTTGTTTATTCTGAGGGGGCGGAATGGAATTACCAGACGTGGAGCCGTAGTGGCGGGTGCAGGCATCATCATTCCTCTGGTCATGCTGATTATATACCTGAACGGTTGATGCTTTAATGATCGACACCAGCTTCAGAGGCAATGTAATTCAGGGTGGTGAAAATTTCCTTTGCCAAAGGTTTGCTTATAGTAGATAAGCCCAGAAAATCTTTTCTGACCTGATTCATCAGAGGCAAACCCGGCTTCTCTCCGCGCATATTTGCCAGTATTAGCGTAGCCAGGGCCGTTCTCAGGTGGTTGCCCTTTATCCTGCGACTATACTTTGAGTGCCTTGATGGATGGATGTGTATGTAATAATTCTCATTTGCATCTTCATTTGGGTCATTGATGCGCATGGTCCATTCAGAACCATCAGATATCTCTAATTGCCAGAAGAGATGATTTGAACTTTCAACCCACCGTATATACCCTTCTTTGTCGAAAGCACGAAACCCCATGAGTGTTTCAGACAAGTCATTAGCAATCGTTTCTGGTTGTAGCGACCCTGTGTACATATCGAACTGTGAATCTCCCAGTACCTGCAGTTTGGCAGCAAAGAGAGGGAATATGGGTTCGGCCTTGGCAGACCATTTTCTGATCTCATTGAGCAGAAAACCCATATGGTGTTTCCACCCGTTGAGCATAATGGGTGGCTCAAGGCAGCTAATACATTTTATGGGTTGGCTCGTTATTGCCATGAATGGATATTTTCTACAAAGATAAGGGCATTGTATCAAAATGCAGAATTTTCTGTCAGTGGGATGGCATTTTTTCGGACATTTGTAAAAATTTGGAGTTTATAGTACAATGAGCGAAGACAAAAAGATCATATTTTCAATGGTGGGGGTCAGCAAGGTATTTCCCCCAGCTAACAAGCATGTTCTGAAGGATATTTATCTGTCATTCTATTATGGTGCAAAGATTGGTATCATCGGATTGAATGGTTCAGGTAAATCAACCCTCATGCGAATTATTGCCGGTGAGGAAAAATCTTTCCAGGGACAGGTGGTTTTTTCTCCGGGATACAAAGTTGGTTATTTGCCCCAGGAGCCTGTTCTTGATGGCAGCAAGACGGTAAAGGAAATTGTTGAAGAAGGTGTTCAGGAAGTTGTTGATATTCTGAAGGAATACGAAGAGGTGAACCTGCGTTTTGCAGAACCAATGGATGATGAAGAAATGGCCCGATTGATTGAACGGCAGGGAGAATTGTCATACCTGATAGATCAACACGATGCCTGGGACCTTGACAGTAAACTGGAGAGGGCCATGGACGCACTGAGATGCCCTGAAGCAGATGAAAAAATTATTCATCTTAGTGGAGGTGAACGTCGCAGGGTCGCTTTGTGTCGTCTGCTGCTCCAGGAGCCTGAAATTTTATTGCTTGACGAGCCTACAAATCACCTTGATGCTGAAAGCGTCGAGTGGTTGGAACAGCACCTTAAGCAGTACAAGGGCACGGTGATAGCCATTACACATGATAGATATTTTCTTGATAATGTGGCTGGTTGGATACTTGAACTCGACAGGGGAGAGGGCATTCCGTGGAAGGGAAATTACTCGTCGTGGCTGGAGCAAAAGTCAAAGCGACTGGAGATGGAAGAGAAAAGTGAAAGCAAACGGAGAAAAACCCTCGAGAGGGAGCTTGATTGGGTCAGAATGTCTCCCAAAGGCCGTCAGGCCAAGGGCAAGGCCAGGCTCAGTGCTTATGAGAAACTGCTTGATGAAGATGTAAAACAAAAGGAAGAACGACTGGAAATATTTATTCCGAACGGCCCAAGATTGGGAAGCAAAGTAATTGAAGCCCATGAACTTGTGAAGGCATTCGGGAGCAAACTGTTATTTGAAGATCTTAACTTTTCCCTTCCTCCGGCCGGTATTGTCGGCATCATCGGACCTAATGGAGCCGGTAAAACAACATTGTTCAGGATGATTATGGGACAGGAGAAGCCTGATAGCGGAAGTTTTGGGCTGGGAGATACCGTCAAAATTGGCTATGTAGATCAGGCCCATACAGAAATTGACCCTGAAAAGAGTGTTTGGGAAGTAATCTCTGGTGGAAACGAAAACATCCAACTGGCCGGAAGGCAAATGAACAGCCGCGCTTATGTGGCGAGATTTAACTTTACCGGGGCTGACCAGGGTAAAAAGTGTGGTGTGTTGTCGGGTGGTGAAAGAAACCGCCTGCATTTGGCCATGACATTGAAAAGTGAAGCCAATGTGCTTTTACTTGATGAGCCCACCAATGATATTGATATAAATACGCTCAGGGCATTGGAAGAAGGCTTGGATAATTTTGCCGGGTGCGCTGTAATTATCACCCATGACAGATGGTTTCTTGACAGGGTGGCAACCCATATCCTTGCTTTTGAAGGTGACTCAAAAGTGTATTTCTTTGAGGGAGGCTATTCAGCCTATGAAGAGAACAAAAAGAAGCGCCTGGGTGACACAGGGCCAAAAAGAATTAAATACCGAAAACTGAAAGCCGAATAATTTTCTGCATACTAAATTTATTGCGATGACAGATATCAGTCAACTTAAACTAATGGCCACCCAGATGCGCAGAGATGTTGTACGCATGGTTTATGGGGCCCAATCAGGCCACCCGGGTGGACCGCTAGGCTGCGCTGAACTTTTTACAGCGCTTTATTTTAAAGTATTAAATCATTCGCCTGAAAATTTTTCTATAGACGGAAAGGGCGAAGATCTTTTCTTTTTATCAAATGGACACTTGTCAGCCGGATGGTACAGTGCCCTTGCCCGGAGTGGATACTTTGATACTGCTGAGTTGGAAACCTTCAGACGTATTGATTCAAGGCTTCAGGGTCATCCTGCAACAGAAGAGGGCCTTCCGGGGATCAGGGTGGCCAGCGGATCACTGGGTCAGGGACTCAGTGTTGCCTGTGGGGCTGCCTTAAGCAAAAAGCTTAATAATGACCCCGGTCTTGTTTACTGCCTGATGGGAGACGGAGAACAACAGGAAGGACAAATCTGGGAGGCTGCCATGTTTGCCCCAGCCAAAAAGATTGACAACCTCATTGGTATCATCGACTATAATGGCCAGCAAATTGATGGTGCGGTTGATGATGTGATGCCCCTTGGTAATTTAAAGGCAAAATGGGAGGCTTTTGGATGGAATGTGCTTGAGATGCAGGGCAATGAAATGGAAGATGTGCTCACAGTACTTGGCAAAGCCCGAAGTTTTTGTGGGCAGGGCAAACCAGTTCTCATACTGATGCATACCGATATGGGACATGGGGTAGATTTTATGTCAGGCACCCATGAATGGCACGGCAAGCCCCCAAATGATGAACAATTTGAGCAGGCCATGTCGCAGTTGAAAGAAACCCTCGGCGATTACTAATTATTTCTGTTAAAGAAGTTTTTTAATATGAGAGAATATACATATACTGAGAAAAAAGATACACGTTCGGGATTTGGTCTTGGACTTCTTGAGATCGGACGGCTTAATCCTGACGTCGTTGCACTTTGTGCAGACCTTACCGGTTCATTGAATATGGGGGCATTCAGAGACGAATTTCCCAACAGGTTTTTTCAGGTGGGAATTGCTGAGGCCAATATGATGGGGTTGGCAGCCGGGCTGACCATTGGTGGAAAGATTCCTTTTACCGGAACATTTGCCAACTTTAGTACTGGCAGGGTGTATGACCAGATCAGGCAATCCATTGCCTATTCTAATAAAAATGTAAAAATATGTGCTTCACATGCGGGTATTACACTGGGCGAAGATGGCGCAACCCACCAGATACTTGAAGATATTGGCATGATGCGCATGTTGCCACATATGACAGTGGTTGTTCCCTGCGACCACAACCAGACCAAAGCTGCAACCCTTGCTGTAGCCAATTATCCGGGTCCTGTTTATTTAAGGTTTGGACGACCCAAAGTCCCCAATTTTACCGACCCCTCTCAGCCTTTTGAGATTGGGAAAGCTATCATCCTTAGTGAAGGCAGCGATGCGAGTATTTTTGCGACGGGTCATTTGGTTTGGGAAGCCATTGAAGCAGGCCGGGAACTATACAAAAAGGGCATCAGTGCTGAGATAATAAACATCCACACCATTAAACCTTTGGACATAAAAAGCATCATACAATCAGTAAGTAAAACAGGTTGTGCTGTTACTGCTGAAGAACATCAGATGAATGGCGGGCTCGGCGATGCTGTATCACAGGTACTTGCTGTAAGCCATCCGGCACCTCTTGAACTGGTTGCTGTTAATGACAGATTTGGAGAAAGCGGCAAACCAGCAGAGCTGATGAAAAAGTATGGTCTTGATGCTTCAAATATAGTACAGGCAGTTATGCGAGTACTGAAGCGCAAATAGGAGTAATAAAGTTCACAAATGGGCAGTTACACGGATGATGAATTGTTGGCGTTGTTTCGCAATGGGGATAATCCGAATTATGCCTTTAACCTTATTGTCCGCAAATATCAGGAAACCATCTACTGGCACGTACGCAGGCTGGTTGTCAGCCACGACGATACCGATGATATTGTACAGGATATTTTTATCAAAGTCTGGCAATCACTCCATAAATTCAGGGGTGAATCGGGCCTGTATACCTGGATATACCGGATAGCAACCAATGAAGCGTTGACATTTCTGAAAAATAAAAAGCGAAAGTTTTTTCTCCCCCTGGTTGACGTCGGAAAGCAACTGGAAGAAACCCTTGAAGCAGATGTTTATTATCAGGGTTCAGAAATGGAAAAACAGATACAAAAGGCCATCCTTTCGTTGCCTGATAAACAAAGGGTGGTATTTAACCTAAGGTATTATGATGAAATGAAGTATGAGGAAATGGCCAAAATACTAAACACTTCTGAAGGGGCTTTGAAAGCCTCTTATCATCATGCGGTTAAAAAAATCGAAAAATTTGTGGGAGCTTAATTAAACCATATGTATCTTTCGTTATCTAACCATAAAATGCCCATCAAGTTATGAAATTTAAAGAAACACCAGAGACCATAAAAAAGGAATTGGATGGGCTTGTCAGCCACCTGCCCCATTTCCAAAAGGGTGATGGTTACAATGTTCCTGAAGGGTATTTCGAGTCTTTGCCATCAAGAATCCAGGATAGAATGTCAAGCTCGTCCCACAGTGAATCGGTTGGCTTGTCATCTGTTTTGCTAAAGCGGGTGGTTCCGGTTGTAGCTGCCGTGCTGCTGATTGCCGGGTTGACAATTGGTTTGTTTTTTATGGAAAGAAACGGGGCCGTCTCTTTTGCTGACATTAGCGATGCTGACATGGAATATGCTTACTTGAATATGCATGGCCATATTGACCATGTATTGGTATATGAGTTGGTGCTTGAGTCGGGCATGAGTGCAGAAGAAATTTTGTATGAGCTTGAAGTTGGGTTTTTATTTCCAGACTCAGACGAAGCCTATGAAGAAATCATTGAGATGATTTTTGATAATGCGAGGTATTTTGGCATGGAAAGCCGCAATTTACTATCTTCTCTGGACTAAATAAACAAATCTTATGATTGTACATAAAATGGTATCATTAAGCAAGCTTGTTATATTGGGAATGATTATGTTGCTCCCATCTCTGGCTTTTGCCCAGGCCGGACAAATGGGCCAAAGGCCTCATGACGAAAGGGTTGAAGCCATTGAGTCAAGGCGGGTGGCCTACATTACCAACAAAATATCGCTCACCAGGCAACAAGCAAGGGCGTTTTGGCCCATATACAATGAATACAATGAGAAGGTTGAAGCCCTCGGAGAAGAGATTCGTGAAAAGCGGCAGGGCTTACCCCCTGTTGAATCCCTATCAAAAGCGCAGGCAGCAAATTATGTTGAAGATGAACTCAAAAGGTTCGAAATGTCGGCACAACTACGTCGTGAATACACCGAAAAAATGCTTGAGGTGATCAGCGTCAATCAGGTAGCTATGCTATTTGAGGCCGAAAGAAGCTTTAACAGGATGTTGTTTCGTGAGGCCCAGCGAAGGATGAGGCCTGATGGCAGGGGAGGGCAGAACTGATAATCATATTATCTCAACCGAACTCTTTGGCAGCCAACCCAATCGACCATTTTCAAGTTTTACTTCATACCAATCACCTACCTCGGTCAAGATAAATACCTTTAGTCCCTCATGCACAGCAAAAAGATCAACGCCTCGTTCACCGGGCGAACTTTTTGCAGTTGTTCTTTGCGCCATGACAATGGCTGATTCTCTGACATGATTCAAATTGTATTGGCGATTTGCAGCATACCAGCTAACTAACGACATAAGCAGAAATACCAAAGCCAAAGAGAAGAGTATTTTCCTGAATAATGGCGTCCCTGACAACATCATAACTGTCAGGCTAATACATGCCAGGAAAAGGCCGGCTATGATCATTACTGCCCAGGTGTCTGTATGGAACCAGCCAACGAATCTTTCTCTCCAGTTCCAAATAAACAATACAGGTAAGGGTTCAACCTGGTCAATGGTTTTTTGCCTGACCAATTGCAGGTTGTGTTTCGTGGCATCATCAGAGGGTTTTAACCTGAGGGCACGCTCGTAATTCAGAATTGATTGTCCGGTTGATCCTGATTTAAAGTAGGCATTCGCCAGATTATAATACAGGTAGGGTGATTCCCAACCCGCATCCCTGATCTGCTCATATAGCATAATGGCCTGGTGATATGAACCTTCAATATAAGCTTTATTGGCGGCTTCTATAGAGGCAGATGGATCTATTTCCTGCTCTGCCCTGCACAAAAACGGGGCATGCAACAGTGCTGCCGCCAGTATGGTTAAAATGAAAGTTCGCATACGGATCATGGTCATGAACTTTGATTTCGCAACTTTTTTTCAATATTTACAATGGTTTCCATTGCTTTTTCATAGGTTTCATGCATGGGGCTCATCTGTCCGGCAGGTGAAAACCTTGCAAATTCACACTCCTCAAGACCCTCAAGAAACCTTTTAGCCAGCTCAACAGGTATCTGCCGGTTTTCAAAAGCAGCAGTTACGTTGTCTTTGTTAAGTTTAGCCACCGGAATATTCAGGCGATCTGACACAAAACCCCATAATGCCATGAATACCTCATCATAAAATGCCCCCTTGTCTCCATTTTTCATGAATTTCTCTGCATTTATGAGTCTTTTCCGGGCAACCTTTCTTGCCTGTCGTGTTTTTAGCAATTGTTGATCTTTCCTCAAATCGGTGTATCTGAACCATATGATTATGAAAACCACGAATACCAAAACAGGCAGTAAGGTCAACAGATAAAACCCCGTACTTTTATAGAACAAGCTATTTGCCGGTCTCCATCTGACAGGTTTTGTGTATATAAAGAGGATATCTTCGGCCAGTGACTGAATATCTGATCTTTGCCAACCTTCGCCTCTACCTGCAATTGCTTCACCTGTAACTTCAAGTTCAAAAGGTCCGGCACTCAGGGTAACATACTCTTCCTGTTCAGGATCAAAATAACTGAACTCTACCCCAGGTATGTCAGCCTGTCCTGGTTGTCGGGGAATTATAAGGTAATCGAATGTTTTTGTACCTGTTATGCCCCCGGGGCCAGTATTGATCTGGTCAGTAATCTGGGGGTCAAATATATCAAGCAGTGGAGGGAATGTAATTTCTGGTTGATCCATTAGTCGCAAGTTTCCTCTGCCATCAATACGAATAATTAAGTTGGCCGCATCATTTACAGCCAGGCTTTGCTGGTTTAATTCTCCTGACATGGTAAACCGACCCACCAGGCCATGAAACTGGGCAGGTCTGCCTTGCACCGGCAGGGGCCTGACATTTAGTACAACAGCATTAGACCTTTCTGCATGCCTCACTGATTGAAAAGCATCGAAAGGCGTACCACTGAAAAAATCATCAAAGAAACTCCTTCCGCCTGGTCGCTGGGGCGCCCGCATTCTCACTGACATTTCAACTTCAATGGGTTCAATACGGATCTCACCGCTGCGTTGCGGAAAAACTGCGACTCTTCTAATTTCGGCCACATTATAAGTTTGCCCGTTCAGGGTTTCGGTTGATACCGAATGTTGACCACTGCCACTAATATTTTCATGCCAAAGTGCCTGATACGATGGCAGGGTTTCGATGCTGTAATTGGTAATGGGCAGTCTGGTATAGAGCAGATACCTGATAATAACCTGTTCACCCTGAAATGGTGACGTATTGTCAGCTATGGCCCTGATGAAAATGTCATCGCTGTCTGGTGTTCCTGTCTGTGTTGGTTGATCGGCAGGGCGTGCAGGTGAAGGAGTTGCCCTGGTAGCGGCATCAGCAGTTACCCTGATTTCAGCAGCTTCAGATGTGTATGATTGACCGTTAATCTCTGCCTGAGCCGGTGGTATTACATAGGTTCCTTCAGTCGGGGCTTCGAGGGTATAGGTGTAAGATACAGAAATGGAGGTGGTTACCTGATTATTGATGATCTGTGTAGACGTACTGGATGATTGACTTGGGCCCGAAATGAGCCTGAAAGGGCTGAATAAAGGAGCCTGAAACCCATCGGGACGGGCATTAACTGAGTAACTTATGTTAAACCTTGCACCTGGTGCCACTTCAGAAGGGGCTGAAACACTAAGCCTGACCTCATCGGCGTAGACATATACGGCTCCGGGCAGCAGCAGGCCTGCCAGGATAAAGCTAAGCTTACATATGAAGGGCTTTATATTTACTACCATTGTCTAAGTGTTCTGACAGTTTGGGTGCTTTTTTCTTGTCTGTTTATATTTTCCTGTATGGAGGCCTCCTGTCTGTTTAGTGCATCAAGAATTCGACGGGCATCTTCAGGAGATAATTCATCTGGCTGATGCCGGGGTGTTTGTTCCGATTCAGGTGTCTTGTCATGTTCACTGTCACCCTGATCGCTATCATCATGGTCGTTCATATCGGGTGAGCCCTCTACATCGCTTTGTTCATCATCACCTTCACCCTGGTCTGCCTGCGAAGACTGGTCTTGTGGAGGCATTTCTTCCAGAAGCTTTTGGGCATATGCAAGATTATACCGGGTATCTTCATCGTCGGGTGACAACCTCAGAGCGTGTTTAAAGGCATCAACACTTTCAGTAAACTGCCCGCTGCCCAGAAAGGTATTCCCCAGATTATGCCAGGTATTGGCCAGCGCCTGATCATTTGGAGCCTGGTGGGTGAGGGTCTCCAAAATGGATGCAGCTTCATCCATTTTCCCTTGCTTATATAATGCGTTGGCAAGATTGAACCATGCCCTGAAATTATTTGTGTCATGCTCAAGCGATTGCCTGTAGCTTTTTTCGGCTTCAGCAAAGTGTCCTTCATTAAAGTAACTATTCCCCTGCCGCAATAACTGCGTGGCATCGCTTGCACGCACTAAGTTAAAGGGCAAAAGCAGGAAAATGCATACAAATAAAAAGAACCTCGTTGTCATAAAACACTGTTTTTTTTGATCAACCAAATATGTTGATTTTTTGAAACCATTTGTTCTTTCTTTCCATAACAAACAACTCAATCAATAATAAGAGTAATGCCAGAGCTGCTGTAATATGTGCCTTACTTTCATAATCAGCAAATATAACTCTTTCAAATTCATGCTGTTCCATATCGCGCATCATTTCAAGAATTTGCTGCAGACCCATATCTGCCCCCGAACCATGTCTGAAAATGCCACCGGTTATGGCTGCCATTTCTCTCAGTGTTTGCTCATCATACCTTGTGATCACGGTGTTCCCTTCATGATCTCTCAGGTATCCGATATGTCTGTCATTTTCAAACTGAGGAACAGGAGCCCCTTGCCTGCTTCCAACACCCACAGTATGGATCACGATTCCCATATCTCTGGCCCTTCTGGCTGCCTCCAATGGATTGTCTTCATGGCTTTCACCGTCGCTGATCAGGATAATTACCCTGCTGTTTCCATTGTTATCAGGAAACGCGCCAATGGCCCGGTCTATGGCCGACTCAATTAAAGTCCCCTGTTCGGCAACCGATTGGGTATTGACAGGGGCAAGGAGCATCTTGACGGCCTCATGATCGGTTGTCAGGGGAATTTGCAACTGTGAGGAGGCGGCAAAAACAACCACCCCGATCCGATCATTATCAAGCATGTCAACAAGACGGTTTACGCCCATTTTAGCCCTTTCAAGACGGTTTGGCCTGACATCTTCAGCCAACATGCTGCTGCTTACATCTAATGTTACAATGATATCAATCCCCTCTATTTTAGCCTCTTCAATCTGACTGCCAGTTTTTGGTCCCATGGCAGTCAGGATAATCATCGCCATAGCCAGTATAACCAAACAAAATTTATACCAATGTCTCATGGCAGATGCAAGTGGTGCCATTTGCCTGATAATGTTTTCTTGCCCCAATGTTTTGACGGCTTTTCTCCGTTTGTACATATGTAACAAGAAAAGCAGGAAAAACAACGGAATCACCAAAAAAAGGCTCACCAGCAAGGGGTATTCAAAACGAATGATATCTGTCATAATCAACACGGTTTTGAAAATTTTATGGCACAGTTCTCAGCCATGTGTAGCGTAAAAAAGATTCAACCCCCAAAAAAAATAGTGCCAGCAGCACAAGAATGATATATTCATCCTTTACCCGGGTAAATTCTTGTATGTCAATTATTGATCTTTCCAATTGATCTATCTCTTCATAAATTGATTCTAATGTTTGCTTATCTTCAGCCCAAAAGTACCTGCCGCCGGTCATAGCAGCTATTTCTTGCAATAGTTCTTCGTCGACAGGGATCTCCACGTCCTGGTACTGTACACCAAAAGGCGTCTGGAAAGGGTAGGGGACGGGACCCGATGAGCCCACGCCAATGGTATATACCCTTACGCCATACATGGCTGCAATTTCTGCTGCCGTGAGCGGATCAATAACACCGGTATTGTTTATGCCGTCGGTTAACAACACAACAACCCTGCTTAAAGCTGTACTCTCACGCAGCCGGTTCACAGCGGTAGCCAGGCCATCGCCAATGGCTGTACCATCGGCAACCATGCCTGTTGTTGCCTGGCTGATGAGTTCTTTTACCAAAGCATGATCAGTGGTAAGCGGAGATAATGTGAAACTTTGGCCGCTAAAAACAGTAACTCCGATCCTGTCATCAGGTCTGCTCGAAACAAAGTCAATGGCCGTTAACTTTGCTGCTTCCATGCGGTTAGGCTGAAAGTCTTCAGCAAGCATAGAACCACTGATGTCTAAAGCGATCATGATTTCGACACCTTCAAGGCTGGTTTGGCTGAGTACCGACTTTGTCTGTGGTCTTGCCATGGTCGTGATAAGCAGAGCCAGAGTCACCATCCTCAAAATAATAGGCAGGTGGATCAGGTGTTGTCGAAAGCTTTTGATTGTGGCTGAGTAATATTTGGTATGCACAAACCTGATGTCGGCCAACTGCTTTTTATTTTGGTAGATATACCAGACCACCAGGGTTGGTATGAGCAAAAGCCCCCAAAGAACATAAGGGTATGCAAATATGATATCACCCATTTGTTTCTTGTTTATCTCCGTTTACCGGCATGGTTAACTGTATAAGCTTAAGCGCCTGTTCGATGGCGTTCTCATGGCTCTCTTCACCGGGTCTGTATTTGGCAAATTTGACCAGGTCGGCTAATTGTAGTGTATCTTTCAGGATATGTAAGGCCTCCCGGTCAGGGTTCAGTTCGCTGAAAGCTTCCAGAATCTCGGCAGTAGTCATTTCCATGGCTTGTAATTGAAAACGTCTGCTGATGTAAATTCTGATGATATTTGTAAGCTCACTGTGGTGCTGTTTGACACCAGTTTTTTGCCAAAGCTTTTTTCGTCTGAGGGTTTCAAGACCCGAAATGGCTGCAATATGCGCAGGAACTCCCGGATCGTAGGCGAGTTTCTCAACAGCTCTTTCAGGTTTTTGTTTTTTGCTTCGCCTCCAGAACCAATAAACAATGCCTGCAAGCAACAAGGTTGCTATAATGTAGGGCAGAAATTGTCTGAGCCCTGCTGGAATATGCCATATGGGTTTAATGTCACGGTAGCCCTCTTCCATGTTTACATCTACACCACCAACCTGTAAAAGCAGGGCGCGGGTTTCAAGTTGTAATGTGTCTTTATTGGAAATGTATAAAAAATCAAGGGGGGGGATTGGAAAAAAACCATCTTTCCAGGCGGTTACCATCCATTTTTTTGTCACTAAAGTTGAGAATTCATCTTTTTTTACCGAATCGGCAACATGGTGTCTAATGATTTCTATATCTGCCGTAAGGGTGTCATGGAGCTCAGGCCAGATAAGTTTACCCGATACCGGAACCTCAGCCACTATGAAAAATTCAGTTTGCTGCCCTATGATAATTTGATCGGTTTTGAGTTCAGCCCGCACAGTCTGACCTTGCACACCAAAGGGATGTACTAGCAAAAAACCGGTCAGCAGCAATAAGATTGACTTGGGCATCATAACTAATCTGGTATTAATAGTGGCTCCTTTTTTGAAAAAACTTCATCAATGGGGGCACGTAATCTTTATCTGATGAAATATAAACTGAGTCAACTCCCGCCCTTGAAAAAGCCCTTTTCAGGAAAACTTCATGTTCATTTACCTGATATGTAATATACTCTCTGAGCTTTTTGTTTGAAGTATCAAGCAGGTATGTCTGACCAGTTTCCGGGTCGCTGAATCTGATCAAACCCAAAGCAGGTATTTGCGACTCTCTTGGGTCATTTACTCTCAAACATATGAGATCATGTTTTCTGGCCACTATTGAAAGTGCATCTTCAAACCCTTTGCTGTGAAAGTCTGAGATCAAAAATGCAACAGAACGTTTTTTTATGACATTTCGTAAATACTTGAGGGCCACGGACAGGTCAGTGCCTGTATGCTTGGGTTTGAAGTCAATAAGCTCTCTGATAATTCTGAGAATATGGGTGCTGCCTTTTTTGGGTGGAATAAATTTTTCAATCTGGTCACTGAAAAAAATGACTCCAACCTTATCATTATTGGTTATGGCTGAAAAGGCCAGTATGCCGGCTATTTCAGCAATGAGTTGGTCTTTTGGCTTTCCGGCAGCACCAAAAGTTGTTGACCCGCTCACATCTATGACCAACATAACGGTCATTTCTCTCTCTTCATCAAAAACCTTGACATAGGGGTGGTTAAAACGGGCGGTAACATTCCAGTCAATGCTTCTGATATCATCACCCGGGTGATACTCCCTGACTTCGGTAAATGCCATACCCCTTCCTTTAAAGGCACTATGGTAATGCCCGGCGAAAACCTGTCTCGACAGTCCGCGGGTTTTGATCTCGATCTTTCTAACCTTTTTGATCAGCTCTTTGGCTTCCATAATGCTGGCAGTTTATTGCCGTTAATCAGGGTACTTCAACGGTATTGAGAATGTCACCTATGATGTCTTCAGTAGTGATATTTTCAGCTTCGGCCTCGTAGGTCAGACCAATGCGGTGGCGAAGTACATCCGGACAAACTGCCCTGATGTCTTCAGGAATCACATAGCCTCTTTGCCTGATAAATGCATAAGCCTTGGCTGCCATGGCCAGGTTGATGCTGGCTCTTGGTGAGCCTCCGTAGCTTATCAGTGGCACCAGGCGGTCAAGTTTGTATTGATCAGGGTAGCGGGTGGCAAATACAATATCGGTAATGTAATTTTCAATTTTTTCATCAAGGTATACTTCTCTCACTACTTTTCTGGCCCGGATAATCTGCGATGGTTCTATTATAGCACTGGTGGCAGGAAAGACCTGTTGCATGTTTTGCCTGAGTATCTCTTTTTCATCTTCTTTTCCGGGATAATCAATAACTACCTTCATCATGAAACGATCTACCTGTGCCTCAGGCAGGGGATAGGTGCCTTCCTGCTCAAGGGGATTCTCGGTAGCCAGGACCAGAAAAGGCTCATCAAGAAAATATGTCTGGTCACCAATGGTTACCTGACGCTCTTGCATGGCCTCAAGCAGTGCGCTCTGCACCTTGGCGGGCGCCCTGTTTATTTCATCAGCCAGAATGAAATTGGCAAAAACTGGGCCCTTTCTTACCACAAACTCTTCGGTTTTCTGGCTATAGATCATGGTGCCAATGAGGTCAGCCGGAAGCAGATCAGGCGTAAATTGTATGCGGCTGAACTTTGCCTTTATGGCCTGTGCCAATGACTTAATGGCCAATGTTTTTGCCAGACCAGGAACACCTTCAAGCAAGATGTGGCCATTGGCAAGCAAGCCAATAAGCAACCGATCAACCATCTCTTTCTGGCCAATTATTACCTTCTGCATTTCAGCAGTGAGCTGGTTCACAAAAACACTCTCCAGCCTGATTTTTTCATTGAGCTCTCTAATATCTGTCATTTCTGGTATGTCATTGAAAGTACGAGGCAAAAATATCTTTCCCTAAGATATGGGTGACATGTTTATAGTTAAAAAATGTTAAACGACACAAAATCAGGTAATTATAAAATAAATGAAAAAATATTGTTAAAAAATTTGGAAAATAAATAAAAATGGTATTACATTTGTGGTGTACTAGTATAGTAGAACACTAAAACAAAACAGAAATGGTTAATATAGAACAACTGAAGTTTGGCTATACAAGAAAGAAAAACTTGTTTAGTCAACTGGATCTGGAACTGACTCCCGGCAATGTCTATGGCTTGCTTGGAAAAAATGGAGCCGGAAAAACCACCCTGTTGAAATTAATTGCTGGTCTTGTATTTCCCCAATCGGGCAAGTGCCAGGTGAATGGTTTCGAGGCAGGGCAGCGGATTCCCCAATGTCTTGAGGATATCTGCTTTGTTCCGGAAGAATACCATTTGCCTGCCATAAGCATCAGCAGGTATGTCTCATTAAATGCACCTTTTTATAAAAGTTTTGATCATGACAAGCTCAAATGGCTTTTGAAAGAGTTTCAGTTAAAGTCGGGAGATAAGCTTAACCAGCTTTCATACGGACAAAAGAAAAAGTTCATCCTTGCTTTTGGGCTGTCAACATCTGCAAGGTTGTTACTGATGGATGAGCCTACAAACGGTCTGGACATTCCTTCAAAGAGCCAGTTCAGGAGGGTTATTGCCGCCTCATTATCTGAAGAGCAGAGCGTTTTGATCTCAACACACCAGGTACGTGACCTTGAAAGCCTCATTGATCCTATCATCATTATTGATGAGGGCAAGATCATATTTAATCAGGATGTTGATAACATTACCCGCACATTGTCATTCGAAGTTTTGCCTGAAATTGTCGAAAACCGGCAACCCTTATATTATGAAGAGGGGCTGGGAGGCTATGCGGCCATTACACCCAATATTCAGAAAAAAGACACCCGCCTCGATCTGGAATTGTTGTTTAACGGTGTTATTGACAACGCAAAACGAATCAATCAAACTTTTAATGCATCATAGAACCATGGAAACCATAAAGTATTTCAATATCAACAGATTGTACTTGCTTACAAGGAGACAAATCTTGTCGAATGCGTATGGCTGGCTTATCGCTTTTGGTGCAGTAGCTGGCTCATTGCTTGTGATCTCACTGCTGGTTGCCATTTCACGCACTTCAGAGTTGACAAGTTTAGACGGCTTGTATCTCTCGGTTATGTTTATTGGAGGCTACGTGTTTACGAGCAACATATTTGCTGAACTTCACCAGTCACAGAGATCATACCAATTCCTTACCCTTCCGGTTTCGGCCACTGAGCGTCTGGTAAGTGCGTGGCTTATCACAGCGGTATTTTTTCCCGTAATCGCTTTGCTGGGAATGGCCATTATTGTATTACTGGCCAATTTAATAGCTTCATTTACTTTTAACATTACACCATTTCAGCAGGTTTTTTCTGAGGCTAATTTTTTAGCAATCAAAGTGTATTTTGTTACACAGTCAGTATTTCTGCTGGGTGCAACCTATTTCAGAAAGAATAACTTTCTGAAAACCTTACTGGCCCTTTTTGTAGCACTTGTTATTTACCAGCTGATCATTGCACTGGCGGGCTGGGCATTATTTTACCCCCTGGTAGACGGACCCCGGATGCAATTTGGTTCAGGTGCCATCAATACAGAAATGGAAACACTCTTTCTTAACCGTATACCCGGTGTAGTGTCATTTATCTTCTGGTACCTTACAGTTCCGTTCTTTTTGGTCACCACATGGTTTAGTTTAAAAGAAAGGCAGGTGTAGTTATGGAATTTAATGACAGTCAAGCCATTTATTTGCAAATAGCTGATATGCTATGCGAGCGCATCCTTAAAAGACAATGGAAGGCAGGGGAGAAGCTTCCTTCTATTCGTGACGTTGCGGTACAGGTTGAGGTAAACCCCAATACAGCCCTTCGTACTTTCAGTTTTCTCCAGGAAAAGGGTATTGTTTTCAATAAAAGAGGCATAGGTTATTTTGTGACTGATGACGGCTTTGAAAAAACTCTTGAGTTCAAAAAAGAGTCTTTTATCACAGAAGAACTTCCAAAGATGTTCAACACCATGGATGTTTTGAAAATGAGGACAAAAGACCTGGAACATTATTATGAGAAATACAGGCAGGAGAAAAAAGCAGGGTAAGCTTGCGGTTTTGATCCTGACCGATATAAAACAAAATATAAAACATGAAAACGACCAATAAAATACTACTAACAGCCTTTTTGATCATTATTGCGGCAAGTCTTGCACTGATGGTCTATGTGAGAACGCAGGTAAGTGCAGATATGTTCCGCGGTGTAGAAGGAAGTATGCGTGTTATAGAACAGAGTAGGGTAGTTGACAGCTTTCAGGAGATGGATATAAGGGGTGGAATATCTGTATATATTTATCCCGACACAACTCAGTTTATAAGGGTGGTAGCAGACGACAATTTGCACGATTTTATCCAGACTGAATTACGCAGAGGTGTTTTGTCACTGAGCATGGAACGGCATGCATCTAACTATGACAAGCTTGAGGTGCACGTGGGAGCACCTGCATTTGTTGATATCAAGGTGTCGTCGGGGGCAAAATTATTCGCCAATGCACCCCTGGTAGGAAAATCATTTTCACACATAGTGCAAACCGGAGCCCAAAGTAACTTACATTTGTATGTTGAAAGGCTTTATGTAAAGGTCCAGGCCGGAGCTACAGCCAATCTTGCAGGAGAGGCCAGGAACGTCGAAATGGTCAGCCAGGCAGGAGCTTTTGTATATGCAGGAGATTTGGTTATGCAAGATTGTGATCTTCAGGCCAGGGCCGGTTCAATCAACCATCTGCATATTTTAGGCACTTTAACCGGGCGGGCCAGGCAGGGAGCCATTATTCAGCTTACAGGAAACCCTGACAAAAGTGGCTTTAGTATGCAACAAAACGTCACCATTGATGTAAGGCGTGAGTAAAGACAAGATCTGTGATTAAAGAAAGAGTCAAACAATTGTTTTCGTATGCAGGCATTGACCTGACCAGGAATATGGCCTATGACCGCTTGACAAGAAAAATTATGCAGCAGGTCATAGGCCCTTCATCAAATTGCATAGATGCCGGGAGCCACCAGGGCGAAATGCTTGACTTAATGCTCCGATTGGCGCCTGAAGGAAAACATTATGCTTTTGAGCCTATTGATTTGTATTACAGTAAGTTATGCGAGTTGTACGGCGACAGGGCCAGCATTTCACCTTATGCCCTTGCTGACAAGAATGGATGCGGACAATTTGTATATGTTGTTAACGACGCAGCTTACAGTGGGCTACGCAGGCGATCATATGCTGTCAGCAAGCCAGAGATCAGAGAAATTGAAGTGGATATAAGGCGGCTCGATGATATTATTCCTGATGACGTCAACATAGATTTTATGAAAATTGATGTTGAAGGTGCTGAATATCTCGTTATGCAGGGAGCAATGAAAACCATCCGGCGAAGTAAACCAATTATTGTATTTGAATTCGGAATGGGTGCCAGTGATCATTACGAAACCAAACCGCACGATGTATTTGATTTTTTAGTGGCAGCATGTGCGATGAAAATTTCGTCACTAAAAAAGTTTTTAAAAAATCAGGAGCCTATTACATTAAATGAATTCAGCAATTATTATTACCAACAAACAGAGTATTATTTTGTAGCATTTCCAGAGGCATGATTATGACAAACCAGGCCAGCAGCCTGGTTTATTAATCCAGTTAAATGTACTATAATTAATATTATGTTAAATGGTAAGTATTAAAAGAAGGGAAGCATTTGGTATAGCTCCCCTCTTTCATGTGATAATTGTCTTTTAGTCTATTTCTTCTTCACCGAAGTATTGTCTGTAAATATCTTCGAGTTCTTTAAGTTTTTCAGGCTGATTAGTACGTGCATACAATTCAACCAGCGACATGATCACGATTCTGTAACTGGGGTCATCTTCGTCAATCATATCCTTGCTTCTTTCGAGATATGGCTGGGCTTTTAACCAAACTTCCTGAAAGCGTTTTTCATCCTCTTCATATTGGGCAAAATCATGGGTTGCCCTGAGACGCTCATCGGCTTCTTCAAAAATGCGGATACCTTTGTTAAAGTACAATACACCCAAATTGTATACTGCATCAAAGTAATCTGGCCTTAAGCTGATGGCATTTTCGTATGCCTCAATGGCCTGCTCAAATGCGAAATCTCTTTCATCGCTGGTATAGGTTGTATCCTGTGCCATTCTGTCAAAATTGGCTCCAAAAGCAAAATACAGGTTGGGATTGTCCGGGTCACGTTCAATGGCCAAAGAAAGTACATCTCTTGCCTGTGGTACATCACCAGTGAAAATATGGATGTTTGCCTCAGTGAAGATCAGGTCAAGGTTGTCAGGATACTTTCTGCGTCCTTCCTGGATTAATTCCGTTCCCCTAAGGGTATCGCCGAGAGCCAGTGAAACATTGGCCAGTGAAGAATAGATATAAGGCTGGTCGTAGTTCATTTCTCTCAGATCTTTATACATCTCAAAGGCCTGTTCATAACTCTCTCCAAGTTCTGCTGAAAGAGCTGCGTTGTAAAGTGTTGTGGTATCAACAGCACCAAACTCCTTACCCATTTCGAAGGCCCTGAGGAAATAACTGCTGGCGTTATTCCATTCACTGACGTTGTAGGCCTCTACCCCTTGATTAAAGATAAGTTCAGACAGTAAAAGCAAACCCTGCTGAATTGGCAAAATGTGTTCGTCTTCTGTATCATATTTTATAGCCATTTGCATGGCTTCATCGGCCACATCAACCGGATTGGCTGAAAGTTGCCTTATGGCTGGTTCTTCAGCCAGTGCGATCTCCATGAAAACCTGGGCTTTGATAACCCATGCTTCTGCGTTGGTCTCAGTCTCTGCGTGTTCAAAGGCAGCTTCAATAAACTCTTTGGCCTCAGCAATATTGCCTCTGTTTAACTGTCGCTCTGCCCTTCTGATATCTCTGCTTTGTGCATACAGTATGGAGGCTGAGAAGACCATTAATATCAAAACTAATACTGTCCGTTTCATTGGGTTGTTTGTTTTTTTGTTATAAAAAAATTTTTAAAAACGATTCTTGAACTTATATGGCAAAATTATAAATAATTTGATTCCATGCAAATTTCTACATTTCACTGTTTTTCTGATCTTTTGATTCGTCTCCGGCCTCAATTGTATCATCTAAATCCGGATTTTCGTCAAGACCGTTACCGTTCAGGGCCTTTTCCTGCACTTTTGTTACGGCTGCAATGACATCATCTCCACGTAGTGAGATCAGTCTTACACCCTGGGTTGCGCGACCCATTTCCCTTAGATCAGCCACTGCCATTCTGATGGTGATACCCGATCTGTTGATGATCATCAGATGATCATTGTCCTGTACATTTACCATGGCAATGAGCGGCCCTGTTTTATCAGTGATATTCAGCGTTTTTACGCCCTTACCCCCTCTATTGGTAATTCTGTACTCTTCAAGTGTGGAACGTTTTCCATAACCATGCTCACTAACCACAAGGACGCTGCTTAGTGAGTCTTCTACACATACCATGCCAATTACTTCATCACCTGTACCGGCCAGCGTAATTCCCTTGACACCAGAAGCGTTTCGGCCCATGGGCCTGACGGCCCCTTCTTTGAACCTGATGGCTTTTCCGCTTCGGAGTCCAATGAGTATTTCATTATGTCCATTGGTAAGTGATGCCTCAATCAGCTCATCTCCTTCACGTATATTAATGGCAATAATACCGTTTGCTCTTGGACGGCTATAGGCGTCAAGGGTGGTCTTTTTGATGATCCCCTTTTTTGTACACAGGATAATGTTGTTATTGTTGATGTATTCTTCATCTTTCAGATCTTTTACATTGACAAATGCTTTGATCTTGTCATCTGAAGGAATATTGATCAGGTTCTGAATGGCCCTTCCCTTTGAGGTTTTTGTCCCCTCGGGGATTTCAAAAACGCGCATCCAGAAGCATTTTCCTTTTTCTGTAAAGAATAGCAGGTAATTATGGTTTGTGGCTACGAAAAGATGTTCCACAAAATCATGGTCACGTGTCACTGAACCTTTGCTCCCACGCCCTCCCCTGCTCTGGGTGCGAAATTCGGCAAGCAATGTACGCTTAATATATCCCAGATGAGAAATGGTTATTACCACCTCCTCATCAGGAATGGTATCCTCAATGCGGAAATCATTGGCTGTATATTCAATCTCGGTACGTGTTTTGTCACCGTACTTTTCTTTGATTTCAAGCAATTCTTCTTTTATGACATTCATCCTCAGTGTTATATCGCTGAGAATGCTCTTATAGTATTCAATCTTTTTAAGCAGTTCATCGTACTCAGCCTGGATTTTTGCACGCTCCAGCCCTGTGAGTCTCTGAAGTCGCATATCCAAAATGGCCCGGGCCTGAATTTCACTTAGTTCAAAGTTTTCAATCAAGCCGATTCTGGCCTCTTCGGGTGTTTGTGAGGCACGGATCAGGCTTATGATTGCATCTATATTGTCCAATGCAATAAGCAATCCTTCAAGAATATGTGCCCTCTTTTCTGCTTCTCTCAATTCAAATTCAGTACGTCGTGTTACGACGTCGTGACGGTGGTCAACATAATGCCTGATGAGGTCTTTAAGGTTCAAAACCATAGGCCTTCCGTTAACCAGGGCTATATTGTTTACATTGAATGATGTCTGCAATGCAGTATGCTGATACAGAAGATTCAGTACCACATTGGGCACGGCATCTTTGCGCAATTCGTAAACAATGCGGAGCCCTTTCCGGTCTGACTCATCACGAATATCAGTGATTCCGTCAATCTTCTTGTCATTTACAAGGTCTGCTGTTTTTTTGATCATTTCAGCCTTGTTGACCTGGTAAGGTATGGAGGATACAATGATGACATCCTTGCCGCTTTCAACGGTTTCAATGGTGGCCTCACCCCTCATCATAATACGACCCCTGCCCGTATGGTAAGCTTCTCTGACCCCTTCGTAGCCGTAGATAACGCCTCCTGTCGGAAAGTCTGGCCCTTTGATAAACTGCATCAGGCCTTCAATACTGATGTCGTTGTCATCGATATACGCCATTACCCCATCTATAACTTCACTCAGGTTATGGGGTGGCATATTTGTAGCCATACCAACTGCTATACCAGATGACCCATTTACCAGCAAATTAGGGATTCTGGCCGGCATCACCGTAGGTTCCTTAAGGGTATCGTCAAAATTCAACTGAAAGTCAACAGTTTCCTTGTCGATGTCAGACAGCATTTCTTCGGCAACTTTCTGCATTCTTGCTTCGGTATAACGCATGGCTGCCGGACTGTCACCATCAATGCTTCCGTAGTTTCCCTGTCCATCAACCAGGGGATACCTCAATGACCACTCCTGGGCCATTCTAACCATTGCATCATACACTGAACTGTCACCATGAGGATGGTACTTACCCAGCACCTCCCCCACTATTCTGGCGGATTTTTTATATGGTCTGTTATTAAGTGTGCCCAGCTCATACATACCAAAGAGTACGCGTCTGTGCACAGGTTTAAGACCGTCCCGCACATCTGGCAGGGCTCTGGAAACAATCACAGACATGGCATAATCTATGTACGCCGTCTTCATTTGTTCCTCTATGTCAACCTTCAGGATTCTTTCTTCAAACATTCTGTGAATCAGTATTTTTAAACTTTAAAAACCGAAATAATTTAACACACGAAAATACGGCTTTTTTCCTTACAACTGGCGATTTTTTCATATGTTAATTGCGGTAGTTGCTAACAAATGCAGTTAATAATTGTTAATAGACTGTAAGGGGTTATTGCATTTTGATTAATATTGTATTGAAATTATATTTTTGAACTTGATAAAGCATATGGAAGCTAAATTTTCGCCGGTAGTAAAAGACGTAATTACCTATAGTCGTGAAGAAGCACTGCGTAACGGTAACGATTATATAGGTATTGAACATTTGCTGCTGGGACTGATCCGGGAAGGAGAAAATGTGGCTGTGCAGCTTATGACACAGCTTGGAGTTGATCTTGGATATGTTAAGAAGCAGATTGAGACCACTATAAAGGGAACCTCACCTAAAAACCGCAATGTAGAAAATATTCCACTGGTAAAACAGGCTGAACGTGTACTGAAGATTACTTACCTTGAATCAAAGCTTTTTAACAGCGACCTAATCGGTGCCGAACACCTCTTGTTGTCTATTTTAAAAGATCAGGACAATCTGGGTACCAGATTGTTGCACCAGCAAGGTCTGGATTATCAAATAGTTAAAGACGAATTGATGCAAATGAGAAGTGACATGGGTGACATCCCTGCACTTGAACAGCCCAGAAGTGAATTATCGCACAGTGAAGAGGATGAGGGAGCAGAAGGTGGTGGTTTTGGCAGTTCGCTCAAGAAAGGTGCTGAGAAGTCAACCACCCCCGTGCTTGATAACTTTGGGCGTGACCTGACACGGGCGGCCGAAGAAAACCGCCTTGACCCTGTGGTTGGAAGGGAAAAAGAACTGGAGCGCATTGCGCAGATATTGTCAAGACGCAAGAAAAACAATCCGATACTCATTGGTGAACCTGGTGTAGGTAAATCGGCCATAGCTGAGGGATTGGCCCTGAGGATAGTTCAGCGAAGGGTTTCGCGCGCCCTATTCAACAAGCGCATTGTTACCCTGGATATTGCGTCGCTGGTTGCCGGCACCAAATACCGTGGTCAGTTTGAAGAGCGTATGAAGGCATTGCTCAATGAGCTTGAAAAAAACCCCCAGGTGATCTTGTTCATTGATGAATTGCATACCATCGTGGGGGCAGGCGGAGCAAGTGGGTCGCTGGATGCTTCCAATATGTTCAAGCCCGCTCTTGCCCGGGGTGAAATACAATGCATCGGTGCTACCACCATGGATGAGTACAGGCAGCATATTGAAAAAGATGGTGCTTTGGAGCGCCGCTTCCAAAAGATTATCATTGACCCGACAACTGCAGAAGAAACCATTGAAATACTGCATAATATCAAGTCAAGGTATGAAGATCACCACCTTGTAAATTATTCAGATGACGCTATCAAAGCCTGTGTCCACCTCACTGACCGCTATGTCAGTGACCGCTATTTGCCTGACAAGGCCATTGATGCCCTTGATGAGGCAGGTTCGCGGGTACATATCACAAATATTCGTGTTCCGGAAAATATAATACAGGTTGAGAGCCAGATTGATAAGGTAAGAGAAGAAAAAACCAAAGCCATTAAAAGCCAGAAGTACGAACAGGCTGCCAAATTGAGAGATCAGGAAAGGGAGCTTGTTGATCAGCTTGAAGTGGAAAAGCGAAAATGGGAAGAAGAGTCACGGCTTCACAGAGAAACTGTTTCAGAACAAAATGTTTCTGAGGTTGTCAGTATGATGACCGGGGTTCCGGTGCAACGTATTGCCCTGAATGAAAGTGAACGCCTGATCAGCATGGAGAAAGATCTCGAAAAAAGCGTGGTCGGACAAAATGATGCTATCCGTAAAATTGTGAAAAGTATTCGCAGAAACAGGGCTGGCCTTAAAGATCCTTCAAAACCCATTGGCTCATTTATATTTCTTGGGCCCACTGGGGTGGGTAAAACACACCTGGCCAAGGTTTTATCTCATCACTTATTTGATTCGGACGATGCCATTATACGCATCGATATGAGCGAATATATGGAGAAATTCGCTGTAAGCAGGTTGGTTGGAGCACCCCCCGGATATATCGGTTATGAAGAAGGAGGGCAATTGACTGAGAAAATAAGAAGAAAGCCCTATTCAGTTCTTCTGCTTGATGAGATAGAAAAGGCGCACCCTGATGTATTTCATCTTTTACTTCAGATGCTTGATGATGGACAACTTACCGACAGCCTGGGCCGAAGGGTTGACTTTAAGAACACCATAATTATCATGACTTCTAATATTGGATCAAGGCAGCTGAAAGATTTCGGAATGGGCGTTGGTTTTAATACTCCGGCCCGACAGGCTGCCACAAGAGAATATACGCAAAGTGTTATTGAAAATGCCCTGAAAAAAACCTTCGCACCCGAGTTTTTGAACCGGATTGATGATGTGGTCATTTTTGACTCCCTGCAAAAGGAACACATATTTAAGATTATTGATATTGAGCTCAAAAAGCTTTTCAAACGCATTGACGATCTGGGTTACCACATCAAGCTTACCGATGAGGCAAAAGATTTCATTGCAGAGAAAGGATGGGATCCATCGTTTGGAGCCAGACCCCTTAAACGTGCCATCCAGAAACATCTCGAAGATCCGCTGGCTGAAGAAATTATCAGAAGCAAGGTTTCAGAAGGAGACGTTATTGAGGTTGGCTATGAAAAGGATGCCGAAGAAATAACTATTAAGGTTATCAGAAAGGATGAACTTAAGGACGAAACTGGAGATGCAGGCAAAGAGGATAATAAAGAAGGTGGAAAGAAGCGGGGTGGAAAAAAGTCGGCGCCTGAAAAAGAGGGTTGATTGTAACATGATACTTAATAAAAAAAGGCTGTCCGGTTTGGGCAGCCTTTTTTTATTAAGTAAGCGAGTAGCTTATAACTGAACTTTATAATTACCCAGGTCTTTTTCTTCGAAGCCTGTGATAAACTCTTCGCGGGCTTTGTTTTCGGCTGCGGCCATGCGAATGAAAATATCCGTTGATTTCTTGAATTGGTTGTCACGGTGGGTGTCATGTAAAATGAGATAGCCCATGATAATATGGCCAGCCATTTCAACCAATCTTCTGGCGTGGAAGTCAATGATCTCATCATTCTTTTGAGACTGCAGTTTGGTGAAAACAGCTTCAAACCTGTCAGTGAGCCCAATGAGCAACTGCTTGTAATATTCAAATTCCGGTTTAACATCAACGGCTTCGTATTGCCGGATAAGATTCAGGTAGGTTCCGTTAACAACTCCACGGATGGCAGCCACCACCTGAAGCTGTGAGGTTCCTTCATAGATGTTGGTAATCCGGGCATCTCTGAACAATCTTTCAACCGGAAAATCTTTCATATAACCTGCTCCCCCATGAATCTGCAGTGCATCACTGGCTATCTGGTTGCAGTATTCACTGGCAAAAAGCTTTAATAAAGGAGTCAGTACATCAGCCACTTTTTGATGGCTCTTGAATTCATTTCTTTCTTCAGCTTCAAGTTTTTTCTCTTCCTGAATGAAAGAATAAGCCTTGTATATATCTACATAACGGGTTGTTTCATATAGCAGGCTTCTTGCAGCATCTGTTTTTGCACGCATCAGCGACAGCATCTCATACACTGCGGCAAACTGTATAATTGGTTTACCAAACTGTTCACGTTCCCTGGCATATTTGAGGGCCTCGCGGTAGGCTGCCTCAGCAATGCCCACTGATTGGGCTCCAACACCTAACCTTGCGGAGTTCATCAGCGACATTACGTATTTGATCAGACCCATTCTGCGGCTTCCGATCAGGATAGCAGGTGCATCCTTGAAAACCAGCTCACATGTTGGTGAACCCTTGATCCCCAGTTTATTCTCGATTCGCCTGACCATTACGGCATTGTCCTTGCGATCATAAATGAATAGTGACAATCCCCTTCCATCTGATGTGTCGGGCTCAGAACGCGCAAGTACCAGGCTGATATGGGCATCTCCGTTGGTTATAAACCTTTTGACACCATTGAGTGTCCATTGTCCTGTTTCTTCGTTGAGGCTTGCCTTTAACTGCACCGCCTGCAAGTCGCTGCCCGCATCGGGTTCTGTTAAATCCATGGCTGCTGTTTCTCCCTTGTTGAATCTGGGAAGAAACTCTTTCTTGGTCTCCTCGTCGGCAAATTCATGTATGGTTTCGGCACAATCCTGCAGCCCCCAGATGTTGGCAAATCCTGCATCAGCTCTCGAGACCAGCTCAGCTGCTATGACATAGGGAACCATGGCAAAATTAAGTCCACCATATTCTCTGGGCAATGACATGCCAAAAAGTCCTGCTTTTGTAAGGGTTTCAAGATTCTGTGCTGTTCCCGGTGCATAAATCACCTCGTTGTTTACCAGTTTGGGGCCGAAGGTATCAACCAGTTCAGCATTGGGTGCAATTGTTTCACCGCAAATCTCCCCGACTATTTCCAACACCTGGTTATAGCTATCCAGTGCATCCTCAAAATCAGCAGGGGCATAATCATAGGAATCCCTGTCTGCATAATCCCTCTCTTTTAACCTGACGATTTTTTTCATCAGGGGGTGCTTGAGATGGAATAAAAGACTTGAATTATCTGTATAAAAATTAGCCATTATCTTATTGGGTTTACTTGGTGTTTTTCTTGTAATACTTAATCATTTTCGGGATAATGTCTTCGATATTTCCAATAATGGAATAATCGGCAATCTGATTGATAGGTGCCTTTGGGTCATTATTGATGGCGATAATTTTTGCTGACTCACTCATACCGGCAGTATGCTGAACCGCGCCTGAAATACCGCATGCAATATAAAGCTTGGGCCTTACTGTAATACCTGTTTGCCCCACCTGACGTTCATGGTCAACAAATCCTGCATCAACAGCGGCCCGTGAGGCACCAACTTCACCGCCAAGAATATCTGCAAGCTCGAAAAGCATATCAAAATTTTCTTTTGATCCTACGCCGTATCCTCCTGAAATAATTACCGGCGATCCCTTTATGTTCACTTTGCGCTTCTCCATATGCCGTTCAACCACCCGCACCGGGAATAGGTCATCATGCAACAACTCCTTAACATCTATGTGTTTGACGGTTCCCTTGTATGATTCACTGTGGAATTCTTTTTTCATCACCCCTTCTCTGACGGTTGCCATTTGAGGCCTTGTGTCAGGATTAATAATGGTAGCAATGATGTTTCCGCCAAAAGCGGGTCTGATTTGGTAGAGAAGGTTTGTGTATTCTTTTCCGGATTTGTTGTCCTTGTGGTCACCGAATACCAGGCTGGTACAATCTGCCGTTAGTCCACACTTGAGTTTTGAGGCAATTCTGGGTGCCAGGTCTCTTCCCACTGAAGTTGCACCAAAAAGAGCCACTTCTGGTTTGATTTTTTCAAACAGATCAATGATAAGATGTGCATGTGGAAGTGTGGTGTAAGGATACAGGCGTTTATCATCTGCCAGGTGAAGTACATCTACCCCGTATGGGAATACATGTTTTTCAATACCTTTAAGGTTGTGACCCAGAATACCGGCTTCAAGCTTGCACCCCAATTCATTGGCAAGTTTGCGGGCTTTTGTCAGCAATTCAAGGCTAACATCGGCAATATGATCTTCATCAAATTCACAGTAAACAAATATGTTGTTCATCTTTTAATTATTTGTTGGTTGTCCAATTACCCGATGACGTGACTGTCAATCAGATCTTTCATTAAAGCTTCGATGTCTTTGTCATCGCTGGATAATACCACAGACTCCTTGGCTGCAAAAACCACATTCTCAATTTTCTTCACCTTGGTAGGTGATCCTGATAATCCCAAAAATTCAGTATTGGCATCAATATCAGCAACACTCCATTCGTCAATTTGCAGATAGGGTTTAGATGTCAGCATTTCTGTGTAATCTTTTGATTCTTCCTGTAGCTCTGAAACTGTCCTGGCATGTTTGAACTTCATCAACAACTTGGCGTTGCGTGGCCTGCATGAAGCGGCAGAGCTATGAACCGTTATCAGGGCAGGCAACTGGCAGCTTACTGTTTCTACACCCCGCTCAAGTCTGCGCCTGATGGTAATTTCTTTTGTTGTGGCTTTTGTAATTTCTTCAGTGTAGGTGATCTGGGGCAGATCGAGCTTATCTGCAACCTGCGGTCCAACCTGTGCAGTATCTCCGTCAATTGCCTGACGTCCTGCGATAACCAGATGAAATGGTTTAAGTTTTTTTATGGCCAGAGAAAGGGCATACGAAGTGGCCAGGGTGTCTGAACCTGCAAATTTCCTGTCAGTGATGAGATAGCCTTTGTCGGCTCCGCGGTAAAGGGCCTCCCTGATAATTTCTGCCGCCCTTGGGGGCCCCATGGTTAGCAGAATTATTTCAGCATCACTGCGTTGTTCTTTGATGCGCAAGGCCTGTTCAAGGGCGTGCAGGTCTTCAGGATTAAAAATGGCAGGCAATACGCCCCTGTTTACTGTCCCGTCAGCTTTCATGGCATCTTTGCCAACATTTCGGGTATCTGGCACCTGCTTGGCCAGCACGATAATTCGGAAACTCATATAATGTATGGTTTTCTTATTGTATGGGTTAAAAAATACCGGGCAAAGATATGAAAATAAAATAAATGGACGTTTAGAACGCGCTTTGTCCCTGGCCTGCTAATCATCCAGGTGTTTTTCATGGCAATCACCCTGACATACGAAGCATTCTTCTATGAGTTTATCGCTAATACCCATTGTTGAGTAACCTCCGTCATGGTATAGGTTTTGCATGGTAACCATGCGCGTCAGATCAGAAAACATAACAATACAGTAATTTGCACAATCTTCAGCAGATGCATTGCCCAGAGGAGACATGCATGATGAATAGGAGTGAAAACTGTTAAACCCCTTTACACCAGTTCCGGCTGTGGTAATGGTTGGTGATTGGGAAATACTGTTGACCCTGACCTTTTTTTTGCGACCATAGTGGTACCCAAAACTTCGGCAGATAGATTCAAGCATGGCCTTGGCCTGGGCCATATCACTGTATGTAGAGAAAGTGCGCTGGGCCGCAATATAGCTTAGAGCCAGAACTGATCCCCAGGGGTTGATGGCATCCATCCGGTAAGCCACTTTTAATACTTTGTGCAATGAGATGGCAGATACATCAAGGGTCTTCATTAAATAATTGTAGTCAAGGTCGGTGTAATGGATACCCTTACGGACATTGGGTGACATGCCCACTGAATGCAATATAAAATCAATATTGCCACCCAGTATTTGCTTACTCTCAATGAACAATGTTTCAATTTCATCTTCTTGTGTGATATCGGCTGGAATGACCTCGCTGCCGGTGTCTTTTCCGAGGGTGAATATATCACCTTTGCGAAGAGCAATGGGTGCGTTAGACAGCACGAATTTGGCTCCATGTGCATGGGCTTTTTCAGCCACCTGCCATGCTATTGAATTGGCGTCAAGGGCTCCAAAAATGATACCTGTTTTGCCTTTGAGAAGTTCATTTCCCATAATGAATTATTTAGATTATTGTTTTTCTTCTATTAAAGATAAGTTCTTTTGCGGTTTCTTCCATAACTTTTGTTGGGTTTTCACCACCCAGCATTTTGGCAATCTCCAGAATTCTTTCTTTCTGATCAATGTGTTTCACAAATGTATTGGTATGCTCTCCATCTACTTTTTTCTGCACCAAAAGGTGATGCTTTCCTCTTGCTGCAATTTGCGGCAGGTGGGTTATGACAATGACCTGCATGTCATTTGCCATATCTTCAAGGATGTTGGCCATTCTGGTACTGATCTCTCCTGAAATACCTGTGTCAATTTCATCAAAAATAATGGTGGGTAGCAGATTCCTAAGGCTGATCATGCTCTTGATGCTTAGCATAAACCTTGAAAGTTCTCCTCCGGAGGCAATTCTTGAGACTTCCTGCAGATCTCCTCCCTTGTTTGCGTTGAAAAGAAAGCGGATCAAGTCTGTGCCGTTATATCCCAATGCATTATTTACTTCATGATGAATAACAAAACTGGCGTGGGGCATTCCCAGGTCTTTCAGCATAGAAAGGACATGTTTCTGGATTCCTGGTATGGCGGCTTTTCTGGCTGCAGATATTTCAGCAGCCATTGACATCAGGTTTTTTTCGTCTTCAGTTAGTTGTAGTGTAAGTTTTTCGATTTGATGTTCCAACGACACCGAATCACTGATTTTGTCCTGGTATTCGTTTTTAAGCTTTATGAGTGATTCTACATCCTGTACCTGATGTTTGAGCAGCAATTTGTTGATCTGGTCCATTCTCGACTCAAGACGGGCGGTTTCGGCTTCATCGTGAAATATGCCCTCTTTCAGGCGCTCTATCTCCATTTGGATATCCCGGGTTTCAATCAGCAAAGAGTCAATCCTGCCGGCCAGCTCTTCGTAAGTTGTGCCATATGATGTAAGGGGTTTAAACAGGACAGTAAGCTCGCCAAGAACCTGTCCTGCACCACCCTCTTCACCCTGAAGCAGCCATAAGGCTTTTTCCAGACTAAATCTGATGTCACCTGCGTTTTTTGCCAGTTCAAGTGCTGGCTCGAGCTGGCTGTATTCTACCGGGTCAAGCGCAGCCTTTTCAAGCTCTTCAAACTGAAAGTTGAAATAATCAAGGTCGGCCCGCGAAGACTTTTCTTTTGCTTCAATCATTTCAAGTTCCCGCCTGGCAGCAAGTAGCCTTGAAAACTGTTTGCGGTATGATTCTACCTTACTCTCAATACTGGCATAACCATCAACCACATCAAACTGAAATGATGACTTACCGAGCAGCAAACTCTCGTGTTGCGAATGGATGTCGATTAACCGGCTGGTGATTGTATTCATCAGGGCCAGGTTAACGGGGGTGTCATTTATGAAAGCACGTGATTTGCCTGCAGGGGTTATTTCCCTTCTGAATACAGATACGTGATCGTAGTCCAGATCATTTTCTTCAAATAGTTCTCTGACAGGGTAATTTGAAACATCAAAAGTCCCTTCAATGATACATTTTCTTTTTTGGTCTCTTAATACTCTGGTGTCAGCCCTTTGACCGAGAATCAATGACAATGCACCGAGTAAAATGGATTTTCCGGCTCCTGTCTCACCGGTTATTACAGTCAGGCCCTTTAGAAATTCAGCATCCAGCTTCTGGATCAAGGCATAATTCTCGATCAGTAAATGTTTTAGCATACAGGGTGGTGTAGATTATAACAGACAAAGATAAAAAACTTTGTTTTTATCTGGATCCGTCTGCAATCCGGCGGTATTTAGCGCTGTTTGAGGGGTCTATCTCAGAGAGAATTCCAATTACTTTGGTTTGCTCCACCGATGGAGCTTGTTCAAAAAGGTTGACCAGCTCATCACTTTTTGCAGTCATGACTACTTGCATAAGGAAGCTTCCCGGACGCTCCCTGTGGGCAGCCTGGAGCCTCTCAAGGGCATTGACAACTTCAGCTCTGGCCAAATCCATATTATCGGTCATTTTATCAAATCCAAGACGGTGGTAAACATACATTGATTGTCTGATCTGCCTGTAAGTGGTATTCAATAGATTTTCCACAAGCCAGTAACGGTTTCTCTGGCTCTCAAATGATTTCCAGCCCCGTTGGGGGGCATTCTGGGCAAGGTTTACAATTTGCTGAGCCCTCTCGAAATAGGGCGTTCCGCCCATGGGAGAAAAAGTATCAAAGTCGAAACCTATAATCAGGTATGCGTAATAAGCCAGCAAAGATGAAAGGTTAGAAGTGAAAGTGTTTTCTGCAAATTCGAGGGGTTCATTTTCTCTGTACCTGAACTCAACATCCCTGTCGCGGTGATTGAATATCGGAGCGCTGTAAGCTGTCTGATAAACCGGTCTGCGCGACTGAACCTGGATACTGGCTCTGTATTCATCTCCTCCAAGGCGCTCTTCTATGGTAATCTGAATGGAGGCCTCGATTCTTTCTCTGGTCTCAAATTGATGGCCTGTCCAGTTGGTTTGGTTTAGAAATTCATTGATTTGTGTGCGAAGGGTCTGCATGATTTGCCTTTCAGTATCTGACATACCTGGCGTGGCAATAGATACCTGACAGTTAAGTTCCTGGCTTTTAACAGTTGACAATCCGAATATGGTGATAAAACCAATGTAAAAAAACAAACGCATCATTTGTTTATATATTTTTCAAGGGTATCTGCAATGTCGGCAGCAACCCCGTGCTTATCCTTTAAAGGATAACGGACAATCTTTCCTTTATTGTCTATTATGCTTACTTTATTGGTATCGGTGTTAAAACCTGCGCCATGGTCATTCAGCGAGTTTAGCACAATAAAATCAAGGTTCTTTTTCTTCAATTTATTCAGCGCGTGCACTTCTTCCTGCTCCGTTTCCAGTGCGAAGCCCACCAGAACCTGATGCTTTTTTTCATTGCCCATGCTGGCCAGAATATCCAAAGTTGGTTTCAGCTTCAACACAAGCTGGGAGTCCTGATCAGTCTTTTTGATCTTTCGGTCAGCAGGTGTCGCCGGGCTAAAGTCAGCCACTGCAGCAGCCATGATTACTGCATCACAAACTGGATAGAGTTTCATGCAGGTTTCATACATTTCATCAGTAGTTTCAACCCTGCTTACCTGAACACCAACAGGGTCTTTCAGATGGACAGGGCCACTGACCAGTAGTACACGTGCTCCCCTGTTTGCCAGCTCACTGGCCAGGGAGTACCCCATTTTCCCTGAAGACCTGTTTCCGATATAGCGAACAGGGTCAATTGATTCATAAGTCGGACCAGCTGTCACCATGATGGTTTTTCCGGTCATACTTAATGATTCATTGTTTAATCTTGAAACAACCGTACTGAAGATAATTTCAGGTTCTTCCATCCTGCCCTTCCCTTCATAACCACAAGCAAGATATCCATCAGCAGGTTCAATGATTTGAACTCCATGGGCTTGTAAAGTGTCAAGGTTTTTTTGAACTGCGAAGTTTTCATACATTTTGCAGTTCATGGCTGGGGCTATGAATATTTGTTTATCAAAAGCCAGCAAAGATGTAGAAAGGGCATCATCGGCTATGCCATTGGCAAATTTTCCGATAATGTTTGCCGTGGCAGGCGCCAAAACAAAAACATCACCCCAGTCAGTAAGGGCAACGTGTTCAGTAGTATAATCGTTTTGATCACCAAAAACCTGGCTATAGACTTTATTGCCAGAAAGTGACTCCAGTGTCACCCGGGTAATGAATTCAAAGGCATTGGTGGTGCCAACTACCTTGACCTCGGCCCCTGCCTTTTTGAATAACCTGATTAGCAGGGCGGCTTTGTAGGCAGCTATGCCACCTGAAATTCCCAGTATGACCTTCTTTCCTTTCAAATTGCGTCGAGACGACCCTTAATGGATTTATTTTGCGTCGGGATTTATTTCGGGCACCCTGTAATAAACGTTCTCATGCAGGTATTCATTGATGGCAATGAGGCTGGGCTTGGGTAGTTGCTCATAATGCCTTGCAATCTCTATTTGTTCCCTGTTTTCAAATACTTCTTCAAGGTTATCTGTGGTGGTTGCAAACTCTTCAAGTTTAGAGTTAAGCTCTTCTTTCATTTCCTGGCCTATCTGGTTGGCCCTTTTTGAAATAATCACCACAGACTGGTATATGTTACCGGTGTCCCTGTCAAATTGCCTGAGGTCACGCGTAACGGTTGTGGTTTCGGTTTTTAGTTTTTTATAGTCCATGGGAAAATTAGTTTTCTGAAATAGCATTGGTTTGTCTGATCCAGGCAATTGTAGAGTTGGCATGATCACGCATTTCAGTTGCCTCCTGAAGGTAATCACTTTCGGGATACCTGCGTACCAAATTGTTGTATGCGGTTAAGACCCTGCCAAATCTTTCTTCCTGTCTTTCAACGATACTGTTTACAGCAAATTCATAGTGCGCCTTTACGATCATAAACATGGCTTCTTCTCTATATTCAGTATCAGGATAGTCTCTGATCAGGTTTTCAAAGGTTGTGGCGGCAGCAAGGTAATCACTGATATTCATAAAAAGCCAGGCTGTATTGTATCGTTTCCTTTCAAGTTTTGATCTTAATTCATCAATGAGATTGTTTGCATCTTCAACCCTTTCACTTTCAGGATATTTATTGGTGAAGTTCTGGAGTTCACGGATGGCCTGCAAGGTAGTGGTTTGGTCAAGGGAATAGCGTGGCGATTCCAGGTACTTGCAATATGCACTCAGATAAAGAAATTCCTCTGCATGCTGGCTGCGCGGAAAAGCGTTGGCATATGACCTGAAATAGTGGCTTGCCAATGCATAGTCTCTTTGTTTGAAATGGGCCATGGCGTAATAGTAGTTGATGGACTCAGCCTTGACAGTTCCCCTGAAAGCGGGAATAATATTGGTGAGCAGACCAATGGCACGGCCATAGTCTTCATTGTAATAGTACTCCACGGCTTTTTCATATTGAAGTTCAACATCGTCGCTTTTTAGCAATCGCTGGTATTTGCTACATGAAGCAAAGCCTATGACCAGTAACATCAATGTGATAACCCGGATTGATTTTTTATTTAAAAGCATAAATGGGTAACTATAATTTTTGTCTGTATTAACCAAAAGACCACCAAGCCTTTCAAACGAAATGCAAAGGTAATGATTTTTAGCAATCACAACTCCAAAAAAACCTTAAATCGAATGCTTAAACCCGTTTGATATCCAGTCCTGAAAACAATAAGGTCCCACGGATTACCAAAACTTTTTCCGGGTTTGTGTTCAGGTTTGAAGATGACTTTATCCGTTTGTCTGAAACCCCTGCAAATAAGGTTGTTGCTTCGGTTATGATGGTCCAGTCTTCAGGGATAAAGATTTCACACCCTCCAAAAATACAGGTGACATGCAATACACCACCCTGATCATCAAGACGGGCATCTCTGAAATTCAGATCAGCGCCCCCGAATATGCAAACAACCTCACCGTTTCTGAAAGGGTTTGACTGTATAAGCCTTGTTCCCCCACTAAAGATATTCACAACGTTGATCGAGGCAGTATCGTCTTCACTCACGGCCTCGTTATAGTTTTTTTTTCTACGGGTGATTCTGCCTGGAAAGAGCAGGATAATGCCTGCCATTACAAGAAAAACAGGAATAGCAAACCTGGCAATGTCTATAAAAGTTGCATTAAATATCTCTCTTGCCAAAAAAACGGCACCTACGGTAAACAAGACAAGGCCTGTTTGCCTGTTTCCTTCAGTAGCCATAAAAAAGATACCCAGCACAATGAGTATCATTTGCCATGAAAAGATATAAGCTGGCATGGGAATTGGTAAAATTCGAAGGTCAATTCCCAGAAGTTTAAGCAGGAACAAAAGACCTGCAGCAATAAATAACAGTCCGACAATGGTTCTGACTTTACCTGATTTTTGCATGCGGAAGGTTGTTTTATGGGTGAATAATCCGTATTGGAATAATGAAGCTAAATTAGTATAATTATTCTTCGAATTCAATAAATCGTTTTTGTTTGAATGTTTGTTTGTTATGTTGAACAAGACATATTGTATGATTGTTAGCTGTCTGCTGGTATTGGCAAATGTTATGATTTGAAAAGACAAGATGAAAAACAGAATACTGTTGAATAAAAACCTGCTCCTGGTTATACAGATTTGCCTGATTATATTTCCTGTAATTGCTAAAGCCCAGCAGGGGTTAATCGGTGGCCGTGTTTATGATGAAAAAACCAATGAAGGTTTGCCTTTCGTAAATCTGATCATTGATGGCACCACCATTGGCAGTACTACAGATCTTGAGGGCAATTTCCGTTTTACGGGAATTCAGCCTGGTTATGTCCGTCTCAGGGTTTCGGCGGTTGGGTATGAGCCAAGACTTAGCCCCGAATTTCTGGTAACCAACAACCGGACAGCCAACATCGATATCGGATTGCAGGAAAAAACGGTAGATCTTGAGGTGGTTGATGTAACTGCCTCACAGTTTGAGCGCCGTGACGAAAGTCCTTTGTCATTACGAAGGCTGGGCATCAGAGAAATTGAACGAAGCCCGGGCAGTAACAGAGACATATCGCGGGTGATACAGACGCTTCCTGGTGTTGCCTCAACACCTGCCTTTAGAAACGATGTGATTATACGGGGAGGTGGTCCTGCTGAAAACAGTTTCTACCTCGACGGCATGGAAATTCCCAATATCAATCATTTTGCAACCCAGGGGGCAAGCGGAGGACCTGTAGGAATACTAAACACTGACTTTATCCGTGAACTGGAGATGTATTCAGGAGCTTTTCCCGCCAACAGGGGAAATGCCATGAGCTCAGTATTTGAATTCAGACAAATTAATGGAAACAGTGATAAACTTAACTTTCAGGGAACCTTTGGAGCCAGCGATCTGGCGCTCACTGCCGATGGTCCCCTGGGTCCAAATACAACGTTCATAGCCTCGGCCCGCCGTTCCTATCTGCAGTTTTTATTCGGGATAATAGGATTGCCTTTCTTGCCTACTTATAATGGTTTTCAGTTCAAAACAAATACCAGAATTGGTGAAAATGCCACATTGTCGTTCATTGGGCTTGGTGCTATTGATCTTTTTGACCTGAATCTTGATGCCAACGAAACCGAAGAACAAAGAAATATTCTTGAATATCTGCCTGTGAATGAACAATGGAATTATGCCATAGGAGCCGTTTACCGGCGCTTCAGAACCAATGGCAGCGAAACCTGGGTTTTAAGTCGCAACATGTTGCGTAATATGGCATATAAATATCCGGATAATAATGAATCATTCTCCCGGATATTTGATTATACATCTGACGAGATCGAAAACAAGTTAAGGTATGAAAGATCGCTTAGACTGGGTGCCTATCAGTTTGTTCTTGGAGCCGGAACTGAATATGCCAGGTATAATAATGCAACCTACAGACAGTTTTTTATACTTAATGAGCCCGACACCCTCGCCTACGCCTCAGCCTTTGATTTATTCAAATGGAGTGTCTTTGCCCAGGCCACTCGCCGGGTCTTGAATGAGCGACTCATACTCTCGTTAGGATTACGCACTGATGCCAATAGCTATTCGTCTCATATGAATAATCTTACTGAGCAGATATCTCCCCGTTTTTCAGCTTCATATGCCTTGCAACAAAACCTGTTTCTCAATTTCAATACAGGCAGGTACTACCAGCTGCCTCCCTATACAACCATGGGGTTTAAAAACAATGAAGGGACGCTGGTTAACAGGCAAAACGGTTTAAGCTACATCTCTTCCGATCATGTTGTAGCAGGGTTTGAATATATCCCCGGCCGTTTAAGCAACCTGACCTTAGAGGGATTTTACAAGACGTATGCAAACTATCCGTTTTCACTGACTGATTCCATTGCTCTCGGGAGCCGTTCTGCCGATTATGGAATTGTGGGAGATGAAGAGGTAGCTTCAACCGGCACAGGCCGGGCTTATGGCGCAGAGCTATTCTACCGCAATCAAGACCTGTATGGTTTTAATCTGATCCTTTCATACACTTATGTTCGTTCGTCATTTAAGAATAAAAGCGGATTGTATATACCATCTGCCTGGGATAACCGACATATTCTTAACCTGACTGGTTTACGACAGCTTGGTGCAAACTGGGAAATTGGTTTCAAATGGAGCTTTACAGGTGGCACCCCCTATACTCCATATGATCTTGACAGATCGAGTCGAATCCAGGCATGGGGAGGGGTTTTTCAGGGGTCACAGGGATTGGGCTATCTGGACTTTTCAAGGTTTAACAGTGAACGATTAACTGCATATCATCAATTAGATTTGCGGGTAGATAAACAGTTTTTTTTCAATAATTTTTCACTCTTGTTATACCTTGATATACAAAATGTTTATAATTTCAAAGCTTCACAGCCACCCGCCATAAGCCGGGAGGTTGATGATCAGGGCAATCCAATTGTTTTTGATGATGATGGTATAATGAGATATCGTTTGCGGCTGGTTGAGAATTCAATCGGAAGTGTCATTCCCAGCATTGGTATTATATTCGTATTTTAAATATTGTCAGCATGGGTATACAAGCTTTTTTCGATACCAGACTCAGCCGGTTTTTGCTGCTTGTCGTTCTCATGGTTGGGTTGCAAGCCTGCTTTGTCATCAATGATATACGTCAGTACCGGGCATCCCAAAGACCTGCCCCAAAAGAATTCATTCAGGTCAACTATGGTGAGGGAGGATATCCACTTACCATTTTGTTTAGCAAGGGTCCTGCTCATAATCACCCACTTATGGCTCTTTGGATTGAAGATCTTGAAGGAAATTTTATCCAGACACTTTTTGTGGCCGAATCCGTCGGAAGGGGGGTGTTCAGGCACGGAGACCCTTCAGAAGGTTTCTGGCAGCCGGGACCTGTCCGCCGTCCTGCTGCCCTTCCCTATTGGGGTCATCAAAGAGGTATTCGGGCCAATGACGGATATTTTATCCCGACAAAAGACACTCCTGTTGCTGACGCCATAACCGGCCCGACTCCCAAATCTGACTTTGAGTTAACAACACACACTCCCGGTCATACATTGCGCCAATTCAGGTTGCTGTTTGAAATCAATCAGGCCTGGAATTGGAACAACTACTGGACAAACAACAAATTTCCTGATAATGTCCATTACGCCAGCTCAGGTCAGCCTGCACTGGTTTATGAGGCAATTATTGACCTTGACAGCCGAAATAAGGTGTTTTCGATGGTGCCAATCGGTCACAGCCATTGGTCTGGTGAAAATGGAGAATTATTCAGAGATATATCTACCCTAAGCACGGCACTTGAAATTGTTTCTTCTATTCTGGTGGTCATTCCTTCTCAATAAAGTTAAGTCTTCTAATACATTTTCCTGTTTTATTGGTCATTTTTTGTATTTTTCGGCTTGAATTCTTTAACTAAAAATCTGACCCAAGATGCGTATACGTCTAATCACCTTCATTGCCCTGTTGACATGTTGCTCCTTATTCAATATGCATGTACTGCTAGCCGGGAACCCATTAAAAGTATATATTTCAGTAGATATGGAAGGTATTGCCGGCGTTGTGGCCGCTGATCAGGTCAGGGCCGGCGGGCTTGATTACCAATTGGCCAGACGCTGGACCACCCAAGAGGCCAATGCAGCCATTCTGGGGGCGCTCGATGCCGGAGCTACAGAAATCATTGTCAATGATTCACACGGTGGTATGCGCAACCTGATTGCCTCAGAGATACATCCGGCGGCCAGGTTGATCACAGGCAGCCCAAAACCACTGAGCATGATGGAAGGTATAGACAGTTCATTTGATGCGGTTATATTCATAGGTTACCATACCTGGGCTGGATCTTTTGACGGTGTGCTTGATCATACCTATTCCAGTGCTTCTGTATATTCAGTAAGGGTAAATGGAGTTGAAATGGGCGAAGCACAGGTGAATGCATTGATTGCAGGCTATTTTGGAGTACCGGTTGTTATGGTAGCCGGAGATGAAAATTTCTGTAAACAGGCCAGAGAATCATTTGGTGAACATTTAGTCACTGCTGCTGTAAAACAGGCAATTGGCAGAACTGCCGCCAATTCACTTACTCCAGAAGTGGCACAGGATCTGATCAGGGAAAAAGTCCGTGAGTCATTACATGATCCTTCCACTGTCAGCCCGATGATACCTGCAGCAAGCAGCACTTTTGATGTTGACTTTTTATACAGTTCGCAGGCACAGTCAGCTGAACTGATACCCGGTGTTGAAAGAACAGGTCCGCGTAGCGTCTCATTTACGCGTAGTGATTTTATTGAGGCTTTTCAACTTTTCAGGGCAGTGTTGTTGGTAGCCCGTGATTGAGAAAATCCCTACCTTTGGGAAAAATAGGCTTCATGGAAGAATTGATATCCGGTGAATGTCTGGATAAGATAAAGCAGTTGCGTAAAACACTCCACAGATATCCCGAACTTTCAGGGAAGGAAAGCAAAACTGCGGCCAGACTTAAATCATTTTTAAAAGATTCTGCTCCTGACAAAATCATTGAATCACTTGGTGGGCAAGGACTAGCTGCCATTTATGAGTCAGGCAATGATGGGCCGTGCCTTTTGTTCAGGGCCGACCTGGATGCCCTGCCCATTGAAGAAGAAAATAATGTCGCACATAAAAGCCAACACCAGGGTGTCGCACATCTGTGTGGACATGATGGCCATATGGCTGTTCTGGCCGGGTTTTCAGTAATCCTAAAAAAATGCAGACCAACTGCCGGAAAAATAGTCCTTTTGTTTCAACCTGAAGAAGAGACGGGACAAGGGGCGGCAAAGGTTATTGCTGATGAGCAATTCAAGGAAATCAAACCTGACTTTGCTTTTGCGTTCCACAACCTGCCGGGTTTTGAATCGGGAAACATTATTATCAGAGAAGGCACTTTTGCGGCCGCTTCAAAAGGCATGATCGTAAAACTTAAAGGCAGGTCGTCACATGCAGCCCAACCTCAGTTGGGGCATAGTCCTGCCACCATGTTTTCAGAATTGGTTCATGGCTTGGGTAAACTGGCATCAGCCAAAGAGAAATACGCAGATTTTATTTTGGTTACGGTTATTCATGCCCGCCTTGGCGAGGTGGCCTTTGGAACCAATCCTGGTGAGGCAGTGGTGATGGCAACCTTGAGAACGTTCATGGATAAAGACATGGAGATTCTTACCCGAAATGCCGAGGATTTGTGTAATACACTGTCTAAAAAACATACTATTGCAGTTAATATCAGCTATACTGAAGAGTTTCCCGCTACCATCAATCACGAAAAGGCTGCCAACCATGTCAGACTTGCCGCAGAAGCAGCGCATGTTAAAATTGGAGAAATGAAAGAACCCTTTCGCTGGTCAGAAGACTTTGGGCATTTCACCCAGCGGTATCCGGGAGCCCTGTTTGGCATTGGTTCGGGCAAAGATCATCCCAGCTTGCATAATTCTGACTTTGACTTTCCTGATGAGATTATTGAAACGGGTATTGGTATGTATTATCATCTTGCCCGTAAAATTGTAAAACTGAGAAAAAATGTTTAACACTTCCTATATTGAAATCAGCAGAAAGGCATATAGAAGCAATATCCGATACCTGAAGGGCATTATTGGAAAGGACGCGAAGTTTTCATCAGTGATCAAGGGGAATGCATATGGCCATGGTGTTGATAATATAGTTCCATTGGCTGAAGAGGCAGGGATCAATCACTTCTCAGTGTTTTCAGCAAAAGAGGCTTACGATGCACTTGATGTGATGTCGCCCGGCAGCCAGATCATGATTATGGGGTTGCTCGATGATGCAGAAATTGAATGGGCCATATGGAATGATGTGGAGTTTTTTGTATTTGATTTTTCACGCCTACAACAGGCCATCGAAACATCCAAAAGACTAAACAAAAAGGCACGTATACATATTGAAGTAGAAACTGGTTTTAACCGTACGGGGTTCGTGTATGATGAACTCAAGACACTAATGGCATTCCTGAAAAAAAACAGCGAATATTTTATATTCAAGGGTCTGTGTACGCACTATGCCGGAGCTGAGAGCTTGTCGAATTACTTACGTATTAAAAACCAGATTGCGCTATTCAGAAAAATTAACCGGTATTTTTCCAGACATGCCATCACCCCTGAGATCAAGCATACGGCTTGCTCTGCTGCAGCCCTGACATATCCCAATACCATCATGGACATGGTCCGTTTTGGGATTGCCCAGTACGGTTTCTGGCCAAGTCCTGAAACACAAATGTTTCGTTTTAGAAAAGAGACCGGAAACGAAAGCCCGCTCAGAAGGATGATTTCATGGAAGTCAAAAGTAATGGTTATCAAAAAGGTTAAGGCCGGAGAATTCATTGGCTACGGAAGTTCTTACCTGGCTAACAAAAACATGAAGATAGCCGTTATTCCGGTTGGTTACGCCAATGGTTTCAGCCGGGCTTTGAGTAATACCGGCAGGGTTTTGATACGTGGGCGGAGGGTGCCGGTAATAGGTACTGTTACCATGAATACCATGACAGTAAACATCACCGACATTCCTGGTGTTGAGCGTGGAGACGAAGTGGTTATCATAGGCAAACAAAAACGCCTGAGCATTGGTATTTCATCTTTTTGTGAAATGAGTGATCAGCTGAATTATCAATTACTGACAAGGTTGCCAGCCGATATTCCAAGATTTATAGTTGCCTGAAAAAAAAACGATAAAAATTATGAAGAGAGGATTGAGAAGTTTTGCCAGCGATAACAACGCTCCAGTGCATGAATCGGTAATGCGGGCCCTGCATGAAGTGAATCAGGGAGATGCCATCGGATATGGAGATGATATTCATACCCTTGAAGCTGAACAAAAGTTTAAGGAGCATTTCGGTCAGGATGTCAGGGTGTATTTCATGATGACGGGAACGGGATCAAATGTCGCATCACTGTCGCATATAACCAGGCCCTATCAGGCCATTGTTTGCTCAGACAAGGCCCATTTGGAAAATGACGAATGTGGTTCACCTGAAAAAATATCCGGATGCAAATTACTGACCATTGCTTCGGATGACGGAAAAATTACTCCCGAGCAGATTGCTCCATTTATGTTGTCGGTTGGTTTCCAGCACCATTCTCAGCCTAAGGTGATTTCTATTACCCAATCAACCGAACTCGGCCGGGTATATCAGCTTGATGAGATCCGCCGGTTGGCCATGTTTGCTGACGAACACGATATGTACCTCCATATGGATGGGTCACGGCTTGCGAATGCAGCCGCAGGGTTAGGTGTTTCAATGGCTGAAATGACCAAATTCGTGGGGGTAGATGTATTGTCATTTGGCGGAACAAAAAATGGATTAATGGCCGCCGAAGCTGTTATCTTTTTTAACACAGAACTTGCGGATGGGTTTGAGTATACACGAAAACAAACTGCACAGCTTGTTTCAAAAATGAGGTACATAAGTGCGCAATTCAGTGCCTACTTTTCAAACGAATTATGGCTATCAAACGCAAAACATGCCAATAACATGGCCGGCTTACTGGCCAGTAAAATTCAAGATATTGAGCAAGTGAGCATAACACAGCCTGTTGAGACAAACGCAGTTTTTGCTACTTTGAGTCGTGAAGCGATTGAAAAATTGCAGAGGCAATATTTCTTTTATATCTGGAATGCGGGGATCAATGAAGTGAGGTGGATGACCAGCTACAACACCACCGAAGAAGACATCCATAAGTTTGTAGAAGCCCTCAAAGAAGCTTTGAAGTAGATGTTCAATAGCCAGGCTTGCAGGCTTTTACATATCGGTCTTTTCCATGAAAGTCAGGGTGCAGTGAGACACATTCCATGCCTTCGTCTTCAAGAAGCCTTACAACTTGCTTGCCCATTGCTTCGTTAATTTCTGCAAAAAGCCACCCTTTTTTGTTCAGCAGATGGATGGCTTTTTTTGCCAGGAATCTGTAGAACTTTAACGGGTCATTATCAGGCACAAAAAGAGCATGTTCAGGTTCATGAAAAACCACGTGGCCTGACATGGTAGCTTTTTCTGACGCTCTGACATAAGGGGGGTTGCTGACAAGAATGTCCAGGGTGGTTTCTGGCCCACCCAAATCATCTTCCTTGCTTAAGTCACAAATAAAAAAATTAATATAAGTATTGTTAAACAAGGCATTACGCTTTGCTATCTCAAGTGTTTGTATACATATATCGCAAGCGCTGACACGAACATTCTTCAGGCTATGAGCCAATGATATGGCAATGCATCCGCTTCCTGTGGCCAGATCAAGAATCTCATGGCATGCATTGTTGTTATTATCATTCACATGTTCAATGACAAGCTCAACCAATCCCTCTGTTTCGGGTCGCGGAATGAGTACACCTGGTTCAACGTGCAGTGTAAGACCACGAAAATCAGCAACTCCCGTTACATACTGAACCGGTTCACCCTTTATCAGCCTGTTACGGGCCTTACGTAATCTGACAACGGCTGACTCACTGAGTCGCATGTCGCGGTTCAACACTCGTTGGTCGGGACTTAGCTTTAAAAGGCGAAAAAACACTTCATTGGCAATGGCCGCCTTTTCACCTGGATCGGACCAATAATCCAGACCATCCTTTAACCAAAGATAAAGGTCATACACTTTATTGCTCTTTAAACCATCCATTTGGGTGTCTATTCAAAATCGGGGTAAAGCAGATAAGGTGACCTCATTTTTTTAAATTTTTCAAGGTCTTCATTCCACGAGGCGCGGATTTGTTCTGGTGTATACCCTACTGTTATTTGGTGGCGCAGCAGTGAATTCCCCGCCAGTCGCTCAAAGAAACTATTGAAAAAACGGGTCTTGTCAGGAAAATGCCTGTATGCTTCTATGATGTACTCCAGGTTTATTTTATTTTTTTGCTGCAGCTGTTCAATCGAGATAATGCTCAGATCTCTGCCATAGCACAGCTTGCCCAACTGAGGGGGATTTGGAGCAGCTCTGACACTCGTTGGGGTAAATGTGTAGGGAAACAGGTCTTCGGTAAATTCGGGATGACCATACACCTGGAATGGTTTATTTGTACCCCTGCCAAGACTTATATCGGTACCTTCAAAAAAACAAAGACTTGGGTATAGATACACTGCGTGCATATTGGGCAGATTCGGTGAGGGCGCTACAGGCAGCGTATAATGGATATTGTGTGTGTAATTTTTAACCGGTATGATGATCAGTTCGCATTCCAGGTTCATGCCCAGCCAACCTTCACCGTTTACCATTCGTGCGTATTCGGCTGGTGTCATACCATGGACAATCGGCACAGGATGCAGACCGACAAATGAAGCATGGGATAACTCAAGCACTGGCCCGTCAACATAATGGCCATGGGGGTTTGGCCTGTCGAGTATCATAACGGGTATGCCTTCTCTTGCCGCAGCCTGCATGATATAGGTCATGGTACTCAAATATGTGTAAAATCTGACGCCCACATCCTGGATATCAAATACCACTATATCTACATCTGCCAATTGCTCAGGCGTTGGTCTTCGGTTTGTACCGTAAAGGCTTACAACAGGAAGTCCGGTTTGCTGATCTATGCCGCTTTCAACCAATTCGCCGTGGGCAGCCTCTCCCCTAAAGCCATGCTCAGGGCTAAAGACTTTGACCACATCTATGCCTGATGCCCTAAGGGTATCGACCAAATGTGTCTTTCCAATCAAAGATGTATGGTTTCCGGCAACCGCTACCCTTTTTGTCTGAAGCAGGTGTACATAAAGATCTGTTCTGTGCGCACCAGGTAAAACTTCACCGCTGTTAACGCAAAAACTGTTGAAGGTCACGCAAGTAAGCAGCGAAACAATTAAAATGAATGTTTTTTTGTACCTGATCATGGATGATTTAATGAAACTGGTGGTAGTTTGTTAAATATGGTTTACCGCGTGATATGACGATCTTACCAGTGGTGCGCTCTCAACAAATTTGAAGCCCTTTTCTCTGGCCATATTTCCAAGTCTTTCAAAATCAGCGGGTGTAACATATTTTTGTACTGGAAGATGCTTGATTGAAGGTTGAAGATATTGGCCCATGGTTAAAACCTGGCATTTTACTGCAAGCAAATCATCCATGGTCTGCAAGATATCCTCTTCAGTTTCACCCAAGCCCAGCATGATACCTGATTTGGTTCTGATTTGGCTGTTTTTGGCAATATATTCAAGCACTTTCAGGCTTGTGTCATAATTGGCAAATACCCTCACCTCTTTTGTAAGTCTTCTAACGGTTTCGAGGTTATGGCTGATTACTTCAGGTTGTGCATCGATAACGGTTTGTATATCAAATACTTTACCCTTAAAATCAGGAATAAGGGCCTCAATGGTAGTTTGTGGTGAATGATTTTTTACGGCCCTGATTGTATTTGCCCAGATGGTTGCACCGCCATCTGGAAGATCATCCCTGTCTACGCTTGTGAGCACACAGTGCTTTACCCCCATTTTATTAACAGCCCGTCCGACTTTTTCAGGTTCATCCGGATCGGGAGCAAGAGGTTTTCCGGTTTTTACATTGCAAAATCGGCAGCTTCTGGTACAGACATCACCCAGTATCATAAAAGTAGCCGTTCCTTCTCCCCAGCATTCTGCCTTATTCGGACAGGCGCCACTTTCGCATATGGTGTGTAAACCCCCTTCGTCAAGTGTCCCTTTGACTTTACGGTAGTCATGGGCTTTGGTTAGCTTGATGCGAAGCCAGGCTGGTTTCTTTAGGTATTTATGTGCTTTTTTTTCCAAAACTTTTGTATTCAGGTTTGGTCTGGGTATATCTCTTGATATTCATGCTCTGCCTGAGAGTATGCCGGGCAAAGCTCCTGGCTTTTACAAGACTGGCACAGAATGGCCGCCAGAAATACAACAAGCGTAATATACTTCGAAATTGACTTCATCTTTTCATCATTTAGTTATTTCAATTGTTTGATAGCTGTTGCAAGGAGGTGTTGGATGTAGCAAAAATAATACATTATTCATTCTATATCTACTAAAAAACCATTCCGGTGTTTCCAGCCGGAATGGTTTTAACATGGAAAACATTTGGCTACTAATTACCTATCAGAAACAATTGTTCACCACGTTTGCATTTAATGATCTGCAAAGCCCGTGCATAACCCATGATATTGGCAATGACATGCCGGCCGGGAAGGTTTGCGTTGTGGCGCGAAAATGTATTTTCCTGGTTATCGGGCATACTGTTTTCTAGGATAGCACCGGGTTTGGCCTTGTTGTTTGTGATTGTTTGCAGGTAACGAACGATTTCCATTTCAAGAGTATTGGTTTGTTTCATAGGCTATTGGGTTGATTCTTTTAAGTTAATTGTAGAACGGGAAGCATAACTAAAATATTTTACAGGAGGAGAAAAAAGTTCATGTATATATCTTTTTTGAAAACACCGTCATTTTGTTTTTTAATTCAAAAAAAGACGATGTACAGAAGGAACCGCTTCTCTTTCCCATGTTTTTTTTTAGTGCGTATGCTTGTATTTCACGCATAAAAAAAAACATGTACATTTGTTCTTTAATGAAAAATAGGGGCTATGAACTTACATGAATATCAAGGGAAGCAATTGCTGATGCGGTATGATGTACCCGTCGCCATGGGCATATTGGTTGAAAATGTCAAGGATGCCATTCCGGCAGCAGAAGCTATTTTTGAAAAAACCGGTGTGGGAGTTTGGGCGGTCAAGGCGCAGGTACATGCCGGAGGTCGTGGTAAAGGTGGTGGGGTAAAAATTGCCCGCAGCCTCTCAGAGGTTGAAACCCACGCAACAGCTATACTTGGCATGAAACTGGTTACTCCCCAGACCTCTGCTGAAGGCAAACTGGTCCGTAAAGTTCTGGTTGAACAGGGTATTTATTATCCCGGTGAAGCTGAGCCTGAGGAGTTCTATATGAGTATCCTGCTTGACAGGGCAAGCTCCAGAAATATGATTGTATACTCTCCCAGGGGTGGTATGAATATTGAAGAAGTGGCCGAAGAAACTCCTGAACTGATATTCAGAGAACCTGTTGACCCTGTAGTTGGTATACAGCCTTTTCAATGCAGACGTATTGCTTTTAATCTTGGCCTGAGCGGAGGTGCTTTTAAAAATATGGTAAGATTTGTTCCCCGTTTGGTCAAGGCATATCTTGAAAATGATGCTTCATTGCTTGAAATTAATCCACTGTTCAAAACATCCGATAATAAAATCCTGGTGGTTGATACCAAGATGACCATTGATGATAATGCCCTTTATCGCCATCCCGACATTGCTGAAATGCGAGACGTACTTGAGGAGGATCCTCAGGAGGTTGAGGCAGGCAGGCATGATCTGAACTATGTTAAACTTGATGGAAATGTGGGTTGTATGGTAAACGGTGCAGGCCTGGCCATGGCCACCATGGATATCATCAAGCTGAGCGGAGGTGAACCTGCCAATTTTCTTGATGTTGGTGGATCAGCCAATGCCAAAAGAGTTGAGGAGGCTTTTCGTATCATTTTGAAAGACCCCCACGTTAAGGCTATATTGATAAATATATTCGGCGGTATAGTGCGTTGTGACCGGGTTGCCAACGGAATTGTGGATGCATATAAAAATATCGGGAGCATCGATATTCCTATTATTGTGCGGCTTCAGGGTACAAATGCCGAAGAAGCCAGGCAAATTATTGATGAATCTGGCCTGAAGGTTGAGTCAGCAGTGCTACTTACAGAAGCGGCATCATTGGTAACAAAAGCAATTGGTTAGGAAACTTCTTTTTTAGTATCCTTATTAGAGGCTGTTTCAGGAAAAGGAACAGCTTTTGTTATTAACAATACTGGCTTTTTATTAACAACAGACCAAGTCGTTTGCCTGCTTCGGCATTTCTTCATAATTTAGCGTATAATAGGGTATTATCCCTTTATGTATTCAGTTTGCATGCTCTAACATATTGATAATTAATCACATAACTATATTAATCATAAAAACCACTGATTATGAGAAAAAATGTACTGTTTAACACCTCTGGTGTTTTATTCTTGCTTATTCTCTTCTGCAGCGGCAGCCTGTATGCACAGGAAAAAGACGCTGTGGTAGAGGTTACGAGCATTCTTGAGCTCAGGTCTCAAGACGCCGATGAAACAACGGTATATAAGCTTACCGGTGAGGCCATCCTTACCTTTCAGCAGGCCTGGAGAAACCAGAAATGGATCCAGGATGAAACGGCAGGAATTCTGGTGGACGATAATGCGGGAATCATTACCTCAACCTATAAAATCAATGACGGCCTGACAGATATCAAAGGGAGGTTGGTTGCTTTCCGCAACAACCTGCAGTTTATTCCTGTCGAAGATTGGGGGCCAGCATCTTCATCAGGAAATACGCCCGTTCCGGTTGAAAGAACCATTGATGAGCTTACTGCCGATGATCAGGGACGGTTGGTAGTGATAGAAGATGTTGAATTTGATGTTGAAGCAGGTACCATATTTGTTGGTGGCCAGAATTATAACATCTTCGATGAATCAGGCAATGCCATATTCAGGGCCGAGTTCAGGGATGTAGATTATATCGGGGCCCCGATCCCACAGCAGAAAACGACGATTGTTGCCATAGTGCATCTGTTTTTTGATGACATTCAGATCATTGCCCGCTCATTCAATGACATGGGAATCACTGAAATGCACAATATGGCCGCGTTGCGCATGCAAAAACCAGACAATGAAACCGTCTACACACTGAACTTTGAGGCATTTCTTACCCATCAGCACGGCAACAGGAACCAGAAATACATTCAGGACTCCACGGCTGCCATGATGATTGATGATAGCGGTGGTATTATCACTACCCAATATATGCTTTATGATGGGATCACCGGTATAAAAGGAAAACTTGATGTATATAACGAGCAACTTCAGCTTATCCCAGTTGAAGATCCCGGCCAGGCATCCTCAACTGGCAATGAGATTTCACCCTTGTTGATCACACTTGAAGACCTCAAACCCGAACATCAGTCTATGCTTGTAAGGGTTAACCAGGTTTCCTTTGGGACTCCTGAGGATAAAGCGACATTCAGTCCGAGTACAAACTACAGCATCTATGATGCCACCGCTACCGGAATACTGCGCACTCCCCACGTATCTGCTGCCCTTGATTATTTTGGCACACCGGTACCTTCAACGCCAAGGGATATTGTGGCCGTAATAAATCAGTTTCGCGATGATATACAGCTTATGCCCAGGGCGCTGGCTGATTTTATTGCCCTCGAATACTTTACTGTAAGTTTCAATATCGTTGATGAAGAAGGTGAGGCCATAGATGATGTCGTGCTAACTTTTGGTGATGAAGAATTAGAACCGGGTGTATTTGTGATTGAGGAGGTTCCTGCCGGAAGCTACACATATAAGGTTACCGCTGAGGGGTATAAGACAGAAGCAGGTTTGATAGCCGTTGAAGAAGACCTGGTAGTAGAAATTGTCATGGTCCCTCTTGATCCCGACCGCATCACAGAGTTTCCGTTTACTGAATCCTTTGAAGGCGAGGCCTTCCCTCCTTCCGGCTGGACACACTATCAACTGGCTGAAACCGGTGGTTGGGAAGTAGATGCCGGAGCGGCACACCATAGTTTTTTTACAGACGGAGAGGCCGACAATTGGTTGGTAACACCACAGATTGAACTTCCGGACGACGAAATCATGTTGCTGAACTTCATGGAACGAAACCAATTCATGAATGATTATGGATACAGTGGTGTTTGGATATCTACCGGAAGCGGAAATCCTGAACTTGAGCATTTTGTCGAACTTTATGAGTCTGATGTGGCCCGTGGAGAAATGACCCTGAGAACCATTAACCTGGCAGATTATATGGGTGAAATAGTTTACCTGGCCTTTGTTTATCAGGGAGATGACGCCCATCGCTGGTGGGTTGACAATGTGGAGATAGAAGCGGCACCAGGTGTTTTAGAGTTTCCGAATATAGCTGCCCTGGTTGATGAAGGAAGGCAGGACGGGACAGTTTACCGCATAACTGGTGAAGTAATCATCACCCATCTGCAACAAGCTTACAGGGGACAGTTTTATGTACAGGATGAAACCGCAGCCATTTTGATTGATGATCCGGCAGGTGTGGTTGAAACATCTTATGAACTTTATGACGGTATCACAGGATTTACAGGTGAACTCACAATGTTCCAGAATATGTTTCAGATCTTACCAACTGAAGACCCGGGTCAACCCAGCTCAACGGGCAATACTGTTGCCCCCCTTGAACTTACCCTGGCAGACCTGACTGAGGGACATCAGGGTATGCTGGTTATTGTCAGGGGTGTTTCATTCAAAGACGAAAATCCGGAGACATTTGTCCACAACCAGTCGTATATGATTTATGATGCAACTGATGACGGTGAAATCCGCACACCCAACTCACCCGGACTGCTTGATTATTTTGGCATGGCTGTACCAACCACGCCCAAGGATATCATTGCCGTTGTTCACCAGCGTTTCGAGGTAAGCCGCCTCCAACCCCGCATGGAAGCTGACTTTCTTGATTCAGAAGTATCTGCAGGTCCCATACTTGAAACCCTACAGGTGCGCATGTACCCGAACCCTGCCCATACTACATTTACCGTTGATTCGGGTGATCAGCCCATGGAGCGTATCCGTGTTTTCAATTTAAGCGGTCAGTTAATCAAAGACATTAGAGTTTCAGGCCATCAAGTTCAAATTGATGTGGGATCTTTAATAACAGGTATGTACCTGGTTCAGGTAATTTCAGGTGAAAGTGTGGTAACACAACGCATTCAGATTAACAGGTAAATAATAAACCAACAAGCAAATGAAGAAACAAATTATATATAAATTTTCTGTGATCATGCTCCTGCTGGTGCTTACCGGGCACCAGCTTGCTGCATCAAACATCAGGGGGAGGGTGATGGATACTGAAGGAGAGACTCTGCCTGCTGCCCTGATTGAGGCCACCAATGTGGATACCGGACGGTCGTATGGGACAACTACCCATTTGGATGGTAGTTTTGAAATGCGGGTTGAAGCTGGTATCTACACTGTCAGGATTTCTTACCTTGGCTACCTTGACCAGAGTATCACGGTGGATGCCACCAGAGATTATGATATGGGTGTTATCAGATTAGAGGTTAGTACCATAGGTCTTCAGGAGGTGATGGTCGTATCATCTTTTGCACGCGACAGACAGACGCCGGTAGCCATCTCAAATATTACGGCTGACATTATTACCGAACGTCTTGGCACCCAAGAGTTCCCGGAGATTCTCAAACTGACTCCCAGTGTTTATGCCACCAAAGATGGAGGTGGTTATGGCGACTCCAGAATCAACCTGAGGGGATTTGACTCGAACAATATTGGAGTACTCATCAATGGCGTTCCCGTAAATGATATGGAAAATGGACGGGTTTACTGGTCGAACTGGGCAGGTCTTTCTGATGTGACAAGTGCTATGCAGGTGCAACGTGGTCTGGGTGCTTCGCGTCTGGCCATCAGTTCAGTTGGTGGGACTATCAATATACTTACCCGTTCAACGGATGCACAGCGCCGGGGCTCGTTTTCAACCGGCCTTGGAAGTGATGGCTATAGCAAACAAAGTCTGACCCTTTCTACAGGCCTGCTTGATAATGGCTGGGCTGCAACCATATCAGGCAGCCGAAATGTTGGAAATCGTTATGTCCACGGGCTGGATTATGAAGGATGGTCATATTTTGTAAATGTTTCAAAAAGGGTATCTAATTTCCACACATTGTCACTCACGGCTTTTGGAGCACCACAGTTCCATAACCAGAGATGGCCCAGACAGCTGATCCAGACCTACAGAGAACATCGTGACTACAGAAGGTACAACCCAGCCATGGGAATCAAGAACGGAGAACTCTATACCGGATCTTTCAACTTTTATCACAAACCCCAGATTTCTCTGAATCATTATTGGTCAATAAATCCTGAAACCACGCTTTCAACCTCTGCTTATGTTTCTATTTCTTCGGGTGGTGGGCGTCGTATTGCAGGGGACAATTCAAACTGGCTCAGGTTCAATAGTACCGACGGGCGTCCTTTTGAAATGACAATGCTTACACCCAACGGCTTTTTAGACTTTGACGCGGTTATGGCTGAAAACGCCCTATCTGAAACGGGATCAAAAGCCATTGTCGCCAATGCCATTAACCAGCACGACTGGTATGGGGTGTTATCAACCCTGACCAAAGATGTGGGCCAGATTGAGTTTACCGGTGGGCTTGATTTGCGGTATTACCGCGGTTATCATTACCAGGAAGTCGAAGATTTACTTGGAGGAGAGTACTTTCTTGATGTAACGGCTTCGGGAAACTCACGTAACATTAATCGTGACCCCAAAAAATTGTTACGCGAAGGAGACAAGATCACTTATCATGACCTTGGTGAGGTTCGTTGGGCAGGTATGTTTACCCAGGCTGAGTACGTATCGGATGAATTTTCAGCATTCTTATCCGCAACATTGTCGCATACAGGATACCGCCGCACAGATTATTTCATTTATGATGCAGGTAGTCCCGAGTCAAGATCAGACTGGGTAAACTTTCAGGCATACAGCTTTAAGGGTGGTGTCAACTATAATATTTCAGACCTGCATAATGTATTTCTGAACGGGGGGTATTTTACCCGCGCTCCTTTTTTCCGCTACGCATTCATCGGATTTACCAATGAGATCAATATCGGAGTAAGGCATGAAAGAGTGTTATCCGGCGAAATTGGCTACGGATATCGCAGTCGACTCTTGTCGGCAAACCTCACCGTTTACCGTACTAACTGGCTCGACAAGGCTCTTACACGTCGAATCGGTGATATGATGGCTAACCTGACTGGCCTGGATGCACTGCATCAGGGGGTTGAGCTGGACTTTGTAACCGAGCCACTGCCTGGCTTAAGTTTTAAGGGGATGTTCTCATTTGGCGATTGGAACTGGACTGATGATGTAATTGCAGAAATTTATGATGAGTTTCAGCAATTGATTGGTACGCACGCAGTATATGCGGGTGGGTTGCGCGTTGGTAATTCAGCCCAGACCACTGCTGGTTTTTCCATTGACTATGAAGTGCTGCCCAGGGTGGTAGTTGGCTTTGACTTTACACATTTTGACCGGCTTTTTGCAGATTTTAATGTTGAAAACAGGACAGTCGAAGCAGAACGCGGACTTCAGGCCTGGCAGATGCCCTCTTATCAGGTTGTTGACATGAGTCTGAGGTACAGGTTTCAGGTTGGTGACCTGAATGCCTCCATGTTTGCCAATGTGAACAATTTGTTTGACACATCCTATATTGCCGACGCTACAGACGGTGCCACCTTCAATTTCGATACGGCTACTGTTTATTACGGATTTGGCAGAACCTGGAGTTTGTCTTTCAGGATAAACTTCTAAAATAATATCATTGCAAAATCGAACATTATGAGAAAGAAAATATTTTTCAGTCTGATGACCATCCTGTTTATTTTAGGCGGATGTGAACCAAACAGCGACTTGTATGAAGAACTGGATGGCCTGCAACGGCCTTACAGCAGGTCTATTGAATACACATTGTCAGCTGCTGATTACAATGCCATTGGAGGTCAGGTGGCCTCTCATCAGGCCTTTTCTGAAAGCCACCCGGCCATGGATTATATCCCTTCCATGCTGTCGCGGAAATTCATTGCCCTGAATGAAGGTAGCAGTGCCATGGTAACATATAACTTGCTTATAGAGGATCCTGACTGGTATCAAGCCGGATTTGGTTATGAGCTGACAGCCGCCGACTATGCGCAACTTGGTGTATCCAACGCTTTTACACCCTCGAATCCGGCCAGCAACAACCTGCCTTTTTTCCTGTTAAGGAATTACCCTGAGGCAGTAGCCGGTGACACAAAAAGTCTGATCTACAATTTCACTGAGGCCGGCACGACTATCAAAAACCTGGAAACTTACCATTTTGATGGAAACAGGTGGACGATGATCGAAAAGCGCGAGGATATTCCATATGTGGGTTATGAAATGACAGCCGATGACTACGCCGTATTTGGCGGGGCTATTGCCCAGTATAATAATTTTTCAGACGACAATCCTGCAAACCTGTATTTGCCGGTTTGGCTCAGGAACAAATATCCCTATGCGATTGAGGGTACTGAAAAAGTTATCAAATTCAGGCAATTTTCGGGGGGCGTCACTTCAAATGTCATTGCCCATTTTACCTTTTACGAATTGGAGTGGCACAGGACAAGCTATATTGAAACCAAGTCGGAACAATATGTATTCGGGGCTTTGGGATGGGCTTTTGATCCCACCACACGTTTTATTATGACCCAAAGCGATTATATGCATCTGGCAGTCATAGACCCGATTCCTCATGCTGTATTCGCTGATTTTGGCTACTATTATGGAGCCAGTGCATTTTTCTCGAACTTTGACATGCGCCTGCTGGCCAGACGTCTTCAGCGTGACGAGGCGGGAAATTATTTGGATCCCGCACTGGGAGCCATTTTTGACAGTGAAGGACATGATGCGGTTGTTGATGAAATGTTCCGCCGTATTGTTGAAGAGGGCCTTATTAAGGTATTGCAGAACAGATATCCCGATGCCGTGCCCCAGTCAGGTGGCATAGATGTTCATTACATTGTCGGATTTGAAACATTTAATGATAATTTTTCCAGGTCATATCTGGAGGCTGAGTATCGTTGCATTGCCAGTGGTACGCCACCTGCATTTGAACTGATTGAAGGTCCGAGAGACCGGCAATAAATTATCATTCAGCTTACACAATCAAGTTAGATCACAATTAATTACAGAGGGGCTGTACATGAGCCCCTCTTTTTTCGTCAGCCGCTACGTTGAGTATGAACTTTTATTTATGCAAGATTGTTTTTCCATAGCGTGTTTGCTGAGAAAGTCACATGATAAAAAAATCGTGTACTTTTGCCGCAAAGTGACATTTACCAAAAATTTACCTACTAAATACCCAACAGAATGAAAACCACTGTTTTTAAAAGCAAACATGAAGAAATGGGAGGCAAAATGGTACCTTTTGCCGGTTTTGTCATGCCCGTTCAGTTTGAAGGAGTTAACATAGAACATGAGACCGTCAGAAATGCCCTGGGTGTATTTGATGTTTCACATATGGGTGAGTTCTGGGTTGAAGGCCCGGCTGCGCTCGAACTCATCCAGTGGGTCAGTTCGAATGATGCATCGGTACTTACTGATGGTAAGGTACAGTATACTTGCTTTCCCAATGAGCAGGGTGGCATTGTGGATGATTTTTTAGTGTATAGAATCAATGCGGAAAAATACCTGTTGGTGGTCAATGCAGCCAACATTGATAAAGATTGGAAATGGATCAGCAAGCAAAATGAGAAATTTGGAGCCAGATTAACCAATGCCTCTGACAATATTTCACAATTGGCTGTTCAGGGTCCGCTTGCATTGAAAGCTATGCAGAAACTGACAAGTGAAAACCTGCTAGAAATGCCTTTTTTTACTTTCAGGGAAATGACGTTTGCCGGAGCAAAAAATGTCATTGTGTCAACCACGGGATATACTGGATCAGGGGGTGTTGAAATTTATTTCAGGAATGAGGATGGAGTAAAAATTTATGAGGCGGTCATTGAAGCAGGACGCGAGTTCGGGATCAAGCCCATTGGCCTGGCAGCCAGAGATACACTGCGACTCGAAGCAGGACTTTGTCTGTATGGTAATGATATAGATGATACAACTTCACCCATTGAAGCGGGTTTGGGCTGGGCAACAAAATTTGTTGATCATAAAAACTTTGTGAATAAAGAAAACTTGTTGAACCAAAAAACAGAAGGAGTAGAAAAAAAGTTGGTTGGTTTTGAGATTCTTGACAAGGGAATTGCAAGAAAAGAGTATAAAATTACCGACAAAGAGGGCAATCAGATTGGCTATGTGACATCAGGGACCATGTCACCTACCCTGAAGAAACCCATCGGTATGGGTTATGTAAACCGGTCGTTTATGAAATCTGATACAGAGATATTTGTTGAGATTCGCGGTAAGTTATTGAAAGCCAAAGTGGTTAAGTTGCCATTCTATAAAAAAAGCTAAGTCTGGATGTATTCAGAAAAAGGTGAATTTGACATACAGGTCTGTTTTTCTCCCCTGTCATGGTCTTTGTTTTCAAAAAGCAATGCATTGGTTATTGTAGCCGATATATTCAGGGCTACTTCAGCTATGTGTGCAGCATTTCACAATGGTGTCAAAGACATCATACCGGTCGAAACCATTCAGGAGAGTGAACATTACAAGAAGCAAGGCTTTATTTGTGCTGGTGAACGGGATGGAAAAACCCTCATTTGTGCCGATTTTGGAAATTCACCCTATAATTTCATGGATCAATCGCTTAGGGGAAAGACCATCGTAATGAATACTACCAATGGTACAAGAGCCATTAAAATTGCTTCAGGGCATGAAAACAGCATTGCCATAGGTGCGTTTGTTAACCTGTCGGCGGTTTGTGCATATGCCGTCCGGTTAAACAAACCGGTTGTGATTCTTTGTGCGGGGTGGAAGGATAGGTTCTGTACCGAAGATGCCCTATTTGCCGGAGCAGCGGTTGAGCAGATTATATCCAGATCAAAAGGCCTGTATCACACCACCTGTGATTCAGCCATTGCAAGCGTAGAACTTTATAACGCGGCCAAAGATAATCTTTTGGGTTTTATGGATAAAGTAGCCCACCGGCATCGTTTAAGAAAAATGGGTTTGGATGACGTAATTGATTATTGTATCACAGCTGATTCAACCGATGTGGTTCCGGTACTGAAAAACGACCGCCTGGTTACGTTTCCAGGCCATTAAACACCTTGCCGATAGTATCTTGGTTATAATCCGGGGTATTTGTGATATCTTCATCTCCATGTCACAAAACCCCGTTTTTTTATCCGTTTCAGCCATAAGGCTGCCATGCATAGTAATATGCATATTGTTGGTAATTGTAAACTTTCGCGCATATCCTTTTGGCTTTCATGCGCACCGGGTTTTAAACAGAAAGGCGGTTTTTGCATTACCTGCCACCATGCTGGTATTTTATAAAAACCACCTTGATTTCATCACTGAAAGATCGATAGATCCCGATCGCAGAGCCCATGTTATTGAAGGTGAGGCTGCCAGGCATTTTCTTGATGCTGACCATTTCGGTAGTTATCCTTTTACAGAAATTCCCAGAAAGAGAGAAAAGGCTATTGTAAGATATTCACTGGATACCCTTGAAAAATATGGCATGCTTCCCTGGGCGATCTATGATCATTATCAACTGCTTGTGAAAGCATTTGAGACCATGGATGCCAAAAGGATATTGCTTTACTCTGCCTATCTGGGACATTATGTTGCAGATGCCTGCACCCCCCTGCACACAAGCTTATATTACAATGGCCGGACCTATATGAGCCAGGGAATACATGCTCTATGGGAAACACGATTGCCCGAATTGTATGCATCTACATACAGTTATATTACCGGAAAACCTGAACCAATTGACTGTGCCCTTGAAAAGGCCTGGGAACTCATTCTTGAAAGCCATTTAAAGGTTGATACCATCTATATGGTTTTTTACAATCTTGTTGACTCTTTGACCGCTGACAGGATATATAGCCACGAGATGAGAGGACAGGCTTTACAAAGGGTTTTTTCTGCAGATTTTTCCGGTGTTTTTCATGCAAATCTTGAGGGGATGGTCGAAAGGCAAATGCGAAGAGCAGTCAATGCCATATCGGGGTATTGGTATGCTGCATGGCATGAGGCGGGTGAGCCAGACTTAAAACCACTTGTAAGCGGATCATTGCATCGGCGTTTGCAACGTTTTATGCGTAGCGAAGAGCGGGCAATGAAACAAAATGGTAGCCAATCTGGTTTTCAACGTTACAGGTAGTGTATTCTTTTGCTCTGGCATTGCTTTTTTATGTAAATTCGTTGGACGATCTTATTTTTATTCCAACCCTTTCCAAACTATAATTCTGTATCAAATGGGATATATCAATTTTGACAAAACCCAGTTGATTAACCTGGAGTACTCCCTTAACAAGGAAATGATCCGTTCAAACAGGGCCGGATCTTTTTCCTGTACAACAATTCTGGGTTGCAACACCAGAAAATACCATGGTCTGCTCATTTGTCCACAACCCCAACTTGATGGAGAACAACACATACTGCTGTCAAAAGTAGATGAGACTGTGATCCAACGAGATGCTGCATTCAATCTGGGGGTGAACAAGTACCCCGGGGTATTTCATCCCAAGGGACATAAATACGTCAGGTATTTCTCTGCTGACTTAATCCCAGTTATCACCTACCGGGTGGGTGGCGTGGTTCTTACCCGCGAGACCGTTTTTATTACTGGAAAGGAAATGGTACTGATACGCTATACCCTTGAAGAAGCCACCTCTCCCACTACCCTGCGGATACAGCCTTTTCTTGCATTCAGGCAAATTCACAAACTCAGTAAACGAAATATTGACGTGAATACCAGATATGAGCCTGTCGCCAATGGGATCAGGATGAAATTATATGATGGCTACCCTGATCTTTACATGCAGATCTCAAAAAAAAGAATGGAGTATATACACTCTCCTGACTGGTTTGATCAGCTGGAATACATCAGAGAAGCTGAAAGGGGCTATGATCCTCACGAAGACCTTTTTGTTCCGGGCTTTTTTGATATCCCCATAAAAAAAGGTGAACAAGTGATATTTGCTGCCTCCACTTCGGCGGTTGCTTCTACTTCAATGGACAGATTATTCTCAGGTGAATTAAGTAAACGAACACCCAGAGACACATATTTAAATTGCCTGCATGCAGCGGCTGAGCAATTTGTAAACAAGACAACCGAGGGGATAACAATCACACCAGGTTATCCCTGGCATGGATATTCAGGACGCTTTACCTGGATAGCCTTACCCGGACTTTCACTGGCATTTGAAAGCAAAGACCTTTGTGAAACTGTTATTGGGCAAATGACTGCCAGGATGAAAGGACCTATGTTCCCTGAATCATATGTGGGCAGAGAAGCTGTTTATAACGGATCTGATACTTCATTATGGTTTATCCGCAGCTTGCAGCTGTGTTATAAGGATACGGCCAGAGCAAAAGTCTGGAAGAAATTCGGACATATAATAGAAAACATCCTTGAAGGATATGCTTCTGGCCTTACCCAAGGGGTTAGCCTGCATGAAAACGGACTTTTATTCATCGACCCTTCGGTTCCCTTTTTAACATGGATGAATGCTTCGGTCAACGGACGTTGTGTGACACCCAGGTATGGATATGTTGTTGAAGTGAATGCCCTTTGGTATCATGCGGTTTGCTTTGCGGCTGAACTGGCCAGAGCTGCTGGAAACAAATCATTTGTTTCAAAATGGAGCGATATTGCCCAAAGGATAAAGCATTCGTTTATTGAAGAACTTTGGGACAACGAAAAAAAGTATTTGGCTGACTATTCATACAACGGAAAAAAAGACAGCAGTATTCGTCCCAACCAGTTAATTGCTGCATCTCTTTCATACTCTCCCCTGTCAGCAAACCAGAAGCACCATGTTCTGGACATTTGCATCAAACAATTACTTACACCCAGGGGGCTCAGGACTTTATCTCCCGGTGATATGCACTATAAGGGACACTATGCCGGTGATGCCTATGCACGTGATGCTGCCCTGCATCAGGGTACCGTGTGGGCTTGGTTGATGGGGATACTGGCTGATGTTTACCTTGAGCTGCATGGAGAAGAAGGTAAGTTACAAATCAGAAAACTATTTGGTGCTTTTGAAGATACCATGTCAGAGGGGGGTATTGGTACTGTTTCAGAGTTGTTTGAAGGCGATGCACCACACCAGGCCTCTGGTGCCCTGTCATTTGCAGCCAGTGTGTCTGAGTTACTCAGAATGGAGATGATGAGCCGCCCCGCAACATCGAAAAAACCAAAAAAAACTGTTAAGGAATGAACGTATTAATGTTTGGCTGGGAGTTTCCCCCGCATATTTCAGGTGGCTTGGGTACGGCCTGCTATGGCTTGACCCGGGCACTTATGAAAACCGGGACCGGAATTATTTTTGTTGTGCCCAGGCTTTTTGGTGATGAGGAATCAGAGCAGATCAGGCTCGTAAATGCTTCTGATATTACTGTGGATATCAGAGATGAAGTGTATAAATCACATTGGGACAAGATATCATACCTTGAAATTGACTCCACGCTTTTACCTTATGCTACCGATGATGAATATTATCGTATTGTTGAACAACTTGAAAGTGGAAAAAGTCTTGAGCAATTAAGCCTACATTCACGTAAATTCAATTTTGCCGGAGGTTACGGGAAAAACCTGATGGAAGAAGTTCGCAGATACGCCATTGTGGCGTCTGCCATAGCACAACAACATAAATTTGATGTTATCCATGCCCATGACTGGCTCACCTATCTGGCCGGTATTGAGGCCAGCAAAGCCAGTGGCAAACCCCTGGTAGTGCATATGCATGCCACTGAGTTTGATCGTTCAGGTGAAAATATCAACCAAGACGTTTATCAAATTGAAAAGACCGGCATGGAAGCGGCCGATGTGGTTATAGCTGTGAGCAATCTGACCAGGAATGTGGTTATTAACCGTTATGGCATCAGGCCGGAAAAAGTCATCACTGTTCATAATGGGGTTGAACCCCAAAAAGAGCAGTCGAAACTCATGCCCCAAAAGCAAATCAATGACAGGATAGTTACCTTTTTGGGGCGCATAACTTACCAGAAGGGCCCGGAATATTTTATTGAAGCTGCATACAAGGTGATGCAAAAAGTGCCCGACGTGCGCTTTGTCATGGCTGGCAGCGGTGACTTGCTCCCACGCATGATCCGCAGAGTCGCTGCTCTGGGTATGGCCACCAGGTTTCATTTTACAGGTTTTCTGAAGGGTGACGATGTTGACCGGATGTTTGGCATCAGTGATGTATATGTTATGCCCTCTGTTTCAGAGCCTTTTGGCATATCACCACTCGAAGCCATGCGCTCAAACGTACCTGTGATCATTTCGCGGCAGTCAGGTGTTGCTGAAGTGCTTAACCATGCCCTGAAAGTGGATTACTGGGATGTGAATGCCATGGCTGATGCTATTTACGGATTACTTCATTACCCTGCCCTTCCTTCTATGTTTCGAAGCCATGGTAAGGCTGAAGTTGAGCTTATTAAATGGGATCAGGCAGGCACTAAAGTGAAAAATATTTATCAACAGGTGGTACATGCACACACCCAAACCACCAGCAAATAAAATCCAGCACATATGAAGTCCATTTGTTTGTATTTTCAGGTCCATCAACCTTTTCGTCTGGCCACTTACCGGTTTTTTGACATGGGTACTGACCATCCCTATTTTGATGGTTATTCAAACCGCTTCATCATGCAGCAGGTCGCTGAAAAATGCTACTTGCCGGCAAATAATATTTTGTTGGGCTTAATTGGCAAGTTTGGGAAAGATTTCAGGGTGAGTTTCAGTTTATCCGGCCTGGCCATTGAGCAATTTGAACGCTATGCACCTGAAGTTCTTGAAAGCTTTCAAAAGCTTGCTGCTACCGGATCTGTTGAATTTCTGGCAGAAACCTGGGCACATTCGCTGGCTTCGCTGAAGAGTCGCGGAGAATTTCGCGAACAGGTAAGGATACATGAGAAGAAAATGAAGGAGCTTTTTGGTAAGAAGCCTGTTACTTTTCGTAATACAGAGCTTATCTATTCAAATGAAATTGGTGAACTGGTCAGTGAATTAGGTTATAAGACCATGCTCACAGAAGGTGCCAAACATATTTTGGGTTGGAAAAGCCCAAACCTAATGTATTGCAGTGCGTCTAACCCCAAATTGAAACTGCTGCTAAAGAACTTCAGGTTATCTGACGATATTGCCTTCAGGTTTTCAGACAGAACTTGGTCTGAATGGCCTTTAACAGCAGATAAATTTACGCAATGGATAACAAAAACAGATGCCAGAGATGAAGTAGTAAATCTTTTTATGGACTACGAAACATTTGGTGAGCATCAGTGGGCTGAAACAGGCATATTTGAGTTTCTGAAAGTCTTTCCCGGGCTTGTCTTCAAATCGGGAAACATGAATTTTAAAACACCGTCGCAGCTTTCTGCTGACTTACAGCCTGCGGCACCTTTAAACGTACCTTATCCCATTTCGTGGGCAGATGAAGAAAGAGACCTTACGGCCTGGCTCGGAAATGAAATGCAGGATGAAGCATTCAGATCACTTTATCAGCTTGAGTCAAAAGTAAAGAAGACAAAAGATGCCGACCTTATTAAACGCTGGCGATATCTTCAGGCCAGCGACCATTTCTACTATATGTGTACAAAGTGGTTCTCTGATGGAGATGTGCATAAATATTTCAACCCGTACAGCTCACCTTATGATGCTTTTATCAATTATATGAATGTTCTGTCTGATTTGGGCATTCGGGTTGAAAGCCAGCAAAAACAGGGTCTGCGTAAACGCACTGCCAAAACGACTGCAAAGGCCTGATCCGTTGCCACTACGTTTGCGTTTTTTTTTGTAATTTCACGTCCTTTTTTGATGTGAAATAGTCAATATATACCAACATATGAATAAGAAACTCTTGAAACCCGACTTCCTTTTTGAAGTCAGCTGGGAAGTGTGTAATAAAATAGGAGGTATTCACACTGTTATAAGTTCCAAAGCTTTGTTGCTTTCGGATCAGCTTAAAGATAACTATATAACCATTGGTCCAGATGTATGGAAAGAAACCCATGAACATCCCGAATTTATAGAAGATCCTTATTTGTTCCGTTCGTGGAGGGATCATGCGACCGATGAGGGTCTGCACATGCGGATTGGCCGGTGGCAGATACCTGGTCAACCCATAGCAATCCTTGTTGATTTTACACCCCTGTTTGGAAAGAAAGACAAAATTTTCACCGATTTTTGGTTGAAATATGGTTTGAACTCACTCAGCGGACAGTGGGATTATACTGAACCGGCCATGTTCGGTTATGCTGCTGCACAACTCATAGAAAGCTTTTATTCCTATCACCTGGCTTCAAGCGATAGCCTGGTAGCCCATTTCCATGAGTGGATGACGGGAACCGGTGTGCTTTATCTGCACGACAAGGTCCCCCAGTGTGGAACCATATTTACCACCCATGCCACGGTAATTGGCAGATCAATGGCAGGTCATGGCAAAGCCCTTTACAACGAGATGGAGTCTGTGGAAATTGAGCATATATCCAGAGACCTGGGGGTTCAGTCAAAACACAGTCTTGAACAAGAATCAGCCAGAAATGCCGATGTGTTTACCACGGTGGGCGCGGGAACGGCAAGAGAATGTGAAATATTTCTGGGCAGAAAACCAGATTTGGTAACACCCAACGGATTTGATGCCAGTTATTTCGGTGAAGTTCATGAAACACTAAGCAACCGTATCAAAGGCAGGGAAAAACTTTTGAAGGTGGCCAATAGTCTGTTGGGAGAAAACCTGGCGGCTAACACCCTACTCATTGCCCATAGTGGCCGGTATGAGTTCAGAAACAAGGGCATTGACCTGTTTATCGATGCCCTTGGCAAATTGAATACAAGAGAAACTACTGTTCCGGTGGTGGCCTTTATTCTTGTGCCTGGCAACCAGACCGGACCTTGTCAGGATCTGGCAGCCCGCATTGGGGGAGATTCTGATCGGGAACTCTCATCCCCCATCCTCACCCATAATCTTGCGGATCCGGACACAGATGCTATTTTGAACAGTTTAAAGAAAGTCGGGCTTGAAAACCGTCCCGGAGACAAGGTCAGGGTGATCTTTACACCGGCCTATCTCAATGGCCAGGACGGTATATACAATATGGAATATTTTGAACTCTTGCCTGCATTTGATGCTACGGTATTTCCATCGTATTACGAACCATGGGGATATACACCAATGGAAAGCATCGCCATGGGTATTCCCTCTGTAACAACCACACGGTCGGGATTCTCTCTTTGGGCTACGGAACATTATGGAGAAACTGCACCCGCATTGCATATTCTCAACCGAAATGATGGTAATGAAGCGGAATTTACTGAAAAACTAAGCGATCTGATGTTCGGATGGGCAGGAGAAGCACCTGAGCCTATGCTGACAGACGCAGATCATCCATCAGATCCTGTGAGTCACACCCATCTGCTTGAAGCCAGAATCAAGTCAAGGGAAATTGCCTCACTTGTAAGATGGGAAAAACAAATCACGTATTATCAACAGGCCTTTCACGAAGCGCTTGAAGAGTCAGCACAAAGGCATGATTTATACAGAGACAAAAAACAACCGGTACACCGTGTACCCCTGCCCCCTGTTGATACGATGCGGCCTAAGTGGAAGAAGATCACCATTGAAGTCAACGTCCCCAAAAAACTGAATGACCTTCCGGTTCTGGCAAGAAACATATGGTGGACCTGGAACTATGATGCTCAGGAACTGTTTGAACGAATTGACCCAACACTTTGGGCTCAAAGCCAAAAAAATCCAATTACCCTCATGGATAAATTATCCATGGAGCATTTTGACAAGTTGATTAAGGACCAAGACTTTATGGCATCATATAAGCGGGTTACAAAAATGTTTCACGATTATATGAAGGCCGGAGAGTCAAGATCGAGTGGTAAGATCGCCTACTTTTCAATGGAATATGGACTGCATGAAACCATCAAGATATATTCGGGAGGTTTGGGTGTGCTTGCCGGCGACTACCTTAAGCAGGCAAGTGACGATAATGTAGACATGGTGGGAATAGGTCTGTTATACCGTTATGGGTATTTTACACAGAACTTGTCTGCTGCAGGTGAGCAAATTGATACCTACGAAGCCCACGATTTTGGCAGAATGTCAGCATTACCCGTAAGAGACAAAGACGGGAACAGGATCAAGATCAGTATTGCATTGCCAGGCAGAACATTACATGCCAGGGTGTATCGTATCGACGTTGGAAGGGTCCCCCTCTACCTGCTTGATTCTGACCTTTCAGAAAATATTCCCGTTGATCGTTTCATTACCCATCAGCTTTATGGAGGTGACTGGGAGAACCGTTTTAAACAGGAGTTCCTGCTGGGTATTGGTGGAATCAGGTTGCTTGATGCCCTTGGAATCAAACCCGCCATATTTCACTGCAACGAAGGACATGCAGCGTTTACCGGACTTGAAAGGCTGAGAAAATATGTTCAGGATGAAAAACTGACCTTCTCCGAAGCCGTAGAGGTAGTCAGGTCGAGCAGCCTTTTTACAACGCATACTCCTGTTCCTGCAGGGCATGATTTTTTCAGTGAAGATATGTTGAGAACATATATGCCCCATTATGCTGATCGCTTGGGTATCAGCTGGGAAGAGTTCATGGGTTTGGGTAAAATGGATCCCCTGAATATGTCTGAAGACTATTCTATGAGTGTTCTGGCAGCCAAACTGGCACAGCATATCAACGGCGTAAGCCTGATTCATGGCAAGGTATCAAGGGTGATGTTCAAAGATTTGTACCCCGGTTACTTTCCTGAAGAAGTGCATATAGGCCATGTAACCAATGGCGTTCATTATGGTACATGGACTGACAAAGAATGGCAGAAGTTATATACAAAAACATTTGGTGAAGAATTTTTGGCCAATGTGTCAGATCCATCAGTGTGGGAAAAAATATACGATGTCCCCAACCAAACCATATGGGAGATCAGGAACAAACGCAGATCTGCCTTACTTGAATTCATCAGAAACCGCTTATTGGCCAATCTGGCCAGACGGCAAGAGACTCCGCGCAAGATTTACCAGATGATGGAAGCCATTGACCACAATACCCTTACCATTGGGTTTGCCAGGCGTTTTGCCACCTACAAGCGGGCTCATTTAATTTTCAATGATCTCGATCGGCTGGCTAAGATTGTTAACAATCCTGATATGCCAGTTCAGTTCATTTATGCCGGCAAGGCACACCCCGCAGATAAGGCTGGTCAGGAACTGATCAGGCATATTTTGGAGATCAGCCGCAGAGAAGAATTCATGGGTAAGATTCTATTTCTTGAAGATTATGATATGGAGCTTGGAAGAGAGTTGGTAAAAGGTGTGGATATATGGCTTAATACGCCAACCCGTCCGCAAGAAGCATCAGGAACCAGCGGACAGAAGGCTGTTTTAAATGGTGTAATGAACTTCAGTGTACTTGACGGCTGGTGGGCTGAAGGATACACAGAAGAAGCCGGATGGATGCTTAAAGAAGAAAAGACATTTGATAACCAGGATTTTCAGAACGAACTTGACGCTGAAACCATTTACAATGTGCTTGAATCAGAGATAGTCCCCATGTTCTATGGACAAGACAGAAAGGGTGTCCCGGTAGAGTGGGTAAGGTGGATCAAGAACTGTATTGCCAGGATAGCTCCCCATTATACCAATAAGCGTATGCTTAATGATTATTTTACGCACTTTTACGATCCCTTGTTTGTTTCGACCGAAAAAATGCAACGTGATGAATACGCATTGGCAAGAAAATTATCAAGATGGAAATCACGTATCATGCGTGGTTGGGACAGTATAGCTGTGGTCGACAGAAAGTTGATGGGCAATTCAGGCAAAAGCCTGTTGCTTGGTGAACCCTTTAAGGCAGAATTGGTACTTGATTTCAAAGAGCTCAAAAATACAGATTTCGGTGTTGAAGTTGTTTTTGTGCAGAAATCACCTGATGGTTCCAGAGAAATAGTATCTGTTTATGAAATGGAACGTTTGAGATCTGAAGGAAGTCAGGTCAGCTTCAGCTGTGAGGTTGCCGCTAAGCGTGCGGGCGTATTCAACTACGCATTCCGCTTGTTCCCCAGGCATAGCTTGTTGTCACATCGTCAGGATTTTAATCTGGTTAAGTGGATTTAGCATAAGTCAACCCATTGTATTCGAAATTTTTGAACCGTATTTTCAAATCATTCAAAAACCTAAAGCATATGAAATTATTGGAAGGTAAAACCGCACTCATTACAGGAGGTGCCCGTGGAATTGGTCGCGCCATTTCTCTTGAGTTCGCCCGCCAGGGCGCCCACGTGGCTTTTTCTGATTTACACTATGATGAAGCCGCCAAGGCACTTGAACAGGAGATTACTGCAATGGGGGCTAAAGCAAAAGCTTATGCATCAGATGCAGGCAACTTTGATGCCGGTGAGGATCTGGTAAATCAGGTGGTATCTGATTTTGGCAGTATTGATATTCTTGTAAATAATGCAGGAATTACCAAAGATACCCTGCTGATGCGAATGACTGAAGAAATGTGGGACGATGTGATACGCATCAATCTGAAATCTGCCTTTAATCTTGTAAAGGCTGCCCAGAAATATATGCTTAAACAACGTAGTGGAAGCATCGTCAACATGAGTTCAATTGTTGGGCTCGGAGGCAATGCCGGTCAGGCAAATTATGCAGCATCCAAAGCAGGGATGATAGCATTTACCAAATCTATTGCCCAGGAACTTGGTGCCAGAAATATCAGGGCAAATGCCATTGCCCCAGGTTTTATTGAAACTGAAATGACAGCCAGACTACCAGAGGATGTTAAGAAAGAATGGGCTGAGAAAATACCATTGAAACGCCCGGGGACACCTGAGGACGTGGCACAGATGGCGGTTTTTCTGGCTTCGGATATGTCGTCATATGTGACCGGACAGGTTTTTACCGTTTGTGGTGGCATGAATAAATAGCTGTCAGAAAATGTATTGCCGAAAGTTGCGCGTCATCCAGTTCAGGAACATCCATGAGCTCACATTGGAGTTCTCCGGAAAATTCAATTGTTTTGCCGGCCACAACGGGGCCGGCAAAAC